>JBMZDW010000004.1:0-125133 GCA_049614565.1 Cognaticolwellia sp. | reverse complement strand
CAAATTCTCTAGCCATTTTAAACTCCTAACAAAAACGGAGGCTAAGCCTCCATTTATAAATATTTTAACTCTTAAAGCGTTGTAGATTTTAAGCTTTAGTATTTATGCACTGATAATTTCGCCTAGTACAAAGAGGATACACGCAGCGTACTAATGTACGTAAGTATATCCGATGTAGTATTAGGCGAAAGAATCAAGCAAAAAGCTATAAGCTTCGCTTAACTTCTACGGTCTCAAACACTTCAATTTGGTCACCAACGCGAACATCGTTGTAGTTCTTCACACCGATACCACACTCAGTACCGTTACGAACTTCTTGTACGTCATCTTTAAAGCGACGTAAAGACTCCAACTCACCTTCGTAAATTACAACGTTTTCACGAAGTACACGAATTGGTGCTGAACGCTTGATAATACCTTCAGTAACCATACAACCAGCGATTGCACCGATTTTAGGTGACTTAAATACGTCACGTACTTGTGCTAAACCAATAATTTCTTGTTTGAACTCAGGTGCAAGCATACCGCTCATGGCTGATTTAACTTCGTCAATCAAGGCGTAGATAACGCTGTAGTAGCGTAAATCGATTTTCTCAGCTTCAATCACTTTACGTGCTGTTGCATCGGCACGAACGTTAAAGCCAACTACGATTGCATTTGAAGCAGCAGCAAGTGTTGCATCCGTTTCAGTAATGGCACCAACACCACTACCGATAATGCGTACTTTAACTTCATCGGTAGACAGCTTAACTAATGAGTCAGAAATCGCTTCAAGTGAACCTTGAACATCTGATTTAAGCACAACATTAACTTCAGAAATATCGCCTTCAGCCATGTTAGCAAACATGTTTTCAAGTTTAGATTTTTGTTGACGAGCCAATTTAACATCACGGAATTTACCTTGACGGAATAACGCAACTTCACGGGCTTTTTTCTCATCTTTAACAACGGTTGCTTCGTCACCTGATTGTGGCACACCACTTAAGCCAATAATTTCAACGGGAATTGACGGGCCGGCAGATTGAATTGTACGACCGTTTTCATCGCGCATGGCTCGAACACGTCCGTATTCTAAACCACACAGTACGATATCACCTTGGTTCAAGGTACCTTCTTGAACAAGTACCGTTGCCACTGGGCCGCGACCTTTATCAAGTTTAGACTCAACCACAACACCATTGGCCATTTTATCAACAACGGCGGTTAATTCTAATACTTCAGATTGTAATAAAATTGAATCAAGTAGCTCGTCAATGCCTAAGCCGGTTTTTGCCGACACGTGACAAAATTGCACATCGCCACCCCAATCTTCTGGGATAACATCGTGTTGAGACAACTCAGTTTTAACACGATCAGGGTCTGCCGTTTCTTTATCCATTTTGTTAACGGCGATGATAATTGGCGCTTCAGAGGCTTTCGCATGCTGAATTGCTTCAATCGTTTGTGGCATAACACCATCGTCAGCCGCGACAACAATAATAACGATATCGGTTGCTTTAGCACCACGTGAACGCATGGCAGTAAACGCAGCATGGCCAGGCGTATCAAGGAACGTGATCATGCCATGACCTGTTTCTACATGATAAGCACCAATATGCTGAGTAATACCACCGGCTTCGCCGTCAGCGACTTTTGCTTCACGAATGTGATCAAGTAATGAGGTTTTACCATGGTCAACGTGCCCCATAATAGTCACCACAGGCGCGCGCGTAATTGCATCACCCGATGCGCCACGATCAGAGAGTACAGCTTCTTCTAGAGCATTCTCTTTTACCAGTACCACTTCACGACCCATTTCTTCAGCAACTAAAGCCGCTGTTTCTTGGTCAATCACTTGATTAATGGTTGCCATAGCACCCATCTTAAACATCACTTTTACAACTTCTGCACCTTTGACTGACATTTTATTAGCCAATTCCGCCACCGAAATGGTTTCGCCAATACGTACTTCAGACATTTTTGCTTCAACTGGCTTTTGGAAACCATGCTTAAGGCTTTGCGGTGAAGATAAGCTTAACTTGCCTTTACCTTTTGCGTTACGACCACCACGGTTGTTGCGATCTTGACCCGCAGGTTTTTTCTTCTTGCGTCGACGTCCGCCTTCATCGGCAGAGTCACTTTTATCTTCAGCTTCTTGCGCATATTTAGAAGAGGTTAAATGTACCACTTCTTTTTCTTTCGCTTTACGTTCTGCTTCTTGTTCTTTCCAACGGGCTTCATTTTCTTCAGCAAGCTTACGGGCTTTTTCTGCCGACAAACGTGCCTCTTCTTCAGCTTTCGCCGCAAGCTCAGCCTCTTGTTGTAAGCGTAACTTTTTCGCTTCTTCCGTTTCAGCAGGTGCTGGCGCTGCTTTATTAGCAGACTCTTCAATGTTTTTAGCTTTTGCCACTGCCGCTTGCTTCGCTTTTGCTTCTGCTTCCGCTTTTGCAGCTAACTTAGCTTTTGCTTCAACTTCAGCCTTTGCAGCCGCTGCTGCACGCGCGTTTTCAGCTTCTTTAGCATCGGCTTCGGCTTTCGCTTTGGCGTCCGCTTCTGCTTTAATGCGTGCTTCTTCTGCTGCTTTTGCTTCTTCTTCAGCTTGTTGTTGCTCTTCTAAATCGCTACGTTTTACATAAGTGCGCTTTTTGCGTACTTCAACTTGTACCGATTTAGCTTTGCTACCATGACCTAAAACTAAGGTTGATTTTTTCTTACGACTTAGCGTCATTTTGCTTGGGCTAGCCGTTGAGTCATCACCGTGCTGCTTTTTTAAATGCTCAAGTAATGCTTCTTTTTCTTCTTGCGAAACGGAATCAGTTGCCGATTTTTTCACGCCAGAATCAGCCAATTGGCTAACTAAGCGATCCACCGGTGTACCGATTTCATTGGCAAGTTGTTCTACTGTTACGTTTGCCATCTATATTTTTCTCCCGGTGAGTTTATTCTTCGTTAAACCAACAAATATTACGTGCTGCCATAATTAGCTCGCCCGCTTTGGTTTCATCTAATTCTTCAATGTCTGAAATTTCATCAACGCCTTGTTCAGCAAGATCTTCCAGTGTTCTCACACCGCGACTTGCTAAGACAAATGCTAGATGACGATCTAAACCTTCAAGGTTTAATAAGTCTTCAGCTGGCTCGGCACCTTCAAGTGTTTCTTCACTGGCTAATGCTTGCGTGGTAATTGCCGCTTTTGCGCGTTCACGCAATTCTTCAACAATATCTTCATCCATACCGTCAATATCAAGCATTTCTGCCACAGGTACGTAAGCAATTTCTTCTAATGAGGTAAAGCCCTCTTCCACTAACATCAAGGCAAAATCTTCATCAAGATCAAGCTTGTCAGTAAATAAGGTTAATACTTTATCATTTTCAGCTTGGTGCTTTTCGTTCATGTCAGCGACGGTCATCACGTTAAGTTCCCAGCCGGTTAATTGGCTTGCTAAACGTACGTTTTGACCACTACGACCAATTGCCATGGCTAAGTTGCCTTCTTCAACGGCAATATCCATGGTGTTCTTGTCTTCGTCAACTATGATAGAGGCTACTTCAGCCGGTGCCATTGCATTGATAACATATTGTGCTGGGTTGTCGTCGTATAGAACGATATCAACACGCTCGCCGCCTAGTTCACCCGATACCGCTTGCACACGCGAACCGCGCATACCCACACAAGCACCTACTGGGTCGATACGCTTATCATTACTTTTCACTGATATTTTAGCGCGAGAACCCGGATCACGAGCGGCACCTTTAATTTCCAGCATTTCTTCGCCAATTTCTGGCACTTCTACGCGAAATAGTTCAATCAGCATATCCGGTTTTGTACGGCTAACAAATAATTGTGCGCCGCGGGCTTCAGGCTTAATTTCATAAAGCAAGCCACGAATACGATCGCCTGGACGGAAGCTTTCACGCGGCAACATATCATCACGATAAACGATCGCTTCAGCGTTATTGCCTAAATCTAGAATCACACTGTCACGACTGGCCTTTTTCACCACACCGGTAATGATTTCGCCAATTTGCTCTTGATAAGCGTCAACGATTAATCCGCGCTCTGCTTCGCGAATTTTTTGCACAATCACTTGTTTTGCTGTTTGTGTTGTAACACGGTCAAACTTAACTGATTCAATTTGCTCTTCAACAAAATCACCAACATTTAATTCTGGATCATCATATTGCGCCGCCGCTAAGCTTATTTCAGCGTATGGGTTTTCCATTGGCGTTTCATTTTCGTCAACCACCAACCAACGACGGAATGTATCAAATTCACCACTTGCGCGGTCAATGCAAACACGAACTAAAATCTCGCCTTCATATTTTTTTTTTGTCGCCGTTTCTAAAGCGGTTTCCATTGCTTCAAAAATGCTTTCTCGCGGTAATGCCTTTTCATTAGAAACAGCATCAACGACCAGTAATATTTCCTTACTCATGCTAATTAGCCTTTCTCAAATATTAGATTTATTTACGGTGATTAAAAACAAGGTGTGCCTTGTCGATATTACTGATAACGAGTTCATATTCTTCGTTATCTACCATGACAATGATGCTGTCGTTTTCAACGGCTACTAATTTGCCCTTAAATTTACGGCGGCCATTCAATGGCATTGAAATTTTAACTTCGACTGTTTCATCAATAACCGCAGCAAAGTGCGCTTGTTCAAATAGAGGGCGATCAAGCCCTGGAGATGAAACTTCTAAGTTATATTCGCTACTAATTGGGTCTTCTACATCGAGAATCGCCCCTACCTGACGACTCACTTCTGCGCAGTCATCAACATCGATACCGTTTTCATGATCGATAAATAATCGTAATACCGAATGGTTACCGGCACTAATAAATTCTACGCCTAATAATTCCTTGCCGGTTTCTTCAACGGCAGGACGTAACATTGCGGTTAACTTGTGTTCAAATTTAGCCAAGCACTTTTCTCCAATTGGAAAGAGTCCAGAAACAAAAAAAGGGCATAACGCCCTGCTGTTCTTGCATCCTTTATTGATTTTAAGATACAAAAAAGCCCCATAACGCGGGGCTTATTCACTGAACCCACGATGTAAACCAAGCAATTATCCCTTGGTTTTGTATAACAATACTTTAGATGTTTAAGCCAACGGCGCTAAAAACCTATTCAGTGAAATATTGCTATATTCAAGCTGGGCGAATTATATAGAGTTACTACTTTTATAGCAAGTTAAATTTGGCAAACAATAATGACAAGTATTAGTAGGTTAATCACCAGCTAGCGTAAAGAATGTCAGCAAATTACGTTAAGCTGACTATAATAATTATTGTGGGATAATCATATAGTTAGTAAAATACAATAATTCGTGTTAAAAATAAGCAGTGGGCTACTATTTTGTTACGATAACGACAAGATAATAGTCACTATTAATAAACGAAAACATATGCAGGCTATAAATTTGTTACCACAATAATAACATATACAGGCGCCATGGAATTATGTATACATACTCGCAATTACTTTTACGAAACATCTTTTTTGCTCTTGCTTTTAGTGCCTGCGTCGCAGTCGCTGGGGCGGTATTATTGGCATTTGACACTGTTGAAAAACAGAGTCAACACAGGCAAGTTTTATTGACGCTAGACAAACAAATGGATATGGGTAGCAGTGAAGCATTTGCTCAACAACTGTCCAAAATTTCTTCTTATTACGCACTAACTATAACCCATGATAATGGTAGTGACCTGGTCAGCACCAAAGCAAAGTCGACATTTATTAGCGACTTTATCTTAGCGCCTGCCAGCCAAGTTACATTGCCGAATTCAGCGTTAACGGTAACGTACCAACTCAATGTTGAAGCTGAACTACTACTTTTACGTGATACGGTACTCGCAGTATTTGTACTTAGTATTTTATTTATAATAATTGCTGCATTATTTAGCATCGGCCGCTATCGACGACTGGCCGGTAAAATTAACAGTCAAATAAAGCGCGATCTTGCCATTCTTATAACCGGCGAAGATAACAACGAAGATCTCAGCGATAATGACATTGACTTACCCGAAATCCAGCACCACTTAACTGAGCTGAAAACACTGATTGCCAGCAAAATAACCGCAACAGCACTGTTGGAAAAAGACGCTTACATTGAACCGGTAACACAATTAGAAAATCGTACGCGCTTTATCCAATTTTTTGAGAATGCCGATAGTTGCTCTGATTTTGGCGTATTAGCCATTACGCGCTGCTCAGAGCTACAAACCATCAATCAAATTCACGGTTTTCATGAAGGCGATATGTATGTTCGCAATGTCGCTGAAATAATGAAGCAAACCATCAAACATTATAAAGGTGCACAAGTATTTCGCCTAAATAGCTCAGACTTTGCCACTTTGATCCCTAATATCACCTTAAAAAGTGCAGAAGAATTTGGTAAGAGCCTTACCAGTCGTTTTAATGACTATCAACAAGTCTCAGATCTTGACTCTGTGGCCTATACGGGTATGGTATATTTTGATAATGACAAACCTTTAGGAGAGCTTTTAGCCCTCGCAGATACGGGTATAAGCATAGCGCAAACGCAACAAACAAATGCTTGGTTCGCACAAACCGACACAAGTATTTTAGAAAGCAGTAGCGCCGGATACAGTAATCAAAATTGGCGACAAGAAATTGATAATGTACTGGACAATAAACGCATTAACTTACTGGTTCAAACCATCAAACCTAGTACCCCTAACAGCCGCGCGTATGGTGAAATATTAGCGCGATTTTTAAATGACAATGACGATATATTACCGACAGCTTCTTTTTTCGCCATGGCGCAAAGACTCGGTAAAACTGTTGAAGTCGATCGCATGATCATCGAAACCGCCATTAATGAAATTGCCGATAAAAATATGCAAGACCATTATTTTGGTATCAATATTAGCGCCCGCTCCATTAACGACAGTCAGTTCTTAATTTGGCTAGAAAGGCGTCTACTACGTGATGCCACTATTGCCTCAAAACTGGTTTTTGAAATTACCGAGCACGGCCTACAGCAAAATATTAAAACCAGTAAGCATTTTATTGATATGATCCATAGGGTGGGTGCACGTATTACGGTTGAGCGCTTTGGTGTTGGACTAACCTCATTTAAGTTTTTCAGGGATTTAAAGCCAGATTTTATTAAAATGGACAGCAGTTATACCTTGGATATTGATGAAGATAAGAATAATCAGTACTTCCTGCGTTTAATGGTAGATTTAGCCCATAGATTAAGCATAAGTGTGCTTGCAGAAAGCGTTGAAAGCCAAGAAGAGAAATTTATGCTGGAAAAACTCTTTGTTGATGGCTGCCAAGGCTTTTATATTGGTAAACCTAGACCCTTATCATCAATTCAGTAAGACTAGTAAATTACCTGAACTTTCTTAAGCTTACCTCATAAAGTCACTAACAACAGTGGCTTTATTTTTATCGCTATTGCAAACACATTTTAAGCCTTTTGAAGCTCAGTTTTAATAACCATATTTGATGACGATTAATTAACTGAGCATTAAAATCAATATCCTTGTCTTCATCGGTTGTTTATTGCTTGATAAACACGGATAATAGTGCGAATTTTTCACGTAATTATTGCTCAAATGACTGACTATCTTCTGCTACTCGTTGGCACAGTATTAGTAAATAACTTTGTCTTGGTTAAGTTTCTCGGCTTATGCCCGTTTATGGGGGTGTCATCTCGCACAGAAACCGCCATAGGCATGTCATTTGCAACGACTTTTGTGATGACACTAGCTTCTCTGTTGAGTTATATCGTCAATAGCTATATTCTCGCACCCTTGGGCTTAGAGTATTTAACCACCATGACCTTTATTTTAGTGATTGCGGTTGTGGTGCAATTTACCGAAATGGTGGTCCATAAAACCAGTGCCAACTTATACCGTTTATTGGGTATTTTCTTGCCACTGATCACCACCAATTGTGCGGTATTAGGTGTCGCGTTATTAAACCTATATGAGCAGCATAATTTTTTCGAATCTATTGTCTACGGCTTCGGCGCCGCGGCCGGTTTTTCTTTGGTTTTGATCATGTTCTCTGCCATGCGTGAAAAACTCGCGAATGCCGATGTACCAACGCCCTTTAAAGGTTCAGCCATTGCTATGATCACAGCGGGTTTAATGTCATTGGCCTTTATGGGCTTTACTGGCTTGGTTAAGTTTTAATGAGCACTTTTATCGCAATATTAGTCCTAGGCGTTATTGCCGCATTTTTCGGTGCCTTACTCGGCTTTGCATCGGTACGATTTAAAGTGGAAGGCGACCCGCTCGCTGAACAACTAGATGCCCTACTACCACAAACACAATGTGGGCAATGTGGTTATCCCGGTTGTAAGCCTTATGCCGAAGCGGTTGCCAATGGTGAAGCCATCAATAAATGTGCGCCAGGTGGTGAAGACACTATCAAGAAAATCGCCGACTTAATGGGCGTTGAGGTGCAACCGCTCGATGAAAACCATCAAACAGATAATTCCCCGAAAGTCGCATTTATCATTGAAGAAGACTGCATTGGTTGTACTAAGTGCATTCAGGCGTGTCCGGTCGATGCCATTATCGGCACCACCAAACAAATGCACACTATCATTGCCGACGAGTGTACTGGCTGTGATTTATGCGTTGCCCCTTGCCCAGTAGATTGTATTGAAATGATCCCAGTCAAAACAACAACGCAAAACTGGCAGTGGGATTTAGCTAGCATACCTGTAGTACAGATAGATTAGATGAGGCTTGTGTGGAATCGGTAATTGATCGGATAAAAAATAGTAATTTTTGGCAGTTTCACGGCGGCATTCACCCGCCTGAGCAGAAATTTCTCACCAATACTAAGCCTATTGCCAGCGCGCAAATTCCTGAGCAGCTCATTATTCCTATTCGTCAGCATATTGGTCAAGCGGGTGATTTGCTGGTTAACATTGGTGATAAAGTACTAAAAGGCCAAGCCTTGACTGTCAGTAACAGCCCAATGTCATTGCCTATTCATGCGCCTACTAGTGGTGTTATCACCACCATTCAAGCGATGGCAATTCCGCACCCTTCGGGCTTAAGTGAGCCCTGCATTATTCTAACGCCTGACAAAGAAGACACCTGGAAAAAACGCCATATATGTCCGGATTTTCAACTACTCAGCAAAGGGCAAATTTTAGAAAAAATAGCCAATGCCGGTATTGCCGGCATGGGCGGGGCAGGTTTTCCCAGCCAAGTAAAAGTTGGCACCCAAGCCAAAATTGATTATTTAATGATAAATGCTGCCGAGTGCGAGCCTTATATCACCGCTGATGATTTATTGATCCAAGAGCATAGCCCAACCATACTTGACGGCATTAAAATTTTAGATCATTTACTGACACCAAAAAATATTTTGATTGGCATTGAAGACAACAAAGCTAAAGCCATTGCCGCGTTGAAAAAAGCTACCGCCGATATTGAACATATTCAAGTGTGTGTTATCCCAACTAAATACCCTAGCGGCGGCGAAAAACAGCTCATTAAAATATTAACCGGCCAAGAAGTACCCAGTGGCGTTTTACCCAGCTCTTTGGGTATGGTGATGCAAAATGTTGCCACCTGTTTTGCCATTGCTGATGCGGTAATTAACGATACACCGCTTATCAAACGCGTGGTCACTGTTAGTGGTCAAGCACTTGAAAAACCACAAAATGTTTGGTCACTTATTGGCACGCCTGTCGGCTTTTTAACTCAACAGTGTGGCTATACCAATCATCAAAATAAACATTTGATCATGGGCGGCCCTATGATGGGCTTTAGCTTACCGAGCGATCAAATACCGGTGATCAAAACCACCAACTGTATTTTAGCACCCAGTGAAATTGAAATTGCCTCACCTTACTCTTCTACCAGCAGTAAAGAAGTCGAATGTATTCGTTGTGGCCAATGTGCCGACGCTTGCCCTGCACAATTATTGCCGCAAGAATTGCAATGGAGTGCTAAAGCAAAAGACCAACCACAGCTTAATAAACTGAATCTGTTTGATTGTATCGAATGTGGCGCCTGTGCTTACGTTTGTCCAAGCCAAATTCCGCTTGTGCACTACTATCGCGTGGCCAAAGCCGAAATACGCGAACAAAAGCTGCTTGATATTAAAGCTGAAAAAGCCAAAGTAAGATTTGAAGCACGCAAGCTCAGGCTTGAACGCGAAAAAGTCGCTCGTGCCGAAAAACAAAAAAAAGCCGCTGAAGCGCGCAAAGCCAGAATGAATGCTGGCACCGCAGAAGCAAAATCAGAAAAATCGGCTGTCGCTGCAGCGCTGGCGCGGGTAAAAGCGAAAAAAGCCCAAGCTAATAGCCCGAAAGTCACTGATGACGCAACAGTGACGGCGACTGAACAGTTTGATGATAGTAAAAGCCAAGTGGCCAATGCTATCGCCAGAGCAAAAGCTAAAAAACTTGCCAAAGCGGCGGCTGAGCAAAGCAATAACGGCGAAACCAAAAACAGTCAAAACAAAGCCAGTCAAAACAAAGCCAGTCAAAACAATAACGACAAGAAAACAGCTGCCACGGCTGAGCCTAACATCGATAAGGCCAATGATATCGCGCCGGTCAAAACGGAGTCGGTTGGCGGTGACAAAAAAAGCAAAGTCGCGGCCGCTATTGCCAAAGCCAAGGCTAAAAAACAGCAAGCGGAAAAAAATGTAGCGGCGGATAATTCAAGCCAATTAAGCGAGAAAGAAAAAAAACAAGTAACGAGCAAAAAAACTAAAGAGACTGTAGTTGACGCTGACAATATTGCTGCCAATGCAACATCAAATGCAAGCGACAAAAAAGCAAAAGTGGCTGCAGCGGTCGCTAAAGCTAAGCTAAAGGCACAAGAAAAAGCAAAAGCGCAAATAAAAGCAACAGCAACAACTGAATCATCTGAAAGCAAAACAGAGCATTCAACAAGCTCGTTGGATAGTCAGCGTGAAAAGCAAAAAGACGATAAACCAACAAACCAAGCAGAGAGTGCTAGTACGAAAAAAGCGCGCGTAGCGGCGGCTATCGCAAAAGCGAAAGCAAAAAAGTTGGCGGCCTCAGCCAATAAATCAACACCTGAAGAGTAACCAATTACCATGGCATTTTGGATAGCAAGTTCCCCTCATAATCACCAACAAAGTGAAACATCAGCCCTGATGCGGCTGGTGATTTATGCCACCCTTCCTGGCATATTGGCGCAATGGTACTTTTTCGGCTGGGGTAATTTAATTCATATTGCTTTAGCGGTAGTTACCGCCCTAATTGCCGAATTTTGTGTGTTGTCATTGCGAAAGAAAAAACTGTCGCCGCAACTATTTGACGGTAGTGCAATATTAACCGCAGTGTTACTGGGCATCAGCTTGCCTGCGTTAGCGCCGTGGTGGATCACCATTATTGGCAGCTTGTTTGCCATTGTGGTAGTCAAACAACTTTATGGCGGCTTAGGGCACAACCCATTCAACCCTGCCATGGCAGCGTATGTGATGTTGTTAATTTCATTCCCAGTTCAAATGACCTTATGGCAACCGCCATTGTCCTTGCTGGCCATGGATATTGGCTTTATCGACACACTATCAGTGATTTTTACCAACTATACGCCACAAGGTTATTCTGTTGAACAAATTCGCACCCATATAGACGGTTTTACCATGGCAACACCGCTTGATACCGTTAAAACCAATATCACTTTAGGCTTAACTGTTGTAGAAAGCATGCAAGCGCCGATCATAGGTGAGCACTTTGGTGTTGGTTGGGAATGGGTCAATGCTGGCTTTTTATTGGGTGGTTTGTTTTTACTGAGCAAAAAAGCCATTCATTGGACAACACCCTTAAGCTTTTTAACAAGTTTATTTATTTGTAGCTTAATTGCTTTTATTATTAGCCCAGATAGCAGTGCATCAACTATGTTTCACTGGTTTACCGGTGCTACTATGTTAGGCGCATTTTTCATCCTAACCGATCCTGTTTCAGGTGCAACTAGTGTAAAAGGTCGACTGATATTCGGCGTCCTAGCCGGTTTAATAGTGTATTTAATTCGAAAATTTGGTGGTTACCCTGATGCCATCGCGTTTGCCGTATTGTTATGTAATATGGCGGCACCGCTTATTGATCAATACACACGCCCACGCACATATGGTCACGATGTAGGAGCGAAAAAATAATGTCTGAACTTACTCCAGCCATCAGAAAAAACTCCGTCATACTGGCGCTATTTGCTATCGCCTGTACCGCTATTGTAGCTCTGGTGCATTTAACAACCAAAGATCGCATTGATATACAAACGCAACAACAACTGATCAAACAACTAAATGAGATTATTCCAACCAACAGCCACGATAACGAAATGTTTCGTGATTGTATCATCGCGCCTGCTGATAACAGCACGGACTTAGTTATTGATGTTATTTATCGTGCCCGACTGAACAACACCCCAACAGCTGCGGCAATAAAAACCGTCGCTCCTGACGGCTATAGCGGTAATATCGAGTTATTAATCGCCATCAATACCGATGGCAGCGTTAGTGGCGTAAGAACATTACTACACAAAGAAACCCCGGGCCTAGGCGATAAAATAGAGCTAAGAAAAAGTAACTGGATTGAAAGCTTCAACACCAAGAAAGTGCTCGATAGTAATGATAGCCGCTGGGCAGTCGCAAAAGACGGCGGTATGTTTGATCAGTTTACTGGCGCCACCATTACGCCACGTGCGGTAGTAAAAACGGTCAGAAAAACGATTGACTACTTTCAGGCTAACCAAAACAGCATTTTTGCCCTTGCCAGTAATTGTGGAGCTAAGTCATGAAAATAAACCCTGAATATAAAACATTAGCGTGGCAAGGCTTATGGAAAAACAACCCAGGCATAGTACAATTGCTTGGCCTTTGCCCCTTGCTAGCAGTTACCTCAACTGTGGTGAACGCCTTAGGGTTAGGTATTGCCACCTTGTTTGTGCTTATTTGCTCAAACGCCACGGTATCGGCCATCAGACACTGGGTACCAAAAGAAATTCGCATCCCTATTTTTGTCCTCATAATTGCTGCCTTTGTTACTTGTGTGCAGTTACTAATGAACGCATTTACTTACGACTTATATCAATCGCTAGGCATATTTTTACCGCTTATCGTTACTAATTGCGCCATTATTGGCCGCGCAGAAGCTTATGCGTCAAAAAATCCTATAACTCATGCCAGCTTTGACGGATTAATGATGGGACTCGGCTTTTTAGCGGTTTTAGTGGTATTAGGGGCGATGCGTGAAGTTTTAGGACAAGGTACATTGTTTGATGGCGCAAACTTGCTGTTTGGGCCGTGGGCAACAACGTTAAAAATAGAAGTTTATCAACTGGATAGTCAATTTTTATTGGCAATTCTTCCGCCAGGTGCCTTTATCGCTATGGGTTTTTTAATTGCCATGAAAAATGTTATCGATGATAAAATTGCCCAAGCTCAGCCGAAAAAATCAGAGCAAGCGATTGAGCGCGTCAGAGTCAACTTCGAAAGTTAACTTGAATTTTTACCGTCGGTATTAATACCTAATAATATCCATAAATCAGTAAAATCAGATGAACAAAGAAAAGAGATTAGAAATATTAACCCGACTAAGGGACAACAACCCTAACCCGACAACAGAGTTGAACTTTTCCAGCCCTTTCGAGTTACTAATAGCGGTTTTATTATCCGCACAAGCAACTGATGTCAGTGTCAACAAAGCCACAGACAAGCTCTACCCTGTGGCCAATACACCACAAGCCATACTTGACCTTGGCCTTGATGGTTTAAAGTCTTATATCAAAACCATTGGCTTGTTTAACACCAAAGCGGTAAACACCCTCAAAACCTGCCAAATGTTAATAGACTTACATGGTGGCGAAGTACCCGAAAACCGTGCCGCGCTTGAAGCCCTACCCGGCGTTGGGCGCAAAACCGCCAATGTCGTGCTAAATACCGCATTTGGCTGGCCTACAATCGCCGTAGACACCCATATTGACCGAGTATCAAACCGCACTAAATTTGCCATGGGTAAAAACGTGGTTGATGTTGAGCAAAAACTTTTAAAAGTGGTGCCTACTGAGTTTAAAGTTGATGTTCACCACTGGCTGATTTTACATGGACGATATACCTGTGTGGCCAGAAAGCCCAAGTGTGGAAGTTGTATTATTGAAGACTTGTGTGAGTTTAAAGACAAGACGGAATAGCGCAAGTTTGCAGAAATTGATTTAAAATGCTTATTAAAAAGGAGGCACCAAGAGCCTCCTTTTTTATACTTCTTTTGTTTAAAAATCTCTAGTTACAAACCTCTAGCGCTTCGCCTTTAAATTCACATCGCTATCAGCCAGTAAGAATATCGTTGCAGCGTAGGCTGCGACATTTTGTGCTAATTCTTCAGGGTTGATTTTATCTAAGGTGTCGTCAGGCGTGTGATGTAAATCGAAATAATCAGAGCCTTCTTGGCTTAAGCGAATAGTAGCAACCCCTTTATTCGCCATAGGAATAATATCTGGGCCGCCGCCTTTAACGTCTGAGCCACCTCGAACAATACCTAAAGGTGCGATGATTTTGGCAATTTCATCCACTAATTTAGTGGCGTCAGGGTTGACGTTAGAGACAATGCGCCAAATATTTCTAGCGCCAAAGTCAGACTCAGTGGCAAGTACATGGTTATCGAGGTTTTTTTCGTGCTGCTTAGCGTAAGCAAACGCGCCTAGTAAGCCTACTTCTTCAGCGCCAAACATAACAACACGAATGGTACGTTTAGGGCGTTTCGGTAAGTTGGCAATTAACTTGGCGGCTGCTGTCGTGATCGCAATACCGGCACCATCATCAACCGCCCCTGTACCTAAGTCCCAACTATCTAAGTGCCCACCAATAAGTACAATTTCTTCAGGTTTTTCACTGCCGATAATATCTAAAACAACGTTACCACTCGTCACGTCGCCTTTCCAATTAGAGCCAGAATGAAGTGAAATAGCTAGCGGTTTATCTAAGTTATGCAAGCGGCGTAAGTGATCCGCATCTGGATTAGAGATAGCAATAACCGGAATGCTTGCCCATTTGTCGCCGTTTTTACTCATCATGCCAGTATGTGGGAAACGATGAGAGTCAGAGCCGACAGAGCGTATCATTAACGCACTTGCACCGCCGCGCTCAGCATGTTGCCAACCAATTCTACGTTTTTGGTTTGATGGGCCATAACCTGCCCCCGTTTGGCTTTTAACCATCGGCTCGCCATCAACAAAGGCAACTTTGCCTTTTAGTGTGCCATCTTCAATGGCAGTGAGTGCATGAATGTCTCTAAAGTAAACAATCTCGGCATTGATTTCTTTTTCGCTTGGCGCTGCACCTCCAAGCGCTGAGCCATAGAGTGCTTGGTTATAAGGTGAAGTCAGGGCAATATGTAAGTGACCTCGATCCCAAAATGGCATAGTAAATTCTTCAATCGTGGCTTTGTCAAAACCCAACTCTTTACCTAATTTAACACCCCAGTCACGTGCGCGCTTTTCTGCCTCTGAGCCGCCTAGTCGAGGGCCAATTTCAGTGGTCAATGACTCGACAATGTTAAAAGCGAGCTCACTTTTAAGAGCAGTGGCCATTAACTGTTGAGCGGTTTCTTTTTGTTGCTTGGTGATCTGTGATTCTTTAGCGATTAACGGCATACTCAATACACATAACAATGCACAGAGTGTCACATTTTTCAATAATTTCATTTTTGCTCCATGAGGCGAACTTTACTTGAAGAGTTACTTTTACAATAGGGTTGGGGAATTCTAAATCTTTCGTGCCCTTTACGCCAACTTTTTGAATAATAACAAGCGCAAACTAAGCGACCAGCCATTTTAGGCATAGATAAGCTTCTTACCGCCCTATTACACTACAACTAATCCGAATTAGTCCCTATATTATCAACGGCGTAGTCCGCTATGTTAAGTGGAGTATGTGTTTTTATATAGTGTTTTAGTACTTCAGAGTCTGTTTTGTCGCTAACGACATAAGCTGGGTAATGAGTCAAAGATGGATATCCGTCTCCCCCAGAGGCATTGTAACTATTAATGCTCATTCGATAGACTTTATCTAACACAATACCCTTACCATTCACTTTAGCATTAACTATCTGGCCATTTTTCCATTTAAAGCTGATGTTTTTATATTGTAAGTAGGCTCCAGAATCGGGGGGGAATTTAGCAACAACGGAAAAATAATCTAGTACTTGCTGACCACTCCAGTCAATATAACTAATACGATTATTAAATGGATGTACTTTTAAAATATCTTTATAACTAATATTACCCGCTTGAATACTATCGCGAATTCCTCCGCCACTAATAATACCAAAATCCGCATCTACGGCACTCATTTGTGCGCTAAGAATTAAACTGGCAAGGTTAACTTGTTGCAAACGCACCTTGTTTCGATCCCCTTCAAGCTTACCATTCACGTACCCTACCTTACCTAAAACTTGTTTTTCACCGCGTTGTTGATAGGGTAATAACATATCTTTTAATGCTTGGTTGGGTTCAATATATTCATTAGCAAGCTGCTTCAAACGCACACCATCACTATCTTGTTTATATAAATTAACAGGTAGTAATGCATAGTTAAGTAAAGTGAGTTGGTCACCTTCTAGTTTGAATTCGGCTTTACCGACATATTTTCCCCATTCATGTGCTTGCATGATCCAAGTGCCATTTTGATGATCTGGAAGACATTGTTTACCTGGCGAAAAGGTTTCATCTACCTTGTTTTTTCCAGCCATACATACAGGCTCTTGACTATGTCCTCCCACAACAATATCGAGTGCTCCTTTAGGTAGTGAACGCGCAAGAGCAATATCTCCAGGGGCATTTACACCGTGTTTAGCATCTTCATAATGCCCCATATGCGTTAACGCTATCGTTACATCTGGGTGATATTGCTGCTGTATTTCTGACAGCAAAGAGGCTGCAATAGCTTCAGGCTTTTTAAATGCTAAACTACCAACATATTTTGGATTAGCAATTTTTTCGGTATCCGTTGTTGTGAAACCGATAACGGCAATGGTTAAGTTATTTTTATTTATTATTGTATATTGTTGATAACGAGGCGTATTGCTTAATTTATCAAAAATATTAGCTGATAAAAAAGGGAAGTTTGCCCATGATTGTTGTCTTTCAAGTACCTCAAGTGAGTTATCAAATTCGTGATTGCCAATAGCCATGGCATCATAACCGATCTTAGACATCCCCTTAAAATCAGGCTCTGCAAACTGTAAATCAGACTCTGGTACACCGGTATTGATATCTCCACCTGATAGTAATAATAATGAATGACCTTTTGCTTTTGCTTCGACTCGTAATTGATCAATCAATGTTTTGCGTGCCGCCATGCCATATTCACCATGTTCATTGTGCCAAAAACGACCATGATTATCGTTAGTATGAAGTACGGTTAAATAGCTTACTTCTTTTTCTGATAAGGGGTGGTTGCATGCTGAAATGCAAACGAGTAGCAGAGAGGTAATAAAAATACGCATAATTCAACTTATTTGGCTATAGCCTGTTAAGGGAAAATTTAGTTGGAAAAAATATTGAGGAACAAAAACTATATAAAACTCAAACAGCCAACAGAGCCTCAAACCAGAGTAATTTTATTATGAATAGTACAAATTATCAAAATGAAAATAAAGTCGGTGTCTATATAGGCAAAACACATATTCTTTATGTGTTATTAAATGCTGGTTCACCTTTATCTTGACAAGGAAGCAAGTCGGATAAGTTACCATTTGGGACTATAGCCTCTATGTCGCATGTGCTGACACAATTGCCTATCAAGGTAAGGCCAAATTCTCCAGAGAACTCAAAAAGTTATTGATGTTAAATCTGGTTGGTCGGAACAGCAGTCAAAATGTTCAACAAGCGCTGCCCGAAAGGTTCGGCTAAAATCCGCTTTGCTTTCTTCATGTAGCCGAGTTCAACACGCCCTAGTAAAAAGCCCCATTACTAAAACAGTAAACGGGGCTTTATTTTAAAAGAACTAACAGCTAGTCTTCTTTCTTTTCACTGTCTTTGCCATTTCTGTACTTATCAAACCACGCTAAAATATAACCAACTTTGCGTGCTAAATTAGAAGGCTTAGCAGCGATACCGTGGTATGCACCTTGAATGCGAACGAGTGAACTTTCTACCCCTTGTAAGCGCAATGCACCATAGTACTGCTCACTTTCAGACATAGGTGTACGTACATCTAATTCACCGGTTAGTACCATAGTCGGCGTTTTTACATTACCCACTAATGATAACGGCGAACGGTTCCAGTATTGCTCGTAATCGTTCCACGGTAAGTCTGTAAACCAATACTTGCTCATAAAGGCATAGATATCAGAGGTACCTATCATGCTTATCCAGTTGATTACGGGTTTCGCTACAACCGATGCCTTAAAACGATCGGTTTTACCTATGATCCAAGACGTTAACGTACCACCACCAGAGCCCCCTGTAACAAACAGATTTGATTGATCGACATAACCTTTGGCAATTGCAACATCAACCATATCCATTAGATCGTTATAATCTTGTGATGGGTAGTTTTTATCAATTAAGTTAGCGAATTCTTCACCTTGAGATGTAGAGCCACGTGGGTTGCCATATAAAACTACATAACCTGCTGCAGCCATTAGTTGTACTTCAGTTGAGTAGCCGGGGCCATACGCGGTATGTGGCCCGCCATGTATTTCTAAAATGAGTGGATATTTTTTCTTAGGATCAAAATTTGGTGGTGTTACTATCCAAGCTTGTAAATTTCTATCATCGACACTGCTTTTTAGCTTTATTAATTCTGGTTTGTTCACTGATTTATGATCAAAAACATCGCCATTTAAATCAGTAAGTTGTTTTACTTTGCCTTTCTTGTTAACGATAGCAAGATCTGCAGGACGGTTACCGGTAGAAGCTGTATAAACAACACGACCTCTTGATGTTACATCATAATTGCCTGATGTATATGGCCTGCCTAAATTCGTACCGCCTAAATTGCTTGTTTTATTAGAAATTTTACCCGATAAGCTAACGTAAGCTACATTCTTCTTGCCCATATCGTCATAACTAAAATATAAGCCTTTATCGTTATCTGCCCAGATAATGTCTCCTACCGAACGGTCTAGCTTGCTTGTTAGGTTTTTAATATCAGAGCCATCTGAATTCATTACGTATAATTGGCTTAGCTGATTTGATTTACCATTGTCTTCATAACCAACAAAAGAAATTTTCTTGCCATTAGCACTTATTTTCGGACTGTGCTCTGGACCGCTCATGTCAGTTAATTTAGTAACTTTTAAGGTATTTACATCAATGCTAAACAGATCGCTGTTGAGCATATCAAACTTTGCTTCGTCTCTTGTATTTGCCGACATAATTAACTGTTGGCCGTTTTTAGACCATGCAATTGAACCTGCATGATCATGTGCGCCAGAAGTTATCTGCCTTGGTGTTCCGCCAATTGTGGGTACAACATACACTTGCATATTGCCCGGGCGTTTCATGCCCATACCATCGCGTTGGAAATTAGTTTGCTCAATATATTGAGGTTTTTCAGCCCACTTAGCCCCTTCAGGCTTAGCATCTAAAGTAAATAAAGGCTTAGCTTTAGTTGCTGTAAACATAGCAAAGGCCAAATATTTACCGTCCGGTGAAAAGCTCATGCTGCTTGGGCTCATTTCAACATCGGTTACCCGAGTTGTGCTACTTGATGCCAAGTCTTTTAAATACACTTGCACCTTACCTTCTTTACTTGAAAGGTAAGCCATCTTAGTACCGTTAGGTGAAAACACCGGATTAAAATGGTTTTTGCTGTCAGAAAGTATGGGTAAATGGCTGCTACCGTCTATGGCTACAGACCATAAGTTGCGTCGCATTGAGTCAGTCATGATGTCCATGCTTCGGCGCTCGTAAACAACGTGTTTACCATCAGGGGTTACCACAGGATTAGCGGCGTATTCAAGATTAAATACATCTTTTAAAGCTAAGGTATTATTTAACGTTTCATCAGCGCTAGCTGTATTGGTGGCAAATAATGTACTTATTACCAACGTCAACGCAGACTTGGTTAAGTATTTCTTACTCATGACAGGTTTACCTCTTATTGTTTTATTTCGATAATTAACAGTATAAAAGCAGGTTTAACATAGCTTATCTCATTGTATAAACACCATATATTTAATGTAAAAAGTGCACTTTATAAGGTGAATGACATAGCCGTTGCAAGCCTAAATATAGTACATGTGTTATCGATAATTTATGTGAATATAAAGACAAAACAATATAATCCGCTTATTATCACCCTATTCTCAAATTCATTATCAGCCATAATAACTAACGGCAAAAAGGAAATTTAAATGAAGTTTTTACATACTATGGTGCGCGTAAAAGATTTAGACGCGTCATTAAATTTTTATGTCAACCAGCTAGGTTTAGTTGAAACAAAACGCGCAGATGTGCCAGCAGGTAAGTTTACATTAATTTATTTAGCTACCGCGTTGGGCGAGCCTGAAATTGAGCTCACCCACAATTGGGGTTCTGACGAAAGTTATAGCAATGGCAGAAGCTTTGGCCACGTTGCTTTTGCTGTGGATAACATTTATCAATTATGTCAAAAACTCATGGACGCAGGTGTTGTTATTAACCGCCCACCGCGTTGTGGTCATATGGCATTTGTAAAATCGCCTGACGGCATTTCAGTTGAACTATTACAAAAAGACGGTGCTTTACCACCACAAGAGCCTTGGTTAAGTATGGAAAATACCGGTAGTTGGTAAACAGGAAAATCGTCAAAAGTAGAAACTAAAGGCAATATAGCGCCTTTAGTTTCAATCTATTATGTTATTATCACTAACACTTATATGGCATGCTACTTTAACTATTTCATCGACAAATCAGCGCGCTGGCGATAAACCGTATAGTTAGTGCTTTTAAAGTTATTACTCCACTGTTTAAATAACGCTTCTGTTTTATCATCGTCATTAAGGTGTTTCGCTACCGCTTGATAAAAGCTCATCTCTGGTGGCGCCATCGCGGCAAAATTATTATACGGCACGACTAAGCTGATCATATTTTTACCGCCTATTTGCTCACCCCACGACCAATAATATGGCCATTTCATGGCTTTAGCGATATCACTTAAGCTTTTTTTACCTTGTGCAACACTGCCGCTTTTACCCATTTTAACGCGGTAATCGTTAACGGCAAAATACTGCATACCATCATTATTTTCAGGCCAATTGCTATTAGCAAAATCTAACTCATCAAAATAATGCTCGTAACGCTTTACAAAAGGCGCAACCGTTTTATTCCAATGTTCGTTAACTTTTGCTTTTTTTGACCACGCTTGATAGCTATCTAAGTCAGGCCAAGTTAGGCAACAATAACGGATCACGTAAAAGCCAAGATCATTACCTATGGTTGGCGTATAAGTTTTCCAACTCCGGGGATCTTTGTGTTTTTGACGAAACTTGATGTGCTTTTTAAATGCAGCTTCAAATTTTGCCGTTTGACCGTCATTAGGCACCATTATCCACGTATCGGCGACGTTGCCCGACGCTTCCTCACTATAAACCGCCGTGCTAACCGAGACCGCAAGAAAAACTAAAAAGTATTGGAGTGTTTTAATTAGACTAGATTTGTTCATTATGCATTCCTTATTGTGAATATTATGCAGAGCATTTTCACCTGAAATAATTCATAACGTACAACACCAGTTGTAAATACTGGTAACTTACATTTTCTACTGTGTAACTCGCATAAGTACGGCTAAAGCCTAGCAAACATCGCCTAGTTTGCAAGGCTTTAGCGCGAGTAAGTTATCTATAAATCACTTAAAAAATAACGAAAAAGTTAGCGACATTTAACTAAAGCGTTTTGCAATGCGGCTAAGCATAAAGCAACGTTTTCACTACGTGCCGTAAAGCCCATCAAGCCAATACGCCATGCTTGACCGGCAAATTGACCCAGCCCAGCGCCAATTTCAAGATTGTACTCTTGTAGTAAAAATTGACGCACTTTTGCATCATCAATGCCATTGGGAATATAAACCGAATTCAGCTGCGCTAAACGCTCACTTTCTGGCACGATAAATTCTAAACCAAGCTCAGTTAAACCTTTGGCTAACGCTTGATGTTGACTCAAGTGCCTAGCCCAACTATTTTCCAAACCTTCTTGTTGCAACATCAACAACGATTCATGCAAGGCGTAGAGTGAATTAACCGGCGCGGTATGATGATAAGCGCGTTTACCCTCGCCTGACCAATACCCCATCACCAGTGATTGGTCTAAAAACCAGCTTTGTACGGGTACTGTTCTATTGCGAATAACCTCGCTGGCTTGTTCGCTAAAGCTTACTGGTGAAATACCCGGTACGCATGACAAACATTTTTGACTACCAGAATAAATCGCATCTATGCCCCAATCATCAACCCGTAGCTCACTGCCACCTAGTGAGGTAACTGCATCAACAATGGTTAAACATTGATAACGTTTTGCAATTTCACATAAAGTTTTCGCGTCTGAACGGGCTCCGGTAGAGGTTTCTGCATGAACAAAAGCAACAAAGTTGGCTTGCGGATTACTTTTGAGCGCGTCTTCCAATTGTTGTGGCTCAACCGCTCGCCCCCAAGGCGAATCTACAATCACTAATTTAGCGCCAATGCGCTGCACATTTTCAATCATGCGAGCACCAAACACGCCGTTGCGGCAAACGACTACGGTATCGTCAGGGGTAATTAAATTAACAAAACAGGCTTCCATTCCCGCCGAGCCCGGCGCTGAAATTGCCATGGTATTGCTATTTTTGGTTTGAAACGCATATTGTAGTAGCTGCTTGAGCTCATCCATCATACCAACAAACATGGGATCTAAGTGTCCAATAGTTGGTCGGGCTAATGCTGATAATACTCGTTGGCTAACATCGGAAGGACCAGGCCCCATTAACGTGCGCTGCGGTGGAATAAATGATTGAATCGCCATAATGATAATGTCCAATTTAAAGAGATATTTACTGAGTTTATCATCGATAACAACCTCAGCTAAATTAATCCATATTATGCTAGCTATTCAGCAGGAATATGGTTACAGATTTACTTAACGTAATAACAAATAAAATAATCTAAACAACTCACTATCTAAGCGAGTAAATACCCGCTAATATGCGCCATTAGTGAACTTAAATAATAATAAAAAATTTCCATGGCATTAAAATCAACCATCAATAAAGCGACCATTCACTTATCTGATATGGATCGACATTACTATGACACTTTGCAGCTTACCATAGCGCAACATCCATCAGAAACAGACCATCGTATGATGATCCGCCTACTCGCTTTTATCCTCAATGCCAATGAAAACCTGCAATTTGGCAAAGGCGTTAGCGATGAAGATGAAGCGGCCATTTGGCAAATCAATTACAGTGAAGAAATTGAACTTTGGATAGAACTTGGCCAGCTTGATGAAAAACGCCTGAAAAAAGCCTGTAACCGCGCCCAACAAGTCAAACTTTATTGTTATGGTAGCAGCGTAGATACTTGGTGGCAGCAGTCAAAAAGCAAACTTAGTCAGTTCAATAAATTATCTATTGAACGCTTTAGTGAAGAAACCTCACAAGCGTTAGAGCAGCTCGCCGACCGTTCAATGGAATTTCAAGTGAGCATACAAGACGGTCAATGTTGGCTAACTTGTGGTGAACAAACACTATTGATCGAGTTAACTAAGTTGAAATAGCCCCAATTAAGTATTAAAAGTTAAAAATAACCATAAAGAAGCCATTTATAATGAAAATAAAAACACGACAGCATGTTAAATTAAAAGCCCTGTTGGCGGCATTAGCGCTCAGTTTCACTACTAATAGCATTGCCGCCATGATCCCTTTTGAGCAAGTCATAGAAGATATTACTTATTTAGCGTCTGATGATTTAAAAGGCCGAGCAAGTTTTAGCCCTGAAATTGAACAAGCGGCTGATTATATTGCCAAACGCTTTGCCGATATTGGTTTACAACCTTTAGCAAGCAACGCTGGAAACACCGCCAAAAATAACTTTTTACAAACGTTTACCGTCCAGCAAGTTATACCAAAAACGCTAAACGTTACCCTTAACAATAACGATATTGACCCCGAACATTTAGCTATGGCAACCACCATGGCGAAATTCACTTGGCAGCAGGGCCAAGCGCAAAGTCATATTATTACTAAAGATGATGATATGCGTGCGCGTTTAAGTGAGCTAAACCAACAAGGCGGCCAGCACTTCGTAGTGATTGATAGCGCGCACGCAAAAACCTTTAAAGGCTATCAAGGCTATTTTGCCCGTGGTTTAACGAAACTCTCACTTGAGCACAGCGGCGCGATTGTCATGGTGTTAAGCGATAACTCTGAGGTAAAAAACTTTCAAGTTAGCGCCAGCGCAAGCATTACTGAGCAAACCTTAACTAATGTTGTCGGTGTATTACCGGGCAGCGAAAGCGCGCAAGAAATTGTTTTATATTCTTCACATTATGATCACTTAGGCACCACGCCTGACAGCAAGCAAATATACAACGGCGCTGATGACGATGCCTCGGGTACGACAGCAGTCCTTAATTTGGCTCAGTATTACGCCAAACAAGGCAATAACAAACGTACCTTAATGTTCAGTGCCTTTACCGCAGAAGAAATTGGCGGCTTTGGCTCTAAGTACTTTTCTCAGCAGCTAAATCCTGATGACGTGGTTGCAATGATCAATATCGAAATGATCGGTAAACCGTCGAAATTTGGCGCAGGCACGATTTGGATGACGGGTATGGAGCGTTCAAACTTAGGCGCTTTACTTAATGAGAAATTAGTCGCCCAAAATACCAGAATCTACCAAGACCCTTACCCAGAACAAGGCTTGTTTTACCGCTCTGACAATGCCACTTTGGCACGTTTAGGTGTTCCGGCTCACAGTTTTAGTAGCACGCAATTAGACAAAGATCAGCATTATCATAAAACCAGCGACGACATTAACAGCTTAGATTTATCGTCAATGCATAAAGTAATTGAATCGTTAGCAACCGCTACGCAATCACTCGTTGATGGTGAGGTTACCCCAACCCGTGTTGATAAAGCGAAAGTACGCGCAAAAGGTAAAATTTACTAAAGGTCTATTTACTAAAAACTATAGAGCCGATATAAGGTAAGTTATAACGGCAACTTAACGCTCGAAAAAAAATCCAGCCTCATTATCATGTTGAATTTTTTATCGGCTAATACTCTGCTCAAAATAGCTTTTATACGCGAAAAGTTAACGCTAATTGGGCGCTTGCCAGCGCATACTATACTCCAACTTATTGATGCCAGTGACCACAAAACCATGGCGCAAATATAATTGCCTAGCGGGATTTTCCAATAAAACGTTTAAGGTGATCGTTCGTTGTTTTGCTGCGGCTTTACGCTTTAGTAGCCCAAGAACTCGGCTGCCAATGCCTACACCATGATATTTAGGTAGCAGCTGAAACTGTCTGACATGTATATGGTCGGAAAATTGCCCTAACTTTAACAAACCTATCGCAATATTTTGCAATAAAATAACATGGGAATCAGAAAAAAATTCATCAATACGTAGCATATGCGCTTGGTCGTCCAGAAAAATACCCGCCGCTTTTAAGTGCTCATCCATTGATGCTTTTCGCAAATTTAACAAAAACGCTTTATCGCTTGCACGCGCTCGCCTAAAACTGAGCACAGATGCGCCAGTTTCAGCACTCACTTGATCTGAAAACGCCTGAGTTATATCTGCCATCTAAGGTTATCACCATACCAATTCTATCAAACTACTGTAGCAAGTTGCTGCATAGCTGAAACACTAAAAGCGCATTTACCGCGCAAGATAATCATAATTACCGCAAAAAAACCACCACTGAGCGTGTCAGACTTGATCATCGGCCAATGATAACGGCAATATAGGCTATCAATTATCATAGGACACAAACATGACCTTCAATAAATCTCTTATTGCTATCGCAATGTCAGCCGTATTGTCAGTTGCCTGCAGTAATGAAACAGCACAGTCGGCTAACAACAATGCTGAAACTTCAGCAGTTGCCACGCAAAATAACACCACGGCTAGCGCTTCACAAGCGGCCAACGAACTCTTTGATACTATTTTTATGGAAGGGGTTAATCGCAATCCAGTGATGCAAACGTACCTTGGCATAAAAACAGATTATGATAAGTGGCAAGATCTCTCAGAGCAAAATAGCGCTAAAGAACTCGAACTGGCTAAACAAGCATTGCAACGTATTCAAGTCATTGATATCAACCAACTCGATAAACAAACGAAATTAAGCTATCAACTACTGAGCCAAAAACTCGAGCAACAAATTGCCGACTACCCATGGCGTCATCACAATTATCCAGTTAATCAAATGTTTGGTACGCACTCGCAAATACCGGCCTTATTGATCAACCAACACAGTATTAAAGATGTTAAGCAGGCGAATGATTATATTGCCCGGGTAAAAAACGCTAAGTTATTACTTGAGCAGTTAGTGACGCAACTTAAAATCAGGGCAGACAAAGGTATTATTGCGCCAAAATTTGTTTTTGAACATGTGATTCGTGATTCGAAAAACTTAATCGTCGGTGCCCCTTTTGACAATGGTGATGACAGTACCTTATTGGCCGACTTTAGCGCGAAAGTTGCGAAACTATCGCTTGCTGATAGTGAAAAACAAGCACTAATCGCTAAACTAAACTCAGCATTAAGGACAGAATTTAAAGCCGGTTATCATCACTTAGTTAGCTATTTAACTGAGCTTGAGCAAAAGGCCGACAATAACGACGGCGCATGGAAGTTCCCACAAGGTGAAGCTTTCTATAATAATGCCTTAAACCGTACTACTACCACAGACTTAAGCGCTGATGAAATTCATCAAATCGGCTTAGATGAAGTCAAACGTATTCATGATGAAATGCGCATCATTATGAACAAAGTCGATTTTAAAGGCTCACTAAATGAATTTTTCCAGTTTATGCGCCACGACAAGCAGTTTTATTACCCAGGTAATGACCAAGGACGTCAGCGTTATCTTACCGAGGCAACCGCGTTAATTAACACCATGAAAGGTGAATTAGATCAGCTATTTATCACGAAACCTAAAGCAGACTTAAAAGTTAAGAAAGTTGAAGCCTTTAGAGAAAAGTCAGCCGGTAAAGCGTTTTATCAACAACCGGCACCTGACGGCTCACGCCCGGGTGTTTATTATGCCAACCTTTATGACATGGACGCCATGCCAACCTACCAAATGGAAGCATTGGCCTACCATGAAGGTATTCCGGGTCACCATATGCAAATTGCCTTAAAACAAGAGCTAGAAGGTATTCCAAAGTTTAGAAAATTCGGCGGTTATACCGCCTATAGTGAAGGTTGGGGTTTATATTCAGAAATGATCCCGAAAGAAATTGGCTTTTATCAAGACCCTTATGCAGATTTTGGTCGTTTAGCGATGGAGCTATGGCGCGCATGTCGCCTAGTGGTGGATACTGGTATTCACACCAAAAAATGGACTCGCGCACAAGGCATTGAATATTACGTAAGTAATACCCCGAATGCTGAATCTGATGCGGTGAAAATGGTAGAGCGTCATGTAGTGATGCCTTCACAAGCCACCGCCTATAAAATTGGCATGATAAAAATTGTGCAACTACGGGCCAAAGCGAAACAAGCGCTAGGCGATAAATTTGATATTCGCCAGTTTCATGATGTGGTATTAACCAACGGCGCAGTGCCACTGAACGTGCTTGAAACTATGGTTAACGACTATATTGCCGCTAACGGTTAAAAGCTATAACCAATGACGGCAATAACCGTTAAGTTTATTTAACTTTAAAAGCGCCCAATGTGTAAGCATTGGGCGCTTTTATATTAGCTAAGCCATTATTTTTCTTTAAATCATGCTGACTTCTCGTGCCACTGATAAAGTGCTAAACCAGACATAAAGCAACGATAATTGACTATCAACACGAGAAAATTGAGGGCTTTGGTTGTAGCGTTCGGCAACTAATACCGATGACAAACATTTAACCTTGGCGATATACTGTCGGCAAGCAAATATACAAAATCAAGCCATCACGAATAGGAATAAGTATGGAGTTAAAAATAATCCCGATTGTGCAAGTAGCCATTGCGCTAATTTTAATGACCTTACTGCAGCACTTTCTTCCTGCGCTAAACTATAGCGCTGCCATTAACCCGACTATCAGTTTAACTTTGACCATACTGCTGCTGTGTGCAGCAATAATCATTGTTTTACTTGCCATCTATAGTTTTAAACAACACCAAACCACGGTTAATCCAACAAAACCAGAAACTTCCGCTAAATTGGTTGATAGTGGTATTTACCGGTATTCTCGTAACCCTATGTATTTGGCCATGCTGTTAGGATTAGCCGCTTATGCTTGCTACCTTGAGAATCCGCTAGCTTTTGCTATTTGTGGACTGTTTATTTGCTACATTGGCAAATACCAAATCACACCCGAAGAGCGTATGTTGACAACATTATTCGGCCAAGAATATCGTGCTTATCAAGAACGCGTTCGCCGCTGGTTATAACCTGTTATCCAAATAACAAAAAAGCACTAAACAGCAAGGTGGCTGATAGTGCTTTTTATAGGTATGAATGTTTTAGTGCTTATAAAATTACGCTTTCTTAAGGTACGCCGCCACTAACACAATGCGAGTACCATTCACTTTACCTTCAATATGCTCAGGGTTATCCGTTAAGCTAATACCTCGCACCATAGTGCCTTGTTTTGCGGTAAAGTTGGCCCCTTTAACTTTTAAATCTTTAATCAAAGTTACATTGTCACCGTCTTGTAATTCTGCGCCATTGCTATCACGTGTTGGCCCTTCCCGCTCAGCGGCAGCAATACCTTGCTCTGCCCAAGTTTTTACCTCATCTTCAAGGTAAATCATCTCGAGTGCGTCTTGTGCCCAGCTTTCAGCTGATAATTTATGCAACATACGATACGCCATCACTTGCACCGCGGGCTCTTGGTTCCACATTGCATCGGTTAAGCAACGTAAATGGTTAATATCAAGTTCAACACTACCTTCAACTTGACCTAAGCATGTGTTACATAAATAGATGCTCTGTTGAGCACTTAAGTCGCTAGTTGGCGGCACAGGGTAAACCGCTAAGTTATCCGTTGCTGTACAAAATTCACAACTTGAGTTGCTACGCTGCTTTAATGCCTGTTCCGTTACCATAATATATATCCGAAAAAAATTTGGGCGTTATTATGCCAATGTTAGCAAAGCTATAACAGCACATTTCGCATTTATATATACGACACACTATCAAACTACCTCACTTATCTAGGGGCTGTTGATTATTTCATTAGTCATGAACATAGTCGCTCTTTCACATCGACGTATATGGAAATACTAATGCCGTGACGCCATGGATGGCGAGAAACGACCATGTGATCGCGACATTGCCTACAAGGATGTAGGTACTTAGTTTTTGTCTGGAACTAAAAAACTGACCGTTCGTCGACGTGCACGGATGCACTAATGCCTCGAAAGACAGGATGTCTGAGAGAGGCCTGAACATCGTCGCTCTTTCACATCCATGTGATCGCGACATACCGTTCGTCCTGAACATAAAAAGGCCTCGAAATTGAGGCCTTAACTACTTTTATTGAATCAACTATTTATAGTGTGTTTTCAAATAACTTATAAATACGGCGATACTCATTTAACCATGAACTTGGTTGTACAAAACCATGGGGCTCTACCGGATAAATTGCGGTTTCAAAGTCTTGCTTTTCCAACTCAATTAAACGTTGCACTAAACGTACGGTATCTTGAAAGAATACATTGTCATCCACCATAGGGGCATTAATTAACAAAGGTTTTTCCAAACCTTCGGCAAAATAAATCGGTGAACTACGCTCATATGCTATGGGATCATCACCTGGCGTATTTAAGATATTAGCCGTGTAGCCGTGATTATAATAAGCCCAATCAGATACTAAGCGCAATGCTGAGCCTGATTGAAATAAATCCGGTTCAGTAAACATCGACATCAAGGTTAAAAAGCCGCCGTAAGAGCCACCGTACGTTCCAACACGTTTGGCATCAACATTGGCATTTTCCACTAGCCAATTCACACCATCTCGCATATCTTGCACTTCAGGTTTACCCATATGGCGATAAATCGCGGTGCGCCAATCACGGCCGTAACCTTTCGACGCTCGGTAATCCATATCAATCACCACGTAGCCTTGTTGTACTAACATGCTGTGGAACATATATTCACGAAAGTATCCTGACCAACCTAAATGTGAGTTTTGTAAATATCCCGCGCCATGACTAAACATTACGGCTTTGTTTTTCATGTTGTTTTGATCATAGCCTTTTGGCAAATATACTTTTGAATAAATAGGTTGTTCTTGATGAGAAGAATCAATCGCCACAACATTTGGCGCTGACCAAGGCATGGCTAAAAATTCTGCAGATACGGTATGCGTTAAGCGTATAGCTTCAGCATTACTAGCCATATCTTTAACATAAAGCTCTGGCGGCATAGTAATTTTAGAATGCTGGATCAATAACTTTGACTCATCAGGGCTTAATGAATAATCATTCATACCCCCTAAATCCGTTAATGCCGTGCTTTGGCCTGAATCAACGGCAACCTTGTATATCTCATAAATGCCCGGATGCTTTTTATTGGCTTTATAATAAATACTTTGCTCGTCGGCCGATAAGGTTAAATCGTTGACTTCAAAATTACCTGACGTTAATGCCTTAGCTTTACCCTTTAGCGGCTTAAGGTATAAATGGGCATAGCCACTTTCTTCAGATAAGTAATACAAGCTGTTGCTGTTATTTAACCAACCCAATTCATTAAAGCTATAGTTTATCCAAGCATCATCATGTAGGCGGTGCTGCGAAACTAAGGCTTTACTTTCAAAATCAACGGTGGCTATCCAACGGTCTTTGTTGTCCCACGCTTCTAGCATAACAGCAACTTGCGTGCCATTTTCTTGCCATTGAATCGGATCCCACGCTTGCATCACATGAATATCTCGTGGCGATTTTTCTGATTTATACTTTTTACCATCACGGGCATAATTTTCTTTACGCACACTGGCCAGCACATCTTCATCAAAACCCGGTAAGCTGTCATAACTCAGTAAAGCTTTAGTTCCTTGCGTTAAATCCAACAGGTATAATTGCTCGGCATATTGACGATTTTCCGCGACGCGCGCGCGTACTTTTTCCGCCTTAATATCGCCATTGCTGCTAATATAATTCGGCATAATATCGCTGGCTTTACGTGCCGACTTAGCGGGCGCAACACTCACCACTAATTTATCGCCAGCCGGAGAAAGGCTCGCGTGTACCACGCGCTTGTCTTTACCTAGATAAAAATTTGTTTGCGTGACTGTGCTGTTTTTAACCCGTAGTTGACGTTTTTGCTCTTTGCGCAACGCTTTATTGCGTTGTTGCAAGGCAACATAATCAATTAACTCATGCTGCTCAGTGGCAAGATAACTTGATGTGTCAGTACTCGACTTTTCGCCATCGCTCATTTTTAGATTAGCTAATTCAATAATTTTTTGGCTGTTCATATCATGAGCGTAAAAAACATCGCCGACGCGATAGGCAACATTGCCATTGTTTAAAAACATCACTGATGATTCAACGGCCGAGGTATACGTAAGCTGTTGTACCGTTTGACTGGCTAAGTTTTTAACAAAAACATTGCCTTCAAAAGCATAAGCTTCATGTGTGCCGGCGCTATTTAATACTGCATTTTTATCGCTTGCCACATGCATTTGGGCAAGTTTAACCGGTTCGCCATTGCCTTGTGCGCTAAGATTTTTCTGCACTAAATCTCGTAGCGGGTTGCCTTGTCGTTTTTGCTGATAAAACACGGTTTCGCTATCATCCCCCCAATACCAGGACTCGGGTGCGCGACCAAACCAATCGGGATCAGACATAATTTTTTCTAAGGTTATTGTGCTTGTGCTGGCAACACCTGCGGCAGGGGCTGCGGCAACTTCACTGACAACGGGCGTATGACTTTGCAATGCTTGTTTTTTCTGCGCAGTTGATGCACAAGCCACTAAAGAAAAGCTAATAGCTGCGGCAATTAATTGTAATTTCATAAGTTGTTTTTACTTTTATTGTTGGTTTGTCTAAACGACTAGATTTGTTGTCAACAAATAAATATTCACGTGGCGCGTATTCACTTGCTAATAATAAAATCCATACTTGCGCTTAGTTATACTAAGCTATGCCTTAGTTTTCAATATATCTGTGGTATTACACGATAAATTGCAATTTTTACACGATGAAAATCAGCATAAACCATAGTGATTTAAGGCAATGTTTTTCAAAGTCGTATCGGTATAGTTGGGCTTAGCGCTTATCTCTGCTATAATCGCGCGCCGCAGCAATGTGACATTTATCACCAAATTTACACTCGATAAATCGACTGTTGGTGACCAAGTCATTTTGGCGAAAAATGGTCGATTAAAAGTGCGCAGCATCTCGCTTGTCACAATCGCAAAAATTAATTTAGGTATGGTATGAATTTAGCGTCAACACAAAAAGTAACTCCCAAACTATTCGATTATCCAAAGTATTGGGCAGAGTGCTACGGAACGGCGCCATTTTTACCTATGTCTCGCCAAGAGATGGACGAACTGGGTTGGGACAGTTGCGACATTATTTTAGTTACCGGCGATGCCTATGTTGATCACCCAAGCTTTGGTATGGCAGTTATCGGCCGTATGCTTGAGTCGCAAGGCTTTCGTGTTGGTATTATCGCGCAACCTGAATGGCGCTCAAAAGACGCCTTTATGCAACTGGGTAAGCCAAATTTATTTTTTGGTGTTACCGCCGGCAATATGGACTCTATGATCAATCGCTACACGGCCGAGCGCCGCATACGCCACGATGACGCTTATACCCCCAATGACGAAGGCGGCAAACGCCCTGATCGCGCTGTAACTGCCTATACCCAGCGCTGTAAAGAAGCCTATAAAGGGGTACCGGTTATTATTGGCGGTATCGAAGCCAGTTTACGCCGTATTGCCCATTACGATTATTGGACCGATAAAGTGCGCCAGTCAGTATTATTTGACTCAAAAGCGGATCTGTTGATTTACGGTAATGCCGAACGACCATTAATTGAAATAGCCCACCGTATTGCTAATGGTGAAGAGCCGAAAAATATTACCGACGTGCGCGGCAGTGCTTTTTTAGCAAACCAAGTGCTACCAGGCTGGAAAGGCATCGACTCACGCAGTATCGACAAGCCGGGGAAAATTGATCCCATTCATAGCCCTTATCAAGACATGACTACATCTGACTGTGCAACGTCATCAGCTGATGCAGCAAAAAATGCCGCTGAAGATGTGGTTAAAATTGCCGCGGCGAATGATGTGACCAAAACCGCACAACCGATCCAATTAAGCGAATATCGCGCAAGCGCTCATAAAAATAAATCGTGGGCTGACAAGAAAAAACCGTGGGAAACCACTTATATTAACTTGCCGACATTTGAACAAGTTAAAGAAAATAAAGTGCTTTATGCCCATGCATCACGTATTTTTCATCAAGAAGTAAACCCAACATCAGCCAAGCCTTTAGTGCAAAAGCACGGTAACCGCCTTATTTGGTTAAACCCGCCGGCTACACCATTGTCTGAAGCTGAAATGGATGGCGTATTTGGGCTGCCATATCAGCGTGTGCCGCATCCGGTGTACGGGAAAGCGAAAATTCCCGCTTACGATATGATCAAAACCTCTATTAACATTATGCGCGGTTGTTTTGGCGGTTGTACCTTCTGCTCAATTACCGAGCACGAAGGTCGTATTATTCAAAGTCGCTCTGAAGACTCTATTATCGCTGAAATTGAAGATATTAAGCTGAAAGTGCCTGGCTTTACCGGTGTTATTTCCGATCTTGGCGGCCCAACCGCTAATATGTATAAACTCAATTGTAAAAGTGAAAAAGCCGAAGCAACTTGTCGTAAGCCATCGTGTGTATGGCCAACCATTTGTGGCCACTTAGACACCGACCATACGCCAACCATTAATTTATATCGTCGAGCGCGTAAAGTGAAAGGCATTAAAAAAATACTTATCGCCTCGGGTGTTCGTTACGACTTAGCGATTGAAGATCCTGAATATGTTAAAGAGCTCGCCACCCATCATGTTGGTGGCTACTTAAAAATTGCTCCAGAGCATACCGAGGAAGGGCCATTAAATAAAATGATGAAACCGGGTATGGGCAGCTACGATAAATTTAAAGAAATGTTTGATCATTACTCTAAACTTGCCGGTAAAAAGCAGTATTTGATCCCCTACTTTATCTCGGCGCACCCAGGCACCACAGATTTAGATATGATCAATTTAGCCTTGTGGTTAAAAGAACGTGATTTTAAATTAGATCAAGTACAAAACTTCTATCCGTCGCCACTGGCAAACGCCACAACGCTTTATCATACGGAAATTGATGCATTGCGTAATGTCAAAAAAGACAGCGCCTCAGTGCCGGTACCAAAAGGTACCATTCAGCGCCGTTTGCACAAAGCAATACTGCGTTATCACGACCCAGCCAACTGGAAAATAATTCGTGATGCCTTAACGAAAATGGGCCTAGCGCGCAAACTTATTGGTAGTAAGCCCGGCTGTTTAGTGCCGCATGAAACCCGTAACGAAGGCCAACAACAGCATTACAAAAATAACGGTAAAGGTAAGAACAACTCGCAAGGTAACAAAACCTCGCCGGGGCAAGTAAAACGATATGGTAAAAAGCCAGTATCGGCTAAAAAGTCTAAGTCTGGCGACAAAGCAAAGCAAGGTTTAACCCGCTTTACTGATAACCAGTTTAACGACAGAAAGCCCAAAAGCCCGCTAAAGAAAAAACGCAGTAATACGCCGCGTTAATAACCATAGGCTCAAGCCAACTTGCTGGCTTGACCCTTAAACCTAACCCATTAACAAAATCTGTAAAATGCCCCGTCGCTTGTTTTTCAATTAACGAACGATTGGGGCAATTCTTTCTACGGTGTAATCTTTCAATTTAAGCTTGCTATCAAGGGTGATGATAATGACATCACCTCCTAGGTCTAAATCTTTTGGGCCAATATATATTTGGCAGCCATCGGCAAGTTTGGTAAGGGTTACGGTACTGTATCTGAGATCTACTCTCTCATGTACTAACCCGCTCGGTAGATTGTCAAGCCACGCAATTGACGCCAGATGCTCATTAAAATCATATACCTCAATATCCATGTATTTATCCCTAATTCAAACGCATGCTAACACCATTATGTTACTCGCGCTTAGGTGTCAGGACTATTTATGAATAATAAGATGAAAGCGCTAATGGCTCCATAAGTGAATGCACCTTCAAATGAGCCAATGCCCACTTGTGTTTGCCACATTTGAAATAGCCCACCACCAATGACCACAAAACCACCAAACCAAACTATCATTGCCATACCTGCCCCTAAAATAGCGAATGTTTTAGCAGAATTGAATAAATTGGCATCACCATGGCGCACTTGCCATAATTTCCACGCTCCTATTAATGAAAGCGCACCAATAAGGATCTCTGCGAAAATTATCACCACAAATGCAATTGTCACTAGCGCAGGACTCGTGATGGACGGAAATATAGACGTGGTATAAACCTCATGCCCCTGCATACTGAGTACGTAGCCTACAGCGGCGAGGCCAGCGTCCCAATTAGCAATGTTGCCTGCAACATACAACCATCCTTGCAAACCAACAAAAACGACTAACACTATTTTCAGTATTCGAATTGACATTAACGCTTTCCTCAATCAATTTTTAACGCTATTTGGGCTTAGCTACCATGGGTTTTAGCGTTACAATTTTTTATCAGCGTCAACTATTTATAATAATTTTCGCTGATGATCTATAAGGTTATCTGCTGTTATAGGCGCTAACGAATATATCAACACCACCATTTAGCTAACCTGAAGTTGGAACCTAATATTATAGTCGTACTCAGCAGAACTGCTTTTGAAATGTTAAACTTACCTGAAACCTAAATAAAACGCCTTGATTGTTCTGTCAATTACCAAGCGACACCAATAAGAGCTAACGATGTAATTTAAGTTTCCGACTAATGTTCGTCGTGTTCTATAATTTGACTATGCCTTTTTAACGAACCTAGCGGTGATCATCATTTCACCAACACCGCTAACTTTGCAATCTAGCTGGTGATCTTTTTTATCTAGTACACGCCTAATAATTGCTTTAGTGCCTATTTTAATAACAAGTGAGCTAGCTTTAATTTTTAAATCTTTAATTGTGATCACTTTATCACCATCAGCAAGCAATGCACCATTAGCATCTTTGACAATAATAGCTTCATTTTCTGCGACTTCTGAGGGGATCCATTCATGTGAGCACTCTGGACAAACCAAATAATTTTGCTCTTGATAAACAAACTCAGATTTGCAACTCAGACAAGGCGGGTAAGACATAAATTAAGAACTTCTATATAAAAGTGAGCTCTATCATACTGGTATTTAACCATCTAAGCGAGTGATAAAACCCGTTGTTATCTGTTCCTGATTAAACGGTAAATAGTTAAACTATTTACCGTGCTTTAATTCAAAAAAACTAGTAGTGCTACAACATGAGCTAGATTTTTCAACGTCATCAATTATAGGTTTATTGGTATATTCACTCATAAGGTTTGGTTAAGAGTGAAAAAATAGTGGTGATTCTGATATAAAATAACCAAGCGATGCCTAAAGCAGCGACGGAAAATGAGTTTCACTTTCATGGGCTTACTATATGCTTCGTTCCAATGCATCTGAAACTAAAAACATGAATAAGAAAAAAGCGGTGACTGAACCACAAATAGAGATTGCAGATCCCGCAATAAGGTTTGGCCACTTTTTGTGATCTGGCCTTTTTTTCATCTCTGTAACAAATATCAGTGTGGCTAAAATTATGCCGCCAACACCAAAAAAGAAAACGCCAATTACTGATGAGATTGCCATTTTTGCAGCCAAAAAAGCTGGGAAATATATTTTAGGTTTTCTCAGCAGCCCATAAATACCGCCGATAAACCAAAAATTAATTATACAAACAAGAGTAAAAATACATATGTAAATGAATAATTCCATGAACTGATTACCTAACTTGCATATATTGCCCCCCTATAAGGAGCTAATAATGCATGAATAAAATATCTAACAGAGCTAGCTAGCCGTTATAAGTCCCGCTTGAAAAATATGTTAGGGTTAAAACTGTACTCTCTTTTTATTTCGGAGTTAAGTTATATTATTAACTTCAAACTATTTATCGTTAATTCAACCCCTCGCGATGATCAGTACGTTACTATCGCCACGTTTTATCGGTGTAATGTGATCATGCGACTTTACTTGTTTATGGATGATAAACCGAAATTTCACCTGATAAATTAACCGCTATCCCTACCTCTTTGAGTATCAGTCTTGTATAATCGCGCGCATTATTTTTACTTATTATAGTGACGGTTTAAGCCTTGGCTTCAAGCTGTCTTTATACTCGCTACGGAACCAATATGTTAGCTGCAAACAATATTACCCAACAATTCGGTGCTAAGCCGTTATTTGAAAACATTTCACAAAAATTTGGTGGCGGAAACCGCTATGGTTTAATCGGCGCTAATGGTTGTGGTAAATCAACCTTTATGAAAATTTTAGGTGGTGATTTAGAGCAAACATCAGGTAACGTTAACTTAGATCCAAACGAGCGTATTGGTAAACTTCGTCAAGACCAGTTCGGTTTTGAAGAATATTCTGTGGTTGATACCGTGATCATGGGCCATACCGAGTTATGGGCAGTAAAAGAAGAACGTGACCGTATTTACGCCCTGCCTGAAATGAGTGAAGAAGAAGGCATGCGCGTTGGTGATTTAGAATCAGAATACGCTGAAATGGACGGTTACAGTGCAGAAAGTCGTGCCGGCGAATTGTTAATGGGGGTTGGCATTCCCGTTGAGCAACATTACGGCTTAATGAGCGACGTTGCACCCGGTTGGAAACTACGTGTGTTATTGGCGCAAGCGCTGTTCTCAGATCCCGATATTTTATTACTGGATGAGCCCACCAACAACTTGGACATTCACACCATTCAATGGCTAGAAGAAACTTTGAATGAACGTGACTCAACCATGATCATCATCTCCCATGACCGTCACTTTTTAAACAGTGTTTGTACCCATATGGCGGATTTAGATTACGGCGAACTACGCGTATTTCCGGGTAACTATGACGAATATATGCTGGCATCAACACAAGCACGCGCACAATTAATGGCTGACAACGCTAAGAAAAAAGCACAAATAGGTGAACTACAAGCCTTTGTTGCCCGTTTCTCTGCCAATGCCTCAAAAGCTAAACAAGCCACGTCACGTGCAAAGCAAATTGATAAAATTCAATTAGCTGAAGTTAAAGCTTCAAGCCGCGTCAACCCATTTATTCGTTTTGAACAAGAAAAGAAACTCTTTCGTAACGCACTTGTTATCGAAAATATGAGCAAAAGCTTCGATGATAACAAGGTATTACATAACCTAAACATGATGATAGAAGTGGGCGAGCATCTTGCTGTTATCGGTGAAAACGGTGTCGGTAAAACCACCTTTTTACGCACCTTAATGGGCGAATGTGAATATCAACCCACCTCAGGTTTATACACCTGGTCTGAAAACGTTAACATTGGCTACTACGCGCAAGACCATGCCCATGAATTTGAAAATGACATGACCTTGTTTGAATGGATGAGCCAATGGCGCCAACCAACAGATGACGAGCAAGCCGTTCGTGGTTATTTAGGGCGTTTATTGTTCTCTGCTGACGATATAAATAAGTCAGTCAAAGTACTCTCTGGTGGTGAGCAAGGTCGAATGTTATTTGGTAAAATTATGATGCAAAAGCCAAATATCTTAGTAATGGATGAACCCACCAATCACATGGATATGGAATCTATCGAGTCATTAAATATGGCGATGGAGAAGTTTGACGGTACCATTATATTTGTCAGCCATGACCGTGAGTTTGTTTCAAGTTTAGCCAGCCGTATTCTAGAATTAAAAGATGGCGGTTACACCGACTTTGCCGGTGGTTACGACGAATACTTGGCTTCTCAAATTTAAAGCCACCTCGTTCATATAAGTATTAAAAAAGGTATCATAAGTTCATTGTGATACCTTTATTTTTATCTAGTTAACCAAATTTTAAGGAGCCATTGTGCTTAGTTATCGCCACGCTTTTCACGCCGGAAATTTTGCTGATGTTTTAAAACACTCGGTACTAACCTTAGTACTTGAATACATGAGCCGAAAAGATAAAGGCTTTTATTATATCGACAGTCATTCTGGCGCCGGCATGTACCAACTGGCCGACGAATACGCCCAAAAAACCGGTGAATATAAAGACGGTATTGCAAAATTAATCGACAATACTGATTTACCTGACGCCTTGCAGCCTTATATAGATCTAGTGAAAAATCTCAACCGAGAAACGGCTGAACTTGCCCTCTACCCTGGCTCACCGGGTATTGCTCGCCAGTTTACACGCCGACAAGACAGCGCTCACCTATTTGAGTTACACCCAACCGATATTGAACACCTAAAACAATATAGCCAACGCTGGAATAAATCACACGTAAAGCAGTCTGACGGCTATCAAGGTGTGTTAGGGCTAGTGCCACCACCAAGTCGACGTGGCGTGGTATTAATCGACCCACCTTATGAGTTAAAGGAAGACTACTTAAAAGCGGTGCGAACGATTATTAATGCTTATAAAAAGTTTGCTACCGGCACCTATATTCTGTGGTATCCGGTGGTAAAGCGTGAATTAGTTGAACAAATGCAAGACGCTTTTACTAAAAGCGACGTACGTAACTTACTGCAAGTAGAATATTGCCAAAAAGCCGATACCCTCGAATATGGCATGACGGGCACTGGGTTATTTATTGTTAATCCGCCATGGCAATTAGCAAGTCAGTTAGATGAAATATTACCCTACTTAAAAGCTAAACTTGGCAACGGTGAAAGTCAGTATCGGCTTGAACAATTAATTGCCGAATAATTATGTCGCGTAGCAATAATCATTGCACGACAATACGCGGATCGTAAGGGTTGTTGGCGCAACCCTCAACACTGATTTCATAGTAATAGTCGCCTTTATTTTTGATTTTACAACGCAGTTTATCATTGCGATCAGCGCCATATGCACAGCGCTTAAAGGGCGAGCCTTGGGTAAATTTTATATCAAAGCTATCGCCGGTGGTGGTTTGCCAGGTAATGTATTTCTCTTTTTTCGAACAAACACACTCGCGGTCACCCTTACAAGGGTTCTTATGCGCTGGGTATAACAGCGCACAGTTATTTTCATTATCAGACGGTGCAACGTTAGTGGCGCAATGTGTGATGGGGTCAACATGAATGATCATTTCTCGGTCTTTGGCATTGTTTCTAGCTGCGCTAGCGGCCATAGAATATGCCGCGATTATTAGCACTAAGGTGCTGGTTATGCTTGTGAGTAATTTTTTGCTTTTAGGATTCATTGAGCTGCCCTTCTTTAGATAAATAGCTTAGATAATTTCCTTAGATAATTTCCTTAGATTAACTGCTTCAGGTAATTTCTTTTAACCATAGTTTATAGTCGTTAAACTGCGGATCTGCCAATAAAAGCTTGGCGGGATAGCCCAAAATTATCGCTTTTTCTGTAAATAATTTCATGGTATCAACATCAAAACAATTAATCGCCACTATGGCTAAATCATAATAAATATAAGGGTCTTGTACGGAATTACTCAGCGCTGCATTTTGATGAATTTTTGCTTGCTCACATTGCGCCAGTTCAGAATTATAACGAGAAATTTGCGCCTGCAAGTTTGGATCTTTATCATTGATAACGGCATTTTTTTTCGCTAATGCTAAGCCCTTCTCGTATGCTGAATTAGCGCTCTGCATGTCGTTTTTACTGTATTTTAATGCATCACCTAAATTACCCCACACGGTTGGATCTAACGGCGACAATTCTGCACTTTTCATATACATTTCAGCGGCATTTTCAAAGCGTTGCATAAAAAACAATACTGTACCTAAATTAGAAAACGTGCCTGATGTCGGGGTTATTGCCAGTGATTTAGACCAAGCAATATTCGCCTGTTCAAAATTCAGTACCATATAATACACAGCGCCTAAAGCGTTATAAGCCATAGCGGTATTTTTATTGATCAAAATGACTTTATTGAACTGGCTTATCGCTTGTTGGTAGCGGCCCGAATAAAATAAAAACAAGCCATAGTCATAGTAATTTTTCCAATTGCCGAGCTCAAGATTAATGGCCTTTTGATATAAGCTTTCCGCTTGCTCGCTTTGCTCTAATTTTGCATATAAATCTGCCAGCGCAATAAATACCTCACTGGAATCCGGCTTGATCTCTTTTGCTTGATGTAAATGTTTCTCCGCTTTTTCATATTGGCCGTTAACACTATAAAGCGTGCCTAAGGCGAGTTGAGACTCGAATGACACCAGTTCATTACTGGCGATGATTTGACAAACATTTAAGCCTTTTTCGTACTCTCGGGTATCATTGGTGAGTAAGTATTTGTCTAAATAGGTATGACATAACGCCGACGAGGCTTGGATAAAATTTGGATCTAATTGTAGCGCCGAAATAAACAGTGTTTCCGCTGCTTGCAACGCGTTAATGTTTTTTGAATCTCGATACTTTTCTTTACCTTGCAAATAGGCATCATAGGCGGAAAAACTCTCGGTTGGCATGTAATTATTACGGTTAACTGACTTATCACCCACCACCAATAAATGCAGGGCATTGGCAACTTTACGCGACAAGTTACTATAAATTATCACTAGCTCACTAATTGTTCCCACCGATTCATCAGACCAGACCTGAAAACCTGTGATCACGTCCGTCATACTGGTATTTATCGTTAATGTATCACTGACAAGGTTTGCCCTGCCTTCAACAATATATTTCACCCCCAAACTATTTTTAATTTGTTCGATTGATGCTTTTGGATCTAATGCGTTTATCGCGCGCATTGACGACACTTTAAAGACAGGTTTTAGCGCTAATAAGTTAATCAGTTCTTCTTGTAGACCGGAGACAAAGTATTGCGGATCATCAGCCGCATCTTTACTGTAAAAAGGTAAAATAGCGACCGCGTTTTCAGTGACATTCGCCCTTGGCACATTATTAACGGCTAAGGTCATTGGGTTTATTGAGCTTTCACTTTCTATCTTTTCGAATAAATGGCTTGATAAATAGTAAATAACCAAGAAAATAATCAATATAAAACAGCTTTCTAGAATAAATTGCCGATAAATAACTAAGTCTTTTTTATTGCTTTGATAGGCAAACTTTTTTCTAATTTTAAATTCTTTATACCACTGAAAGCTAATAACGATAGGAAAACCGACAACTAAAAATAAAGCGCCAACCTTACCGCCCCAGTCGGGCACATCAAAAATGGGCAAAACCGTTGAAAACACTTGCAATAAAACCCACGACACCACTAAATATGCGGCGCTAGCGTTAATTAAACCGCTGCTTTTTAATAATGATAATGTCCATTTTTTCTCAGCGTTATTCGCTTGTCCAACTTGATCGCTAGCAAACGGCCAAAGGCTATTAGTCGACTTTGCAACGGTCGGCAGCAGCATACGATAGCCTTTTCTCGGTATGGTTTGGATATAGGTAGGACATTCTTTGTGATCATCAAGTACATGCCTAATTTCACTGATCACATGGGTAACATTGGTCTTTGCCGCGTGCGTGTCGCCCCATGCAAAGGCCAGAATGTCTTCTCGCGAAACCACTTCACCATGAGTCGACGCTAAAAACAGCAAGACTTCCATCGCCTTCGGCGCTAAATGGTAACGTTCGCCATTGCGAATAACGATGCCAAGATCAGGCTCAATAATGAGACTTCCTAATTGGAACCCTTGGTGTAGCTCAGTATCGACAGCAAACGGTGCAGGCACGGTTTCGGACGGCTCATCAGTAGCTTCTGGTTCATCTCTCGTTGACACTTATTATTAGCCTCACAAGAAAAGAGCACAGCATCCGTTTTGTTACTCTTTATTAAAATTAGGGGGGATAACTGAGGTATTAGTATTGTTTACAATAGAAAAAATAGCGAATTGAAGTTACATAACTGTATAAATGAAAAATGCATCAAGTCGGTTAGCCTTGATGCATTTTTTGGTGTTAATTTTTGCTATTGAAAATCAATCAACCTCTTCAATATCATTATTTTCAATATCTTGTGGCGCTACTGCTTGTTTACGTTTTAATACCGGTAAGTCGCCAGCGTCTTGGGCTAAAAAGCTCTTTTTAACAATTTTCTTCGCTTTTGGTTTTTTCGTAACCGCAGCTGACTTTTTATTGTCTTTAGCTTTATCAGCAACTTTGGCTTTTTTCGGTTTTAAGCCTTTAAATTTTGCCTTTAACCCGTCGACACTATCAAAACTGAGCTTTTGTTGCAGAAAGCCTTCAACATTTTTAAAGCTTAACCAATCTTTCGGCCCAACAAAAGAAATCGCATCACCATGGCTGCCCGCGCGGCCGGTACGACCAATACGATGAACAAACTCTTCAGTATGCTTTGGCATATCAAAGTTAATCACATGGGAAACATTAACTAAGTCTAAACCACGAGAAGCCAAGTCAGTGGTGATCAATATTTTCTGTTGGCCTTTACTGAAACCGTCCATAATTTGATTGCGCTGACTTTGATTGAGTTCACCACTTAACGCCACCGTACTTAAGCCCTGCTCTGTTAGCAAAGTAGACAACCTGTCGGTATCAGCGCGCGTTGCGGTAAATATGATCATTTGCTGATGATTTTCACTAGCAATAAAATGTTCAAGCAGCTGCTCTTTATGCGATAAATTATCACAGAGATAAAAACGTTTACTAATATCTTTGTGCTCAGTGTGTGCGCTACCAATGGCGATACGTTTTGGTTTTTTCAGCAATGCTAAGGCAAAGTCATTAACTTGCGCGTGATCTAAAGTCGCAGAAAACATCAGCGTTTGGCGTTTACGGTGATCGGCCGCTTTATTAATTTGCGCTAATTGCTCGGCAAAGCCTAGGTCTAACATGCGGTCGGCTTCATCAAGAATAAGTAGCTCTAAACCATTAAGATAAAAATGCCCTTGGGAAAGGTGATCTGCTAAACGCCCCGGCGTGGCAACAATAAAATGCGGATCTTTTTCTAAGACTTTAACTTGATCGTTAAAGTTTTCGCCCCCCAAAATAAGCACAGCTTTAAATGCCGATCCTGAAGTAAACATTCTCAATTGACTAAATACTTGTTTTGCTAACTCACGTGTTGGCGTTAAAATTACCACCCGCGGGTCACGTTTACTTAAGGCGCGATTTTTTGCTAAGCGCTGCATCGCTGGAATAATAAATGCTAATGTTTTACCTGAGCCTGTTTTAGAAGATGCGATCAAATCATGACCTGTCATAGCGGCAGGAATGGCCTGCTGCTGGATTTGTGTAGGTTCAGTAAAACCTAAATGCTCCACGGTTGACATTATTTTACTATCTAAACCAAAATCACTAAACTGCAAACTTACTCTCCACTGTGCTGTACTCAAGCCGAACAAATGTATTGATTTACGGATTGGTACCTGCAGACAAAAAACGCTAATATAATGTCGTATTATAACCTGCATTTCGCTATGTTTAGGTAAACTATTTTCAGCAAATGTGTAAAATGTTTATCTAACGCCTAAATATTGCTGTGATAATAGAAAATATAATAACGAAAAATTAAAAAACGCGTACATTAAAGTAATGAAGCGACTATACCCTACATGATATATACAGAATTTTAATTACGATAACCATGTTAGCGACCGTAAGCAAAGCAACAAAAGTAGATAAAAAAGCCATTATGCGCTTCTACAAAGCGCAGCATTACACGGCAAGTTACATCGGGCAAGATCACGGTTATATCGTAAAATGTGGTGAGGATATTATTGCCAGCGCCATCATCTCAGCGGGGCAAGAAAAAGGGAGCTATTGGTTGCTACATGGCCTAGTTACTGACATGGCCCACCGTGGCAACGGCATAGCTAGCCTAATTTTGCAGGCAATTTTTTCTGAGAAAAATCCCCTTAGCCAAGCAAAGTTTACAAAAATAATTTGCTTTGCTGAGCCCAAGTTACAGCCTTTGTATTTGTCGAATCACTTTATCACCTACAACACTGAGAATGAGATCGCGCAACTTCCGCATGAATTCAAACAGCGTTTTAAACGTTATCGAGAAAAACACAAAAGTTTAACGTGCTTTCTCTATTGCGCCACGAACTAGCTAATGCTTAGTTTAGCCATTAACCTAAACGTTAGTTGCGATTTTTTAATGCGCTTGGCGCCCCAATAATTAGGAACTGATATGGCTCAATCACAATGCTTAACTTGTCAACATATTGTTAAAGCAAAGGTTCATCATTGCCCGATGTGTAACGGCGGTATGAAAATTTTACACGCAAATAACCCCGACAAACAATGCCCTCGCTGCGCACTGCCATTAACTATAAAACACTATCGCAAATTTGAATTAGACCACTGTAAGCAATGTGAGGGCTTATGGTTAGAGCCAGAAGAATTTGCAGTATTAACCTCAGAATTTGATGTCTATCGCGATGATAAAAGTCAGCCTATATATACCCGTCCAGGGCTTAAAAAATCGGAAAACTATCTTTCTTGCGCTAATTGTCGAAAAGTGATGTCTCGGCGTAATTTTAAATCAATATCTGGTGTACTGATTGATGCCTGCATTCATTGTGGGGTTTGGCTAGATAAAGGCGAGTTAGCCAGCATTAGAAGCTTTATTGCTAGTGGCGGTTTAGATAGAGCCCAAGATGGAAAAATAGATCACCAAACGCTAAAATTAGAAGCGTTAAATGATCGCGTATCAGACCTTGAATTGATGGAAAAAATGCTAAATAAATTCGATCTTAAAAGAGTTTTATTTCGAGGTTTTTAACGATATTCCGATCGAGTATCACCGTACTAGTAATGCGACTCATTACTCACCTACAGGTATAGCGTTTACGTCACTGCTTAGTGTCACGACAATAGCAATAAAAAGGCGAATCTGCGTTCAATCTGCGCTGGACAAAGGTGTGGCTATACCATCCAGAAGTTCAGTAAAATTATCTGGCAGTTTAAAAAGATTACTTTCTACACTGAGCTCTCGTACAGCGACTAATTGCATTGCCAAACCTGAGGTCTGGCGCTCGATGCTTAATGGTATTTTTCCAAATTTAGCCAACGGAGCCATTGGGCTGTTAGGTATATTCAAATGCAGCTTCCCCTGAACTGAGCCAATAATTAGGCTATAAATTTCGTTCATGCTTTGCAGCATTTCCAGTAAAGCGACACCATTTTTCAAGGCCTTCGGATTGGCGACACAAGTCTGGCCTTTTAACGCTTGCTGCTCAGTTATTTTATACCAATCACAAGCTATTCCTCCAAATCGCCCTTGTTGTTCTGTGGCGCTATATTGACTATTGACTAACCGATCGGCGTTACCAGCGTTAAAGAATTTATTTAGTCTTTTGGCCTGCTTCTGGCGTTGTTTCTCTGGTAGCTGTGCAAGCTTTTTTTCGAATTTTGCAAACAGAGCTTGTAACGCATCGGCATAGACTTTGGCCTTTGGCAAACTAAAACTACGATAATTTTGTTGCTGATGATCTAGCACATAGAGGATTTTGGTCGTTCGGTCATACAGTTCTTGCAATTGTTGCTGTTCATCTAAATTCGCCACACGACTTTGACTCAAATACAGAGAAAAATTTCGTTGCTGTTTACCCTGTTGCTGTTGCATTTCAAGCACAGTTACAACAACTTGGCCTTGGCTAACATGAGAAATCAATAGTAAAAACAATATAAAAATGGCACGGTAAACAGACATAAAAGACAATACCTTATACGCACTCTAAGCGCACTATGACAAAAATAAAAACGGGATGAAAGTTTCATCCCGAAAGTAGCAACAATTTTTTCTACTTAGCATAGCTTGTTACATTACATCATAAATGCAAAAACTTAGAACCTACAGATTTTTTTGCGCTGGGCGGCTATCATCAACAAACCTGCCATCAATATAGCCCAAGTGGTTGGCTCGGGTACGATATGACCATCATTGGCTAGTTGCTCAAAGGCGAAATCGGCCAATAACTCATGAGCAGCGGTAGTTGGATGAATGTAATCCCAAAACAAATACTGATCAGCATTGGCACAAGCGCTTTCACCAAAAAAATTAGAAGAGCGGCACTCGTCTGACGTATTGATAAAGCCATAGTCTTCAGGCGTAACGAGTAAATCGTTAAAGGTAGAGTAGACATCGAAGTAATAAAGCTCGGCATTAGATAACTTATTTAACTCTATCAAACGACTTTCTAATCCGGCATTCCAAGCAAGCGTTAAGTCATGGGCTTGTGCGCTGTTGGCGGCATTATTGGCAAACTCAGGAATGGCGCCTAAATCAGGTAGATTGGGCACCAATAAGGTACCAACACCATTGTTAAGTAACTGTGCCAACGAGGCCGCCATATTATCAAGGGTCTGCTCTAATTCCGCAAAAGGGTTAGCGTCACCGACCATAGCACGTAGGTCGTTACCACCTACCCAAGTAATAAACAGTGCATCGGCGTCAGAGTTGGCACCGTTTTGGTCATCAAGATAGCCATTAATTTGCTCGTCCATGCCTAAAGCAATGGCGCCAGTAAGACCGTCGCCCCCAGATGCTAATGCGCCACCATAGGCGTAGTTATTGCCACCATCGCCGTGGATATCCGTAGAAGACAAGCCCAGATCAGCAGATAAGTACTCATGCCAAACATCGCCATTAGAAAAGCGTCCATTGCCTCCATAGCCAATACTGTTACCTAAAAATCCCCCCAGAAAACCGAGTGAGTCTTTAATATTACCCGTGTCAGATAGACTATCGCCAAAAACATAGACATCTGAATAGATAACCCCCGCGGTAGTAAAAGAACTGCTTAATACAAGGAAGACACCGAATATCAATGCAAACATTTTTTTATAAATTTTAGTTATGTACATGAATTTCTCACCTTTTGTTGTTTAAAAAACTCTCTTTGTACCATTATGCTAAATTCATGCCATCTATTATTTTTAAAATAGAATCAATAGTTTACTCACATTAACAAACTGTTGACTGATTTTTTGTAAAAAAAGCTAACAGTTTTTAGCTGTTATCCCATTAAATTTAACCATGCTTAATATTTGATTTACAAACAAAAACTTTGATATTGAACTTTATTAGCGCCAACACCTTTATTAATCTAACATGACTGACTTTTCAATCTAAGCGGCGTGAAGTTTGTCACTGCCGGCGCTCATCCTTTCGATGCCCCTTTAGCATCACGCGCATGTTCTCATCGGAATATGGCCATTAGAGAAATACATAAAGCAATCACAAAGACATATTAAGGTCGTGGAGCTAGGTTATTACAAGGACGTAATTTATTAGCGTAATGCAAGGAGCAATTACAGAGATAGCTATAAGCGACGACATACAAGGAAGTATTAATGCCATGAAAGCCGGATGTATGAGAGAGGCCTGAACATAACGCTTCTGTGCATCCATGCACCCGCGATATACCCTTCTTCCTGAACATACACGCTCCTGTGCATCCATGCACCCGCGATATACCCTTCTTCCTGAACATAAAAAAGCCCTCAAATGAGGGCTTTTAGTTATAAGCTAGAAATTAAGCTTTATTGTACAACTTCACTATCCGTTACTACGATGGTTTGACCCATTGAAGCAAAGAATGCCGCAACTTGTGACTGCATTTCTTGCGTTGCACGCGCACTTAACGCTGCATCAGGTGAGGCAGCTGTAGGCGTAGGAGAAAGAATTGAGCTATGGTGACCATTAACAAATCTCACCGCACCTGAGCCTTGAGTTGTTTCACTAACACCTGGTAAGCCTAATAATGCAATGACCGGCTCAGTACCGCCCATAGGGGTAAACGGCGCTGTATTCGTTACCGTTTGGTCTGAAAGGTTATCAACACCATTACCAACAACTTCAATTAAGTGAGTTGGTGTTTGGGTTGCTGCTAATGCTTGTATATAAGCAATTGGGTCACCTGAGTCAGTAACCGTTTGCGCAGCAAAGGTAAACTGAGCAAAACCGGCATTAAGTTCAGCTTTTTGAGCTGCTGATAAGGTATCGTAAAACGCAAAGTAAAATGCACTTAATTGCTCTTGAGTGTAGTCAGCAGGCAAGCTGACTTCAACAGCAGCTTTGAAAGCCGGTAATAGCTCTAAAGTTAAGTTAGATTTAGCTAAACCTTCAAATGCTGGCGAGTCTAAACCGAAGTTCGCTAACATTAAACCTGGCATTGCTAGTGAAGTACTGCTTATTTTAAATAGCGGGTCAACTTCTGGGCTTAACTCTGTATTGGCTAAACTCACGGCATTAATACCATAGATACCGCCTAATGAGTGGCCTAGTAAATGTACTTTGCTGCTATCAATGTTAATTGGCATACCATCGCTGTCTACACCGCCTAAAAAGTTCATGCCTAAACGTAAACCTAATAAGTCAGCAGTACTTTGACGAGTATTATCACGCATGGTTAACATGCTTTGTAAGTTAACATAATGCAGTGTTGATACCGTTGAAGTATTAATATCGTCAACACCATCACCGTTTAAATCAAAGCCTCGGCTACCGTGTAGTGGCTGATCGATTGCAATGGTTGCAATACCATTAATGGCAAGGATACCTGTCATAGGCAACATTTGTTCTTTAGTCGAGGTAATACCGTGTACTAAAATAGCGACCGGCCAGCCGTTTTCAGGCTCTTCTAATGCCGGCATGCCCATACTTGCACGTACAACATTAGCAACGGCAAGATCAGGCGTGGTCATTTGTACGTCAATTGGCAACATAGCGGTTGTTGCAGGAATTGGGTTGAATTTCGTTAAGTTACGCTCCGTATCAATTGCCATTACTGAGCTTAAATCACGTAAACCAAAGTTCATACAAAAGCCATCATTTTCCGTCAATGGCCCTGCAGGGATCGCGTCTGGGTTTGTCGCCGCTAAACCTTGTAATGTTGCACCTGAGTCACAACGGGCACGCCACCAATCATTTGCAGGAGCAAATGGATTCTCTTGTGAAGGCACACCTGAGTAATAAGGCAAGGTAACAGAGCCACGTAGGTAGTTTGCCGCTGAATATAGCGGTACTAAGCTATCAGGAATAACACCTGTTAACACAGTTGCTACCGAAATACCGGTATCGGCAACACCAATGGCTGGTATGCCTTGTTGCGCGTTAGCAAGCATTTGTGGCACACCTGCAGCCATCACAGACTTAACTGTTGATAATACTTTTGATGTTGACTGTGTGGTCATTGCCGCACTATAAATAATGCTATCACTGTCAACACCAGCTGCAATAAGCGCTGCTTCATAGCTGTTAACCGCCGCTTGTAAACCTAACTGCGTTGCATCACCTAATGGCAAGGTATTAATGTCTTGGCGCGCCAGTTCATAGGTAGTAGAACCAGCAACGGCTTTACCATTGTTATCACGAAGATTATTGGTAAGCATCATCAAATAGCCAGTTTCGCCCTTAAGCGGCTGCGTAGGTACCACCATTACGTTGTTACCCGCTTTTTGGGTAACAAATTCTTGGCCAAATACAAGCTCACGAACAACTTTACAAGCTAAGCCACGTTCAACACTAGCACAGTCGCTATCTGTAGCGTCACCGCCCATAACGGTTTCAAAAATTCTTACTGACGCTGACTCTGAAGCACTATCAGCATCTAAAGAAGTACCGGCAGGAAAATCGATTGAAATAGGGAAAGGTTGAGATATTGACCAACCGTCAAGGGCACTAATAGCAACAAAAGGATCTGAGCCATCGGTAGGATCAGCCACAGGCACTTCTAATGTACCATCAACAGAGCCTTGAAAAACTAAATCATTTGGAAGAGAAAGTCCAGCAGCACCAGCTGATGGATCGAATTTAACACGCGCTGTTGGCGTTACAATTGTGCCGTTATCAATAGCGGCCTGTTTAACATCTTTAACGGTTTCATCATCACACGCCGTTAAACCTAAGGTGCTGGCAATTGCGACACTGAGTACTAACTTTTTCATTTTATCTCCCCACGGACTAAACTTCGTTTCGTATACTTAACTATTTTTTAAGAAAGTATTTATTATTTTTCATTATTATCATTGATTTTCATATCGATTCCGACATAAATTCAACTTGTTAGACCAGTCAACTTAACCCAAGAATAGTTTAAGCGCTAGTGATTTTTTGATTTATTGGTAGTTTTTGTTAACCAAAATCAGTTTATAACCGAAAACACTCGTCACCGCTGTGCTGAAAGTAGTAGAATCATTAACAAATATTTTTAGCAATAAATCCTATGTTTGACTACACAATAACACCACAATCGCTCACCAACAAAACCATTTTAATTACCGGTGCCGGTGCCGGCATTGGTCGCCAGGCGGCATTAACCTATGCCGAGTTAGGGGCTACGGTAATTCTATTAGGTAAAACGGTTGCAAAGCTTGAAGCCGTTTATGATGAAATTCTTGCCAAGGGCTATGCCGAACCCGCAATAGTACCCATGGACTTAAAAGGTGCAAGCAAGCAAAACTATAATGATTTAGCCGCGACCATAGTGAACCAATTTGGTAAATTAGATGGCGCGTTGCTTAACGCTTCAATGTTGGGTGAATTGACCCCATTTAGCCAAATTCATCAACAAATTTGGCAAGATGTTATGCAAGTCAACGTTAATGCCCAATTTTTATTAGCGCAAGCCTTGATACCTAGTTTGCTAAAATCTGAGAGCGCATCATTAGTATTCACTACCTCAGGTGTCGGCAATAAGGGTAAGGCGTATTGGGGCGCGTATAGCGTGTCTAAATTTGCCACTGAAGGTATGATGCAAGTCATCGCTGATGAATACGACAATAGTACACTGCGAGTCAACGCGATTAACCCAGGTGCAACCAATACCGGTATGCGTTCAAGCGCTTACCCAGCAGAAAACAAAGACAGTATTGCCGCACCAGAAGAAATTATGCCACTTTATGTGTATTTAATGGCTGATGACAGTATGGGCGTTAATGGCCAGCGCTTAAACGCACAATAATAGTGCAAGTGACTTATATCGAAGTTAGTGAGAATGAAAGGCCTGTTTTGCCCGATACGTGAACTAGTTGAGCGGTCATAGCCATTAAAAAAGCCAAGTGCTAGTGCACTTGGCTTTTTATTGTCAGCTATCAACGCACTCAGCGTACCCAATAAGGTATTAAACTATCTCTTAGCGCAATTCACGACGCAATATTTTTCCGACATTACTTTTTGGTAAATCGTCTTTAAATTCAACGATTTTCGGCACTTTGTAATTGGTTAAGTTTGCACGACAGTGCTTAATTAAATCATCTTCAGTCAAACTATTGTCCTTGCGAACAACAAATACTTTTACGATTTCACCAGAGGCTTCATGTGGAATACCAATCGCCGCCGCTTCGACAACCGCGTCATGACTAACAACCACTTCTTCAATCTCGTTTGGAAAAACATTAAAACCTGAGACAATGATCATATCTTTTTTACGATCAACAATTTTGAAAAAGCCATTCTCGTCCATGCAAGCTACGTCACCCGTTGCTAACCAGCCATCTTTTAAGATTTCATCGGTGGCTTCTTGGCGATTATAGTAACCTTTCATCACCTGTGGACCTTTAACCCACATTTCACCCGCTTCGTCGATGCCTGCGTCACTACCGTCTTCAAGCACGATGCGAATATCAGTTGACGGCGCTGGTAAGCCAATGCTGCCACTGTAATGGCTTTGGTTATAAGGGCAAATGGTCACTAACGGCGCACATTCTGTTAAACCGTAACCTTCCAGTAACCGGGTTTTGGTCACACGTTCCCATTGCTCTGCAACCGGACGTTGCACCGCCATACCACCACCAAGAGATAGCTTTAAGTTAGCAAAGTTAAGCTCACTAAAACCTGGAGTATTTAATAAACCATTGAATAAGGTGTTAACGCCGGTGATTGCGGTAAATGGGTATTTGGCTAACTCTTTAACAAAACCCGGCATATCGCGCGGGTTGGTGATCAATAAATTAGTACCACCCAGTGTCATAAATGTCAGGCAGTTCGCCGTTAGGGCAAAAATATGATAAAGCGGCAATGCGGTTACGACTAATTCGGCGCCATCTTCTAATTGCGGTTTAATTGCCGCTTTTGCCTGCTCCAAGTTGGACACCATATTGCGGTGCGTTAACATTGCGCCTTTTGAAACACCTGTGGTGCCACCGGTATATTGTAAAAACGCTAAGTCATCACCGGTAAGCTCAACGGCTTTAAATGACAACTTTTTACCTTTAGCGAGCGCTTTATTAAAATGGTCGACATTATCGAGTTTAAATGCCGGCACCATTTTTTTAACGTATTTCACCATACTGTTAACAACACGACCTTTGACAGGTCCTAGGCGATCGCCAAGCGAAGTTAAAATCACTTTTTCAATTGGGGTTTTAACAATGATTTTTTCTAAAATGCTGGCAAAGTTTTGAATGATCAAAATCGCTTTAGTATTAGAGTCTTTTAGCTGATGTTCTAATTCGCGCGGTGTATAAAGTGGGTTAACATTCACTACAGTTAAGCCGGCCATCAAAGCACCAAATAATGCAATAGGGTATTGCAAACAATTTGGCACCATAATGGCAAATTTATCGCCTTTGACTAAGCCTAAGTCATTCTGTAAATAGGCCGCAAAGTCTGTGGCTTGTTGAGCAAGTTCGCGATAGTTTATCTCCACACCCATATTGATAAATGCGCCACGCTCAGCATACATTTTCGTATACTTGTGAAACATATCGACAATTGAAGCGTATTTATCAGGGTCTATCTCATATGGAACGCCGGGAGGATAACTCTTCTCAAGCCAAATTTTTTCCACAGTACTTTCCTTTTTTATTCTTAGTCTTAATTTTGAGGGTAAGTTTTATCAAATTTTTACTGGTCGATCCACTAAATTTAAACGCTCGTTTAAATATTAGCCAATATCAACCCTTTTTGTTATCGTAACCACAATTACGTGATTACGCTATCATTTTAACTCGCCATTGGTGTTAATAAGTTGTCGAACTAATGTTGCGGTTTGCTCAGGTTGTTCCATATGAACATGATGACCGCCGGTAAGTTTGTGCACGGTTAAGTCATTAAATAGTTTGCCAAACACTTTTAGCCCTATTGCCACCATGTCCATACCTTTGTCACCGTATAGTAACTGTGTAGGTGCCTTAACATCAGCAATAACTTGCTTGGCTTGCGCTAAGGTAAACCGATACGGTGATATTGCGCGTAAGCGTTTATCTGAGCGCCAAATAAAACCAGCTTCGGTTTGTTTAATACCGCGTCCAACAATGAGCTGTGCGCAGGGTTTCGTTAAATCCGACACTGTCATTCTCGCCTCAACGGCTGAATCAATACTGCCATGATGATTTTTAGCTTTTGCTTCGCGCGTTAAACGGCTTAACATGCCTTTGCGTAATTGCTTGGTGGCGGTATCGGTATCGGCGGTTAAAAAGCCAATGGCATCGATTAAGGTTAAAGACTTAACATGCTCTGGAAATGCCGCCGCGAAAGCCGACGCCACCATAGCGCCCATAGAGTGTGCGACAATATCAACTTTTTGCCATTGCTGACTGTGAAACAGTGCAAGTAAATCATATACCCAATCGATAAAATGATAATGGGCGTCATCACTGCGATAGCTGGAAAAACCATGGCCAGGCCAATCAATGGCAATAACATGATAATCGCTTAAATAGGGTATAAACGGCTGAAAACTGGCAGCATTATCTAACCATCCATGTAAGCACAACACTAGGGGCGCGCCATCATTACCATTGGTTAACGCGGCAATGTCTTTTGTGCCAAGTGTAAAGGTTACTTCTTTTAAAGCGGGTAAATTACTCACTAACGCCATGATTTTTCCAAATTACAATAAAGGTATGATTAACACCGCTAACGAGCCAAGCGCATTTTACTGAGTCGATAAATCATCAATAAGGCTAAAGCGCACCAGATCACAACCCAGACAATTTCCGGTATCATAGTGATATTTGCTAACGCCGCACCATCACCGCGGGCTTGACCATCAAGCAAGTGCAATGGGCTAAGCAAGCTATTAATAAGCACGAGCAAACCGGTGATTTTTAGCGTTGTTTGTAAGTATTTATCGGCAGAAAAACGTAATTGCGCGCCAACGAGCAACAACAAAACCAATACAATAAATAAGGTCAATAAATCCCTCACCCACAACAAGATACTCGTGGCCAGTAAGCACAGTAAAATAATGGAAAAAACACGGGCAATATTGCGATGAAGTGAAGCAACAGAAAACAGTAAGCCGCCCCAAATAATCGCGCCACCATAGCCCATTAAGCTGATGAAAAATGCCGAGCCCCCTCGCGTGGTACACAAACCCGCGCCGTTGGGAAATAACTGTATTTTCACAATCGATCCGCCAGTAAGCACCGCCGTTAAGCCGTGACTTATTTCATGAAAATAACTTTCGAGCCACTTAAACGGAATGGAAACAAGCGGAATTTGTAAAACAATGCCAGCAACCAGAAGCAACAGCCAAAATTGATACTTGATATAAAAACTCAATTTTTTAGGCTGCGTTGGTGATGAGGTTTTATGTGATAATTCAGGCAAATAAATCGACACCAAAAATTTGTTGAATATTATCGCGCTGCGCGATTGAATCAACCGACTGGTAGGCTGCCACGGCCGATTGATGTTGATTTGATGGCGCGTCATAACTGCTATTGTAACTATTGCTGTTACCGGTACTTTGCTGGTTATTACCTTGATTAAACGGCTCGCGCTCAACATGTTCTTGTTCGATAAGCGCAATGGCATGTTCATCAACATCAAAGCGCTGCTGCGCATGCGTCTGAGCTTGAGTTTTTTGTGCTTGAGTGCTCTCGTCAGCAAAATTTTCGCGTGCAAGTGCGCGTATACCCGGCCCTTGAGCTGGTACTGATGAGGATTTGCTAACTGCCGCTGTAGTGTTAGCGGCTACATTTGAGCTGTTTAAACTATTTAAGCTATGAGTAACTTGCATACTATTTAATCTAACAAATTTTCTTTGGGGTTAATATCATTATTTAATGAGCAAAATTCATTATAGCCATTAGGTTCATGACCGCAAACCTACCTTCCAGGCAACTTTTTCCACGACACGGTATCGCGTACATATTTAGGTTGCGCCTGCTCGGCATCAACACTGTGCTCGGTAAAATCAATTTGACCAATGGCCAACATAGCTTGTGCCGTAGGAAACAAAATCTCTGGCGAATCTGCATTAGTTTTCAGCGTTGCCAGTTCAGCATAAGCATCCCAACCGGTACCAACACCATAGGCCGGCAAGGTTAAGCCGTCATAATATGAGCCAACGAGTTCTGGTTTTAATACTGCTTCCGCGCTTTTAGGCTGCATTATACCCTGTTCATCAGCTTCAAAGTAACAAGTGTAAACTTCTGACATACGTGCGTCTATTGCCGCAATAACGCGACGTTCACCATGATCAATATAAGCTTGTTGCGCCATCGCCTGTAAGGTGGAAACGCCTCGCGCTGGTAATTGCGCAGAAAACGCCAAACCTTGAGTAACGCCAATACCAATGCGAACACCAGTAAAGCTACCCGGCCCTTGGCCAAAAATAATGCCGTCAAGATCTGATAATTGGCAATTCGCTTGTTTTAATACGCTATCAACCATAGGCAGCAAACGTAAACTGTGCGATTGCGGGCACAGTTCATACTCACTAAATTGTTTATCGTTATGGGTAATGGCAACTGAACAAGCTTCAGTTGAGGCGTCGATGGCCAAAAAATTCACGTCAAAAAACCTTATAAAATTGGGGATCACTGCTATTGCGCAAGTTTAACATTACTATTTTTGTTATGCCCACTAAATCGCGGCGAGGCGTTTAACTTTTTAGCTGATATAAGTTATTTAAGCTAATTGCGCTAAAAAATCTGCCGCTTGTTGAATATCGCGACTACGTTTCATATCTGGCAAGCTTTTTAAAAACACTTCGCCATAGGGGCGATTAACTAGTCTATCATCGCAGATCACCAAGACACCGTTATCACTAACATCGCGGATCAATCGGCCTACCCCTTGCTTTAACGCGATCACCGCTTGCGGCAATTGAATTTGGGCAAATGGGTCTTTACCTTGTCGCCTTACATCTTCACTGCGCGCTTGTAGTAAAGGATCATCGGGTGACGCGAAAGGTAATTTATCGATGATCACGCAGGTAAGCTTATCACCTCTAACATCAACGCCCTCCCAAAAGCTCGCGGTTGCTAGCAGCACAGCATTGTCTCGTTCAACAAAGGTTTCTAATAACTTTCGTTTACCCATTTGCCCTTGCACTAATAACGGGTTATCAATACTATCGCTCAATAACTCTGCGACTTGATGCATCACCCTATAACTAGTAAATAGCATAAAACATGCGCCGTTACTGGCAACAATTAATGGTTTTGCCAATTCGCTTAATGCGCTTGCTCTGTTTCTATCATTAGCGGGCGGTAAGTAACGCGGAATAATTAATTGTGACTGTTTAGCGTAATCAAACGGACTATCCAGTAATAAGCTAGCTGCATGCTCAAGCCCTAAATGTCGAGAAAAGTGTTTGAAGGCGCCATCAACCGCTAAAGTTGCTGAGGTAAATATCCAACCCGCTCCCGACTCTTTCACATAATTACCAAACTTATCCGCCACCGACAACGGGGTTTTATGCAGCACAACATGACGCGGCGTGGTTTCATACCAAAAACTCATGCCCATGGCGTCAACATCGGCCATAATGTCGTACTGGCTTAATAAGTTAACCGCGCGATCAAAACAATTATCAATCGCTTCATTACGTGACAGACAAAGTTTGAGCACTTGATACAGAAAGTCTAAATCAGTTTTCACTAAGGCAAAGGCATGGGCAAAGCGCTGTTGCTGATGTTTTTCACGCCAATTACCGCGTTCGGGGTCGTAGTTAAACAACAAACGAAATTCTTGACTGGTTTTTAATAGCTTTTCTGCTGCCCTACCTAACTGTTTAACATCGGTTAATTCCGCGCGATAAACCTGCAACACATCATTGCAAAGGTCGAGTAATTGTCGGGTGGAAAATGCCTCGCCAAAATACTCACTGGCAATATCGGCAATTTGATGGGCTTCATCAAAAATCATCACATCAGCTTTTGGAATAAGTTCACCAAAGCCGGTATCTTTCAGTGCCATATCGGCAAAAAACAAATGATGATTAACCACCACTAAATCGGCGTCTATGGCTTTTTCTCGCGCCTTAATTAAATAACAATCGTCAATATTCGGGCAATCTTTCGCTAAGCAATTATCAACTGTGCTAGTAACAAAGGGAAATACCGGTGAGCCTTCCGCCACATTGACCACTTCACCAATGTCACCACTTTGCGTGCCATTCGCCCATGCCCGCACTTTGACAAAATCAGCTAAGGTTTGCGCATCAAGTTGCCCGCGTGATTGCTGGTATTGCTCTAAACGATATAAACACAGATAGTTAGCACGGCCTTTAAGCAACGCCACTTGGGCATTACTGGCCAGCGCTTTTCGGATCAGAGGTAGATCTTTATGAAACAGCTGCTCTTGCAGGTTTTTCGTACCGGTGGAAACAATAACTTTTTGCTGACCTTGGTCACGCTCTGCACTGGCTTTATTGGCCAATAACGCCGGAATTAAATAGGCAAAGGTTTTGCCGGTACCTGTGCCGGCCTCAACGACGAGGGAGCTTTTTTGCGCAATCGCTTTTTCTACTTCCAATGCCATATCAAGCTGAGCTTGGCGCGGAGAAAAGCCCTTGATTGCTTTGGCTAATGCCCCTTGATGTGAAAACGCGTGTTCGACAGCACTCATTGAGAAATGACAATAAAAATATTTGCGCTCATTATACCCAAGCGGCTTTAAGATGCGAGTGTCTATTTTTTAAAGAAAAGAATAAGCGTATGCAGAAGAAACCAGCCCAGTGGCACAACGATAATGAGGGTTTAGTGGCGCTAGTTAGTCATATTAGCTAAATAAAAATATCTAAATGAGGCTTATCGTTTTTATCATCAACTTGCGCATCTTGTTCAGTACTTTGCTCAGCGGCTTGCTCAATTTTTTGCACAGGAATAGCACTATCATCATAGAGATCAATATGTTGACCGGTATTATCTGATGGCACCGGGCTCGGCTCAATGATTTCGTCTACGGGAACGCCTAATATCACTTCTAACTCTTGCGGCGGTTGAGGCTGGGTTTGAGGTAGAACTTGAGATAGCTGTTGCTGATCAGACGGCTTTTTTAAAAATAGTTCATGATCTTCTAAACCTTGAATATCATCAGAAACACCGTGCGCCGGCGCTTTTTTCGCCAAAGCTTTCACTTTTAAATTGGCCTTTTTAATCGGCACAGGCACAACACGCGTTAATACAGTGGTAAAAATATCCATGTTGCCTCCTGTGTCTGTGCTCTATATTGAGTGCCTAAATCATATTATCAATAAGTTAAGTATAGCCGCGCTAGCTATATTCTTGATACCAAAAAGCTAACTTTAGCCAATAAACGTCATCAATATTTCTGATTAAATTTTGTATCGACAACGCCCGAGCAACGGCTCAAATATTGTGAGTTAAAGTTTTAAGGAACAAAAAAAACACAAACCATAAACGAAATTCCCCTTATTTAATGGCTAGTTAAATTTTGACTTTTCCGTTCTTAAGCAAACCGATAATAATTTGGATTGATGCAACAATTATTGACAGTGAACCAGAATACAGAAGAATATTTACAATATTTTCTTGGTATTGATAACCTGAATACCCAGCACCAGCAATTGGTGTGGCCGAACTTGTCCCCCAAACTGCTGCAAGTACAAGCGAAAACCAAATACTGTACATGCCATATACGCTAAAACAACAGCACCAGCGTAAGACTACTTGAGTAAGTGCAATATATTTCCATATGAGGCCAAATATGATTAGCACAAATGCATTTTGTACACCGGCCAAATGCGCTGATAAGCCCATTCTAGGGTTTTCAAAATATGGGATTGCTACTCCATTTAACAAACCGAAAAGAAAAAGCAACATACCAAATATAAACAAATTATTTTTCATAACTTTGGGGCGAATCCTTAAAATATAACGCCTATAACAATAGGCTAAATAATGGTTACCGAAAATTGTATTGCGAAACGTAGCCAATTGTTAAGTGACCTTGCTATGTTTTAAATATTCTCTGAACGAGTAGGTGAAGATCTACTCCGATACCTGAAATATTCGGAGACAATAGTAAGATTTTACTCTTATCTTGTTGAACACCTAAAATAGCCTTACATTCTAGCTCTATTAACGCATTATTTTTTAATATTCTTAGTTCAATTAACTTTCCAATAGAATCTCTAAAAATACTTTTGGATGATTCATTTTGAAGTGAAGCTTCAATATCTTTTACAATTTCATTGTAAAAATTGAAAATGTTGCTTTTTTCTTCAAATGCCACATTCTGATATAAAGTGATAACTTCAGTTATAGATTGCCCTGACTTTTCCAGTTCAATTTTATTAAGGCTATTTAATATTAAGTCTGAAACAAATTGGCTTCTAAGTTTAAACTCTTCGAATAACAATTCACTAATTTTATTTAGTGTAAGTGTCGAATAATACAACCCCCTCCTAATCATCTCGCCCCTAACAGTGACAAGATGCTTTCTCAATTCAGCATTTCGTTCCGTAAATTCGGCTAGTTTTATATCATTGAAATACTTCTCAAACTCAGAAAATTGCACAATACCCCCTTAAAATATAATAACCTATTATGGATACGTCTTAGTAATGTCCGCCACATAAAGTTTTTCTTTGTATCAAAATCCCATAGTATCAAAATATTAGAAACGGTAACCCGTGTAATTTTTACAAAAATTAGCTTTTTACTAAGAGGCCTCAGTAAAAATCTAAAGTGAAGGCAGATTAATCAACATATTTTCTTTTACTAACACAATTATCATTATTTTCACGAAAGGCACTTGCTCTAGGTAAAAAATCAACGTATGGTTACGGAAAATTAAAGTAGAAACTTTAATTGATTAAACTTACACTCGCTCAACGAAGCACTTAAATAAAAGTAGAGAACTAAAATGACATTAAACTTGAACGCCATCCATCATCATCACCATACGGATTAGCTGCTCAGGTTTATTCGCTGAGGGGCTATGAACCTTTTGGCGGTGTAAGATAAAGAAAAACTAATTTCTAAACCCCCGAAAGAGTTCATCTCTCTCGGGGGTTTTCGCATTTTTAGGGCCGAAGAATTGTATATACATGATGTTTTTATCAACAATTTCAAGCCAATAAAAAGCGACCAAGACTTATTTAGCAATAGACGAATTTAGCAACAAACAAAATTTTAAAAATTTAATAGGATAACAAAATGACAACTGAACCACGCTTACGCATTGCCATGCAAAAATCAGGTCGTTTAAGCGACGACACCCAAGCACTGTTAAAAAAATGTGGCTTAAAACTTAATGTATCGGATCGCCGTTTGCTTGCCCATGTTACTAATATGCCAATTGATATTATGCGGGTACGCAGTAGCGATATTCCCGGTTTGGTGATGGACGGCGTCTGTGACCTTGGCATTGTAGGCGACAACACTTTGGAAGAAGCGGCATTAGAACGGGCATTAATCGGGCAAAAATCTCAATATATTCGCACCTCTGGGTTAAACTTTGGTGGTTGTCGTTTATCAATCGCCATGCCAGAAGGCTTTGACTATCAAGGCATTGATAGCTTAAATGGTTTACGTTTTGCGACAACCTACCCACAACTCCTTAACCGCTACGCGAAAGAAAACGGCATTAATGTTGAATTTTGTTTACTCAAAGGCTCAGTAGAAGTGGCGCCACGCGTTGGTCTATCAGACGGCATTTGTGATCTAGTCTCTACCGGCGCGACGCTAGAGGCGAACGGTTTAGTGGAAGTAGAAGAAATTTTCCGCTCAAAAGCTTCACTTATTCAAACCGCCGACACCTTAGCACCAGAAAAACAAAGCATTCTCGATACCCTACTGCCGCGTATTCAAGGGGTAATGAAAGCAAAAGAAAGTAAATACATTATGTTGCACGCACCAAAAGACAAAATTGCGCAAGTTAGCGCCTTGATGCCGGGCAAAGAAACGCCAACCATATTGCCTTTAGCCGGACGCGAAGATTTAGTGGCGGTACATGTAGTGGCTACCGAAACTTTTTTCTGGGAAACCATGGAGCAACTTAATGCTTTAGGTTGTAACTCTATTTTAGTGATGCCAATTGAGAAGATGATGGGCTAGATAATCAATTCAGAGCAAGTAAGTGCGCTAGCATCATAACGGCGCTACCACTAACTTGCTTCGAATATCGTTATCTGACGAGATAAAATTATTGGAACTTTAAGCATATGAAAAACGACATAATCAATTGGCAGAGTTTATCTAGCGCTGAGCAAGCATTTGCCCTCGCCCGCCCAGCAATTGCCGAAAGTGCTTTATTATCGCAACAAGTTGAAAACATTCTTGCCGGTGTGAAAGAAAATGGTGATAAAGCCTTATTTGAGCTGACGGAAAAGTTTGATGGCGTAAAACTCGATACTTTACAAGTAAGCTCGGCGCAAGTTAAAGCAGCAAAAGGCCGATTAACAGCACAGCGATTGCAAGCAATAGAAAGTGCTTATCACAATATTAAACGCTTTCACCAAGCCCAAGTCAGTGATGATATTCGTGTTGAAACTACGCCCGGTGTGATTTGTACGCTAAAAACCGAGGCTATCGCCAGTGTTGGTTTGTATATTCCCGCCGGTAGTGCGCCGTTGCCGTCGACAGTACTTATGTTAGGTGTGCCGGCACAACTGGCAAAATGTCCACGTAAAGTATTAGTTTGTCCGCCGAATAAAAATGGTCAATTAGCCGATGAAATATTGGTGGCGGCATCGTTATGTGGCATCGACGAAATATACAGTGTGGGCGGCGCACAAGCCTGTGCAGCACTTGCCTTTGGTACCCAAAGTATTAAAGCGGTGAATAAAATATTTGGCCCCGGCAATAAATATGTTACCGAAGCGAAAAAGCAACTGTCACAGCAAGTAAACGGCTTTGCCATTGATATGCCAGCAGGCCCGTCTGAAGTGTTAGTTATTGCTGACGCCAATGCCAACGCCGGCTTTGTTGCCGCAGATTTACTGTCGCAAGCAGAGCACGGTCCAGATAGCCAAGTAATTTTACTATCCGACAGTGCTAAATTAATCACCGAAGTACAAAGCGCATTAACCGAACAATTAGCCGAACTTTCACGCGCAGAAATTGCCCGCCAAGCCTTAAAGCAAAGCCGTTTAATACTAACCAAAGATTTAAACCAAGCGGTTGAAGTGTCAAATGAATATGGGCCTGAGCACTTAATTATTCAAACTGATAATGCGCAAGCGCTATTAAGCGAGTTACGCAACGCCGGCTCTATCTTTGTTGGTGCTTATACACCAGAATCAGCAGGTGATTATGCCAGTGGTACTAATCACGTATTGCCTACGTATGGCTATTCAAAAGTGATCAGCAGCTTATCATTAGCTGACTTTTCTCGTCGCTTTACCGTGCAAGAAATTAGCCGCCAAGGCTTGAGTAACTTAGCCGATTGTATTTGTGAACTCACTGATGCCGAAGGCTTAGATGGCCACAAACGTGCAGTAACCATACGTTTAGAAACACCAGAAAATGTCAGCAAAAATAGTGTGGTGGCTTAAATGAGTATTGCTAATAAACTTGCCCGTAAAGAACTACGCACTATGGTGCCGTATCAATCTGCGCGTCGATTATTTGCCAGTAGTGGTGCACAACCAAACAAAGTTTGGTTAAACGCCAACGAAGCACCGGGTGTCGGTAATTACCAAGTCAATAGCGATAGTATTAACCGCTACCCTGACTTTCAGCCTGAAAACCTGCTTAGCGCTTATAGCGAATATTGCTCGCTAGCCCCTGAAAACATCTTAGCGACCCGCGGCGCTGATGAAGGTATCGAGCTGATCATCAGAACATTTTGCCAAGCCTATCAAGACAGTATTTTGATATGCCCACCCACCTATGGTATGTACGCTATTAGTGCGGAAAATCACGGCGCAGATATTATCAAAGTGCCGTTAACCCGTGAGTTATCACTGGACTTAGCGGGCTTAAAAGCTCAAGTAGGTCGTGCTAAAGTGGTATTTCTATGTTCACCGGGTAACCCGACCGGCAATTTATTATCAGCACAAGATATTGAAGCCGCATTGGCGCTATTTGCCGACAGCGCGATTGTAGTCGTTGACGAAGCCTATATTGAGTTTAGCCCTGAGCAATCGGTAGTAAATTGGCTAGCACGTTACCCGCAGCTCGTTGTTTTACGCACCTTATCAAAAGCCTTTGCGCTTGCCGGTTTACGTTGCGGCTTTACACTGGCCAATAAAGATATTATCGCCATGCTCAGTAAAGTGATTGCGCCCTACCCGATTTCAGCTCCGGTTGCTGATATTGCCAGTAGCGCGTTAGCGCAAACTGGCGTTGCAACAATGCAAGCGCGCGTACAAGAAACCACGACTTTGCGTCAGCAATTAGCCACTTGGCTAGCGCAACAAGCTTGGTGTCGTCAGGTGTTTTCCAGCGATGCCAATTTTGTTTTATTTCGCTGTCAGAATGAAGCGGTAAAAGACTTTATTTTTAGCAGCTTAGTTGAAAAGGACATTTTGATCCGCGATCAATCCAAACAACAAAATTTAGCTGATTGTTTACGCATCAGCATTGGCAGTGCCAGTGAGCTTGCCTTATTACAGCAAACTATTGAAGACAGTTTTGATAGCCGCCCTATTTGTGAACAAGAGAATTAATATGAGCCAAGAAAACATTTTATTTATCGACCGAGACGGCACCTTAATTGAAGAGCCTGTTAGTGATAAGCAAGTGGATAGCTTAGAAAAGTTAGTGTTTGAACCTAATGTTATTCCGGTACTGATTGCCTTGCAAAAGAAAGGCTTTCGCTTAGTCATGGTGTCAAACCAAGACGGGTTGGGCACAGACAGCTACCCACAAAGTGACTTTGATTTACCCCACAACAAAATGATGGCGATGTTTTCATCACAAGGTATTGTGTTTGACGACGTATTGCTTTGCCCACATTTTGACAGTGAAAACTGTAGTTGTCGTAAACCTAAGCTTGGCTTAGTCAGTGACTATTTACAGCAAGGCAAGGTCAACTTTGCCAACTCCTATGTCATTGGCGATCGCGATACCGATATTGCCCTCGCCGCCAATATGGGCATTAAAGGTCTTAAATATAACCGCCAATCGTTAAACTGGGACGACATTGCCGAGCAGTTACTAACAAGCTCGCGCGTTGCCGACGTGGTTCGAACCACCAAAGAAACTGATATTAAGGTGAATATTAACCTCGATAAAGTTGGCGATATTAAGATAAAAACCGGCCTAGGTTTTTTCGATCATATGCTAGAACAAATTGCGGCCCACGGCGGTTTTAGTCTGCACGTCAACGTCGATGGCGACTACCATATTGATGAACACCACAGCGTTGAAGACACCGCCTTAGCCTTAGGCCAAGCACTTAAACAAGCCTTAGGTGACAAACGTGGCATTGGCCGCTTTGGCTTTGTTTTGCCGATGGATGAATGTCGCGCAGAGTGTTCAATTGATCTTTCTGGTCGCCCTTGGTTAGAGTTTGACGCTAACTTTTCTGATAACAGAGTCGGTCAAATGTCGACGCAAATGGTCTCGCACTTTTTCCGCTCGTTAGCAGATTCAATGGCCATCACCCTGCACTTATCAACCACCGAAGGCAATTGTCACCACCAAGTTGAAAGCCTGTTTAAAGTTTTTGGTCGCGCGCTGCGCCAAGCTATAACGGTGCAAGGCGATGATTTACCAAGCACGAAAGGATGTTTGTAGCATGACAGATGTTAAGACAACAAGTTTTGTAATTGTTGATACCGGTTGTGCCAACCTTGCCTCGGTCAAATTTGCCGTGCAGCGCTTAGGTTTTGCTATCACCATTTCAGATGATATTGCGGTGATAAAAAGTGCTGACAAAGTAATTTTACCCGGCGTTGGTAGCGCCCGCCATGCCATGGAAAATATCAAAGTAAAAGGGTTAGTAGCGACATTGCAGCAACTAACCCAACCGGTATTAGGGTTTTGTTTAGGCATGCAATTAATGGCGCGCAGCTCGGTTGAAGGGGCAGGTCAAAATGAAGTGGTGGAATGTTTGGGCTTAATTCCCACCGATATTCGTCCACTGCAAGCGCAGAACTTACGCATGCCACACATGGGTTGGAATACCTTAACGCACGTTAGCGAGCACCCAGTATTTAACGGCATTAACCAAGATGATTATTTTTATTTCGTACACAGTTTTGCCGCGCCACTATCAGAATATACCGTAGCACGGTGTCAATATGGCAGTGAATTTTCTGCCGCTATTGCGAAAGATAACTTTATCGGTTGCCAATTTCACCCAGAGCGCTCAAGCACGCTTGGCAGTAAAATCATTAAAAATTTTTTGGAGATGTAAGCCATGATGATCCCAGCAATTGATTTAATCGACGGCGAAGTCGTGCGGTTATTTCAGGGTGATTACCAACAAAAAACCCACTATCAATACAGTGCAAAAGAGCGCCAAAACCTTTACGCAAAAGCCGGCGCTACGGTAATGCACTTTGTTGATTTAGACGGCGCAAAAGACAGCAATAAACGTCAACTAAGTTTACTAAAAACCTTAGTTAAGCACGACAGTATGATCATTCAAGTCGGCGGCGGTGTACGTTGTAAAGACGATGTTCAGCAATTACTTGCCTTAGGTGCAGATCGTGTGGTGATAGGCTCACTCGCTATTAAAGAGCCTGAGCTAGTACGTACCTGGCTAACCGAATTTGGCGGCGAAAAAATTGTTCTAGCGCTTGATGTAAAAATTGATGATGCGGGCAATAAAACCTTGCCGACCCACGGTTGGATTAAAGACAGCGGCGTTAATTTAGAAAGCTTATTAGATGACTATATTGCCGCCGGTTTAATTCACGTACTTTGTACTGATATCAGCAAAGACGGTACCTTACAAGGCAGCAATGTCGGCATGTACCAAGAGCTTTGTCAGCAATACCCGAGCATAAAATGGCAAGCTTCTGGCGGTATCGGCTCATTAGATGATATTAAAGCTTTGATCCCAACAGGTGTTGATGGCGTAATTTTAGGTCGCTCGTTACTAGAAGGTAAATTTACCCTAGAGGAGGCAATCGCATGCTGGCCAAACGTATAATTCCATGTCTTGATGTTCGCGATGGTAAAGTGGTTAAAGGCGTACAATTTCGTAACCATGAAATTATTGGCGATATTGTGCCGTTAGCGCAAAAATACGCTGAAGCTGGCGCTGACGAATTAGTATTTTATGATATTACCGCTAGCTCTGACGATCGCGTAGTGGATAAAAGCTGGGTTAGCCGCATTGCAGAAGTTATTGATATTCCCTTTTGTGTCGCTGGCGGTATTAAAACCGAGCAAGATGCCAAGCAAATTTTAATGATGGGCGCCGATAAAATATCGATTAACTCGCCGGCTTTAAGAGATCCAAGTTTGATCTCACGCCTAGCCGATGTATTTGGTCAGCAATGCATAGTAGTCGGGGTTGATAGCTTTTTTAATCAAGAGGCCAATAATGGCGCCGGTGAATATCAAGTGTATCAATTTACCGGTGATGAAAGTCGTACCCAAAAAACAAAATGGCGCACGCTCGATTGGATCCAAGAAGTGCAAAAACTCGGCGCGGGTGAAATTGTGTTGAACTGCATGAACCAAGACGGTGTTCGCCAAGGCTACGACATAACCCAACTTAAGCAAGTACGAGCAAAGTGCAATGTACCTTTAATTGCTTCGGGCGGCGCTGGTGAAATATCGCACTTTGTTGAGGTATTTCAACAAGCCGATGTTGATGGCGCGCTCGCGGCAAGTGTCTTCCATAAAGGTATTATCCCGATGGACGAATTAAAGCAAACCCTTAAAAATGAACAAGTAGAGATACGATTATGCTAATTACATCCGATAATATCAGCCAATTGGCATGGGATAAAATGGCGGGCATGATACCCGCCATTATTCAGCATCAAGACACCGGCGCGGTACTCATGCAAGGTTATATGAACCTTGAGGCATTAGAGCAAACCCTAAACACCGGCTTAGCGACCTTTTATAGCCGCGCTAAGCAAGCACTGTGGTGTAAAGGCGAAACCAGTGGCAATTACTTAAAAGTTAGCCAAGTGCTGACCGATTGCGATCAAGACAGCCTGCTTATTGCCTGTCGCCCACAAGGCCCTACTTGCCATTTAGGCACAGAGTCTTGTTTTCCTGAGCAAACCATAAGCCAGCAAAACTTTCTTAGCGAGCTTGAGCAAGTGATTGCCAGTCGTAAAAATGACGCACCAGAAGATAGCTACACCGCACATTTATTTTCCCGCGGCACCACGAAAATAGCACAGAAAGTGGGTGAAGAAGGCGTAGAAGTTGCCCTGGCCGCGGTGGCTGAAACTAAAGATGATTTGTTAGGCGAATGTGCCGATTTGTTTTATCACACCTTAGTCTTGCTACAAGATCAAAATATCGACTTGAGCGAAGTAATGGCGGTATTACAAGCAAGACACAACAAAAAATAAGCATAAAGAACAACTGCCTAGCTAAATTGATAGCTAGGCAGTCAAGAGTTAGCTAAGTAAAGTGACTTACAACCCACTCTGTACTTCCTTACAAATAAAAGAAATTTCAACATAAAACTTTTCTAGCATTTTTAACCGTTAATTTTATTGATTTACATCAAATAACAAGCAAAACAATTGCTCATTAAAGTCGCACAAGATAAAATTCGGCCATTAGACATCAATTTGGTATGATTTCAAAAAAATGAATCATCGCTCAATAAAAGATAAAATCCTCTTAACAGTTACAGCCGCGACAATATTAGGCTTACTTCCTGCCCTTATTTTAAGCATTTCAGCACAAGACAGCACCGGAATTGCAATCGATATTGTGGCGATTTCTGGTATTAGCATGATTTTTTCTGGTGTTTGGTTTACTCGTAAAACACAACTATTTAGCGGTTTACTGGCGGTTTTTGTTCAACTAATACTGTTAACGGCCATTTATATCAAAGGTGCCAGTTTAATTTATTGGCTTTTTCCAGTCATTATCGCCGGCTTTTATTTATTACCAACTATCACCGCTAGCTTGTTAAATGGCATCTTGATTATTATTGCTTATATCATTACCTATCAGCAATTTGACAGTTTTACCCTGCCTCGCCTGATAGCCTCATTAATTTTAACTAATATTTTTGCCTTAGCATTTTCAGTGTTTACGCAAAATAAAAATCGACAATTATCAGAAAAAGATAAAATAAACCAACTGCGCAATAACGTTCTAGAGCTGATAGCCAGTTCAAGTAAACTCGATAAAGTATTACCGGCAATCATACAAGGCGTAGAAAACGAATACCCTAAAGCTATGTGTAGCATTTTATTACTCGATAAAACGGGTAAGCACTTGGTGCTCGGTGCCGCGCCAAGTTTACCCAGTTTTTATAATGAAGCGGTTGACGGCCTACCCATTGGTCATGGCGCTGGCTCATGCGGTACTGCAGCCTATAGTAAAAAAAGAGTCATAGTCACAGATATCGCATCTCACCCTTATTGGGCTGAATGGTCAACACTAGCAAAAAAAGCGCAACTAGCGGCTTGTTGGTCGGAGCCTATTATTGACAATAAGGGCCAAGTGCTAGGTACCTTCGCGGTTTATCATCGTAAAATATCAACACCAAAACCTATTGACTTCACCCTTATTGAACAGTTTGCTAAGCTGGCGCGTATTGCTATTGAGCGTGAAAAAGCCGATCAAACTATCTGGCAACAAGCTAATTTTGACAGCTTAACTAATTTACCGAACCGAAATTTATTTCACGAGCACCTAAGCGCGGCATTGGACAATGCCAAGCGCGAGAAAAAACAACTCGCTGTTGCTATGCTCGACCTAGATAACTTTAAAGATATCAATGATTCATTGGGGCATAGCACTGGCGATACCTTACTGATAGAAAGTGCAAAACGCATCAAAAGTTGCCTAAGAAAAAATGATATTGTCGCGCGTTTAGGTGGCGATGAGTTTATTATCATTTTAGTGGGCACAAGCTCACCTGCTGATGTTGATAATATTGGCAAAAAATTATTACACTGCCTAGCTCAACCCTATATTGTTGAAGAGAAAAGTGTTTATAGTACCGCTAGCATAGGGGTCGCGCTGTATCCAAATGACGCCAATAATGCTGATGCCTTATTAAGAAATGCTGACCAAGCTATGTATCGTGCGAAAGCGCGCGGTCGTAATAGCATGCACCTTTTTACTGACGATATGCGTACTGACTTTCTTAGTCGCATGGAAATCATTCAAGATTTACGCATTGCAATAGCGCAGCAGCAATTCCACCTGGTTTATCAACCTATTGTTAATTTAGCCAACAATAAAACCGCTAAAGCTGAAGCCCTTATTCGTTGGCAGCACCCCGAAAAAGGCTTAATTTCTCCGTTAGACTTTATCCCTATCGCAGAAGAAACAGATCTAATTATCGAGATCAGTGAATGGATATTTAATGAAGTAACGCAACAAGTGAAGCATTGGAGAAACACTTATAACCAAGATTTAATGATAAGTATCAATACCTCGCCGGTACAATACAAAAATAATGGTCAGCAAATTATCGCTTGGGCAGAATCACTAATTGCCCAAGAAATACCTCCTCAAGCCATTGCCATTGAAATTACCGAAAACTTATTAATGGAAAATCAAACGGAAGTAGCCCGCGTGCTTGATACAATACGCCAACAAGGTATCGCAGTTTCCATTGATGATTTTGGCACAGGTTATTGCTCATTATCTTATTTGAAAAACTTCTCGATTGATTACTTAAAAATTGATAAAAGTTTTGTGCAAAACATGTCAGCTGACACTAAAGATGCTGCACTGTGTGAAGCCATAATCGTGATGGCAAACAAGCTCAATATCGACGTTATTGCAGAAGGCATAGAAACAGAGCAACAAAAACAATTACTGACCCAGGCTGGTTGTCTGTTAGGTCAAGGTTATTTCTTAGCAAGACCACTGTCAAAAGAGGACTTTGAAACCTTACTTATCAAACAAAATAATTAAATCTTATTAATTACAACATTACCTACGAGCCCCTAGCGCCGACTACCGATTAAGTTTAACTTTAATTTTAATTTTGTCAGTGCTAGGCAGTACTTCACTGCGTTATCATGCAAAATATCAATAACTTGCTTCTTAGCCTTTCATTTTCTCTAACAGGACATTTTCTTATCGTGATTGCTATAAGAATGCTGTCACATCACAGCTTTTTATAACTAAATACCGCACGTTTATAAGATGATTTAACCTGCGCTGGGTCATTTTTAGTTTTATAGTAAAACTTTATTTATCCGAGACATTAAATAATAAGCAAAAAAATTGCGTAATCTAGAACCTGCATATAACCTTGATAATATTAAAAAATTTATTTGGTATTATGGCTTAAATGAATCAGCGCCCGACAGAAGATAAAATTCTCTTAACCGCAACCTCAGCGGCCGTCTTAGGGTTAATACCATTCCTTATTTCAAGTATTTTGGCGCAAGACAACATAGAAATTATCATTGACCTTGTCGCTATTTTGGGCATTTCGATCATTTTTTGCGGCGTTTGGTATACTAAGAAAACAAAGCTTTTTAGCAGTTTACTCGCGTTGTTTATTCAACTGACCATAATAGCGGCCGTTTATGCAAAAAGCGCCAGCTTAATTTATTGGTCTTATCCGGTTATTATCGCGAGTTTTTATTTACTGCCAATAATCTCGGCGAGCGTACTTAATAGCATATTTATTGCCATAGTTTGTTTAATTTCGTATCAAGAATTTGACAGCTTTACCTTGCCACGCGTGGTTGCCTCATTAATTTTAACCAATATTTTTGCCTTAGCATTTTCAATGTTTATGCAAAATAGAACTCGCCAATTGTCGGAAAAAGATAAAATTAACCAACTACGTAACAACATTCTCGAGCTGATTGCCAGTTCAAGTAAGCTTGCTAAAGTACTACCCGCCATTATCCATGGTGTTGAAAATGAATACCCTGATGCTAGATGTAGCATTTTGTTGCTTGATAAATCAGGTAAGCACTTAAGAGTAGGTGCCGCGCCAAGCTTACCTAACTTTTTTAATCAAGCAATCGACAAGCTACCCATTGGTCAAGGAGTAGGTTCATGTGGTACAGCGGCTTACAGCAAAAAAAGAGTAATCGTCACAGATATTGCAACCCACCCCTATTGGACCCGTTGGTCAGCGCTAGCAAAAGAAGCAAAACTGGCGGCATGTTGGTCTGAGCCCATTATTGACAACCAAGGAAAAGTGTTAGGTATCTTTGCGCTTTACCATAGTAAAATATCAATCCCCAAAGCAATAGATTTCACCCTTATTGAGCAATTTGCCAAACTTACCCGTATTGCCATCGAACGTGAAAATGCCGACCAAACTATTTGGCAACAGGCCAACTTTGACACCTTAACCAACTTACCAAATCGAAACTTATTGCACGAGCACCTAACCGTGGCAATAGACAATGCTAGGCGCGATAAAAAACAACTCGCTATTGCTATGCTCGACTTAGATAACTTTAAAGATGTTAATGATTCATTAGGCCATAGTACAGGCGATGCCTTACTTATCGAGAGCGCACAACGGATCAAAAGCTGCTTAAGAAAAAATGATATTGTTGCCCGCCTTGGCGGCGACGAGTTTGTCATTGTGCTCGTTGGCACGACAACCGCAACTGATATTAAGAATATTGGCAAAAAATTGCTAAACAAACTCGCCCAACCTTATCTAATTGAGCAAAAAAGCTTTTATTGTACCGCCAGTATGGGGCTTGCACTTTACCCTAACGATGCCACCAATATCAGCGCATTATTAAGAAATGCCGACCAAGCTATGTATGGTGCTAAAGCCCGTGGCCGAAATAGCATGCACTTTTTTACCGAAGATATGCGCAGCGATTTTCTCAAACGCATGGAAATCATTGACGACCTACGCATTGCTGTCACACAGCAACAATTTCACTTGTTATATCAACCTATCGTTAATTTAACCGACAATAAAGTATCAAAAGCGGAAGCACTGATCCGTTGGCAGCACCCAGAGAAAGGCGTCATATCACCATTAGATTTTATCCACATTGCCGAAGAAACTGGACTGATCATAGAAATCAGCGAGTGGATATTTAATGAAGTCGCTAAGCAAGTAAAGCATTGGAGAAATACTTACCACCAAGAATTAACCGTCAGTATTAATACCTCGCCGGTACAATACCGAAACCAAGGCCAACAAATTACGGCTTGGGCCGAGTCCCTTGTTGCACAAGATATTCCACCACAAGCCATTACCATTGAAATTACCGAAAACTTACTGATGGAAAACCAAGCGGAAGCCGCTAGCACGCTTGAACATATGCGTCAGCAAGGTATCGCGGTTTCTATTGATGACTTTGGCACCGGTTATTGTTCATTTTCTTATTTGAAAAGTTTCTCTACTGATTACATAAAAATAGATAAAAGCTTTGTGCAAAGTATGTCTTTAGATAATCAAGATGCCGCACTGTGTGAAGCAATAACTGTGATGGCAAACAAGCTAAACATTGACGTAATTGCGGAAGGTATTGAAACGGAACAACAAAGACAATTACTGACCCAAGCCGGTTGTCATTTAGGTCAAGGTTATTTATTATCAAAGCCACTGTCGAAAGAAGATTTTGAAGCCTTGCTTATCAAACAAAATCACTCGCATAAAGTCATTTCATCGTTGCCAACCATGAATCCAAGCAGCGACAATTATTCATAATATTTAACTTTGCCAGTGCTAGGCTGTACATCACAGCGCTATCATGAAAAAATATCAAAAACATCGTAAACAACAAATTTTATGTCGACGCAAATAACTTGGCAAAACAAGACCTTTTCACAATTAACCACTGATGAACTCTATGACTTACTGAAATTACGTATTGATGTTTTTGTTGTCGAGCAAACGTGTTATTACCCTGATTTAGATGATCTTGATCGCCACCCCAACACCCAGCATTTGTTTTGCTACCAAAACGGTATAATGACTAGCTATTTACGCATTCTTCCTAAGGGTTTAACGTATGCAGATTATATTAGTATTGGTCGCGTAGTAATTTCCCCTTGTGCCCGAGGACAAGGACTTGGCCATGAATTAATGAACGTCGCGTTAGGCGATTGCGTTAAATATTTTCCAAGCGATATTGTGAAAATATCGGCACAAGAGCATTTAGAAAAATTTTATAATCAGCACGGTTTTGAGCGGGTCAGTGAAATGTATTTAGAAGATGATATTCCCCATATCGCCATGCTAAAAACTCGATAACTCTTCTCTTACATAGCCATAGCTAAAGCTAGTAAAACAAAAATGCCAACATGAGAGTGTTGGCATTTTTAAAATTTTTTCAGTGGAAGTTAACGTAAGGCTGAAACAAATAGTCGAATATTTTCAATTGCTAGCACCAATATCACCAAAAACGTTAACAACACCCCTATTTGGCGTTGTATCGAGGTACCGATAGATTTAGTTAAGCCGATCACGTGAAACACGCGCGCTACCACTAACGCGGCGCCAAGCCCGTGTAACATCATTACCGATGCAGCATTTAGTTCGTAACAAGCCAATAAAATTAGCGCTAAAGGCACGAACTCAGCAAAATTACCATGCACACGAATGGCCTTAGCTAAACTTCTATTATCGCCATCGCCAATACCCACCTTGTGCTTCCAACGTAAGCGAATAATGTTAATCGCTAGGCCAATGTATAAAAGTGCTAATAAGCTCGCGTAAAAACCCGTTAACGGTAGCGTTACCATGTTGTTTCCTTATGTTTTTTATTATTTGTTTTTTATTATCTATGTGATATTAGAAATCATACCGACTGAACGGGCTAATTGATAGCTAATAGATAGCTGATTTAAAGGCTAGCGATAAATACAGCACATGTACTATTAAAAACCGACATAATCCTAGAACAAAAACGCCCAATGCATTGCATCAGGCGTTTTATAAAAAAGTGTCAATCTTGCTAGCGCGTTTGGCTTAAGCTAATTTCGCATTAAGCTAATTTTTCATTAAGTAATGAGCTAACTTGTTCAACCGGTTGCGTTCCGTCAATAGTTAAATACGCACACGCACGTGTTTTGGCTTCTGCTTGGTAATATTCAACTAAAGGCTTTGTTTGTTCGTGATAAATACCTAAACGTTTACGTACAGTCGCTTCTTCATCGTCTGGACGGATTGATAAGTCTTCGCCTGTTTCATCATCTTTACCTTCCACTTTAGGTGGATTGTAAACTAAATGATAAACACGGCCAGAGCCAGCATGAACACGACGTCCAGCCATGCGCTCAACAATCACTTCATCTGGTACGTCAAATTCAACCACATGATCAACTGAAACACCGTTTTCTTTCATGGCGTCGGCTTGTGGAATGGTGCGAGGAAAGCCGTCAAGTAAGAAACCTGCTTTACAGTCATCTTGGGCAATACGCTCTTTTACTAATCCAATAATTAATTCGTCAGAAACTAGCTGACCTGCGTCCATCACTTCTTTGGCTTTTTTACCAAGTTCAGTCCCTGCTTTAATTGCAGCGCGTAGCATGTCACCAGTAGAGATTTGTGGAATGCCAAATTTAGCCATTAAAAATTGTGCTTGAGTACCCTTACCTGCACCCGGTGCACCTAATAAAATAATGCGCATTTAGTATAACCCTATTTAATTAATGAATTGGTTTTGCGTAAAAGCTGACACTATACATATTCAAAGGGTTGCAAACAAGTAGCAAGCTAAGCAAAAAAACAAAAAAGGAGCTAAAAAGCTCCTTTTTTTGACTAAAGTCTAACGCCTATATCACCGCAATCAGTGCTTGGCGTCAGTTCAGTTTATTTCGTTAGACTTAACATTAATTTATTCAAGCGAGTAACAAAAGTCGCAGGGTCTTTCAAACTACCGCGCTCTGCTAACATAGCTTGTTCAAATAACACTTCTGTCCACTGCTTGAACTGCTCGTCATCTTGCTCGTCAGCCACATGTTTGATCAAGTCATGTTCCGCATTAATTTCAAAAATTGGTAATGAATCAGGTACTTCTTGTCCAACTGATTGCATCAACTTCATCATTTGGCTGCTCATATCATGCTCATCAGCCACGATACAGGCTGGAGAATCTGTTAAACGTTGTGAAATTTTAACGTCTTTAGCTTTGCCTGCAAGTGCTGTTTTAATGCGAGTTACCACAGAATCAAATTCTTGCTCAAGTTTTTCTTGTGCTTCTTTGGTTTCTGCATCATCCATATCACCCAGATCTAAACCACCGCGCGTTACCGACTGTAATTGTTTACCATCAAACTCGGTTAAGTGGCTTACTAACCACTCATCAATGCGATCCGACATTAATAATACTTCAATGCCCTTCTTGCGGAACACTTCTAAATGCGGGCTATTTTTCGCCGCTTCGAAGCTATCAGCAACCACGTAATAAATCTTATCTTGGCCTTCTTTCATGCGTTCAATGTACTGCGTAAATGAAACACTTTGCATGCTGTTATCTTGCTCAGTTGAAGCAAAACGCATCAGTTTAGCAATGGCTTCTTTATTGGCCGCGTCTTCTGCTGGGCCTTCTTTTAATACTTGACCAAATTCGTTCCAGAACAGTTGGTATTGCTCCGCATCTTTATTGCCTAATTTATCAAGCATTTTTAACACACGTTTAGTACAACCTTTACGGATTGCTTCGGTGATTTTGTTATCTTGTAAAATTTCACGTGATACGTTTAACGGCAAATCATTAGAATCTAATAAACCTTTAACAAAACGTAAGTAGCTTGGCATAAATTGCTCAGCGTCATCCATAATAAATACACGTTGCACAAAAAGCTTTAAACCATGTTGTTTTTCACGGTTATGCATATCAAACGGCGCTTTCGACGGAATGTAAAGTAATGAAGTATATTCAGTTTTACCTTCTACTTTGTTGTGCTCCCATAACAGCGGGTCACCAAAGTCATGTGATACATGCTTATAAAATTCTTTATATTCTTCATCAGAAACCTCTGACTTTTCACGAGTCCAAAGCGCAGTAGCTTTGTTTACCGCTTCCCAAGTTGCAGGAACCGCATCACGCGCTTCAACAGCAGGTGTGGTGATATTACCTTCTTCATCTTTTGCTTCAGCAACCGCTTCAACCGCCGGCACTTCAGGCGTTAACATTTCAACCGAAACAGAAATATGATCAGAGTATTTAGTGACGATAGACTTTAAACGCCAGTCGTCTGCATACTCACTCTCTTCTTCTTTTAAGTGTAAAATAATGTCGGTACCGCGACCGGCTTTTTCAATTTTCGCTGTAGTGAATTCACCTTCACCAGCACTTGTCCATTCAACACCTTCACTTGCTGCAACACCAGCGGCGCGTGAACGCACAGTTACTGAGTCAGCAACGATAAATGCTGAATAAAAACCAACACCGAACTGACCAATTAATTGTGAGTCAGACGCTTGGTCACCCGAAAGTTGTGAGAAAAATTCAGCGGTACCTGATTTAGCAATCGTGCCTAAGTGCTCAACGATTTGGTCATGTGTCATACCAATACCGTTATCAGAAATAGTTAGGGTATTGGCAGCTTTATCAGCACTAACACGCACACGTAAATCACCGTCGCCTTCAAAAAGTTCAGCATTTGACAAAGCTTTAAAACGTAATTTATCCGCAGCATCGGCGGCGTTAGACACTAATTCACGTAAGAATATTTCTTTATTTGAGTAAAGTGAGTGAATCATCAACTGTAATAGTTGCTTTACTTCGGTTTGAAAACCATGAACTTCTTTTTGACCTGTCTCTGACATTTGAAAACTTCCTACAGTAACTAACTTAAAAATATTTGCTGATGCGAATATTGACTATATTATGGCAATACTCGTTTGTTAAATATCATGTGGGGGTAGCGAAAAGGTTTTCAAGCGAAAGCGTGAAAATTTTCAATAAAAATTTATTCAAAAGCTGTTGCTTACCATTAACCCTAACAGTTAAAAACTCACCGTTTCACCTTCATTTAAAATATGCAGAGGCACGGGCGAATTCATTTTTTTATGCATGTTTAATAAGCGCAACAACGCAGAGTGAGAGCTATGATCGCCCATTTTCCAACTGTTATTACCGTAGCCCCATGGGATCATCACTTTACAGTTTAATTCTTGCGCCGCGATTAACGCATCTTCTGGCGTGGTGTGAACGTAGCGATACCACGAACTGTTTTCTTTATGATAATACGAAGCAATTGGCATCAAGCACACATCCATATCGCCATAACGTTGTTGAATATCTTTAAAATGTTGAGAATAGCCAGTATCGCCAGCAAAAAATATTCGTTGGCCTTGATGTTCTATCACCCAGCCGCCCCAAAGCGTAGCATCGTTATCTTCATAAATATACGGCACCAGTATTCGGCTACTAAAATGATGCGCCGGCACAAAATTAATGCTCAGCCCTGCTAACTTGGCTTTTGAAAACCAAGCCATTTCATTGACCTGATAACCGCCGCTTGCAAAGTGTTCGCCAAAACCTAAGGGCACAAAATATTGCGCCTCGTTGCCTATTTTTTCAATGTCGTCTTTATTGAAATGATCATAATGAATATGCGAATACAATACCGCGTCAACATCACTGATCTCACTTGGAGTTGGCCACTGGGGCTCATTACGAAAAAAGCCTGCGCTTAACTTAAATGCCCAATTAACCGGCCAGTCAAACTGTTTGCTGACCGGATCGAGCAATAAGGTGCTGCCTTCTGGGCTTTTTATATAGAAACTGGCGTGGCCGAGCCAACGAAAGCTAAAACCGGTATTTAATGTCGGCGCTATTTGCTTGCCAATATAGCGACAATTTTCAGCGTCAGATTCACATTCAAGTAATAGTGATGCTTGATAGCAGTTTTCTTGGCAGGTCACAGCGTAACTTTTTTTACCGGGATACAAATTGGAAAAACGCGCTGGCTTTGCCGAATTTTCTTTATATTTTCCGTTATACTTTTTTTTATATTTGACGACAGAGTCCGCTTGCTCAATGCGGGTAATCTGATTTTTTACCGAACAACCAAACAGCAAAGTGGCGATGAGGGGTATTATGATAATGACATTGATGGCCCGCAAACGATGATCCCTCTTTCCATGGTTTTTTCAAATTTAGTGCTGATGATTATTCAGCTTTAGTACTGATGATTATTCAGCTTTCGTGCTGATATAGCTTAATGCCCTGTCGAACTTGCTATCGAGACTAAAGATTATAGTTTTTACGGCCCGATAAGGCATGCGACAAAGTGTTACCATCAACATATTCCAGCTCGCCACCCACAGGTACACCGTGGGCAATACGTGAAATTTCTACTTGATAGGTTTGTGCTAATTCAGCAATAAAATGCGCGGTGGCTTCACCTTCCACCGTTGGGTTAGTGGCTAAAATGACTTCATTAAATTGCCCGGTCGATAATTGCTTTTCTAATACGTCCAACCCTAAGTCATCAGGACCAATACCATCAAGCGGCGACAAATGCCCCATTAAAATAAAGTAAAGTCCTTGAAATTCGCCCGTTTGCTCTATGGCAATAACATCGGCTGGGGTTTCAACAATACATAATTGCGTGGCTATTTTGCGTTTTGGACTCAAACAAATATCGCATAGTAATTCTTCAGTAAAATTTCGACATTGCTGACAATGGCCGATGTTTTCCATCGCTCGGCCTAAGGTCTGTGACAGCTTATTACCACCGTGTCGATTGCGCTCAAGTAAATGAAAGGCCATACGTTGCGCTGACTTTGCACCCACGCCAGGTAAACATTTTAGTGAATCAATAAGTTCTTGAACTAACGGACTAAATTTCATTGTAACCCTTTATTACTTGTTATTGTTTTTGGCAACACTATCGCGATTAACAACCATGACAAAATTTTAAAATCGAAGTTTATCACTGACCTCGATAATTGCTAATCATTAATTACAAAGAATTTGCGCTCAGTTTCAGGTTAATTTCCCCGAAACAGCAAAACTTCCCGTATGATAGATAGCAACTTTCAAGAACGTATCAATAAGGGCAAGCAATGCTAACTAACATCATCATCACGCTAGCACTATTGCTTTTAAGCTTTTTCGCTTTGCAACGGTTATTTACGCTGCCAAAAAACATTTGGTTGCTGTTTTTGGTGCAACCTTTGGTGATGGCAGCATCGCCAGTGATCGTTTTTATTGGTGGTATACTCGCCACCAACATGGGCGCAGACCCAGCACTTGTTACCCTACCCGTTACTGTGATGATATTAGGCGTAGCAAGTGCGGCTATTCCGGCGGCATTATTGGCGAAAAAGCAAGGTCGGCGTTTTGCAACATTTACCGGTTTCACCATTGGCTTTTCCGGCACTATAATCGCCATGTTTGCGGCGCTTAATGGCAGCTTTGAGTTATTAGTGCTGGCCAGTTTACTGTTTGGAATCAGCACGGCTTTTATTCAACAACTACGTTTTGCCGCGATTGAAAGCGTGAGTAACAGAAATGAAATACCGACGGCATTATCCATTTTAATGCTCAGTGGTATTTTTTCCGCCTTTTTAGGCCCTGAAATCGCTGTAACGGCGAAAGATTGGCTTAGCTCACCTTATGGTTATGCTGGCTCCTTTTTATTTCTAGCCGGCTTGTACTTAGTGGCGATGTTATTAATGTTGAAATTTACCAATCCAACAGTAAAACACAGTGATAACCAAGGCGATATTCGCCCGTTAAGTGACATTATTAAACAACCCATTTTTATTATCGCGATATTATCAGCTGCTATCGGTTTTGCGCTGATGAGTTATTTAATGACCGCCACACCGCTGAGCATGCATCAACTGCATGGCCATAGTTTGAACGATACCAAGTGGGTGATACAAAGTCATATTGCCGCAATGTTTATTCCGTCCTTGTTCACCGCTTTATTGGTAAAGCGCATTGGTTTGAAAAACTTAATGCTTGCTGGCACCGTTATTTATGCGGCGGTCACGGTTATTGCCCTGTCAGGCGAACAAGTGATGCACTATTGGTGGGCGTTAATATTATTAGGCATAGGTTGGAACTTTCTTTTTCTTACCGGCACCTCACTATTACCACAAAGCTATCGAGCTAGCGAGCGTCATAAAGTACAAGCCATCAACGACTTTATTATTTTTGGCTTTCAAGCCACAGCATCATTAATGGCGGGATGGATCCTATTTAAAGCCGGCTGGCATGTGGTGGTATTAACGAGCTTACCCTTTATTATCATTTTGTTTATGGTTAGTTGGTTTTATTTTCAAAGAGAAGGTAACAAAACACAGCCAACAGTAATAAATGCCGAGATTAAAAACACTCAACAAAACGAAGTAGAGCCGTGAGTTTATTGACTATTTTACAACGCGGCGAGCCGGTTTTAGCGCAAGTAGCAAAAAGCGTAAATGACGTTCATGCCTTAGCAATAAAACAACTGATTCACGATCTAAAAACCACTGTTGCCCAGGGAAAAGGGGTTGGCATAGCGGCGCCTCAAGTGGGCATAAGCCTACGTTTATTTATTATGTGTTCTGCGCCGAGTGAACGCTATCCTAATGCGCCGTTATTAGCGCCTGCCGTGATCATTAACCCACAAATACTTAACGTAAGTAAACAGCAAGAACTAGACTGGGAAGGTTGTTTAAGTGTTCAGGGGAAAAGAGCTCTTGTACCTCGCTATAGCACTATTTATGTCAGCTATATTGATGAAAATGGCATCGAACACAATCAAACATTAACCGGCTTTCTGGCGCGTATTTTTCAACATGAATTAGACCACCTTGACGGTATTACCTTTATTGAACGGCTCGGTCATGAAAGTGACGCCATCGAGCAATCAATGGAAAATTAACATGCTGCAATCTATAGTCGATTATCACCAAGATGACGAAAACCACTGGGTGGCGCGGCTACGCTGCGGCCACTTTCAACATGTTCGTCACCAACCGCCATTTATTAATCGCCCTTGGGTTATGGAAAAAACCACCCGAATTGCCATGTTAGGCCGGCAACTAAACTGTGTGAAATGTGATGAAGGTGCACCGAAAGATTTCTAATGTCATTGCTTATAATAAAAACAACACCCGTACATCAGTTTTTTAATCAAACACTTAGCGCATAAAAAACAGCAAACCGGTTGATAAAGCAAACATCTAATAGCAATTAACGCTAAGGCTTAACGATAAATTATTTCTCTTGTTTAGTGGGTGTTTGATATATTAATTAACCGAAAACCACGCACTTTTCGAAAAATTCGTCAGCCACTAAATCAAGGTTATAAACGCAAATTACCATGAGCATAGCAATTGAAATAACTGACGCGGTATTTAAATGCCAAACCGATGAAGAAGTTTTTTATCAACGCCTTGCGCAAGTATCAGGTATTGAAAAAGTAACATCTGAAAATGGCAAGATTTATGTCACAGTCGCCACTGATGAACAAAGCCAAGCCGTAGACGATATTCGCGCCATTTGCCATATCTGGCATGCATCATTTAGTATCTGCATATAACCACACTACGCGCAAAAAATTAACCGTAAACCTCAAACACTAAAGGACGTATTTTTTAACATGATCAAGGCTGTATTTTCAAGAATGAAAGGGGGCGATAATTGCCCGCCCAGAAAACCATTATCAAAAGTTTTATGGTCAGGCCTTGGGGCATTTATTGGCATGTACTTGGTGGCGATATTAAGTAGCCTAACCGAAGTTGATATTTTAAAGAGTATGTTTCTAGTTGGTTCATTTGGCGCCTCAGCCGTGCTTATTTACGGCGCACCACAAGCGGAATTTTCACAACCAAGAAACTTTATTGGCGGCCATATATTATCAGCGTTTATTGGCGTTAGCGTGCAAAAATACATACCCTTAGATATCACGATACTGGGCGCACTTGCGGTGTCACTCGCCATTGTTGTAATGCATTTTACCCGCACCTTACATCCGCCCGGTGGTGCAACCGCACTGATTGCCGTGATCGGCAGCGCTGAAATACATAGCACAGGTTACTTATTTGTTATCACGCCCGTGGCCATAGGCACATTAATTTTGCTGGCCATCGCCTTGGTAATAAACAACTTATCACGCAACCCGTTACGCCATTACCCAAGATATTGGTTTTAACAGCACCGCCTTGAAGCACAAAAATAGCGAAATAATTAAGCAGCATAAGCACAAGGCATAAGAAAACGCCTATAATCAAGGCTATGCGACAAAGTTCAGCTATTCATAACAACCATAACGCTAGGATATTCGATGATTGATTTTAATAACAAAGGCTTTTTCAAACTTAAACAAAATGTAGACTATGCAGAAAAAGTGCATGATTTACTGTTAGATGACGAAGAAGTGATTGACGCCTTTAAAACCATGCGCGACGGTGTGGTATTTACCAACAAACGTATCATTGCCGTTAATGTCCAAGGCATAACCGGCAGCAAGAAAGACTTTACCTCTTTGCCTTACAAAAATATTGTTGCCTATTCGATTGAAACCTCAGGCACATTCGATCTTGATGCTGAACTGGAAATTTACTTTTCGGCTATTGGCAAAGTAAGATTCGAATTTACCGGTAAAACCGCCATGCTAGAAATATCAAAAGTTATTTCTCAACACGCCCTATAATAAAAACAGCTAGCATCCAATGGCCTAGCAAGTGTCGATAAACTGTCGACCCAGCGCTAGCCTGCTGCGATATTAGCAATAGTGAGACAACATTATCAAACAACGAAGCTAAACAACAAAGCCAGTCGTGCCTTCGCGTTTTGCTGCAGCAACATGTGATGTTTAGCCATTTTATCGACAAATTCAACTTCAAGCACAAAGCAAACTGCCTTATACTCGCTAATCAATAAAAATAATGATAATAATTCACATCAAACTCGGGCGACTGCCAAGAGTGATAAGGATCGCTTGTGAGAACCACTGTAAAGTATCGGTTAATATTTTTACTTATCGCCTTCACCAGTTACTACTTAGGCTTTGTTTTTATACCTGAGAGCACTAGCGGCGCATTAGGGCTATATCCTGTAATTATAGCCAGCATTATTTATTTTCTTGTTTTGCCAATATTACATTGGTTTTTGATCATTAAAGCCGGCCAGCAAAAGGCCTGGAAAATATTGATCATACTCAGTATTTCCAGTGCGGTTGCCCGTTACAGTTTTCCTGAAGATATTGCGCAATATTTTGAGTTTATTCTTTGGTTGCGTTACCCCATTATGGCGGTGCTACTGATCATCGAACTTTATTTGATGTATGTGATCGTCAAAGGACTTTGGCAAGCGCGTAATTTAACCGGTGATCCCCGTATCGGCGCGATTGAAAAGTACGATGACGAGAAAAAACAAGGTTTGGCATTAACCTTCGCCACTGAGCCCGCCAGTTGGTATTACGCTATTCCGCGCTTATCAAGAAAACATATCAAAGCATTAGACAATATCAGCTTGTTATCAGGCAAAGCGTGGCATTATTTTTTGGTCATAGTGTCGTTAGTTGCTCTTGCCACCTTAAGTTACCAGTTATTGGTCGATTGGAGTGAAACCGCCGCGATTATAGCCGCAACCTTTATTTTATATAGCTTTATTCTCCTCACCGCAAACTATCGCTTATCACGCCACTACTCCATTTACGTGCAAGACGATAAATTGATCATCAACAACAGTATTTTTAATTTTATGGTGATACCACTGGCCGATATTAATGCGATTACATTAAATTCGCTTGAAGATAACGAAAAAGAAAATTCGGCAAGTAGTGCAAAAAATCATGCTATAAGTAATGAGCTATTAAAAATAGGTCGAGGTAAGCAGCACAATATCAAAATCACCTTTACGCAGCCGATAAAATATTGGGGCATGATGGGGGCATTTGTGGAATCGTTTGAGCAAGTTTTGATCGAGATTGAACAACCCACCCAGGTCATTACGGCATTAGAAAAAATTAATTCAGCGCAGCCACAATTAGCTTGATAGAATATTCGCCAATAACACGCCACTTAAGTGGCGCCTCACTAAACCAATAAAAGGGTTATTTTTTTGCAACATTTAGTTTGGGACCTAGATCCCGTATTTTTCTCCATTGGTCCCCTGACCGTACATTGGTATGGGGTATTATTTGCGACCGCTATTTTGTCGGGTTTACAGGTAATGAAATGGATTTTTCAAACCGAAAAGCAAGACTTAACCGCGCTTGACAATCTGCTAGTTTACATCGTAATTGGCGTTATCGTCGGCGCGCGCTTAGGTCATTGCTTCTTTTATGATCCCAGCTACTACTTTGCCAACCCGATGAAAATATTTGCTATTTGGGAAGGTGGACTGGCGAGCCATGGCGGCGGCTTAGGGGCAATAATTGCTGCAGGTATTTACAGTCGCAAACATCAACTTAATTTTCTCTGGTTACTCGACAGGCTCGCTATTTGTACAGCGTTATTCGGCTTTTTTGTCCGTAGTGCTAATTTTGTAAATTCAGAAATTTTAGGCACCGCCAGTAATGTGCCTTGGGCCGTGATTTTTGCCCGTATTGATAATGTCGCGCGTCACCCTTCTCAACTGTATGAAGCCTTTGCTTATTTGAGCATATTCTTTGTTTTGCTGGTGATTTACAAAGGCAAAAAAGCCGAAACGCCGCGCGGCTCTATCTTAGGTATTTTCTTAATCTTAATATTTAGCGCGCGCTTTCTGATTGAAATGTTAAAAGAAAAACAAGCAGCCTACGCCGCTGATATTGCCTTAACTGCCGGACAAATGTTAAGTATTCCGTTTTTTATCGCCGGTATTGCCTTGGTAATTTGGTCCGTTAAAAACAACAACAAATATAACAGCAAGAAATAAAGGTTAAGCTAAAAATTTATGAGTAAAAAATATTACGTGGTATGGAAAGGCGCAAAAACTGGCGTATTTTCACAGTGGAACGAGGTTAAAACCTACACCCAAGGACGCGCGGATGCACAATATATGGGCTTTGCTTCCAAAGCTGAGGCAGAGCTGGCTTTTCAATCAAGCTACACTAAGGCATTAACAAAACGTTCAATGAGTAAAAGTAGCGGCGCTAAACCTGCCGCTTCTGCCGCCTACGTTAAAACGGGCAGTGTTGGCGAAACGCCGGCCTCGTCTGCAAAAGTCGCGGATATTAATATTTATTGTGATGGTGCCTGCTCGCCTAATCCGGGTAAATCTGGCACCGGTATGGCGGTGTATAATCAACAGCAACTGGTAGAATTATGGTATGGCTTATATGAGCCGATGGGCACCAATAACACGGCTGAGCTTAAAGGTATGTTAGCGGCATTTAAATACGCAAAAATGCATATTGACCAAGGGAAAACGGTGCAATTGTTGTCAGACTCTAAGTATTCTATTGACTGCATTACCAAGTGGGCAAAAGGCTGGCAAGCAAAAGGTTGGACCCGTGGCAAAGGTGAAGAAATTAAAAACCTTGAGCTGATCAAACAATGTTTCTCGCTCTATCAAAGCTTAAAAAGCCACTTGATCATTAGCCATGTAAAAGGTCACGCCAATATTGAAGGAAATGAGCTTTCCGACAGAATGGCGGTATTAGCACGAGTAACATCCACCAAAAGTTTTGTACAATATACCGAGACATTGGATATTAAAACTATATTAGCCATGGCGTCAGGCTAGCCGCCCGAACGCATCGAAAGTAGAAAGGCAGCTAAATCGCTGCCTTTTTTGGTTTTAAGCTGAAAGTAACCTAGTTATTGCAACTGAGCTTTTTTTACAATTTAGCCAATGCAGCAATAATCGCTTCAGGCGCCATACGTGACTTATAATCCACTTCAGCTTGCATGGTGCGAATGATACCCTTGGTATCGATAATAAAAGCGCCCGGCGTTGGCAGGCCACTGCGTCCTGCGCCATTAAACTCTTCAATATCTAAGCCGTGCTCTTTATATATTCTCATTAAGTCATTGGGCAACTCAAAGTAGAGTTTATAGTCTTTCATCACTTGAGATGTGCTATCGCTAAGTACCTGAAATGGAAAACCGTCTTTTTTCACTTGCTCAGCCGATTTATCCGGCGATTGCGGCGTTATGGCAATAACTTGTGCGCCATATTTTTCAAATTCAGCTAGGTTTTTCTGCAAAGCATGCAAATGCAAATTACAGTACGGACACCAAGCGCCACGATAAAAAACTAACACCACCGGTCCTTTCGCCAGTTCTTGCTGTAATTCAATGGTGTTACCAAAAGCATTTTTTAGACGAAAGTTCGGCGCTTTATTACCGGCTTTTAAGCCTGGGTTAGGTAATTCTTTGGCAAGTTTATCACTTGCCGCTTTCATAATGGCTTTATCTTCCGCGGTCCAAGTCGTGCGCTTTTTTTGCATTTTCTCCATGCTTTGCTTGGTTTTCTCTGCATAACTATTAATAGTTTCAGCCGCGAAAGTTGTGGTACTGGCGAAGGTGAGAGAAATAGCGATAGGTAATGATAAAATTGAGCTTAGTTTTTTTAACGATAAATACATTGTGCTTCCTTTTTGCAATACCTTTACCTGCATTGCCGTGATCTAAATAAAAATTGTTAGAAATGATAAACCATTTAGCAGCAATAACCTAAAAGCCCTTGCCTAGCTTGGTATATCTCAGTATTCTACGCGGCCTTTTTCTCGTTGGAGGCCAACATGATCGGATTTGACTACGGCACATCAAACTGTGCGGTCGGCGTAATGCAAAACAATAACCCTGAGCTTTTATCTTTAGGGGATCATGGTCGATATATATCATCAACTTTATATGCGCCAAGTCGTGACATTATCGTCAACTGGCTGCACAAACACTTGACCTTGGCAGAGCAAGAAAACTTTCAACAACAACGCCAACGACAATTGCAAAAAGGCCAAAACACCTTACGAGAGCTAACACTCGACGGCTACCCGACACAATTATCGTTTGGCCAAGCAGCATTAAATAATTATCTACAAGAGCCTGACGAAGGCTATTATATTAAATCGCCAAAATCGTTTCTTGGCGCCAGTGGTTTATTGCCACAGCAAATTGAGTTATTTGAAGATATCGTGGCCGCCATGATGACGAATGTAAAAAACCTCACTGAGGCCGCATTGGGAAGAAGCGTTAGCCAAACCGTTATTGGTCGCCCGATAAACTTTCAAGGTTTGCGTGGTGAAGAAAGTAACCAGCAAGCGCTGAAAATATTAACCAATGCCGCTAAACGCGTCGGCTTTAAAGACGTTGAATTTCAATTTGAGCCGGTTGCCGCCGGTTTCGAATATGAAGCTAGCTTGCGCGAAGAAACCAAAGTGCTAGTCGTTGATATTGGCGGTGGTACTACTGACTGCTCAATGTGTTTAATGGGGCCGAAACAAGCACTGTTACAAGATAGAGCGCAAGACTTACTCAGTCACAGTGGTGAACGTGTTGGCGGTAATGATTTTGATATTGCCTTTGCCCTGAAAGGACTTATGCCAAGCTTTGGTTTAGACAGCCTGTTAAAAACGGGCAAACCTATGCCGAAAAACAGTTTTTTCCAAGCAATGGCCATTAACAATATTAATGAGCAAACCGAGTTTTACAGTGCCGCCAATGGCCGTTACTTACAACAACTTATTCGTGATGCAGAGCAACCGCAGTTATTAACGCGCCTGTTAACCGTGCAACAACAAAAAATGAGTTACCGTGTGGTGAATGCCGCCGAGCAAAGCAAAATTGCCCTAACAGAGCAAACACAACAACAAGTAGACTTATCTGATATCGAATCACAACTAAACGTTACGCTAGATAGAACGGGCTTTGCCACCGCGTGTAAACAAGAGTTAAGTGCCATTTCACGCTTAATGAGCGATGCGATCACGCAAGCGAATTGTCAGCCTGATGTGGTATTTGTTACTGGCGGCACGGCGAAGTCACCGATATTAAATCAGTTTTTACAACAGCAATTTCAGCATATCCCCATTGTTATTGGTGATCACTTTGGCAGTGTTACTGCGGGCTTAACCCGTTGGGCAAAAACGATATATTCATAAAAATTTGCGACACTTTTGGTGTTTAACGCAATTAAGTTTATGATAAATCAATTATCCACAGCACGACTAACAACAAGATTTGAGCATAAAGTATGACCCGTAATATCAGCGTTACCCCTGAGACTGAAAATACCAAGGTTGCCTTAATGGTTGGTGCCAGTGGTTTAGTTGGTAAACACTTGTTGTTAAAGTTATTAGCAAGCCCGCGCTATAGCAAGGTAATTGCCTTAGTGCGAACACCGCTTAAGCTTGAAAATGAGAAACTGGAGCAATGGCAAATTGATTTTGAGCAGCTGGACACCGAATTAGCATCTCACGGCTTCGCGTCTGAAAATCAGCAACAAGAAAACGTTCAGAGCAATAACTCAACAAAAATAGATCATATTTTTTGTACGCTTGGAACGACCATTAAAAAAGCCGGCGCTAAACCTGCATTCAGCCAAGTTGATTATCAATACCCCCTATGTATTGCGGAATTTTTTTATCGTCAACAAGCCGAGTTATTTGCCATCGTTTCAGCTATGGGCGCCAACAAAAATGCGCGTGTTTTCTATAGCCAAGTTAAAGGAAAAATTGAAACCGATTTAAGCAATATTGGTTATCAGCATTTAGGTATTTTTCGCCCGTCAATGCTGGCAGGGCAACGTGATGAATTTCGACTTGGCGAGCAGTTTGGCACAATATTAATGAATGCTTTTGCCTTTGTCATCCCGAAAAAATATCAAGTAATTCAAGCAGAAAAAGTGGCTAATGCCATGCTCGCCTATACTGAAAGCCCCACGTTAGGGGTTGCTATTGTTGAATCAGATCAGTTGCAAAATTATTAATGGGTCAAATGTTTTAAAGACAGGTTAGGCTAGCCTTTGGCGCCAATTTCCTTGATGTTGTAGCGTACAACTCTCTTCGCTGTCTAAGGTGATCTGTTTTTTGGTATTGTTAAGCTTGATATTGATAGCAGCCAAACTCGCTTCAATTGAAAACACTAAACGTTCATTGTTACCCGAGGCTATGGCATGGGCAAGCTGTACATTGGTGTCAAATACACAGGTGATTTTTAAACTTTGTGGGAATTTATCAAAATTAACACTGTGGGTTAGCCAAACAAAACCGTCGATTTCTTTAAGCGCTGATTGGCAAACTTGCGTCAGTGATTTTATTATTTGGTTATCAATTTTTTTATCGGATTTACGCATTTTCGTGCATTGTACCCTATTGTTGGTAATGATTTTTTCGCCGGCAGATCTTACCACTTTTTAATTTCAATGTCCGCCCATGCTCCCATTGATATCGAGGTAAAATCATCACCTAAACAGTTATTTTTTCCTGACTTTTTAGCAACCAATAAAAATTCATCGGCTGCTTTTATGAGGCTATCAAAATTAAAATCTTCTGTTTTCTCATGTAATGCGTAACCTGCCGATACAGTGACGGTAAGTGTCGCTTCTTCGTAAACAATATGCATATCACTGATGCTGCGAATGATGCGATTAGCGAGTTCACGCATTTGTATTTCACTTACCGACTCACAAATGAGTACAAATTCATCACCGCCCCACCGTAGCAGTACGTCGTGCTCGCGAATATGAGAGCTTATATTGTCAACAATCGCGATTAAGGCTTTGTCGCCACCGGCACGACCAAAGGTGTCATTAATAAATTTAAAGTCATCACAATCAATAATTAACGCTCCTATTGATAACTCCTTATCTTGCTCTCGTTCAAAACGTGACTGCGCTGCGGGTAAATAGGTACGTAAATAACTTCGGCAAAATGCCCCAGTTAGTTCATCTTTCATTGATAAATCGATTTGCGCTTTTAACATCCGATGATGATTAACAAATATGCCGAAGAAAAAGCAAAAAACTAACACTAAAACAATAATAAGAAAAATATAGAGTTGTTGTTGTTTTTCTTTTATTTGCCTGCTTATTTTATTGTTAAGTAGGGAGTTTTCTAGTTCAGTCAGCTTTTGTTGATGTTTGCTAGTTTCGACACGTTTAGCCATGGCATTAAGTAAACTAACGATGTTTTTATCACTTGCTGAGTGTTGATACTCTGCGTAACCACGGCTATATTTTAATGCATTTTTATCATCACCTAGCTGCTGATAGATTTTACTCAATAAATAGAAAATATCTGCACGAGCACTCGCGTGATCCATTTGGTTATTATACGTTAAGCTTGTAAGCGCATAATCGCGTGCTAACAAGGCTTGATCAGTCGCCATATACAAGCCAGATAGACTTTGACTAACCATTTGCAATAATCGAATATCATGATTTTTGTTCGCTAAATCTTCTGCAACTTTTAGCCATTGCTCGGCAAGCGGATAATTATCAAGCTGCTGATTAACTATGCCTTTTAAACGCGGCAGGTAACCTGCACCTGCATTAAATTTTGATGGGATTTTTTCCGCCGTTAAGATTAATGCCAGAGTATCTTTTGGGTCGATATTCGCTAAGTTTATTCGAGCATTAATTAAATACAATAGTGCTAAAAACTCATTATCAAAATCTTTGGTTTGACGTGCTAGCGCCAATGCCGACTGTAAGGGTGCGATCGCTAAGTCAAAAAGCTCTAATTCTATATAACTAAGCGCCAAGCGATTTAATGCGATAATTTGGCCACGTGCATGATGGCTGTTATGGGCATAGTCAGACATTTTTTGTAGATAAAATATCGCCTGAACATAGTTACCCCGAATAAAATACACCCAGCTTATGCTCTCAAACGCATCGATCATTAAATTATCGTTATCAACAAGTTCTAGCCTCGAAATGGCCTGCTCTAGATAGCGTTTTCCGTCAGTCCAGTTGCCCTGCTTGGTGGTTAATTTTGCAATATAAGCATAAATAGGCGCTTGCCATATCACATATGGTTTACTTTGAACTTGGTTTAATACTTGTTCGACAAAAAGGCGGTTTTTATCGGTATTTATATGGGGTAGTTTTTTCAACTGTGCGTAATGTTCACTCGGTTTTTGCGCCAGTGCGGTACTCACAAAAAACATCATAAAGCATAAAAAAATCAGCCATGACAGGTAAAGAAGATGTTTTCGATTAATGTTGATCACACTACCTTCTCCATTTACCGTCCTGTTTGTGGTTAAATGCCCGTGGTTAAATAATAGTCGATGTTCTGTTTTATCACACTAGACTTTTAGCCTCTGCGATTTAGCTAGAGCCGTTTCGCACGGTAGTTTTTTTTATCACCTGCTTGCAATATTAACTAAAAAGTTCTGTTCTAATTACCTTTAAAGCCGATATAAATAGCACTAACATCAAAAAAATAGCTTACAATATAAGCTATTACCGCTACATTCATACCAAAAGCTATTTGATAACATTGGCTAACTTATGCCAGTATTGTTGTCAGCTTTGAGCTTTTAAATAACAATAAAAGGAGCAGAATTTATACGTGAACAACACGACACTTATCCAAGATGAAAACCTTTCCATTAAAGTAAGTTACCAGTTATTACCGAGTGACTATCAACGGCTCGATTTGTATTTCTCGCTGCCGGTTGAAATGGGCATTAGTCCAAAAACACTAACAGAAGAGCAATATTTTCATAGCAGTATCAAAAGTCACAGTGCCTACTATTCCGACCAATTACACTTACCTTTGGTACGAAGCCGTTTTATTAGCCAACAAAAAGGTCTGCAAAGTGACTATCGCCTTAATCTAAATTTATTTTCTTACCAAATTCGCATTGCCCTCGATACCGATATCAAGCAAACCATAAACCTTAAAGACAGTGAGGACTTTTACCCACAAGCCATAGAGTTAGCAGAGCAAATTAGCGGGCTACTGAAAAAACTCAGGCGTTACACACCACCGGATAAAAAATTAAGTCCATTTTTTGAAAACGCTGACAATTATCTGAGTTGGCATGTCGAGCAGTCATTTTTAAAACTGCTATCAAGCGGCCCTAAAAGCAGCGATTTTAGCGCTGAACGTAACTTTTTATTTGCCTTATGCCGCAGTGAAAACGAATACCGAGAAAGCAATCAGTACAACTCGCAAATAACCCTTGATGACCCAAATCGCATCACCAACAAAATGCGCTTGCTACAACGACTAGTTGAATATGGCGTAGTGTTTCAAAAACACGTAAAAAACCTCAATACTAATTTAAAACGTGTTGTTAGAGGTACAGTAACTGCGGTTATTATGGCGTTTGTCATGATGCTAGTGCTAAATGCCCGGGCAAATTTTACTGAAGTTACCATCGCGCTAGTGGCGATGCTCGGGCTTGTTTACGGTTTACGAGAGATTTTTAAGGACGATATTACCCGGATAATTTGGCGCAGAATTCAACGCGGCTTACCAAAATGGAAAAATATTTACAGTAATAGTGTCAATAAAAGTCGTGTCGCAAGCCAAACCATTTGGCTGGAATATATTCGCGATAAAGACTTACCGAAAAATGTTGATAAACTGTTTCAAACCCGTCGACACCAAAACAAGCAAGCGGCAAAATTACTACACTTTCGCAGTGACACCAGAGTGTACGCAAAAACATTTTTACCCGGCTACGATGAAATTCAACAGCGTATATATTTTAATTTAACGCCCTTTATTCGTTTTTTAAAAAAAGGTGAAGGTCGCCTGTACTCACTTGATGGCACTAAAATAACCAAGCAAGCGGTTGAGCGACGCTATCAGATAAATCTGGTGTTAATGCAAACCGATAAACAAGGCCAGCAACAAGCACAGCGCTTTAAAGTAACACTCAATCGATCAAAAATAATTGCTATTGAAGCCATGACAGTAACACCAGACGATCAATAACCATGCAATAGCTTGTGAAGATAAGTTAATCGTCAGCTAAGGCCGAAAACTCAGCGCGTTTACTATCAAACCAATCACTCATGGCTTGAGGCTCTTGCATCAAGGTTTCCATTTCGGCCATCGCCGCTAAGTGGGCTTGATCGTTTTGTTCGAGCATTTTCGTGCAGTGTTGGCGACTTTGCTCGGCAATTTCTTCAAAGCTGTTACCGCGTAGCTTTTGCTCGCACCCGCCACCTAATTGCTTACACAACATGGTTTTCATTTCCAACTCCTGCTAATGACTGTGCGCACCAACTATAGTCGGGAACATCTCAAAATTGAAACGAAACTCAGCTGCCCTCAGTGCTAATTGTGTTCTTTTAGCCATGAGGATAGCGCCGGAAAATGATCATTAACGGTATCAGGATGGGTGAGAATATCGATATGATCATAATCGACAAGGCTGCCCGCTTGTTTTGACAACACAGAAAACTTTGCCTTATGATTACCACATTCATCAATAAATAATTGTACGTCTTGCGGGTGGCCTAAGGCGTGATCTTTAACACCAGTCAAGTGCCAAGTTGGCGGCCAGGTTATATTTTGCGCCGCGCTGTGATAGTCAAAACCATCGTATTGGTCGTGCCATAGCCCACGGCTTACCCAAGCTAAACTTTCCGACAAAGATTGCTGTGTTTCATTATCGGAGCCAAAACCAAAGCGCTTTGCATCTAAGTAGCCGTGCTTTTTCACTAACATAGGCGCAAGATAACGCCACATCAGCCCAAGTTTAAAAAACGCCTCAACGGTTTTTGCGGTAACAACCCGTTTAGTACCAAAACAGGTTTTAGTTAGCACACGGTCAAGCCAATGCGGGTAACGCGCCAAAAAGCTCGTTAACAATACCCCGCCCCATGAATGGGCAATAAGATGAACTTTCTGAGCATTTATACTTTGAATTTTTTCTAAAAACAGCGGAATATCACGGGTGATGGCTTCATACTGGCCAAATGACGATGCGGCATTTATCGCGGGACGACTTTTGCCTCGACCACGTAAATCTGCCACGTAAACGTCAAAACCTTGTGCGGCGAGGAAACACGCTAAGCCTTTGCCCTTTTCGGTATAAAAAATATAGCCATTTTCAATCGAGCCATGCAACATAAAAACCGGCGGGCCCCCTTGGGTTTGCCAAATATGGCGTAAGTGCAATTGGTCTTCGCCATCTTCAATAAATATTGATTCTTGTTGCATTGATACCTAATCCTAAACGATTAATTATTCTTTAAAATTTTAACTTTTACTGACACTCTTAATACCACAGCACATCGCAAAGGTAATGGTCATACCAGAAAACAAGACTACTGATTTTAGGTAGAAAGAACAAGTAATGTTGCTTTACCTTATCGAAAAATCTGCCTACAATAGCGCTGAAATTATTGCCCTAACGCTGTGTTATTAACGTTATCTGCAATATAACGACAAGCTGTTTCATGGAACGAAAACGATCCTACCCACGGAAAGGGCCAGCATTTTGGATCACCCTCTATAGCTTGGAGTTTATCATGATTGATATATTATTTGATGTTATTGGCATGTCAGGAACACTACTTGTTGTTGGCGCATTTTTGCTGTTACAACTGGAAAAGTTAAGCCCAACCAGCTTGGCCTACAACCTTATTAACCTTACAGGTGCGATATTGTTGCTGATCAGCCTGTGTTACAACTTTAATTTAGCCAGTTTTATCATTGAATTATTTTGGATTGCCGCGTCAATAATCGGTTTAGTTAAGTACTATTCAAAGGGTCAACAAGCACTCGTTACTGAATAGTTGTAACCGCCATCAATATACAAACCTTTGTCGACAATTTAATCCCTACTGGCATTAAGTTGGCAAAGGTTTTGTTTTTTTGTTCAACAGTTTTTGTTGTATTAACCACCACATTAGAGTTTCTACCCTAAATTCTTCTTTATCACTTGCGTTCACTAATTTTACACGTATTATGCCGGCCTATTTTTATATTTTATCGTCGGAACTCCCTGCTTCATGAGAAAACTGCTTACCTCGCCCAATGCTATGCCGCTTAGCGCTATCGAACAAACTATTTATCAAAATGCCTTATCGTTTGTTGCTGATCTCAGCCTTAACCTAATGGCCGTTAAAGTAGAAAATCACCCTGACGACTTTCTAAATTGGTGTCGAGAGCTGCACCGCATATGTTTGCACGACGTTAACCGCGAGTTACTTGAGCCCAGCCAAGAAAAACCACTAAAAAAACTGCAAGAAACCCTCTCTAATGGCGTCAGTGCCTGCCAATTAAAAATGGCGCGCGTGATCCCATGGCCGATGTTTACTAGCTTTATTCAAGACAACGCAACGCTCCAGGCCCTACCTGAGCGTCTTAAGTTACTTAATTATATTGCTGGCATGCGCGAGAGTAACTTAAGCGACATGATTGAAGAAGACCGACTGGCCTTTGCTGGTAAACATACTGCAGGCCATGATATTAGCGTTTATGAGTTTGACGTTGAATGGTTTGCTAGCACGCGTGGCGCAAAAACCTTTCACCAGCTCCTTAAATCTCAGCCACAAGCTTTTGACGACGCGTTGGCTAATATTCCGCTGACCGGTGATGTTACCTTGGCGCACTATCAGGCTTTCGTTATCGCCTATAAAGGCGTTTTTTCGACACTCGCCTCAGATGAAAAAGCGCCATTAAACGCTGCGACGCGCTTATTGGCGATGCGCCGACCGGATCAATTTGTTGCCCTGAGCAACAATAAAATAGATAGCCTTTGCCAAGGGTTAGGGTTAGTAAAACTGAATAATCAAAGCTTTGACGATTACTGGCATGAAATGATCGCCAGTATCAGAAGTACACAATGGTGGCGCAGTGAGATGCCAAGCGATGAATTTGAATTACAACTTTGGCAAAATCGCGCCGTTTTAGTTGACTTATTTTTATTCGCCGATAATACCTTGGCAGAAAACTCCAACTTTATTCGCATGCGTGACAAGCCTAAAAAAGTTAAAATTGGCGTTGCCAGAGCGGTAAAACGCAGTAAAGAGTCAGCGGAAGCGATTGTTGATAAAGCCTTTGAAGCCGATGATATTCCCGATTTTATTTTAAATATGCGCAGCACTATCGTTAATAGTGTGAAAGATGGCAAAACCGTTGAACAAGCCATTACGTTAATGCGAAATATATTTGGCTAAAAATACACACAAAGACAATTTTGTTCAAAAAACACTTAAAATTTATAAGAGCGAGCTATATTGGCTTGCTCTTTTACCATCACCTCAACATAAAGATTAAAATAAATATTTCAGCCTAACAATATCGTAAAAACCTTAAAATAAGCTCGCCTTATGACTTTCAAATAAGGTCCACTTTACGCCTAGCCCCAGCGTGTAATTAAAATCTTTCTTAAACAGCGGGCTGTCGTCATTACGCGCACCTTTGTAAAAACCTAGCTTAGTGCTGATAAATATCGATAAATCATCTCTTACTTGAAACCGATTGACCAGTGCGACTTCCGTGCCTAAATAGCCACCTTTAGCCTGATAATAAGGCCGGGTTGCAGTACTAAATTCGTTGTCAACTTGATAAAAGTACTGTTGTGTTTTCTTAGTGGTAAATAGTGGTGAAACTATCAATTTAAAGCGATCATTTGTACCAAACAGCTGCTCACCTTGGTAGGCAAGCTCTGGCTGAAAGATAACCCCTCGATCAACAACACTTGAAAAGTCAGTCGAGAGAACTTTACGTAGTTGTAAATTCAGCCAAGTTTCACTGGTTTTGCTATTGGTAAGCATAAAGCTAACTTCTGGACCCAGTTCGAAAATAAAGTCGAGATCTGGCATACCTTCACGGGCCTTAGCATCGTCTGAATTAACGCTAAAAGCCGCTCCTAGCGATAAGTCGACTTTAAATCGTGGTTTATCAACCGCAATCGCTTTCACAACCCCGTCTTCGCCGATACGAAATTTTTCACCCCGATAGACTAAAAATGGTACCGGTAACAACTTGCTTTGGTTTTCAGCCGCAGCCGGATACAAAGGGCCATGAAAAGCGGCAAATAACGCTCCGGCTTCCCAGCGAGGTTTTACCGTATTTTTAGCGATTTTTGGCAATGTAGTTGCCGCTTGTACCTGCGCCGGCAATGCTAAGGTCAATACCGCAATCAACCACAGATATTTAAGGAAGAATTTGCTACTTAATTTTTGCATTTAATACGGCCCTTACAGCTAAATTCGTTAGTTCACTAGGCACAATAAATAATGACGGTTACATTTGAAAGATAAATATTTTTCCTAAGCCTATACCGTACTCCTATAGTCTAAAATTGTATGTGCTTTGACTCCGATCAAAAAATAACTTATTCATTACGTCATACTCGTGAAAAGAATGTGTAAATGCTGTGATAGTATTAACCCTACAAAATTGCTAAGTGCCACACGGCTATCAACCGAGAATATTATGCCAAAGCGGAAACAGGATCAGGCGAATATCGACTGGCCTCAATACCTAAAGTCTGGGAATCGTATTTTTATTGGCTCCAATGCGGCGGTTCCCAATGGTTTAATTGATGACTTAATTGCTAACAGTGCCGGCTTACACGATATTGAAGCCGTGCATATTCTAACCCTGTCAAATAGCGTTTGGGCTGACGCCAAGCACCGAGATCTATTCAAGGTAAACACTTTTTTTATTGGCGGTGAAAAAATACGCCAAGCCGTTAATGAAGGACGCGCCGATTATACGCCGACATTTTTATCTGAAATTCCAAAATTATTCTCAGAAAATATTTTGCCATTAGATGTCGCGCTGATCATGGTCAGTCCGCCCGACGAATACGGCTATTGTTCCCTAGGGGTTAGTGTTGATATTGTTTCGGCCGCGATTAAAAAAGCGAAATATGTTATTGCGCAATTCAATCCGTCAATGCCTCGTACCAATGGCCATAGTTTTGTCCATATTAATCAAATTCACGCCCATATGACGTTGCAACAATATTTACCTGAGCTACCTGAGCCAGAAGTAGACCAAGTCACCGAGCAAATAGGCCAATACGTGGCAATGTTAGTGGAAAATGGCGCTACCATTCAAATTGGCATGGGGAGAATCCCGTCGGCGGTGTTGCGCTATTTAGCCAATCATAAAGACTTAGGCGTGCACAGTGAAATGCTATCCGATGGTATTATTGATTTGATGCGTTCGGGGGTGATTAATAACCGTAAAAAAACCTTCCATCGCGGAAAAACCGTGGCCAGCTTTTGTGTCGGTACTCGGCGTTTATATAAATTTGTTGATGGTAATCCTCATGTTGAGTTTTATCCTAGTGAACATGTTAATTCGCCTGTCAATATCGCGCGCAACGACAAAATGGTGTCAATTAATAGCGCTATCGAAGTCGACTTAACTGGGCAAGTCGTGGCTGATTCCATTGGTTATCATTTTTATAGTGGCATTGGCGGGCAAGTAGACTTTATTCGCGGCGCGGCGCTTAGCAAAGGCGGTAAACCCATCATTGCCCTGCCATCAACCACTAAAGATGGAAAAATATCGCGCATCGTGCCGCATATCACCGAAGGCGGTGGCGTGGTTACCTCAAGAGGGCATGTATCTTATGTCGTTACTGAATACGGTATTGCCTCACTGCAAGGCAAAAGTATTCGTGAACGGGCATTAGAATTAATCCGTATTGCCCACCCTAAGTTTCGCGACCAATTACTTAAAGATGTACGAAAACACTATTGGGTGCCTGAGTACCAAGAAAATACCCCAACCTCTGTACCTGAGCTTGGCAAAGTTGAAATAAAGCGCTTTACCTTTGCCGATTCGGAGTACTTTCTACGCGCATTAACCCCTGCCGATGAACGTAAACTGCAAGAGTTTTTTTATTCTCATAATAAAGAGACCTTAATGATGCGTTATAACTATCATGCCACACAAATGACCCGAGAAAAGTCATGTAACCTCGTCAGTGTTAATCAACATATTGATTTAGCCCTGTGCCTAACTGAGCGTGATCATTTGGGCGAAGCTATACAAGCGGTGGCGCGTTATTATTACCTCGAGGCCAGCAATAGTGCCGAAGTCGCTTTTGTCATTAAAGAAAGTAAACGCGGTAAAGGTATGGCGAAAGCGCTGTTATCTGAATTAATTGCTATTGCAAAAATTCGGGGGGTTGCGCAGTTAGTTGCCTGTGTACGACGAGATAATGCGCCTATGCTAAAAGTATTTGAAAATGCGGGTTTTTTAAGAAAGCCCTCCGATGATTATGACGAAGTGAGCTTAAGTTACCAGCTATAAAGCGTCAAGGTTTACAACCTGCATTAAATATTTTTACCTGCAACTAACAGCAACCTAACCAATATATTAGCGAGCATTTTTTATCTAACAAATAAGGAAGTTTATCTATGACCGTTGGCGTTATCAGTCATCACCAGTGCCTAACTCATCATATGGGCGATCATCACCCCGAAGCGCCAGCGCGCATGGCGGCAATTCAAGACCAATTAATTCGCAGCGGCCTCGACTATGTCGTTCGCCAGATTGATGCCAAGCCTATTGATAAAGAGCTGCTGTATTTAGCCCACGACCGCGACTACATTGACTCTATCTATAACAATGCTCCCTCGCATGGTACTTATCGCATTGATGATGATACCGTAATGAACTCCAACACCCTTAATGCGGCATTGCTATCAGCAGGTGCTGCAAAAGATGCGGTCGATTTAGTAATGTCAAAGCAACTTCCTGCCGCATTTTGTGCCACTAGGCCGCCCGGACATCACGCTGAACATAATAAAGCAATGGGCTTTTGTTTTTTTAACAATATTGCCATTGCCGCCGCTTACGCCAAACAAGAATACAACTTAAAACGGGTTGCCATTGTCGACTTTGACGTACATCACGGTAATGGCACAGAAGATATCATTAAAAATAAAATTAAAGACAAAAGAGGTTTCTTATTCTGTTCAACTTATCAGTACCCTTTTTATCCGTTTGAAATTGAAGAAAGTAATCGGCCTCCAATCATTAACACGCCGTTAGACGCGACGGCAAAAAGTGAGGATTTTCGTCAAGCAGTACTTGATAATTGGCTACCGGCATTAACTAAATTCAAACCCCAGTTAATTCTTATTTCTGCCGGTTTCGATGCGCATATTGAAGATGATATCTCGCAGATAAGTTTAGTTGATGAAGATTATCGTTGGGTAACAGATCAACTTAAAACTATTGCCGATAAATATGCGCAAGGGCGTATGGTGTCAGTGCTTGAAGGGGGATATTCACTCGGTGCTTTGGGACGAAGCGCGGTGGCCCATATTAATGGCTTAATTGGTTACTAACCGCTGATTTGTACAAAGCTCCTCGCTACAATTGCTGTTAGCGAGGTTTTATTGCTTATAACGGTTATTAGCTAATAATAGATACTACTAGGCTTTTTCTTCAAATGTACGAATAGCCGGTTTAACTAATATTTCAAGATAAAATGATGTCACATCTTCCAACATCAGCGTGTCAATTTGCTTATTAATGGTCGCCACATGAATAACATCAGCGGTTTGTTCTGTTTTACCAATTTTACAGTCAAAATCCCAATAATCCGCCCCTTCAGGCAAAGTTTTGTTACGTTCACGCTTTAAATATTTTTTAACTTCGTGTTTTACTGACTCAACCATTCTTTCAACTTTAATTTTAGGGTGAGTTAACTCGAATGTTTTTTTCATGGGATTCCTTCAAAAGATAAAATACGCTTTATATTGACAGTACAACGAGGATATAAAGCCTGTGACGCTATTTTACGTAAAGCTAAGACGAATAGCCATTGTTTCACATTGCTTTACTTAAAAAAGTGCCTACAGATATTAGAACATTGAGCCCTCTAGATGTTGCCGTCAGGTTCTACCTAAAACTAAGGAAAGATCATAATTGATAAACATAAAAAAGGCCGTAAAAACGACCTTTAATTTAGACTATTACGCAGTAATGCACATTATGCCATTTCAAAAGCGTTTGACTGTTCAACTTCAAATTTCTTTTTCTGCTTGGCTGACAATACGCCCTTGCGATGGGCTAGTGCGGCTTCAAGTTTGCTTGCGGCACTGGCAATGGCTGAATATAGCTCTTTGTCCGCGGCATTAACTGAAACCGTTGCCCCTTCATACGAGGTCGAGACTTCTAGTTTTTGCTGACTTGGCTCTACGGTAATAATGACATCTAAGGTCATTAAGCTGGGGAAGTGTTTAGCAACTTTGGCAAATTTATTTTCAATTGCTTGAGTGATGCCTTCGGTGATTTCAACGTGATGTCCGGAAATGATTATTTTCATATTGTTACCTTTTTTGTTGTCTTCAATTATATACTCAGGGCAAAGACAACAAAAAACAATGGCAAAATGAACAATTTTTTTAAGCTTTATGCTAGATGGTTGAAAAACTTATTTTAAATCAATTTCACATATGAATTAATTTTCACTAACGGCTGGCTTTTTTATCCGGGAGACAAGACTAACTAGCGCGAGTACTAAACCGCCGGCGATAATACCCACTATACCGTTAAATAAAATCGCAAAAACACTCTCTATCCAACTGCCTAAATATTGGCTAATGCTCTGCTCCAAATGATGCAACTGCTCAGTTAACCAGGTAAAACTGTGCACGATAATACCGCCGCCAACCAGAAACATCGCGATAGTGCCGACTATAGTCAATAGCTTCATTAAAAACGGCGCAAACATTAATAAGCCACGGCCAGTGGCTCTTTGCAGGGCATTAAAACTACCGGACACCGACTTTCTCAACATATATAGCCCGAGATCATCAAGCTTTACAATCGCAGCAACAAGTCCGTAAACGCCAACCGTAATTGCGACAGCCAATAGTGAAATCACCAATACTTGCGTGGTAAAATCGGCCTCTTGTACTGCCCCTAGGGCGATGACGATAATTTCGGCAGAAAGGATAAAGTCGGTACGAATGGCGCCTTTAATCTTTTCTTTTTCAAGGGCAACTATATCAATACTATCGTCGCTAACAGCATCAATAACCGCTTGATGTTCTTGTGCTAATTGAGCTTTACTGTGAAAAAATTTATGGGTAACTTTTTCAAAGCCTTCAAAACAAAGAAACAATCCACCGATCACTAATAAAACCGTGATCAAAGGCGGAAAAAAAGCACTAATTAATAACGCAGAAGGCACTAAAATAAGTTTATTGAGAAACGAACCTTTTGCCACTGCCCAAACAACGGGTAACTCTCTATCGGCTTTAACGCCCGAGACTTGCTCAGCATTGAGCGCTAAATCATCACCGAGGACACCGGCGGTTTTTTTAGCGGCTACTTTCGATAAAACCGCCACATCGTCTAGTACCGTTGCAATATCATCAATTAATGTCAGTAAACTCGAACCTGCCACTTTCAACTCCTGTTATCAGTAAACGTTACTTTTTCAATAATGATTTTAAATCAGCAAATGGATTATAAGTCGCACTGTCTTGATTGCTATCGCCGGCTTTAACTTCCGTTTGATAATTGGCATGATCGGTATATTTAGCATGCTCATTATCATGACAATAAATACAAAGTAGCTCCCAATTACTACCGTCGTTCGGGTTATTGGTATGATCATGGTCGATATGATGGACGGTTAATTCTCTAATATTAGAATACTCAAACTCACGGGCACAGCGCCCACACACCCAAGGGTACAGTTTTAATGCCCGATCGCGATAGCCTTGTTCTTGACGTTTATAATTCAGGCTAGTGCCTAATTTATCTGAAGACATAATATTAACTTTTTCAATAACTAATGTCGTTATTGTATGAGTAAGCCCAGACAACTGCAATACGTTAAGTACTTTCGTCAGATAACAGTGTTCAACCAACAACCCCATGCTCAATTAGCGTATGTACATCATGGCAGCTAAATCATTCATCTATGGGAATATTCACTTATTTACTGGCTTTACTTCTCGCAAATAAGTTGCGATTATCTTCAATAACCTAGGTTAAAGGGCTTGTTATGAGAAGCATCGAAGAGCAATTATCAAATTACAAAAGCGTACATTTTAATAAAACCAACATTAAAACTCACTTTGTCGGTATCCCTTTGATCGTATGGGCAATTACTGTGTTGTTGAGCTTAAATACTTTTACTCTTAACTTAGCAGGAACTCACCTCACCCTTACCCCTGCGATGGTGCTTTTCGCCATCGCGCTACTTTACTACCTAAAGCTGAACCTAAAATTAGCCTTGGGTATGCTCGCTTATATTATGGTCAACCTGTATCTGGCAAGCTTTGTATCTCCAATGGAGAGCGCATTGTGGATTGCCATAGCCGCCTTTGTTTTGGGTTGGATCATTCAATTTATTGGTCATATTTACGAAAAAGCTAAACCTGCTTTTTTCGATGATATTATGGGTTTAGTCATCGGGCCATTATTTTTAATGGCAGAAGTTTACTTTGCCCTCGGCTTTGCAAAAAAGCTTGATGAAGATATCACGCCAATGGCGATAGAAAAACGCCGCTTAATTGAGCGCAATAAAAATTAGCCGTAAATAAGCGCATAAAAGTAAACAGCACAGTCCAATAATGCTAGATAATACAGTATTATTTTTGCCATATGCCAGTGTGCGTTTCACCTTGAAATTCAATATCTACCGCTTTAAATTCCATTTCGGCATTGCTAACACTTTCAAGTTTACGTTTGGCATTATAATCTTTTGTTAACGCCACTATCGTCGGCGTTAGCTGCACAATGGCAACCACATTTACTAATGTCATCAAGCCGAGCGCCACATCTGCCATGCTCCATACTTGTTTCAAACTGGCACTTGCGCCCCAAAACACCATCGCCAAATACATTACTGTGTAGATGGTGCGGCCGACTTTATTATCGAGTTTAAAAAAATGTAAGTTACTTTCCGCATAAGCATAATTTGCCACCACAGAGGTAAAAGCAAATAAGCTAATTGCCGCCGAGACAAAATAAACCCCGTTCTCGCCTAAGTGATAGGTTACCGCATTTTGAGTTAAACGAATGCCTTCCATTTCACCGCTAATGTTAATATCAGCCAGTAAAATAATCACCGCGGTACACGTACATAACACCATAGTATCTAAAAATACCCCGAGCATTTGCACATACCCCTGCGTTACCGGGTGATTAGGCACCGGCCTCGCGCTTGCTGCCGCATGAGGCACACTACCGGCACCGGCTTCATTGGAATATAAGCCCCGTTGAATACCGTTTTTAATCGCGGCGCCAAGCATACCCGCACCAGCTTCTTGTAAGCCAAACGCTGAGGTAATAATGTCGTATAACATCGCAGGTACCGCGCCAATATTCATTAAAGTAATCGCAACGGCGACTAAAACAAAGGCAATGCCCATAAAGGGCACAATTAGTTCGGCAAAACGCGCAATACGTTTTAAGCCACCAAGCACAATAGCGCCAGCGAGTATGGTGACCACCGTGCCAGAATAACTGCTTGGAATATTAAAGGCATGGTTTAACGAGTCGGCAATGGTATTGGCTTGCATGGCACTAAAACTAAAGCCATAACCTAAAAATAGGCACAGTGAAAATAGTATCGCTAACCAACGTTGGTTAAGTCCTTTTTGAATATAATAAGCGGGGCCGCCGCGGTATTCTTTGTGATCGTCACTAACCTTATACAACTGGCCTAAAACACTTTCGGCAAAGCCAGTTGCCATGCCTAACAAGGCAATAACCCACATCCAAAATATTGCGCCACTACCGCCTAACGATATTGCCACGGCAACACCGGCTAAGTTTCCCGTACCCACCCGAGCAGACAAACCGATAAATAGCGCTTGCAGTGAACTGATGCCGGAATTGACGCTAGTTTCATTACCATCAGCGCTATTTTTTGTACTGTTTTTCATTACCGAAAACATATGGCGAAAATTTACAATTTGCACAAACTTTAGCTTAAAAGAGAACCAGCATCCGGCAAACAACAAAACATAAATCAACACTTGCCCTTCGCCCCACAAAACATTATTTATGCTGGAAACAATGTGTTCAATATTCATTATTGTTACTCCTGATTTTCAGTGCGAAAGACGAATAAAATTAATATTACCTTAGCAAATTTTTATATTAATTATTCGCTTAAGTAAAACGCAGAGGTTAATAACCGCGAGATACCCTCTCTCGGAACTGACAAACTCACGATGAAGGCTTAGCATGGACAATAACGAGAAAAATAACGTTGTGGTAAACGCCTTTGTCGCTTACTCTACTCAATCAATTTAACGCTATTAATTGAATGGTAGCGGTACAATACAGCAGAGAATAAAATGACGTTTGAAGCGATTAATTTCAAAGATAAGTTTGCAAAATTCTCTGATCATTGGTCTCCGCGGGTTATCGCGCAAATGAATGATTATCAATTCAAATTAGCTAAAGTTGAAGGCGAATTTGTTTGGCACGACCATCCCGATACTGACGAAGTATTTATCGTTATTGAGGGCAACCTTACTATCGAATTTCGTGATGGGGTAGTTTCACTGGCGTCAGGCGAAATGTTTGTGGTACCCAAAGGTGTTGAGCATAAACCAAGTGCTAGCAGCGCGTGTAAAATTATGCTTATTGAACCTAAAGGCGTGATCAATACTGGCGATACTGACAGTGAACTTACCGCTGACAATGATGTTTGGGTGTGAGGTACGGCTAAGGCCCTCAAGCCAAAGGAAACACCTTGCGACTTACCGTGGCCATATTTTCAATACTTTAATCAAAACACTTTTCCGCTCCAAGCGGCAATAAGTTAATAACAAAGGCCGTAAAAATGTTAGAAATTAGACCTAATTGTGAATGCTGCGATAAAGATTTATTGCCCGACTCAAGCCAAGCGATGATTTGTACTTATGAATGCACTTTTTGTATTCAGTGTGTAAATAATATCTTAGAAAATGTTTGCCCTAATTGCGGCGGAGGCTTTACACCAAGGCCTATTCGTCCAAAAGTAGCACGGCGCAGTGGTTTAAGTATTGAACATCATCCCGCATCATTAAAAAGAGTGCAGACAAAATATAGTGTTGATGAACTTAAAGCGTTTGCAGTGACAACTAAGCATATAAAACCTGAAGACAGGTAATATTGAATTAACTACAAAGATCGGAAAATAACTGCTCGGCAAGTTCGTGCATAATATCGGCTTCAGGGTGAGTTTGCGCATAGGTGCGCAGCCCGTATATACCCATAATAAAAAAACGCGCTAATTGCTCAGCTGAGCGTTGACCCGACAACTCTTTAGCGGCAATAATTTGGCTAAACACCTCAGCAATGGATGATTGCCAACTGGTTAAATTATCAATTAATATTGCTTGTACTTCATCATCTTGCTCTGCTAATTCGTTTAACGCTTTAGTTAATAAACACGCTTGCGCCGCTTGGCAACTAAGACATTCTTGTACAATATGATCAAGATAATGTTTTAACGCAGCCAATGTCGCACCGCCTGAAGAGAAAAAATGTGAGAATTCTTTCGCTCTATCTTCACGATATTGCCCTAACGCCGCTAACAATAAGCCGCGTTTATTTTCAAAGGCGCAGTAAATAGAGCCCGGATGTAGCCCGGTTGCCACTTTTAAGTCTTGCATACTGGTTTTTGCATAACCTTTCGCCATAAAAGCAACCATGGCAGCTCTTAATACGGTTTCTTTATCAAATTCAGCATTTCTCATTTTGGTTCAGCTATAACATCACAAGGCATATTAGCCATTGTACGCTTATTTGAATGTTTGTTCAAAATAAAACTTGAACGTGGATTCAAATAAGAGTATCTTGAACGCATATTCAAGATAGAGAAGTAGCGATGACAAAAATTTTATTTCAACCTTACATCCTAAACGAGTCAATAACACTGAACAACCGAATACTAATGGCGCCGTTAACTCGCTGTATGGCCGATGATAATTTAGTACCAACCCAAGCAATGGCCGACTATTATGCGCGCAGAGCCGATGCAGGTTTGATTATTTCTGAAGCGGCGATTATTCGCCCGGACGGCCAAGGTTACCCAAATACGCCGGGCTTGTTTAGCGAAGAACAAATCACTGGTTGGCAAAAAGTGACTACAAAGGTACATAACAACGGCGGCAAAATTTTTGCCCAACTTTGGCATGTTGGCCGTGTTGCTCATTCACATTTTTTCGGCGAAGGTGATGTGCTTGCTCCATCAGCAATCGCCCTCGAAGGTACTCTGTCGAGAATGCCAGAATTGAGCTATCAAGTACCCAAAGCCGTAACGCAAAGCGATATCGACGGCCTGATCAATGACTACGCACAAGCGGCAGAAAACGCAATAGCCGCAGGTTTTGACGGTGTAGAAATTCATGGCGCTAATGCCTATATTATCGACCAATTTCTCCATTACGATAGTAATCAACGCACCGATGAATACGGTGAAACGCCTGAAAATATGGCGCGTTTCCCTTTGGCTGTTGTTGACGCTGTTATTGAGCGTATTGGTAAAGACAGAACGGCGTTACGCATCTCACCCGGGGTCTATTTTAATATGAAAGCGACCCCGAAAGATCGTGAAGTGTTTGATTATTTATTGCCAGAATTAGAAAAACGTTCATTAGCCTATTTGCATATCGGCATATTCGACGATGCCATGGAGTTTGATTACTTAGGCGGCCAAGTATCAAGTTATGTTAGAGCCCGTTACAACAAAACCTTAGTTGGCGTTGGCAGTTACAGCGCGGAAACCGCCAGTACCGCCATTGAGCAGGAAAAATTTGACTTAATTGCCATTGGTCGTCCGTTTATTGCCAACCCTGATTACGTTGAAAAAGTGCGTAACGGCGAAGACACTATTGCTTATACGGAAGATATGCTTGCAAGCTTAGTATAATTTATTACCCGACATTGAATAATAAGCACAAGGGCTGACTCATTCTCGATCAGCCTTTTTTATTGTCTTGTTAGCGCCAGCTGCACAGAAAACCCAAGCGGTTATTGAAATAGCAGCAACCTGCCCTTATATCGGGGGTAATACTCATTAAAAGCTCGTCATTAAAAGTTAGTTAAATGCGTTTATTAAAATCTACCAAAGTTACCGATTTACACCCAAATATTGACAATCACTTTACTCGCAAAGCCGCTCGCGCCATCGTACTCAATGGTGAAGATATTTTATTACTTTTCACCGAGCGCTATCATGATTACAGCTTGCCTGGCGGCGGCATAGATGCAGGTGAAGACAATATTAGCGGCCTCATTCGAGAGCTACGCGAAGAAACCGGAGCCCACAACGTCACTAATATTGAAGCATTTGGCTGTTATGAAGAATACCGCAATTGGTATAAAGACGATTTTGATGTTGTGCACATGCTGTCGTATTGCTATATCTGCAATATCGACGAACAACTACTAACGCCTGAATTTGAACCACACGAGCTACAAAATGGCATGACCCCCGTTTGGCACAATATTCACCAAGCCATCGCCCATAACGAGGCGGTAATTAATAACAGCGACAAAAAGGGCTTGTCGATAGAGCGCGAAACTTATCTGCTTAAACGTATTGTTGCTGAGCTACTTTAATATCAAACTATATGAGCATGGTATAACAGCTTAGCTAACGCGAGATCAAAAAAGCCAGCAATCGTCATTGCTGGCTTGATCTTTATCGCGACAACAGTAAGTAAAATATTACTTATCTGCGCGGCCCATAAACTTACGATCTTCGGTATTAACTTTGATCTTATCACCCGTAGACACATGCTCTGGCACTTGTATCGTTAAGCCGGTTGATAAAATTGCTGGCTTAGTACGAGCCGTTGCTGAGCCACCTTTAATTGATGGGTCCGTTTCTGTGATCACCAATTCTACGCTTGACGGTAAATCAATCGCCACCGGCACACCATCAACAATAATCGCTAATAAACCTTGAGTATCTTCATTAATGAATAGCGCTTCTTCTGCGATTGACGTTTTGTTTAAGTTATAAGGCGTATAGTCTTCATTATCCATAAAAACGTATTCATCACCGTCAATATAAGAAAACATCGCCGGACGGCGGGTTAAATCAGCGAAGTTAAGCATTTCTTCTGCTTTAAATGTTTCGTCAACCTTGCCACCGGTCACCACATCGTACATCCGCATACGGTATAAACTACCGCCGGCACGTCCTTGCGGCACGGAGCGTTCAATATCACGCACTATCATTACTTTACCGTTATATTCTATCGCGGCATTCTTTTTTATATCACTCGCTTTTGGCATGAAAATCATCCTAAAAAAATTTATGCTGAGAAAATAACATGTATCACTAATTATGCAAGAAAATATCAACCAAATACCGCGCTATAAAGCGCTAATACACCGAGGTTAGAATATTTTAGTGAAACAATTAGCGTATTTACCTTTACCTTATTGCGCGAGTAAATAATCTAGCGCCCCGGTTATTACCGCGACCTGTGCAATAATGCAGTTTTCATCGTCAACTAATGGGCTGTCAGGGTAAACTTCGGTGGTGGTCACATAGGGCGCATCCGTTAAGCCCATGCATAAGCCCAACTCGCGCGCGGCATAGTTGATGACGCCAAATTGCGCTAACGGCACACCAATAAGTTTATTGTCATCATCAGCGGGGGCAATATGACTGACTTTTTCAACTGACTCGATAATCGCTCTTTGAAATCTTTCTTGCGGTTTCGTGCTATCACCGACCAAATAAAAGCCGTCGGGTATATTCCAGTTTTTTTGTTCAATGGCGTCTCTGGCAGCCAATGCCGGTCTAAATTCGCTATTGTCGGTGTCAGTGGTTTCATGTAGGTCAATGTGGGCAATAAACTCCAGCGCTAAACTTTTTACATATTGCATCACCGCGGCCGACTCTTGCGCAGGGCTATTATCAATAAAAGAACGATTAGGGTCTATCGCCAACGGATTCCAGCGATTAATAGTTTCATATCCCCAGGGGCTGACACAAGGTAAGACCACAAAGTTAAACTTATCTTGATATGCTCCGGCCGCCGTTTGTAGAAAACGAATAGCCCCTTGCACGCCGCTGGTTTCATAACCGTGGACACCGCCGGTAACTAACACGGTAGGATTTTCATCACGCCAAGTTGCCGACTTTAAAGCATATAGCGGGTAATTTCCGGCGTCATAACGTAAATGCCCATATTGTTCTATGGTAAAAAACTCGCTTAGGCCTTCGAGTTTATTGACGACCTGTTCGAGATAACTGCGTTTGTTTTGTTGTTGCTGTAACCAAGATATTTTATCGCCATCTGTCCATTTTTTCCCGGGCGTACCAATAGCATATGCAGTGTCTGTATTCATCTTATTACCTAAATAACGTACACTCAAATGACCAATAGTCGAATGCACTGAGTGTCGGTGAGGAGAAGCTTTATTATACCTAGCTATCACAACAATAATAGCCATCAACAAACGAAATACTTCGGCAATATGATCGGTAAGATCTGGGCTTCACACTTATTGACTGGTTAAATTTATAGCAATAATTTCATATATATGCTGCAATAGCGTTAGTTTTGCAATAAAATAGTAACAATAAAAACAATTTATTAACATTCCACTTCAAAAGGAACTTTATTGTGCGCCAACAACAAAAATCAATATTAGCTATTTCAAGTTTGATCTGTGCCTTAAGTGTTAACGCACAAGAGCAACCAAAAGCCGAAGACCTGGTCGGAAAAATGTATGGTGGTATTCACGCCACCAGAATCGACACAGATGATGATAGATTAACGCCGAATGACGTTGACTTTATCAAACATGCCAACGGCGGTGGTGTAGAGTTTGGTTACCGTTTGTCGGAAGACTCAGAAGTTAGACTGTCTTATACACACCTTAATTTAACGCGTACCGGTTGGGCACCTAGCACACCATCTGGCAAAAACATTGCGGCAAATTATTTATATTTCCCCACCCAACAAAACTTTTACCTTATGGCGGGTGCTAGTGTAATTGACGTTATTGACGATGAAGTATCGGCGAATTTAGGTGCAGGCTACCGTCATTACTTTAATAACCGTATGGCGATGTACTTTGAAGGCAATGGCCATTATCAATTTGACGAAAACTATACCGACATGAGTGCACAAATTGGTTTTGTTTACTTTTTTGGTGATAGCGCTAAAAAAGTTGTTCGTTCAACCCCCGTAAAAGTTGAAGCGCCGGTAGAGCCGATTGCTGCTGCGCCGGTTGTTGCAGCCCCCCTTGATAGCGATAATGACGGCGTAGTTGATAGCCAAGACCAATGTCAAGCAACGCCAAGCACTGATAAAGTTGATGCGAATGGTTGTACTATTTTTACCGAAGAGAATGACGAACTACGTTTACATGTAAACTTTGATAATTCTAAAGCGGTGGTAAAAGCTCAATATTTAGAAAACATTAAAGTTGCTGCTGACTTTTTGAAAAAGTACCCACACACAAGATTAACGATTATGGGACATACTTCAAGCCAAGGCCCTGCGGCGTTTAATAAAAAGTTATCTCAACAACGTGCTGACGCTATTGTTAATGTATTAACGGATGAGTTTGGTATTGATTCTTCGCGCTTAACCGCACAAGGTATGGGTGAAGAAGAGCTACTAAACACGGCTAATACCGCAGCTGCTCATGCAGAAAACAGACGTATTGATGCTAAAGTTTCAGTAAAAAATAAAGTTGCTGTTAAACGTTAATATCATCTAACGTCTATATCTTTAACAGTGAAGTGCAACAAGTAAAGCGCAGTTATCATCACCTGATAACTGCGCTTTTTTTAATGCTCTAAGGTGAGTTTTATGCCTGACATTTTTATTCAGTTACTCAGCGAGGCTAAACAATGCCGCCTTTGTCAAGACACTTTACCCCTTGGCGCAAAACCAATACTACAAATATCACCATCAGCAAAAATACTCATCGCTGGGCAAGCACCGGGGTTAAAAGTTCATCAGTCAGGTAAGCCCTTTGACGATAAAAGCGGTGAACGTCTTAGAGCCTGGCTCGGCGTTGATGCTGATACTTTCTATAATGATAAAATTTTTGCCATATTGCCGATGGGCTTTTGTTATCCGGGTAAAGGCAAGTCAGGCGACTTAGCACCAAGATCTGAGTGTGCGGTAACATGGCGAGATAAATTACTGACACAATTACCAAACCTTGAATTAATTTTGGCTATCGGCAGTTACGCGCAGCGCTGGCATTTACCTGATAGAAAAACAACCAGCCTCACCGAAAATGTTAAAAATTGGCAACAATACGTTCAACAAAATCACCCAGCAATCATGCCGCTCCCTCATCCGAGTCCACGAAATAATATCTGGTTAAAAAAGCACCCTTGGTTCGAACAACAAGTGATACCGCATTTACAACAACAAGTCCAAACGACTCTGCGCGAGGTATAGATATGAGCTGCGATTTTGCAAAAATAAGGCAATAAATTGTCAGTAAACTATGCTAATTTATACTCAACCTAGCGAGCAAGATAAGGACGGCAGAACCCGTGCCAACACCGCGTGAATAACAACGACTTAGATGCTGAAAACGTGCAATGTCATGAATGCGCGCTCATCGTTAAGCCCCCTGCTTTAGCCGAAAACCAAAAAGCACAATGCCCGCGTTGTGGCTACACGCTAAGCACACTGCATCGCAATGCGACTGAGCGTATTGTTGCCTTTGCCATCACCGGCTTAATATTTTTATTGGCATCTTTGCCATTTGATTTTTTATCGTTTAGCCGTAATGGCTTAGAAAATAAATTTGATGTCATCACCGGCTTTTTCGCCTTAATCGACAATAACTATCCCTTCCTCGCCTTGATTGAATTATTAACCATTTTTGCTATTCCTAGTTTTATTTTGCTATCGGTAATTTATTTACTTATCCCAATCAATAAAGGCCTTTACCCCAAGCACGGACGTCGGATCTTAAACATGGTTTTTCGCCTATTGCCTTGGGGCATGGTAGAAATTTTTCTTATCGGCACCTTAGTCAGCTTGATCAAAGTGATGTCAATGGCCGATATTGCACTGGGCATGTCGTTTTATGCGTTTATTGGCTTTGCCTTATCCATGACACTCGTTGCGCTACATATCGACAAGCGACAGTTATACCAATTATTAGCTCAGGTGGAAAAAGCGCATAATATCGACATTCAACAAAGCGACAACAAAATAGCTTATGAAGAGCCAAACGCGCAAACCTTGAGCGTACAAAAAACCTGGGCGCTGTTGATCACCGCTATTTTTCTCTATATTCCCGCCAACGCATTACCGATAATGACCACAAGCTTTTTAGGTCAAGACGATCCAAGTACCATTATAGGCGGCGTATTCTTACTCTGGCACATGGGCTCTTACCCTATCGCCATCATCATTTTCATTGCCAGTGTGATTGTGCCGGTGGCGAAGATATTGGTCTTGATTTGGTTAAATTATAGTGTTCAAAAACAAAGTGATAGATTAAGCTTAGAAAGAGTGAGATGGTATCGAATAGCAGAATTTATCGGGCGTTGGTCAATGATAGATGTTTTTGTGGTGATTATTTTGGTGAGCCTAATTCAGCTTGGTCCCGCCATGAGCATAACACCGGGCGCCGCTACACTCGCCTTTTCTGGCGTAGTAATACTGACCATGCTTGCCGCCATGAGTTTTGAACCTAAGTTGATTTGGAAAAGTAACAAATATCATGAATGACACAGTAGCGCACGCAGCAACCATTAAGCCGATAAAAAGCATTTCAACCATCTGGTTTGTACCACTTATTGCCGCCTTAATTGGTGGCTGGATGCTTTATTATCAAGCAAGTCAACAAGGCTCAGAAATCACAATTCACTTTGCTACCGCCGAAGGTATGGAAGCGGGCAAAACAAAATTAAAATCACGCAATGTTGATATTGGCGAAGTGAGTCAAATTGCACTGAACAAAAGTGGCGATGGCGTTATTGTTACGGTAAAGATCAAAAAAACCGCAGAGCAGTTTCTGGTTGATGACAGTATATTTTGGCTGGTGTCTCCGCAAGTATCCTTCGCCGGCGTCACAGGCCTTAGTACCTTAATATCTGGCGTCTATATTGAAATATCGCCGGGGGAAAGTACCCAAGAGCGTTATCAATTTGAGGCCTTAGACTCCCCACCGGTGACGCCTGTTGGTACGCCGGGGTTGCACATAACCTTAAATAGTAATGACCAATTTGCTTATGCCAAAGGCGACCCCATTATTTACAAAGGCCTTACGGTTGGTCAATTCGAAGATATTTATTTCAACTTTGACGAGCGGGTGGTTTATTACAACGCCTTTATTAAAGCACCGTATCATCAACTGATTACCAGCAATACTAAGTTTTGGGATGTTAGTGGACTGCAGCTCGATTTAAACGCCGATGGCATCTCAGTTAAAACCGGTAATTTTGAAACCATGTTAACGAATGGCGTAACCTTTGGGATTCCAAACGGCATGGACATCGGCGAACAAATTAGCGAGCGCTCCTATTACGATATTTACCCGAATTATCAAACCGCCAATGATGAAAGGTATCGCCATTCTATCGAATTTGTTGTCTTAGTCAGCGACACAATTCGGGGTCTGTCTGTTGGTGCGCCGGTGGAATATCGTGGCGTACATATCGGTAAAGTACGCGCAACCAATTTAATTCTCTCTCGTCCTCAAGATACATTGATAAAAGAAGACTTTAAAATTCCGGTACTGATCAGCTTACAACCCGGTCGTGTTGGCTTGCCAGATAACGATGAAGGTAAAGCATTAATGATGGAGCAAAATATTTATTGGATCAAAAACGGACTAAAAGCGGTATTACGCACCGGCAACTTGCTAACCGGCAGCTTATTCATTGACTTGCAACACAGCGAGGACAGCCCGAGCACTGACCTTGCAAAATATGACGCTTACCCCATCATTCCAACTAGCAGCGATGATTTTGCGCAAATCACCGCCAAGGCAGAACAATTTATTGATAATTTAAATAGTATTCCGCTGAAAGACTTAAGCGGTAATGCCAATCAACTGCTGTTAGAAATAACCGAGACTGCGCGCGAGCTGCAAGGTGTTAGTCAAAGCCTTGAGGGCGTACTTAGCTCTGTTGAGCAGCAACAGCTCAGTAGCGAATTGCGCAAAACCCTACAAGGTATCAACACACTCACTCAGGGCTTATCGTCGGGCTCTAGTGGCTATGAAGAGCTGCGCACCACGTTAAAAACCTTAACCGCCACTATGAACGAGTTGAAACCACTGCTTAATCAACTTAAACATAAACCTAACAGCTTGATATTTAACAACGGCGAAACCACTGAGCCAACACCAACCAAACGTCATGGAGCACAGCAATGAAACCGGCATTAATAATCATTATTTTTTCGCTAATATTGCTTACTGCCTGTAGCGCAAATAACACACCAACAACACAATACTACTTACTTAATAGTCCAACGACATTAACGCCGATAACTCAGCAAAACGTTGAAAAAAACAGTGCTTTTACACCTGAAAAACAGGCAATCTCGATTAATTTACTGCCCTTACCTGATTATTTACAGCAGGCGAACTTAGTGCTGCAACTTGCCAATCATCAACTGCATTATTCCCACACCCATATGTGGGCAGAGCCGTTAAATAAAGCAATAGCAAAAGCGCTAGCTAATGATTTAAATCACTCGAATAATTCAGCGCTTTTTAGTGTGAACTCAGCATTCAATACGCCTGAAACGGCGGATATTGTGCTGAAAATCACAAGCTTTCAAGCTACCCATCAATCACAGGTATTGTTAATAGGTAGCTACCGCTTGCAAACAAATAACCTTGAGCAAGGTAGCAAAACACAGCATTTTAACTTTGCCGTTACGCTAACCGAAGACGGCTATCCTCACGCGGTAGAACAAATGCGCGCGGCAATAACATTGTTAGCACAGCAGTTATCAGCCAGTATTAACCGTTAAAATAACTCAAAAACATATGCTACTTGGAAAAATATAGGTGATAAATGACACCAGCGATCGTGCAACTCAACAAATTAGCAGTGCCTTACCAATTACATCAATACACACATGATGCTAGCTGTAAGTCATTTGGCCTTGAGGCGGTGGCTAAGTTAAACGTAGCGACTGAGCGAGTATTTAAAACCTTAGTGGTTGATGTCGATAATGACTATCTCGCGGTAGCCATTATTCCCGTGGCTAAATCACTGAGTTTAAAAAAGTTGGCCAAAGCGCTAAAGGCAAAAAAAGTCAAAATGGCTGATGCCAATAAAGTGCAAAACTCTACCGGTTATGTACTTGGCGGTGTAAGTCCTTTAGGACAAAAAAAGGCGTTAGCGACGCTATTAGATAGCAGCGCAAAAACTTTAGATACGCTATTTATTAGTGGTGGCAAACGCGGCTTAGAAATTGAATTAGCGCCGAATGCGCTTAACATGGCACTAAAAGCTAACTTTGCCGATATTACCAGTGAGTAAATTTAGTACGTATATCTGTCACCTATCGCTGTGCTTTTTCGCAGCACTGATAATGATCTACATTGTAAATTAACCTCAATAGCCTCTTTGAACAAAGGCTACTGAGCAAATAACCGCTAAATAATTGAGCGTATTATGGTCGCAATATCACTTTACCATCACTTTTATGCGCTGCGTAATGATCTAAAGCCTGAGCAAAATCATCAAAACCAACATTGGCATAAATATCGGTTTTGAAAATCCCTTGCGCAAACAACTTTTGCACTTTCGAGCTTAAAGCCAGCACTTTTAACGGCGATGCACCACCAATGTATTTCGCCAACCAAAACCCTTCAACGCGAATATCACGAAAGATCACGTCGGCAACACTAAATAATCCGCCAAGGGGATCAACCGTTTCCGTTAACCGTCCATAAACTACTGCGGTCGAACCGTTAGGCATAGCTTTTAACAGTCGTGGAGTATCTTCAGCCGCAACGGCATCTAATAATACTTTAGCGCCGAAGTTTTTCGACGAAGTTTTTAATACCTCATCAAAGTCGTCTTGCGTGGTTAACAAAACACAATCAGCACCTAATTCCTCTAATACTTCAACATTGGCTTGACTGCGCACCGTTGCAATGGTTTTTATACCTTTAAGCTTTGCGTAGCGAATTACGCCTTTACCCACTTGGCTTGCTGCGGCATTTATCACAATAGCTTTGCTGCCTAACTCAATTGCCCGTTCCACTAGACACACCGAAGTACAAGGATTTACAATAATGGTTGCCGCTTGCTCGTCGGTTAATTCTTTGCGAACCGGTAAACAATAATTGGCTTTTGTTATCGCATATTCTGCCCATACGCCATCAATACCCGGCTCTGCCGATAAAGCGACCCGCTTGCCTTTGAGCCATTTGCCATAAATGCCGGCATTTGCTTCTTCGACTATGCCACAACCTTCAAAACCCACTATTGCGCCATCATTAGGTGCTAAACCGTATTTTCCCATCAAGTAAACAAGATCTGAGGGATTAACCGGTGCTGCCAACATTTTCACCAAAACTTGCCCAGGCTTAAGTTTCGGCAGTGTTTTTTCAACTAAAGTTATTCTTTGCGAAGGGGCTAATTCATTGTCATCACTAAGGACTAGAGCAAAGCCTTTTACTGATTTGTTTTTATTTTCTGGCAACGTAAATTCCAATTTTTGTTATCAATTTTAATATTATTAAGCATACCTGATAATTGTAAACTGACATACGACTTAATTTACTTAATACCAATAGAAAACAACATCTTTGAGCGCTAGCGATTATGTGTAACGGTTACAATTGCTCAACAATTATCACGTTAATTAGCTTGCGTTGAACAGTAATCTTACTTGATAATTGGAGAAAGTTGAGCAAATTGGCTACGTTTATAACTGCATGGTTAATCCCTTTGTTGTTTCAATATCATTACAAATCTAACAACCACAGATAGGAGCTGACTAGGACATGACATTAAATACTAGCTTTGGCCAAATTAATTTAATTTCCCCTAATATTGCCGAAATCATTATCAATAAAGATATCGAAGTCACCTTAGAGTTAATTGACGAATACGATGCTTTAATGGCAAAGCACTTTTCCGGCAATTACGCCGCGTTAGTCAATCGCATTAACAGTTACAGTTATTCCTATGAAGCACTATTGTGTGTTGGCTCAGCACAACGTTTAATCGCCACGGCCATCATTAGCTATGGTGTGGAAAATGAACACCAAACAACTAATTTAACCTCAGTTCGCCATATGGATAATTTAAATATTAAAGAATTTTCAGGCTTAGAATTAGGGCGTGATAGCGCTATCGCTTGGCTTAACAAGCAGCTTGCTCAAGCAGAGCCTAGCGATATAAAAGCTCACGGTTCGCGCTAAGACGCAATCAAGCGAGCTAAGTTACAACAACACTATGTCACTAATCATGTTACAAACTTAAACGGCCTCAATACCAACCGCCACTACTTTATACTCCGGACACTTAGTGTGTTTATCAGTAACATCGCCGGTGACACGGTTGATCATCAACTCAGGAAAATGAAAAGTGGTAAACAAAATCCCCGCTTTGACTTTATCACTTAGTTGCGCTTTTAAAACAATTTCACCGCGGGCAGAAAACAAACGTACTGCACTATCATTAGCAATATTTTTATCCGCAGCATCGAGGGTATTAATTAATAGCACGTCTTCACTCACCAGTTCGCCATTGCCTGTTCGCCTTGTCATCGTTCCGCAATTATAGTGTTCAAGATTTCTGCTGGTGGTGAGAATAAATGGAAAAGCTTGGGCATTTTTTTCAATTTCTACGCTTTCTTCAAAAGCATAAAAATGAAAACGGCCTAAACCACGTTTAAACGATTCCATATGCAGAACTTTTGTATCTTGACCACCTGCTGCCACTGGCCATTGCAGTCCATTGTCGCCTAAATTATCCCAGGTAATACCGGCAAAAAATGGTACCACTTGCGCTATTTCTGCTAATACCGCATCGGCTTGATAATCCCCTTGCGGATAACCCAGCGCATTCATCATTTCGACAATAATTTGCCCGTCAGTTTTACAACCCGCTTTTGGGGTAACCGCAGCATTGACTTTTTGTACCCGACGCTCGCCATTGGTAAAGGTACCGCTTTTTTCTAAAAATGACGTACCCGGTAAAACCACATCAGCCATTTTTGCCGTTTCAGAGAGAAATATTTCTTGTACTACCAATAGGTCAAGATTAGATAAACTCGCCACCACATGCTGTTGGTTCGGATCGGTTTGCACAACATCTTCGCCTAAAATCCATAACGCTTTTAAATCGCCGGCCAGCGCGGCATTAAACATTTCAGGTATTTTATAACCGATATCTGTTGGCATTTCGGCGTTATAGTGTGTTTGATAATATTGATGATTTTCAGCAATATCTACCGGTAAGTAGCCTGCCCCTTGATGCGGTTGACAGCCCATATCCGCCGCCCCTTGAACATTATTTTGTCCACGCAAAGGATTCATACCAACACCGCGGCGACCAATATTACCGGTTAACATGGTCAAATCCGCAATACACATAATTGCGCGACTACCTTGTGAGTGCTCAGTTACACCCAAACCATGAAAGCTCATGGCATTTCCTGCTTTTGCATAAGCAATAGCAGCAGCACGCACTAACCCTTTATCCACCCCAGAAATCGACGCCAATTCTTCAATATCTAGTGCCATAATGGCATCATGATAACTTTGATATGCTTCGGTGCGATTATCGACAAACGCCATATCGACAAGCCCCGCCTCGATAATGAAATAGGCCATCATATTCAACACCGCAACATTAGTGCCCGGCCGTAATTGAATATGCCATTGGGCGTAACGCGTCAGTTCAGTTGCCACCGGATCAATCACAATCAGCGGTGTGCCTTTCATCACTTTTTGCTTTATTTTTGCCCCTGTCACTGGATGCGCCGCCGTAGGATTAGCGCCAATTAGCATGATAAATTCGGTATGTTTGATATCGTCAATTGAGTTGGTTGCCGCGCCTGTGCCAAAGCTTTGCTGCATGCCATACGCTGTCGGTGAATGACATACCCGCGCGCAGCAATCAATATTATTGGTGCCGAGTACGACACGGATCATTTTCTGTAATAAATAATTTTCTTCGTTGGTACAACGCGCTGAAGATATACCGCCAATAGCACGACCACCATGCTGCGCTTTAATACTCAGTAAACGCTCGGCTATATAGTCCAAAGCATACTGCCAAGATACTGGAGTGAGTTCGCCATTAATTTTCACTAATGGCGAAGTTAATCGGTCGGGGTGATTGTAAAAGCGCCATGCATATCGACCTTTTAAGCAAGTATGACCGGCATTTACTTCTGCATCTTTCGGCGCTTCAATAGAGAGTATTTCATTGTCTTTTACCGACACTTCTAAATTGCAGCCAACGCCACAATAAGAGCAGATAGTGCGAATTTTTTCCGCATCCGGCGTGCGATTAGCGCGAAAAACATCACTGATAGCACCGGTTGGGCAAGTTTGTGCGCAAGCGCCACAAGAAACACAATCAGAGTCACTAAAGCTGACATCTTGGCCTTTAATAATACGGCTATCAAAACCTCGACCTGCTGCCGACAGCACTTGCTCGCCCTGAATTTCATCACAAGCGCGCACACAGCGATTACAATCTATACATAACGACAGGTCCATGCGCATATACGGATGTTCACTATCCTTGCTAACCGCGGGTAAACTATCGCGACTTTGGTTGCCTCTGCTTTGTTGATCGCCAAAGCGAATTTCCCTTACACCAGTGGTATGAGCAACGTCTTGTAATTCACAGTAATTATTTGACGGGCAAGTGTCACAGTTTTCCGGGTGATCGCTCAGTACTAACTCAACAATGTTTTTTCGCAGTTTTTCTACCCGTGGCGAGTTAGTAAAAATATGCATGCCGTCGGCTAGCGGGGTATGACAAGAGGCCATCACTTTTCTTGGCCCATCGGCTGATAGGGCAATATCAACTGAGCACACCCGACAACTGCCGTAGGCATCAAGTCGGCTATCATCACATAAGGTCGGTATTTCACGGCTTTTCATTGCTTCAAGTCTGCGGCTAAAAGCTAAAACCGACTCGCCAACAACAATTTCATGAGCAACACCATTTAGGAAGGCAAGGCTTTTGGTTATGGTTTTAGACATCAGCTTGCTCCTGCTTAACTGTGCTTTGCTCGACACGTTTATTTAAATAAGGGCTAATTTCACCAGCAAAGTATTGCAATATATTCTGAATAGGCAAAGGCACACCACCACCTAAAGCGCACAATGAGCCCAACTGCATGGTTTCTAATAAGTCATCAAGTAGGGTTCGGTTCAACAACTGTTTACCTGATATCGCATCTTGCATCATCTCTTGGCCGCGCACTGAGCCTAGCTTGCAGGGATAACATTTGCCGCAAGACTCAGCAGCAGTAAATTCAAATAAATGCTCGATGTAAGTGATCATCGCCAAAGACGTTGGCAAACCAATAACACTGGCGTGACCGAGCAAAAAACCATGCTCAGCAAAAGATTCGAAATCTAGGGTTAATTGTTCAATGGCAGAAATCGGCACAACGCCCCCTAACGGGCCGCCGATGTGTAAGGCTTTTAACGGTTTTGCAAAACCGCCTGCCATATCAAACAACTCGGCTAGCGGCGTTGCCATCGCGACTTCATAAATACCGGGCTTATTAAAGCTACCATCTAGCGAGACCAATTTGCTGCCGGTTGATTTACCATTACCCAAGGCAAAATATTGCTCGGCGCCAGCGTTTAAAATAAAATTAATCGCCGCAAAGGTTTCAACATTGTTTAATATTGTCGGACAACCGAATAAACCACTTTCGGTTGGAAACGGTGGCCGAACTGACACTAAGGGGCGTTGCCCTTCAATGGAGCGCAACAATGCGGTTTCTTCACCGCAAATATAAGCGCCAGCGCCGCGGATGATCTTAAAATCAAAGCTAAATGCCAAATCGCGAAATAAATCTAAGGCCTGAAATTCAATAATCGCCTGCTCTGTCGCGCGTATTGATGCTGGGTATTCGTCTCGAATATAAAGCACACCGGTTTTAGCGCCAGCTAAATAGCCCGCCATTAGCATGCCAAATAATACCGAATGCGGTCGCTGCTCCAATAAATATCTATCGCTAAAGGCGCCAGCATCGCCTTCATCGGCGTTACAAACAATGTATTTTTCATCGCCTTTGACATCACGACAGGCGCGCCACTTTACACCGGTCGGAAAACCCGCACCACCTCGGCCACGCAAACCTGACTCAGTAATTTGCTGTAGTAGTTCATCGACAGAAAATTGTTTTATCGCGGTGGAAAAAACCTGGTAATACTGCGCGACATCGTTAATTTCTGCCGTCAGTATTGGCTGCGCTAAATTTGACTCAACATGATAACTTTCCGCCGATGCAATAGCGCCAAGCTCAATAATTTCTGCAAGGTTTTCTATATCTTGACCTGAGAAGTTTTCTTTATTTATTTGAAAAGCACTATTTTCTGCACAACGGCCTAAACAAGTTATATGGCCAATATCTTCAGCGGAAAAATGTTGTTGTAATTTTGCCGTCACTTGCGACTGTGTTTCTGCGCACATACATGACGAGCCATTACAAACATACGCTTTTTTATTGGCATTATCGCCGTCGATAAAATCATAAAAACTCGCTGTGCCATGCACCATAGCTTCGCCAATTAATAACTCTTTAGCTAGCGCTTTACGCTGCGCTTTTGACGTTGAATCTTCACCCACTACTAAGGTTTGAAACAAAGTATTACCTATGCCTTGGCGCTTTGCTAACGCGGTTAAATTTTTTGACATGTTTCCTCCAATGGCAACAAGCGCCAATCACCATGATACAAATTAAAGCCCGTTTTTTTAGTAAAGCCAATTAAGGTTAAATCAAACCGTTTGGCGGCTAATATCGCCAATGCTGACGGCGCGCCAACGGCGATTAACACCGCGATACCGGCCATCACCGTTTTTTGCACAATTTCAAAACTAATACGGCCACTAACCAAAACACAGGCGGGTGACTGATCAATATCATTGGCGGCTAAACGAGTCCCTAATAATTTATCTAGTGCATTATGGCGGCCAATATCTTCTTTTATATCAAGCAACTGACCTGATTTATCGAATAATGCTGCGGCATGAGAACCACCGGTTTGGACAAATTGTGCTTGTGCCGTTCGCATCAATTCTGGCATCGCACAAATCATATCGAAGGCTAGCCAATGCGGCGTTTGATTTAGCCTAGGTGGATTTTTCAACTCCAGTGACTTTAATGAAGTGGTGCCACATAAACCGCAACTGCTATAGGTGACTTGAAAGCGCTCCAATGACTTAATATTCGGCACAACGCCTGCGGTAAGTGTGACTCGCCACTGGTTATTTATTTCGTCATCATTTGTAGTATGAGCTTGCTGTTCATCAACTTCCGGCAACACACTCTCAAGCTGATGATAATGCGCAATGATGCCTTCTGATTGCATTAACCCAATAATAAGGGCTTTGTCATCGCCCGGCGTGCGCATGGTAATGGAAAATACTTGGCTGTGATATTCGCTGTTATTGTGCACTTTCCACAATAAGCGTATTTGCAAGGGCTGCTCAATGACCACATGATCACGCAGCAAGGTTCGACCATTTCCATGGTAGCGAAACTTTGCCAGCTCAGTGGTGGCTGGGTTTTCTGGTTCAAGCATTGGTTCAGATGTTTTGATATTCATAGCTAACTAAAAATAAAAACCTTAACTGATAATACCTTGTAACTTTTAGTATGAAAAGCAGCCAACTCAAATGGCGACTTTTATAGATAAGATAAGGGCTAGCTTTTATTGTCAATCTACTGTTTCTCACGCAAGTTATCAGTGAAATATTTCAATTAAGCCATAGATAAAGATGT
>JBMZDW010000003.1:0-131445 GCA_049614565.1 Cognaticolwellia sp. | reverse complement strand
AACATAGCTTTATCGTCATGGATAGGAAGATAGTTTACAGACTTATCTTTGCAGCATGGTTACTTAACAATTGATCAATTTTAGCCTTGGGTGTTTTTGTTAAGCGCTTGATCAGGCTAAATGGAATATTGTCTAGCCCATAGCGCTCGCTGATGTCGTTTAACATTATCAACCACAACTCAGCAGTCATTTCCGCATCAAATAACGCGCGGTGAAAACTACCATCAGCCGCAATATTTTTATAATCAATTAAGGTGCCCAATTTATGATTTGGCGCAGCTTGATATATACGGCGAGCCAACAATAACGAACAGGTAAATTCGCCCAAAACTTGACGTCCTAAGCGAGCAAGTTCGGCCTCAAGAAAACGCCCATCAAACGAGGCATTATGTGCCAACAAATTACTGTCGCCGATAAAGTCAGCAAAGTCCGTCATCACCTCTGCACACGAAGGTGCGCTAGCTAACATACCATTGGTAATGCCGGTATAGCTTTCGATAAAACTGTTGACGCGCCGCCCAGGGTTCATCAAGGCTTGAAAGCGGTCAATAATAATGCCGTTCTCAAGTTTAACGGCGCCAATTTCAATGGCACGATCTCCTTGGTCGGGCGATAAGCCTGTGGTTTCAAAATCGAGTACCACTATCGAGTTAGCGAACACTAAAACGTCCTTTCTAGACTAGGGTAAGTTTGGATGATAGTTATTGTATTGATGAATAATGCATATAGTTTTTGTTTAAAACATCACCTTTACTAAGCAAGTTTTCTTATTACAGCGGATACAATAAAAAGCACTTTGCAGCAATATAATTTGCCACAAAGTGCTCGATAGTTTGTCGGCACCTAGCTACATATTTAACTAACGAGGTGCGAAGGCAATTAACCTAACAACTTACCTAAACCACTGGTTAATATTTCTTTCGCTTGTTGACCTTGTTCAGTGTTCAAGTAGCCTTGTGCTGTCGAGACAAAGTCACTGATCATTTCAGGTTTTAAGCCTAACGCTTCAAATTGCTTTTTCACAGTATTAATCGACTTTAATGAGTCACTGTATTCTGATGCTTTTTCCAGCAGACCACCTAAACCTTCGCTTGAGCCAGAATCTAGTTGACTAATATCGGGCATTTGGCCGACAAGTCCTTCAACCCCTGGTATTGATTTTGCTAATTGGCCAAATTGCTCAGTTGAAACATTATTTTTTACGTAATTAAAAATAGCCCCCATGCCGCCGGATGCTTGCGCGGAGTTAACCCCTAATGAACTGGTTAACATACCGACCAAACCGTCAGTGCTAGGCATAGCAGAGGCATCGGCTGCAACGGTTTGTTCTGTGTCATTGCCGAGACCAACAAAGCTTTTCAAACGATCGAGCCAACTTGCTTCTTGTGCCAATGCCGAGCAACTTAACGTTGAGATGGTTAAAAGTACAATTAATTTTTTCATATAAAATATCCACCGTTAATAAAAGTTAATGTTTGGTTAATACCCAGTTAACAACAAGTGTACAACAATTAACGTCATTATACGTAATGTATTCAATACTTACCTAACAGTGCAACTATTCGAATAGGATCCTCCCCCTAAAATGAATGCTTAAAGCCACAAGATTTCAGTGTATAATATCCCCTACGCGCCGCAACACTAAGTCAATATATGAGCCAAGAAAACGAACAATTAAATAACCCGCTGCATGGACTAAAGCTTGATACCCTACTCAATGAATTGGTCAGCTACTATGGCTTTGGTATTTTGGCTGAGTACACGCGCATTAATTGCTTTAAAAGTAACCCGAGCATAGCCTCAAGCTTAAAATTTTTACGTAAAACGGAGTGGGCAAGAGAAAAGCTTGAGCGCTTTTATCTTTATGAGTTTAAAAGCTTACCACCAGCAAGTGAAGAAGAGTTTGATATTCCGCCACGTCAGCGAATAATACCTCAACATATCAAACCCAAAGAGCCAAAAGTCTTGGTTCGTGGTGAAGCCATTGTGCCGTTGAGCAAAGACAGCTTTAAAGAAACGCATCGCGCTAAGCCTGAGCATAAAAAAGCATATAAGAAAGAGCATAAGCGTGAACATCGCCGCGCTAGTAATAGCGCAAGTGATAATTCCGCTAGCTCAAATGAAAATAAGCCGTTCGACCCTTATGCCGATGCGCCAAGGTAACCGCTCAACAAAGCGATAATAAAAAAGCCCTAAATAGCTTAAGCTATTTAGGGCTTTTTAATGGCTGTTAACAACGTCACCGCAACTTAAAGCTTAAATCGTGCAACGGAATCCGTTAATGAGTCAGCCAGTTTATTGACCTCATCACTGCGGTTCGATAATTTTTGTGACTCAGTGGCATTATGTGCCGCCGCTTCTGCTGCCTCACTCATTGTGCCTGCTATCTCTTGACTAAAACCGAGTTGTTCATTCGATGCAACACTAATGCTTTTACTCATTTCGTCTATGGTATGCAAAGCGCTTTCAATTTGTTTAATCGCATTAGTTAACTCTTGGCTTTGTGCCACACACTCGCCAGCTTGTGTTTGTCCTTGCGATATTGCCGTTTCAGCGGTGTCAGTTTCTTGTTGCAGCGAGTTGATCATTTGTTGAATTTCTGCTGTTGAGGCTTGAGTGCGAGATGCTAACGATCTGACTTCATCGGCAACGACCGCAAACCCTCGACCGTGCTCCCCCGCTCTTGCCGCTTCAATTGCCGCATTTAACGCTAATAAGTTGGTTTGATCGGCAATGCTGCCAATGGTGTCTAATATGCCGCCAATACTGTTACTGTGTTTACTTAACCGTGCCATCACCTCGACCGACTCGCTTAAGCGCTGAGATAAAGAAACAATACGTTGGCTATTATCGTCAGCAATCGAACGTACCTCAAAACTATGCTTTGATGCTTCGGAGACATTACTAGCGGTTAGGTTTGCTTCATCGTTTACACTTGATGAACTGGCAAACATTTTTTCAGCAATTTGCTTCGCATTATTAACTCGCGAGATTTGCGCTGACGTTGACTGGGCAATACCGTGGCTTTGCGCACTGGTTATTTTTGCTGATTCATCAAGCGAATAGGCATTTTGACTAATATTTTTCAGTAAGGTCGTTAAATCATCGCTGAGTTTATTAATATTATTAAACAATTCGCCAAACTCATCTTGGTTGCTTACCGTTAATCTTTTGCGTAAATCTCCTTGAGCAATTAATGCTAATGATTTATTGGCTTTTGCTAACGGGCCTAACATGGCACGTGTTGTCGCCACGGCAATAAAAGCGGCCAATATAATAAATAGCAGCGCCATGTAGATGGCGAGATCTTCACCGGTGGAAACTTTAGCTTTGGTGGTGCGTTGTAGCTCGTTAAAACGTGCTTCAGCAAGCGACAGCAATAAGGTTAATTGCTGGTAAGTGGCGTTAAAGCTTTTTACGGAGTTATTGTAGGCAATGTTGGCATTGTTCGCGTCATCGAGGGCTAGTTGCTTTTGTTGATACAAGGTTGCCGGCTCTAGTAATAGCTCAGTTAACACGGCGAATTGAATGGAAAAATCATCAACTAACGCTGTATCATCCACGGTATCGAACAAACGCTGCATATACTCGAAATTGTTTTTGGTATTATTGATCAGAAAACTGACGTCTTCTTTGTGTTGCGCTAGCACTTCAAGTTCGTTCACTTGTTTTAAACCTGACAAGGTATTTTGTAAGGTAAACAACATATCGTCGATACGCGTACCATTGCCAATAATATCTTCTAGCAATTGGTTATTGTCAGGCAACTCAAGTAATTCAAGATCGAGCATATCGTTACTCGCTTTATCGCGCGCTTCTACAAATGTTTGATAGTGAGTTGCATAAGCATCATTGGCGATAGCAACATTTTTTTTCGAGGCGTAAAATTGCTCACTTTCGCTAACATAGTCTTGGTAATGAGTTTGCACCTGTTGCAAACTTTTTAGCATATTAGGTTGGTCCATCACCTTGCTACGTAGTACCGCAACCGCTGCTTGAAACTCTTTATTCAACTTATTGTACGTTTGTTCACTTTTTTCTAAATCAGCGGTTTGTTGTTGCGTTAGCCCCAACGCCGCCACTTTGATCATATTGAGCAACTTAATTTGCAGCGCATTACTTTGTTTTTGTACAGGCACCGCTAATAGCTCAACATTACTATTAGCCTGACGGATTTGTGTTAATGAACTATAAAAAAAGATGCTCCCTGCAACTAATAAAATCCCTATCGTACTAAACCCCATTACTATTTTTTGCTTTATGGTCAATGGTAGTTTCGACATAGACACCTCTGAACTGAATAAACTGCGATATGCTTGCACAATAATATTTCAAGAAAATAAATTGGCGTCGCGATTATAAATCGCACTAGAAAAATGTAAAGAGGATTCAGTCACGACAAAAAGTACTTTAATAAATTACCCTTTGTTATCGGCTTACTAACGAAAAGCATAAATCGTTTTTTATAATTTTTTTCTTTAAAAGTTAAGGCTTAAGATGTTTTTAGCAAAATCTGTTGCCACCGCAAGCCCAGCGTCACTTCCAACAATTTTTATTAACATAATAGAATAACCATCATAATCTCTGTTTATTTTCACTATTTAGCATATAAATAGTTAGCTGCTTTAAAAATAGACGAACTGTCATCTATTATCGACATTGCTGATCGTACGTCCGTTCAGTAAAAACACATAATAAAAATACGACGTAAAAATAATTATAAAAATAATTGGGGACAATATGAATAAAATCAAAAGCGTAGCTGCTATCGCAGCCCTCGGCCTATCGCTGTGCTCAACGGCAGCATACAGCAAAGAACACAAAATTGTACTTATTCACGGCTTTCAGCCACAACAGTTAATATCCGACGGAGATGTAACCGCTAGCGGTCAAAACTACTGGCAAGGCTACTGGGATAACCTCAGTGACGCGCGCATTGACTGGCCGTCATATGAGCGTATTGAAGGTAAAATAGCAACAGACTACCTTTGGCCAAAACTCAAAGCATTTTCTGAAAGTAATTTTTGCGATCCCGGCTGTATCTTTGTTACTCATTCAACTGGTGATTTAGTCGCTCGCTATATTATTGATAATCAAGAAACTTGGTTGGAAAATGCTGGCTTAGCGCCACTCAATATTGTTGCAACCTTTGATATTGCCGGTGCCGGTGGTGGTAGCGAACTGGCCGATTTAGCTGTCAGTGTTGCCCAAGGCACTGAAACATGGAGCTTTATTATCGAAGCGGCACTCGAAGCTTGGCTTGGTGGTGACTTGGGTGATGAAATGGGCGTATTGCATGACTTAAAAGTGAATAATGCCAGACAACTTGCTCCATTGCCTGATGCCCGCATTCCTCGCTTACGTTTTGTTGGTGATGCCAGCGAGTACTTAGGGGTTACTAGCCCATTTATTCAAGGTAATGATGACGGTGTTGTCGGTAGCCACTCGTCATGTGGTGGCAATCGCCAAGGCAACTATGGTAGCTGTAGTTCGCAAGTAGATTTCAATGGTAAAGTGGCCAATCAGCGTAATGCGGTTGCAGGATTTATGCCGTATCACTACCCAATGCTAATGGGCGAAAAGTATAGCCATGGCTCATTAATTGAATCAACACAAGACGGGAAAGTAACGGCAGCAAGCAGCCAACGCAACGTATTGTCGGGTGAAAGTGTGCATTTTGACACTTACACTAAAACCTCAGGTTGGTGGATTTGGAAGAGCAAATATCTCTACGTTGAAAACTCAGCGAACGACAGCATGTCTACATTAATTTATGACGCCATTCCGAACTAATAACCGCATTAAGTAAACAAGTACCAAGGGCTGTTAACCTTTCAAGATGAAAGGCTACGGCCCTTTAAAAAGGAATATAAGCATAAATGAAGCCTTCTCCCCGTTTAAAATATCTCAGCGCAGCGAGCATTATTGCAATTTTAGTTTGGATTTTTTGGCCAGCAACACAGGTACGTCAGCAAATGCCTGCCAATAAAATCATCGTTAAAAATAAGAGCGTAGAATTCATTCATCAGGCAGAAAAGCCTGTTGTAAAAAAATCGCCTGTCGCCGTAATACCTGAAAAAATCTCCTCAAACGATTCGGCGACGTTAGTCGCAAAAGCCTATGCCGCTGAACTGAGTTTTCCCGCATACTCTCAACCGCTAAGCGATAATGATGTTGACCGATTAGAGCCAAACTATTTCAATCCACAATCCATCCCGGTTGATGATAACGGCGCCACCATAAGCGCAACATTATCCAAGTATCGTTACACCTACCCAGAGCCGGTTTTAGCAACATTAAATGGTGAAAACATTGACAGTGCACAATTACAACTTATTGATACCACTAGTGGTAAAATATTGCTAACGAGACACTTTACACAAGACGACAGCCAATGGCTGGCAGAATTTGACGGCGAACGAAATTTACCCATGCAACTACAAGCAAGGGTAACAGCACAAGTTAATGGCAAGAATGTCACCTTAGCTTTAGCACTTAAATATGTTGATTCCGTGGCAACACTCGAAGGATTTGAGCCCGCATTTAACCAAGACGCTGATATGGTGCTACAAGCTAACCTGACCACTCATGAGCAAGGGTTGTATCGTGTACGGGCGAATTTATTTGACGCTAACCATCAACCCATAGCGCACCTCGTCAGTAAAGAAAAGCTTAATAAGGGCAGCAGCTCTATCGAGTTAAAGGCGCATCAAAGCGTATTACAAGGTAGGCAAGCGCCATTTTATTTAGCAACGTTTTCCATCGAGCGTATGTCGCCTGCCCCCGGAAAACCAACAAAGTATGGCGATAGCGCGATAAATCAATATGAAATAAAAAATTTTGCCGTATCGAGTTTAAGTGATACGCCGTATCAGCCTTCTGCTCAGGAACAACAACGACTAAAACTGTTGCAGAATATGGCGCAAGGCGGTTAACAGTCGCAAGACATGAATATTGTGCTGCTTTATATAAAACGGGGATTAAACAAGTTGAAAGAGGTGATAAATTTACGGCGAAAATCGTTTTGCTATCGACTTTTTCTACGCTAAACCTACGTTACTTTCAAGATAGCAATACAAACAATGATTAAATGAAAACAGAGCAAGAAGCTATATCACTTCTTGCTCTGTCTCGACAATAACTACTGACCTTTACTACTGACCTTTGCTACTGGAAAATAAAATACCAGATAAAGCACTGGGTAATAAGCTGCGATGGCGTTGCGTTATTATTGTGCTTCTAAAATTGTCTTAAGGTTATCTAAACCGATTTGAAGATCATCACCGATCATTTGCTCGAAATCCATAAACAAAAACATGATATTCATTGGATAATCCATATGGCCGCTAAAGCCCCACACCACTTGGGTTTGATTCGCCGACAAGCTTTGCGTGGTCATAAAGGCCGGCTCGTTTGCTTCAAAAGGTGTTATAAAGCGTAATTCAAAATCAATGCGTTCCCCGTCTTTTATCGCGATGATCTCTTGTTCACCCGTGCCGACATCAGGGTGCTCGGACTGCCAAGCCGAAACAAAACCCACTTCGCCGTCAGTACCACGATAACTTTTTTCCATCTTGGGGTCTATTTGCGCCCATTTACCATAATCATTTTGATTTTTAAGCATTTTTATATAATTAAACACCAAAAGTTTCGGTTGATTGATGATAGTTTCGCGTTCAACATGGTAATTTTTTTGTACAAAAACAGCGGCAATTAACGGTATGGCAATAATAACTGCGATAACAATCAGTAATTTTTTCAACATAAGCTTAGCCCTTTATAGTATTAACGCGTATCTATTGAATAAGTTTGGCGTAACATCAGCCTTTTGCCAATAAATAATCTAACCAACGCGTTGGCATTATTCGCTTGAAAAAAGCAAAAAGCTTGGTCGGTGTGGTGACGCGGTAACGTACCTTCGGGCGTTTACTTTCTAAGGCATGGATCAAGGCATGGGTGACATCGATGGCTTCCAAGCTAAAAGCGGCATTCGATGTTTCACTGCTTAAGCGTTCAATTTGCTGACGATACTGCTGCTGGTGATCGCTTGCCTCAATGTCAATATTTTCTTGAAAAGCCGCCAAGGCGTTGGCACGAAACTGGGTATTTATTGGGCCAGGTTCGATCAGTACCACGTCAATATTGGCGCTTTTTAATTCAAGCCTTAAGGTGTCACTAAGCCCTTCAATGGCATATTTTGAGGCATTGTAAGCACCGCGATAAGCCATAGATACAAAGCCCAATACCGAACTACATTGAATAATACGGCCATGGCCTTGCTTTTTCATCACTGGAATAATTTGCTTGGTCAACTCATGCCAACCAAAAACATTAGTGTCAAATTGTGCACGCAAAGCCGAGGTGGGTAAATCTTCTAATGCCCCGGGTTGCCCATAAGCGCCGTTATTAAATAAATAATCTAAGCGCCCACCGGTTTGCTCAAGCACTTGGCTAACCGTTTGGCTAATGCTTTTTTCATCGGTTAAATCAAGAAGAAAAGCCGTTAAGCCTTTAGCTTGTAGTTTGGCAACATCTTCTTCGCTTCGAGCAGTAGCAAACACTTGATAACCGCGAGCATCAAGCGTTAATGCTGCGTGTAAACCTATGCCGCTTGAGCAGCCAGTAATTAAAATTGATTTAGTAGACATAAAATAAGTTAGCAAAAAGTGTGACTAATAATAGGTCAACGCAGCTTACTTGATCAGGCGAGTCAGCGCGAGAGCCGATATTCAAAAAAATAAAGTACTGCCGGTACCAGTGCTAAAAAAATAGTAATAGCCACCCCCATTAAACCCGGTTTGATCAAGAAACTTTTTTTCGGACTCTTAGGATTAAAAAATACCTTAACACCACCGTCAGGGTATTTCTCAATGCCGGCAAGCTGCTTTTTAAGTACAAAGGTAACATTATGTGATGCCAGTATCAGCCATGAAGAAATTCGGCTGCCCTGATATTGCTCACCATCAACAACATATTGATATAGCGCTGACGCGGCATAGGTTTGCTCTGCTTTAACAATATGGCCTGCGCCAAATCTCTCAAGCGTGGCGTTAAGTAATTCACCTTTAACCTGTGGCCAAGAGCGCACCCTTAGCTGGTAAATTAGCGAATAAGATAACAACAACAAAGTATAAAGTGCGGCGAAAAAGAAAATACCTTGCCGATCACCTTGTATCGCCAACTGCCAGATATCATTTAGGTAATCGACAATAATCATATACTTTACTCAGTAGCCTCAACAACGAGCGTACCGGCGATTTTATCGTGCCAGCCTTGGTTTTTGTCATCCCAAATAATCCAGAAAAAGCCTAAACCTAATGGAATGAGTGAAACATAATAACCAATATAGCGGATGATCGACTGGGCAACGCTAGGTTTATTGCCGGTTTTTTTATCGACAATTTTCATCGACAATACTATTTTACCCGGTGTTGCTGACTTATAAACCCAGAACAAAATGGTAGCAATAAGCGGAAATATATAGCTAATGATAAAATCCGCTAAGCCGTGCAAGCTATCCTCTGAAACAAAATACGCTCCGCCATAAAATAGATATAACAGTGGCGCGGTGATCATCATTAAGATCAGTGTATCTAAAATACTTGCCAAGAGCCGAGCCTTAAAGCCAACATAATTTTCATTACTCATTGTCATTTGGTTTGTCATCTGATTTTCCATTTTTTCCCTTACTGGTTTCCTTGTTGTTTTCCGTCTTATGGTCCGTCGTTATTGGCTTTTCTAGCGGATTTTCTAGCAAAGTATCTTGCGTTTTAGAGCGCCAATAGCCTTGTTGTCCTAGTTTTTCCCATGCCCATTTTATCCAATTTAAACTGTTAAAACTTAACCAGATCACCCAAGTTAACATTAGACCTTTATAAAATAAGATTGGAATACTGAGCACAGATATTGGGGGTAACGCGCCATCAGACTTATCAGCAAACCATTGCAAATGATTGCCATAAGAGTAATTGCCGGTAATGCCCATATTAGGGGTACTTAATAAACTCGTTGGAATAACCGCCAACAGCGAAAGTACGGTAATTATCGACAGGCCATAAAGGACTAACTGTGAGAAATTAAACCCAAGCCTATTGATATCTTTCGGGCGATAGGTGCTGGCGGTAAGTGAGGCAAACCACAGCGCCACCAGCATTAATATACCCCAATTATTCAAACTTAAACCAAAACCTAATACTAACCAACTTAAACGCGTTAATGGTGAAAATGGCACGCGTGCCACCAATATCGCTAACAACATAAAGGCCACAAATTCGCCCCAATACAGTACCGCCGGCCCAAGCACGGGGCCATTTGCCGACAATATCCAACGTTGTTGAGTTAAATCAATGACAGTGGTGATATTACTGACCGGTGCATTTAAGTTGATGCTGGGAGCAGTTAACCACAACTCATTTTCACGGCTCGCTCGCATAGTCACTTGCACATGGTGCTTACCCGGTAAAATAGGTATCGCTAGCTGACCTTGCTCTGGCTGCAAGTTAATCACCTTATTATCGGTTCTAATTTCTTTTAATTGAAAGTCACTTGGCAAGGTAATGCTATGCTCGCCACCGCGGGTACTGCGATAATCAAACGACAAATTCAATTTAGCCGCGCGCGTCCCCTGCTCAATATCAAGCTTAACACTGTCAATAGCTAAAACCGCGCCTTTTACGGCACTCGGCCTGCTTGTGGCAATATCTAAGGTTTCGCCAGGGTACGGGTAAAATAAGTAAGAGAAATAATCATCATTGGCTTGTACGCCCAATACCATAGGCAAACCGCTCAACTTTGCATGCCATGACGGACTAACAATTACTTGCCACTGTTCAATTAAGGGTAAGTTTTCATTGGCATGCAATGACATTAATGGCTGTTTTTTAACCCTTGATTGCCAGCTAACACTATTTTTCCCCGCCGGTAGTGTCACCTCAACTTGATTATTTTTCGCCATAACATCGGCACTAATAATTTGCTCGCCGCTTAACGTAGGTATGGCAATATTAATCGAGCCCGAACTGGGTGCAATGCGTTTAACTGTGGTGCGCAGTGTCCACAATTGGTCGATAGATAATTCTCGCGTCACTTTGACAAATGGCTGTTTATTATAACGGGTTGAAGGCGCGCTAGTTTTACCGCTCGTGGCATTGTTAGTGATGCGTTTCGGTTGCGCGGTGGCAATAAAGGCTAAGGTATTACCTGCCAACCTATTGGCCCGTTTACCCACCACTTGCCATGATTGGTTGCCCTGCAGCTTGAGATGTTGCGGTTTATCTTTAAATTCTAGCTCAAAGCGCTCAACCGGCGCTATTTGACCAACCAAGGTAAATGTTGAAATACTTTTGGCCACCGGCAAATACACCCAGCCGTTGCGTTGCAATAAGCTGTTAACGGGCGCGCCATCTAAGGTTAACTTTTCCGGCCGCCAAAACTCAGAGCGCGGTAAGGCAATCGCGGTATCGGCATTGGCATGCACCGCTAAGGTCAAGGCTAGTGATTGTTCTGTCACCTTCAAGGTTAACTGGTTAATTACCGCACATTCCGGCGCACAATCGGGTGGTGTTAGCAACCGCTGCCTTAACTCTTCGAGCAATGCTTGAGAAGGGAATTCAGCCGCTTCTACCTTAGCCGAATAGCTCGGCGATAATAAACAAAGCGCCAATAGCCCCATCAATGCCTGCCCGCGAAACTTATTCAAGTTAACATCAAGGCGGTCTTTTAATATCAACCCCAGCCAGAGTAGCAATAACACAACACCTAGCGCTTTGATAAAGCGGTAACTATTTTTCGACAAAAGAATAATATCAAACATTTGATTTTCAGCCACTGGGCTATGCCAGTTAATGCGATACGGTTGCCATTGCCAATTTGGAATGCCCGAGCCCGCTTGTAGCAAGGCGTCGGTTTGATAACGCTCCATCAATAAATCAGCTTTTTTAATGCGACTACCGCTAACTTCAAGTTTTTCAATATCATCTGCTCGAGGCGCGTATGCTTTCCTTTCTCGTTGTGATTTTACCATTTCAGCAACCCGAACCATGTCCATTTGGCTACGTTTATTAACACTATCAACAGTCGACACTCGGGACTCTAACTGCGGATGCATAATAGTTCGTACTTGCATGGCGCTAAAAAATAAAACTGAGCCTACCACAAAGGCGATACTCATCGCCCAATAGGTGTTAACAATGTTTTTCAGTGATTGAAATGATAGATGCTTTTTAACCGCAATCGCTAAGATAAAATTAACAATGGCAATAACAGGGACACCAGGTTCCTGAAAAATTAAAATCAACGTCACCGCCGTTAATCCCCCTATCATGACATTAGTCAGCCGACTGGCGGCAAATGCGCTGAGTAAGACGATAAAGCTCGCCCAAATACTCCAATTGCCCCACCAACTGCTTGATACCGAATCGGCGCCAAGAACGGCTAATAACTTGTGGCCCGGCGGTAAGTTTAAGGTTAACGACACCGTTTCAAAATGGCTTTGCCAACCACTAATAGCGATGTGACTATCTGCTGGAAATACACCACGGGCGTTAATATTAACGCCCGGATAACGATTTTCCAGCCCACGCTCATCCGCCGCTTCAGTGGTAATTAACACTGAGCCATCTTGATCGTCAGCCGACTCTAAAATATAAGGCGCTTTCATGCTTAAACGCCAATTGTCGATCATCGAGCCACTAATATGATCGCTAAAGGTATAACCGGCGTTATCAAAACCAAGCCATAACGTGCGCTTTAAGCGTAATTGGTTTTCAATATGCAGTGGCTTGCCGCGGTGTTGAATGTCATAACTCAGTACATCGCTGTCACTGAGCAAATAACTCGGCAATTGCTGCCATGCCTTAGGCATTTGTGCTTGGCTGTTATCGATCATTGGCGCGCCACTTAGCTTACCAATACGTTGACGTTCATCGCCTTTAAATAACCAAATTTCGTCTTTTGGCCAAAGGTGCGATTGGGCAGGTCTTTGCCATTGCAACAAGGTTTTTTTCGCATAACCACGCACTAATATTTGCCAATTACCCGGCTTAACTTTTACGTGCAATAAACCGTCTGCATCTAAAAATGCCGGTAGTTTCGACTCTATGCCCGTAAGCTCAACGTCTTTAGGTAGTGCTTTGCCGAGAATAACTTCGCGCATTTTTCCTGAAACATTTAGCGCTAAATAGGTATCAAACTGCAAATAACTACCGTCGACCACGCGCCGCGCCACCGCAAGATCAATAGCATCATGCTCAGCAGGTTCGGCTTCAGTTTGTGCAGGTGCTAACTTTTGTAACCATAATTCATTACGCTCGACTTTAGGAAAGGCGATATTGCGACCGTTAATCGACATTTTAACAAAGGCATATTGGTTAGGTATGGCAATACTCTGAGGGATTTTCGACCAATTAAATTGTCCGGTAATTAAGTATGAGCCTTTTTTAAGTTCAACGGCGGGTTTGCCTTGGTGTACGATGACCGGCACGGAGCCAAGGTTTACTTTAACCGATAGTGGCCAATGCTCTGCGTTACCTGGCAACGGGATAATACTAGATGCTAGTACTTGCCAAGACTGTTGAAAGGTTGCAGTGCTATTTTTTACCTGCAATGACAGTATACTCGGCCACGCACAAATATGATTTTGTTGTGTAGCAAAGGTTGTGCGATTAATAAACGGGCAAGTGTAATGCTCATTACCCTCCATAACCCAAGGTAGCCAAGGTGTTAGCGGCTCTGGGATATTTTTTTCTGCCGCTTGAGTGTTTAGCGCTAGCAGTGACAATGATATAAATAACAACAAAACACTGAAAAAGCCTACCGTCGTTTTAGTCATATTCACAACCCCGTATAAATTAACTCGCCATTTGCAACGTAAGAGCAGTGTTAAGTGCAATGCTAATACATTGATTCATTTAAACTTAAGTGTGCGCTAAAAAACACCATAAAAGCAAATGCTAAGTAGTGCAGCAAGGGCTTTATTCTGACAATAAAAGCTATTTTTTATCCGCAACATCTATGCTATAAAGCTGACATCATATTTAACATCGCCTTAACTTTTAAAAGCGTTATAAAAGAATTTTTATAGGAATTCGTATGCTGAACAGCCACTTTTCATCACTAAAAACTTATCTCGTCAGTCTGCTATTAATCGCATTAACCGGTTGTTTTAGTCCTGATCCCGCCGTGAATGCGGTAAATGCCTATATAGAAAAGCAAAAAATAGATAAAAGCCAAACGGACTGGAAAACCCAGTTAACAAAACCTGACGTGGTAGCCTTTAACCCTGAAGCGCAATATTTTTGGGATTTAGAAACCACAGAAGGCAAGTTAGTGGTTAAATTATTGCCCGATTCTGCGCCAATGCACGCCACTAGCACTATCTATTTAACTCAACTTGGCTTTTATGATGACTTGGTTTTTCATCGGGTGATCTCGCAATTTATGGCACAAGGTGGCGATCCATTAGGTAATGGTAGCGGCAACCCCGGTTATAAATATGCAGGAGAGTTTGACGCAAGCTTACGCCATGATAAACCGGGCTTGCTCAGCATGGCCAACTCAGGCCCCAATACCGACGGTAGCCAGTTTTTTATTACCTTTAAGGCCACACCTTGGTTAGATGGTAAACACACTATATTTGGTGAAGTGGTTGACGGATTAGATACTACCTTAACGGCGATTGAAAAATTAGGCAGTCGTTCGGGTCGTACTAAAAAGGCCGTGAGAATTGTTAAGGCGACTATTCGCGTAGAAACGCCATAACTTAATATAGCGTTGCAGATAAGATAACTGTGGGAGGTTAACGCCTCCCACACTGTAAGCTTAGCTATTTATTTACTTATTTAAAACCGCTTTCGCCGCTTCAACTTTACTAAAGTCGAGTCCTAGCTCGTCTACCGCCTCTTTAATTAATGCGGGGTTTTGCATTAACATCATCATCATGGCTTGTAGCTTTTCTTGAGGAATGCCTAATTGTTGCACTGTGGCCATCGCCATTAATGGGTTCTCAGTTAGGGCTTGAAATACCGCTTTAGTTTGTTCATCGCTGATATTATGTTCTTTTAAAATAGCAATAATCGGGTTCATTAAATTTCCTATGTTTCGTGGTTTATTTGTTAATTTATTTATTAGCTTATTTATTAGTTTGGCGCTGGGTTCACGCTATTCTAGCATTATATCGGCGATTTAATCGCGCTTGTGCTTAGGTACATAATTTAAAATAGAAACCGGCACAACTTTTTTAACCGGAAACTCTGCAAACTCGCGACGTTCAATCACATGTCCTAAGCGGCTTTCAATCGCGCACAGGTTTCTAAAGTTGTCTTTGGCAACAAATGCCACTGCTTCACCACTTTTACCGGCACGACCTGTTCGACCGATACGATGAATGTAGTCATCGGCTTTGTCGGGTAAGTCATAATTGACTACACGTGCAAGCTCGCCAATATCAATACCACGGGCAGCAATACCAGTAGCAACAAGAAAGTTGATTTTTCCGGCTTTAAAGTCATTTAAAATTTGTTCGCGTATCGCTTGCGTACGGCCGCTGTGAATTGACTCGGCCTTAATGCCGCGCTTTTCGAGTTGACTAACCAGTTTTGCCGCGCCATGTTTGGTTTCAATAAAAATTAGCGCCTGCTGCCACTGTTGCTGTTTAATTAAATAGCTCAGCAAGGCAGATTTGTTGGTTTTATCTACCGTCACTAACCACTGTGATATTTTGGGCTTAGAGGCAGTGTTTTTAGCCAACAAAATTTCAGTGGTATGATGAATGGTTCGTTTGGCTAGCGCTCTAACATCATCTGAAATAGTGGCGGAAAAAAGTAAGTTTTGACGCTGTTCAGGCAAGCGTTCAATAATTTTATTGATGTCATCAATAAAGCCCATATCTAACATTCTATCGGCTTCATCAAGTACAAACGCGTCTAGTTGGTCAAAATACACTGCCCGTTGATGTGCCATATCCAGCAAACGACCTGGGGTTGCTACCAAGATATCAATACCCCAGATCAAGCGTTGCTTTTGCGGCTCTATTTCTGTGCCGCCCACCATCGCCATTGAGCTTAAATTTAAGTACTTTGCGTACTGGGCAATACTCGCTTCAACTTGAATGGCCAGCTCGCGGGTTGGCGTTAAAATTAGCACCCGTACGCGTTTACCACGTAAATTACGCGTTTCGTCATTGTCACTGGCACTGGCACTTAGTTTTTCTAACAAAGGTAAAACAAAACTGGCGGTTTTGCCGGTACCGGTTTGCGCGGCGGCAATAATATCTTTGCCCGATAAAATTACCGGTATTGCCTGTTGCTGCACTTCAGTCGGTTTAGCATAAGCTAAATCAGATAAGGCTTTTACAATCGGCGCGGACAATCCAAGTTGGGAAAATGACATTAAGGTTCTCTTTAAGGCAATAGGGACAGTATTTAAAGACGATAATCACACCTTTAAAATTTGCCGCGATTATAGCATTAATTGTTAACGCCATGCAGCTCGAGTTTACTTGCTAGATTGACGAGTAAGACCAAAGTATAGCTATCGTTAAAAAGGTGATCTCTGGTATAATTACCGCGTTTAATTATTCAAATTGGGATTATTTATCTTATGGAAAAGAGCGAACAAGAAGCAAATAATCAAGGCCTTGCCTATGGCAATGTTTATGTCATGACACATTCTTTTTTTAGTGATGTGGTAAAAATTGGCTGCACGCCGTTAGACCCCGTTGAACACGCCATTGCTTTATCAGCTAAAACTCCCGGTGAATATACGCTAAAATTTTCATTAAAATGCACCAACCCGTGCCAAGTAAAAAAACAAATTAGCAAAGCATTAAACGCTAAAGCTTACGTTAACGAATTTTATCAAGTGCCGATTGACGTGGCGGAAAATATTTTAAAACGAGAAACCTTAAGAATTCCCATCTTAAACGCTAGCTAACCTCCCCCGACAATCTGGATAAAAATATAGTTATTACCGGCATGTAAACCTGATAAGAATAGGCTATGCTACTCGCCCTCAAGCAACGGCTAACCAGTGGCTAATTTTTACTGTTTTATATAGGTTTCAACTACATGAAAGATCTGACTCAAGGCTCAATACCTAAACACTTAATCGCCATGGCGTTGCCGATGATGATAGGTATGTTTGTGCAAACCATGTATTTTCTGGTGGATCTTTATTTTGTCGGCAAGTTAGGCGCCAGTGCTTTAGCGGGCTTAAGTTTAGCCGGCAATGCCATGTTTCTAATTTTTGCCTTAACCCAAATTATTAATATCGGTACCGCCACACTTATCTCCCATGCCGTTGGCGCAAAAAACCAATCCGATGCCAATAACACCTTTAATCAATCCATGATGCTCTCCAGTGTGATAGGCGTTGTGGTATGTGTTATCGGCTATATCGGCGCTGATAGCTATCTTAATATTGTTTCTCAAGATGCTGAAACTGTCACCATGGGCTTAAATTATTTACATTGGTTTATCCCCTGTATGGCCTTGCAATTTTTAATGGTGTCAATCAGCGCAGCGCTGCGCGGTACTGGTATTGTTAAGCCGACTATGGTGATCCAAATGTTGTCTACTGTGCTTAATATTGCGTTGTCGCCCATTTTAATTTCGGGATGGGGCACAGGTTATGCAATGGGTATAGCGGGCGCGGGGCTAGCAAGCTCTATTTCCGTGGTTTTTGCGGTCATGTTATTGGTGTATTACTTTAAAAGCAGAGAAAAATACGTGCAGGTAAACTTCTCTCTGTGGCGCCTTGACACTCAGTGTCTAAAAAAATTACTCACGATAGGCTTGCCTGCCGGTGGTGAATTCTTTTTAATGTTTTTGTATATGGCAAGTATTTATTGGCTTATTCAACAGTTTGGCCCAGACGCGCAAGCAGCATTCGGCTTAGGTTCACGCGTAATGCAGTCGTTATTTCTACCGGCGATGGCGATTGCCTTTGCCGCCCCCGCTATTGCCGGGCAAAACTTTGGCGCCAAAAATTACTCGCGCGTTAGAGCAACCTTTAAGTGGTCGGCCATGATGACCTGTTCGTTAATGGCGCTACTGACCTTAGTGTGCTTATGGCAAGCAGAGTTATTATTACAAGGTTTTTCAAACGACAAGCAAGTGATAGTGATCAGTGCGACATTTTTAAGCATTATCTGTTGGAACTTTGTCCCTTCAGGGCTGGTTTTTACTTGCTCCGGCATGTTTCAATCGCTGGGGAATACTTGGCCGGCATTATTGAGCACAGCAACTCGTTTAACGGTGTTTATATTCCCCGCGCTTTGGTTATCACAGCAAAGTGACTTTCATATCGACCAACTTTGGTATATTTCGGTGGCAACGGTATGCCTGCAAGCCTCATTAAGTTTTGTTTTATTACGCCGAGAGTTTGCTAAACGTTTGCCGAAAGCGCTCACCGCTCACACCTCGCCACAGCCGAGTTAGCTGATAGCAAGCTAATGAAGTAAATACCTTATATTTTTACCGTCCAATGAAAATTTGGACAGTTTAGCCATATTTTTCATGCCGACGCTTAAGTAAACTTTGCTTCATCAGTTAGCACAAGTAGGCGAGGTTCACATGGTTAAATTTATTAATAAAATAGCTTTATCAGCTTCATTAATGGCGTTTAGTGCCTTAGCAAATGGCTCATTAATTACCAATGGCAGTTTTGAGCAACTTACTTTTGCTGATAACTCAGCCGCCTATGGTGTGGTTAAAAATATCGCCCTACAAGACTACGGCACTCGCAATAGTACTTGGGACGTTTTCTACAAATTACCCGGATGGACAACAAGCAGCGGTAGCGGCATTGAACTACAACAAAATGTTGTTACTAGCTCGCAAGATGGCGCACACCATGTTGAATTAGACTCCTACTTAAACCTTGGCGCCTCAAATACGGTAATGACCCAAACCCTAAATTCGCTTAGTGTCGGTAGTGATTATTTATTAGAGTTTTATTATAAGCCTCGTACCAATGTCTTAAATGATAACGGTATTAATGTATTTTGGTATGACGCTGCGCTTAACTTTAACAACAGTATGTTGGCAGACTTTAGCAGTGAAAGTACCAGTGGTTTAATGCCTGATTGGGCCCTGCAGTCGGTAACCTTTACCGCGCAAGCTGAATCGATGAATTTAAGCTTTGGCTCATATGGTATGCAAAATACCTTAGGCGGATTAATCGATAATGTTTCGTTAAAGCAAACAACCTCAGTACCTGAGCCTTCAATGTTGGTGATGTTTGCTATCGGTTTGGGCTTGCTATTGGCGCGTCAACGCAAGTGGATGCAAAAAGGCTAGACAATAGCTTTAACTTGAAGAATATTTACCCCTTAACGCTTTCTCAGTACACGCTAATAGCGAATATTAGCCGCTGAGAAAGTGCTTTTTTTGTTATTAACCTATGGTTAAAATTGCCTGTAAATCATCAAAATTACTCATCTGTAACAGCTTAGCGTTAGCTTGCAAAGCCTGATAATCACTATGCTGTGACGCACTGCAATACAAACAAGACAGCATAAACATAACCACTTCATCTTGTGCACTACTTTTATTTTGCCCTAAACTCACTTTGTCCAAATGTTGCAACTGCTTTACAACGTTGGCGTCGATATGCCACAGCGACAACATCAATGAAGATGCTGAATAAATACTGATCCCCATCGTCGCCTTAATATGGCGATTCAACGCGTGTAAATCATCAATACCGTTTAGCGAATGACGCATCAGCTGATGTTTAAACGCTGTTTTATGGCTGAGTAAAAATATTCCCAATAGCGCAAACGCTAGCACTTGCTCTGTGATGGCTACATCAAATTTAATTTTATTTTTTAAAGTTTTACGTATACAAGAAAACAATTTCGCTGCCCGCAAAAACGCCTGAGAGTACTGGGCAATAATATTTTCATCAACATGGTGCTGCAATGCGTCTTTCATGGCATATACAAGGGCAAAATTAACCACAGTGGTGATGCCCAAATTACGACTGATCGCTTCGGCTAAATCCTTAGGTGTTCTGCCGTATATTGCTTTGCTCGCCTGTCCCATTAAGCGACCAGAAAAAATGACATCTTGGCTAACGATTGCAACCACACGCTCTAAATCTAAATTACCCTTATCTTTTTCTTCGATTAGATGCCGGCAACTTTCTGGCATCGGGGCAATATTTTCTGCGATTTCAGTTAGTTTTAGGTAACTATCCTCAGCGCTGCCCACCAGTGATAACTCTCGAAACTTTGATGCAGTAATGCCGAATTTTTGTCGAAAAGCGCGCTCAAAAGTAGCGCGTTCTGAATAACCTAGCTTAATGGCAAGCTCATCAATATTAGCGTGTTTGGTCAATAACGCTTGCACACAAAGTGCATTTAAAAACTTTTGTTGGATCAACTTAAAGCTGGTTTCTTCTTGGCTAAGCTTGCGGCGAAATGAGGTCATACTCATGGCTAATGCCTCAGCACAATGCTCAATGGTTAACGCTGCCGGCAAGTCACAACTATCGAGCAATTTATTCACCGCTTCGGTGAGTACTAATGTCTGTTGAGTCATTGCCACAATATCGTAAAGGTTTGATTTGTTCTGGCGAATATTAAAGCACGTTAGCGTGAGATAAACACCCCTAAAGTCATGTTTGCAAGGCGTAAATTACACAAAAACATTATATATCGTGTCGATAAAAATAAAATTTAACACAAATACGTCGTTAAGGAACTTTCACTGCTGCCGATACTCTTATAGATAAGAAACTGACTCTCCCTCAGTGTTTATTGTTTTTCCTTTGATATTTTTAGTGTGCGTTTACTTAACTCAAGTAAACGCTTTTTTTTGCCTGATGGTTTTTCAGAGCCAAAGCTTTATTTGTACTTTAGAGCCACTTTACAAGGAGCCATTGCAAGGAACCATATCACCATAACAAGGGGTCAACCCTATAATACTGAGTAAGCTGCTGATAAAGCTTGGGGTACTCGCGCGCTAACTGGGCTGATTGCTCAAAAAACACTTCACTGGCTACAGCAAAAAATTCCGCCGGATTAGTCGCACCGTAATAATCAAATAATGATGGCGCGCCGTGTTTAGCTTGCTGTTGCAATACGGAAAATTGTTTTGAAAACACTTCAGACCAACACTGATAGCTTTGCTGGCTCGTTAAAATAGGTGCGCCATTGGCGGGGCCATTTTCTTGATCCAGTTGGTGGGCAAACTCATGGATCACCACATTACGACCATCATCGGGTATTTTTGCGCCCTCAACGGTATCTTGCCACGACAGTACCACTTTACCAAAGTCCCAAGACTCGCCAGCTAACACCACTTTTTGAGAAAACTGTACACCGTCCGCATTACGCTGTTGCTGCTGTTTCACGAAGGCGCTTGGGTAAACCAAAATTGTTCTCAGTTTGGGGTAGTAATCGGTTTTACGATTTAACAATAATAAACAAGCTTGTGCTGCTATGGTGATTTTTATTTCATCGGTGATCACCACGCCGTTACAACCGACAAAGTCTTTTTCTGCCAAAAACACCTGAATATGCTGTTTTAATTGCAATTGAAGGTCAGCCGGCATTTTTCGAAAATATGGCATTCTTTGCTGAATAATTTTTCGCCACGGCTTTTTAAACGGCTTGCGCTTAATTAGCGAGCGCTTGTGTTGTTGCCAATATGGCTTACCCGCAAGGTAGCCAATAAGCACAGCGCCGATAAATAAAGGTAAAAAATAAGACAACATAGGGTAGTTAACTGAGTAAGGTTTATTATGACTTTGGTATGAGAGCATAAAATATCAAGCCATGGAGATAATATTTATCACCCAAGTCAGTCACCGCTACGCAGAACTTTAGTCATGGCAAGTCTTTGTTAGCTAGTATAAAGTTAGTGCTATCACACGGCTTTATCATAAATTAACTCGGTAAATAATTATGAAAGAAAATACATTTATAATTGATGCTTGGCAAATCAATGGTCCACTGTCCACCAACTTAGTTAACGCCGATGAACTTACAGAAAGCGCAGTTTGGTTGCATTGCGATCGTACCAACCAGGCTTTTAGTCAATGGCTGACGGCCAATAGCATTGACGAGTCCATTATTGAATCATTACTGGCAACCGATACCCGGCCAAGATTCCAACGTTTTGGCAGTGATAGTTTTTTATTAATATTGCGCGGTGTTAACTTAAACAAAGGTAAAGCGCCTGATGATATGCTCACCATCCGCATGTTATACACGCCTGATCGTCTTATTACCTGTAATGCGCAACATTCAAAAGCCATCGCATCGGTTTTACAGCAATTACAAAAGGGCCAGGGGCCAGAAGACGTCGCGGCATTAATTATTGAAATTTTCAGTCAAATCAATGCCTATATTGAAGACGTATTGGAGCCGACAGAGGACTTTATTGACGGCCAAGACAGCGACCAATTCGATAAAGAGCAAATTGCCGACATCAGTGCTATGCACAAAAAAATGTTGAAATTAAATCGCTTTTTAAAGCCACAAATTCATGCCCTAAGCGCGGTGAGTAAAGCAAATATCGCTAACTTTTCACCATATAGCGTCGCGTTAGCCAACCAAGTTGACGTGCTCAGTCGTATTGTTGAGTCTATTGACTTTTACATTGCGCAAATCGACGTCATCAACGCGAGAATTAATCAATGTAATACAGAACTGATGAACCGCAACACCTATATTCTGTCGATTATTGCTGGCATATTTCTCCCGTTAGGATTTCTTACTGGGCTTTTTGGTATTAATATTGGTGGCATGCCTGGGGTTGATAACAGCTCAGCATTTTACTGGTTTTGTGGCTTATTAAGCGTTATCGGCTTATTAGAGTTTTTATTATTTCGACGCTTAAAATTCTTATAATTCATACGCGGTAAATAGCTTTCACGCCCCCGCCTTTAGCGCATGTTAAAGGCGGGAAAGCTTTTGCGATTAATGCCTTTTGAGTTTGATCTCGCCGTCTAAATGAATATCGCGTTGCGGATAAGCCACAACAATATTTTCTTGCTGAAACTCTCTATTGAGGGCAAATCTTATATCGCTAGCCACTAAGCGTAAGCCGCCTTCAACTTGCGAATTTATCCAAAAGTAAACTTCAAACATCAGCGCATTATCACCAAAGTCTTGAAAAAACACCGCCGCCGGTGGCTCGTTAAGTACTTCCGGTTGAGCTTTAGCTAGGGTTAGCATAATGTTCGCCACTTGATCGCAATCACTGCCATATTGCACGCCAACCTGTACCGTACCGCGCACAAGTTTATCTCTGAGTGTCCAATTAGTTACGGTGTTTTCTAACAACTTGCTATTTGGAATAAGCATATGCACACCGTCAACACGTCGTACGCGCGTTGAACGCGTGTTAATTTCTTCAACTATGCCCTTAACACCTTCTACTTCTAAAAAGTCACCAATACGAATGGGCTTTTCGCCAATTAAAATCCAACCACTGATAAAATTATTAATAATATTTTGTGCGCCAAAACCAAAGCCAATGGCAATAGCACCCGACAAAAAAGCAAACGCGGTAATTGGTACTTTCAACATTGACAGCATGGTCATAAAAATAACCGCCAAGGCAATAACATATAATATGCGTTCAATTAAGTGCACTATGTTTGGGTCTTTTTTCTTTGCTTTGAGGCGATTAGCAAAGCTGCCAATTAAAAATTTCGCCAGCCAGATACTAAGTACTAGCCCAATGGGCACGGCGAGCACTTCAAGTACCGTAACCGCGCGCTCGTTAAAGGTAAAAATGGAATAATTTAACCAAGTTTTAATTTGTTCGATCATAGTTACAACTCCTCGCCTTGGGTGGCAATAAAGGCGCTTGCTGCGTCGATATAAAAATGTTCACTAAGGGCTTGTCGCCCAAGCAACATTAAATAGGTCATGTCAGAGCGATCGGTTAAGGTAATTTCAATCGGCCAGTGATGTTTGCCGATAACCGCATTGGTTTTAATCACGTAACGTTGCTCGCTAATACCGTTAGACGATTTTATTTTTCGCACGTCATGTAGCAGCGCCTTACAACGAACAATTTTTTCAACATTGTGTATTTCAGGGTGAATATCAAAAGCCACCGCCGGCTTATTGTCTATGTTGATGCGCTCAATATTATCAACATGTAGCGACGATGTTTGTGCGCCAGTGTCTACGCGCACAGTTAGCTGATCAATTGCCAACTCGGGTAATGCAATATTTTCGATATGGCCAATAATAATTCTGTTATTCATCATTTTCTTGCTCACTTAGTCATACTAATTTTTTACAAATAGGCTTTACTACTTTCAGCATTTAACACTAAGGTTTGCTCAACAGACCCTAAATGTTCTTCAATATTCTCAATATGTTCGGCGATTTGCTCATCATCCTCTTTAAAAAATGCAATGTGATACATCGCCTCTCCTTCTTGCACTAATGGGATATTTTGTTTACCAATAATAATACCGCCTTTTAAAGCGACAACATCGCCTAACGGTTCACCATAGGGACTCCCAATACTGGCTAAGGTTTCACCTGTTTTGACTTGATCGCCCAATTCAAAATAATGCGTAACTATACCGCTGGCATTTGCGCGTACCCAGCCACTGTTATGGGCAATAAACAATTCCGATATTTTTTTACTCACTCGCCGCTTAGGCATCATATGTAAATGACGTAAAATATTCACTATGCCTTGTATACCGGCACGAATAGAAAATTCATCAAATCGCAATGCTTCACCCGCTTCATACAACAACACCTTAGTATCACTTTTTACCGCGGCGTCGCGTAGCGAACCATCAATAATATTTGAATGTAAAATAACTGGCGCGCCAAATACTTTTGCTAATGCCAAGGTTTCAATGTCTGATAAATCGGCTCTTATTTGTGGCAAATTCGAGCGATGAATAGCGCCAGTATGTAGATCAATCCCGTAGTCACAATGGCTGACAATTTCTTTTAAAAAGATATTTGCCACGCGCCCGGCCAACGAGCCTTTTGATGAGCCCGGAAAGCAGCGATTTAAATCTCGTCTATCGGGCATATAGCGACTTTGATTGACCACACCATAAACATTGACCATAGGTACCGCAATTAAAGTGCCTGATGAAATTTTAAAGCCCTTCAAATTGATCAAACGACGGATAATTTCAATACCATTTAATTCATCGCCATGCACCGCCGCACTGACAAAAATTGTCGGTCCGGCTTTTTTACCGCGAACAATATGAACCGGTAAATAGACATCTGAGTCGGTATACAACTTGGCAACGGGCAAATCGATTTTTTTCGACTCTCCTGGCAATATCACATGCTCGCCTATCTGTAACGTGCTTGGTTTTACAGGCATTTTTATATTCCTATTTCATTAAATGTAGCAAAATCTTTTAGCCTTTGCCGCGGGTGCGATTACCCGCAGGTTTAGCATTTTTTTCAATAAACTCAATCAACTGGCTAGCAACATCAAAACCTGTGGCCTTTTCAATGCCCTCTAAACCCGGCGAAGAATTTACTTCCATCACCATAGGACCGCTATGTGAGCGCAGTAAATCAACACCACAAAAGTTAAGCCCCATAGCTTTAGCGGCATTTATTGCGGTTGCGCGCTCTTCTTTAGTTAGTTTGACTAATTCAGCACTGCCGCCACGATGTAAGTTTGAACGAAACTCACCTTCAGCGCCTTGGCGTTTCATAGCAGCCACAACACGGCCGCCAACAATTAAGCAACGAATATCAGCGCCACCGGCTTCTTTAACAAACTCTTGCACCAAAATATTGGCTTTTAGGCCCATAAACGCTTCAATAATACTTTCCGCGGCTTTTGCGGTATCAGCTAACACCACACCGATACCTTGTGTGCCTTCAAGTAACTTAATAACCAAGGGCGCACCACCGACATTTTTGATCAAATCTTTAATATTATCGGGCTTGCTGGCAAATCCTGTTCTGGGTAAGCCAATGCCCTTACGTGATAACAACTGCAATGAACGCAATTTGTCGCGAGAACGACTAATGGCAACAGACTCGTTAACATTAAAGGTGCTCATCATTTCAAATTGTCGTGCAACCGCCGTACCGTAATAGGTAATTGAGGCGCCAATTCTTGGAATTATCGCGTCGTACTTTGGCAATTCTTCACCGTGATAACGTACCGCGGGACGGCTACTGGTGATATCCATATAGCAATGTAAAGTATCAATAATATCGACTTCATGACCGCGCTGTTCACAGGCTTCTTTTAGGCGACGTGTTGAGTATAAGTTTTCGTTTCGAGATAAAATGGCAATTTTCATGGTCTGCTCCTCACATTTGTTAAAGCGAAATTTAGTAAAAAAAACATGAAAAGAAAAACGAAATAAAATACACTGTTTGATAAAATATTTTTATCGGACGGCGACTATGAAAATTGAACTACTGACGACATTTTTAGAGGTTAACCAAACGCTACATTTTAGAGTGGCGGCCGAAAATTTATTTATTACCCAAGCAGCGGTCAGTAGCCGTATCAAACTATTGGAAGATCAATTAGGCGTGCTACTTTTTGACCGTTCACACAAGCGTTTAAAATTGACGGCTGAAGGCCATCGCCTAGTTAAACACGCCAATGAGATGCTGTTGATGTGGCAAAAACTAAAACAAGATGTTGGTATTCCTGAAGGCAACGCGAGCCAACTTTTTGTTGGCTCTATGATGTCAATTTGGGATATTGTTTTACAAGATTGGCTGCAAAAAATTCACCGAAACCTCGACGATGTGCATTTATCTACGAACACCTATTCACCGCTAGAGCTGAGAAAACAAGTGGCGAGTCGACTGGTTGATATCGCCTTTTTATTCGAGCCGCCCTACATCGAAGATATCGTTACCGAGAAGGTCAGCACTGTGCCACTACAGCTAGTTTCAACCGATGCTGCGGCCAATAAAGAGGCGCTAGAGAACATGATCATGGTAGATTATGGCGAGTCGATCAATACCCAATACATGCGAGACTTTGGCGATACATCGAACGTTAGACACAATATGAGTCAACCCAGGATCGCGTTAAATTTTATCTTAGAAGCCGGTGGTTGCGCGTATTTGCCAAAACAAATGTGCTTTGAACATATCAGGAAAAACAAGCTATTTTTAGTGTCAGGTGCCCCCCAATACAGCCGTGATATTTACGCGATTTATTTAGCTAAAAGTAATAAAACATCACTTATTTTAGATGCGTTGCAACTATTTCCTTATGTCAGAGGCTAAGCGTTAATAAATTTAGTTTAATACTATAATAAAAATAATTTATCAAACAGCTAGGGGCTGTTGATCTTTCGAGATTGTTTCTGCAGCAGTTTGTTGGGTATTTATACAAGGCAGAGCCTTTGTAATGTGGTTTTTCCACATAAAAAGACGATAACGCCGTAGAAATGTCCAAAATAAATATATTGAAATAATAGTGTTAAATATAAGTTTTCATGATTTAAAACTAACGTGATAACAGCTGATTTCTCTCGGCAAATAACAAGCAAAAATAAAAATTTAAAATAAATTCATCAAAAATTGAACCTTTTAATAAACCACCACTCTTACTATGCGAGAGACATTTATTTCCCTTAGTGTTTTATGTTTTGTTAGAGTGCGTTTATCTACTTAGATAAACGCTTTTTTTTGGCTAATTTTTAATTTCTTCCTGTTTTTACCTGTAAAACGTAGCTATAAAAAAAGCCAATCCTTAAAACTAGGTATTGGCTTTTAATCAGTTATTAACAAGCTGTCTTGACGATTTTAGCTTTTTTTTAGCTCTGTGCAGCAAGTTTTCGGGCATTATGCAGTTTTTTATAGCTGCCAATTAAGCGTAAGTGTTTATCTAAACCTTCAAGTTTCATACTGGTTTGGGTTAAACCGAAAAATTTCACTTCGCCCATTATCGAACCGACAACATTGTTCATGGTGTCTGCACCGAACATTCTATTGAAGTTGTGAATAAAGTCTTCTAGTTCCATTTCGTCGTCTAAGGTCACTTCCAATACGGCGTGCATGGCTTGATAAAACAAACCGCGCTCTACGGTGTTGTCGTTAAACTGCAAAAACTCTTCAACCAACTCCATGGCATTTTCTAAAGCACCTAAGGCAAGATAGATTAGCGTTTTTAGCTCTAATATTGTCAACTGGCCCCAGACGGTATTTTCATCAAATTCAATACCGATTAAGGTGCGAATATCGATATAGTTATCGAGTTGACTCTCTTCTAGGCGGGTGACTAAATCTTCTAAGGCGTCGTCGTCGAGGCGATGAATATTCAAAATATCTTCGCGGTAATTTAGCGCCTTATTGGTATTATCCCAAACTAGGTCTTCAACTGGGTAAACTTCAGAATAATCTGGCACTAAAATACGACATGCTGTGGCGCCTAATTCGTCAAATACTGCAACATAAGCTTCTTTGCCCAAATCCGCTAGAATCGCGAATAAGCGATTATTTTCTTCTTCGCTGGTGCCAGCAAAGTCCCATTCACAGAACTGATAATCATGTTTATTACTAAAGAAACGCCACGATATCACGCCAGTTGAGTCGATAAAGTGCTCAACAAAATTTTCGGGCTCAGAAACCGCTAAACTATTAAATGTCGGTTTTGGCACATCGTTTAAGCCTTCGAAACTACGACCTTGTAGCAATTCAGTTAAGCTGCGCTCTAAAGCGACTTCAAAGCTTGGATGAGCACCAAAAGAGGCAAATACGCCACCGGTTTTTGGGTTCATCAGGGTAACGCACATCACCGGAAATTGACCGCCGAGTGAGGCATCTTTAACAACAACAGGAAAGCCTTGCGCTTCAAGGGCGTTAATGCCGGCAAGAATACTGGGGTATTTTTCTAACACGCTTTGCGGCACATCGGGTAAGACTATTTCTTGTTCGATAATTTGGCGTTTTACTGCCCGCTCGAAAATTTCAGACAAACATTGCACTTGCGCTTCCGCTAAATTATTACCCGCGCTCATGCCATTACTTAAAAATAAGTTTTCAATCAAGTTTGACGGAAAGTACACGGTTTCGCCGTCGGATTGGCGCAGATAAGGAATCGCGCAAATACCGCGTTCAATGTTACCTGAGTTGGTATCAATTAAATTTGAGCCACGCAGTTCATCATCAGGGTTGTAAATATCTAAACAATGCTCATCTAAAATACCAGCCGGTAAATCATCGTTTTCCTCTAATTTGAACCACTTTTCATTGGGGTAATGGACAAAGTCACTGTTCGCAATATCTTGGCCTAAAAACTGATCGTTATAAAAGAAGTTACAGTTAAGGCGTTCAATAAACTCACCAAGGGCTGAACAAAGTGCGCTCTCTTTCGTTGCGCCTTTACCATTGGTAAAACACATAGGCGAGGCAGCATCACGAATATGCAGTGACCAAACGTTGGGTACAATGTTGCGCCATGAGGCAATTTCTATTTTCATGCCCAAGCCCGCTAATATCGCGGTCATATTGGCAATGGTTTCTTCAAGCGGTAAATCTTTACCTAGAATATAGGTGCTGGCTTGCTCGGTAGAATGCTCCATCAACATGGCTTGGGCATCGCCCTCAAGGCTCTCTACGGCTTCAACTTGAAACTCAGGACCGGTTTGTACAACTTTTTTAACCGTACAGCGGTCAATTGAACGTAAAATGCCTAGGCGATCTTTTTCAGAAATGCTTTCCGGTAGTTCCACCTGAATTTTAAATATTTGTTTATAACGATCTTCAGGGTCAACAATATTGTTTTGTGACAAGCGAATGTTTTCGGTAGGAATATCGCGAGAGTTGCAATAAACCTTAACAAAATAAGCAGCGCACATAGCTGACGAGGCAAGAAAATAATCAAATGGCCCCGGCGCAGCGCCATCACCTTTATAACGAATAGGTTGGTCGGCAACGACAGTAAAGTCATCAAACTTAGCTTCAACTTTTAAGTTATCGAGAAAATTAACGTTAATTTCCATAGCTTTGGATCTCACAATTGTCTGCTAGGGTTGGCTAAATTCCCACTTGAAATTTTAGCCTAAAAGCATAGTTATCTTAATGGCGGCAATTATCGTGCTTTTTGCCTGATTAGTCTTGGCTTAATTGCAGAAAAGGCAAAAAAAAGCTGCTATTAGGCATTGGCGACAAATTTAGCGCTATAGCAAAGCGATAGAATATAAAAAATATTGCCGTTCACAGGGAAAATAAAACCTAGGACGTGATTGAGGCGACGGATAAGCGTTATCGATGTACGGCATTGGGGAAATTGGATAAAAAAAGGAGCATAAATGCTCCTTAATTCTAGTGAAAACTTAATGCTGATGCGAAACTTAAGCGGTTTTCTTCACTTGCATTTGGCTATCGAGATATTCGTCTAATGAGCCTTTAAAATCAATCAGCTTCTTATCTTTAATATCAATAATACGTGTTGCTAAGCTTGAAACAAACTCACGGTCATGGCTGACAAAAATTAGCGTGCCTTCAAAGTCTTTTAAGGCATTGTTTAAGGCATCAATGGCTTCAATATCCATGTGGTTAGTCGGCTCGTCCATGATCAAAACATTGATGTCTGCCATCATTAACATACCGAATAACAGGCGATTTTTTTCACCACCTGAGCAGTTACGGGCTTTTTTATTAGCGTCGTCATCAGTAAATAACATTTTGCCCAACATACCACGAACACTTAAATCGTTATGACATGGTCGACGCCATTGTGACATCCAATCCATTAGCGATAAGTCATTATCAAAAAATGAACCACTGTCTTGTGGGCAATAACCTACGGAAGCATTTTCAGACCACTTAACCACACCTTCAAGCTGTTCTAATTCGTTCATTAAACAGCGTAACAAGGTGGTTTTTCCGACGCCGTTTTCGCCAATAATGGCTAACTTAGCGCCGCCTTCTAATAATAAGTCACCGTTTTCAAACAGCATTTCACCGTCAAAACCGTGGCTTAGGTTTTCAAGCTCTAAGGCTTGGCGGTGCATTTTTTTGCCCGGTGCAAAAGAAATTTTAGGGGTAATACGACTCGATGATTTAACATCGTCGAGTTTTATTTTATCCATTTTTTTAGCACGAGAACTAGCTTGTTTCGCTTTTGAGGCATTAGCACCAAAACGGTTAACAAAGTCTTGTAGTTCAGCAATTTCAGCTGCTTTCTTATCATTTCCGGCTAATAACTGTTCACGTAATAACGCCGATTGCGCTAAGTAAAACTCGTAATTACCAGGATAAATACGCAACTCGCCGTAATCAATATCCGCCATATGTGTACAAACAGCATTAAGAAAATGCCTGTCATGAGAAATGATAATCATGGTGCATTTACGTTTGTTCAACTCGCCTTCTAACCAGCTGATGGTATGAATATCCAAGTTGTTGGTTGGCTCATCAAGTAATAATATATCGGGGTTGGCAAACAAGGCTTGTGCAAGTAGCACACGTAGCTTCCAACCGGGGGCCACTTGCTGCATTGAGCCGTAATGAAAAGACTCTTCAATACCGGCTTCTAGTAATATTTCACCGGCGCGACTTTCTGCCGTGTAACCGTCCATTTCAGCAAATTGGCTTTCTAAGTCGCCGGCGCGCATGCCGTCGGCTTCACTCATTTCCGCTTGTGCGTAAATAGCATCTCGCTCTTGTTTAACTTGCCATAACGCCATATCACCCATGATCACCGTATCAATAACGCTGTGTTCTTCAAAGGCGAATTGATCTTGTCCTAAGGTACTGACTTTATTACCGGTACTGACCGATACATTACCTGAGCTTGGCGCTAAATCACCACTGAGTATCTTCATAAATGTTGACTTGCCACAGCCATTTGCGCCGATCAAACCGTAACGGTTGCCGTTGCCAAATTTAGCGGAAATATTTTCAAATAACGGCTCTGCGCCAAATTGCATGGTAATGTTCGATGTAGAAATCAAAGAAGTCTTCCTATTGTCCGTTAACTAAGGTGATTAACTTGTATGCACTAACGGATAGCGGTAAATAGATAGTTAATACGGTAATTTTTACCAACTTTGCCTGATAAATTAATAAACATCGGCTCAGCCAGCATAATAAAGGCGCGCATTATACAGCAATAAAGCCAATAGCCCCATCGAAACTTTACTTTTAGGTGATTATTTTATAAACAGTGCGATATTAAAACATAAATGCTGTATTTAACCTCAGCTCGGGATAAGCAAAGTTACTCAACACTATCAATGCTGAGCCACTGAAAAACTATTACGCACAACCACACCTAGGTAAATCATTAATATTTAACACTTTACTGTTTGTTTTATCTCATTTATACCCGAGTTGAGGCTATATAATTTACCGGACGATGTTGGTGGGATGTTATGAATGAAAAAAACACAGGCAATGCACTTTCACTACTTGCGGCAGAACATTGAAAAAAGAAACCAAAATCGACACATTATCGACTGGCTAATATGCCGTCATCAATCCACGACAGTAAATAATTCAGTGCCAATTGGCTTATATCTTCGTTCGGCGTTGATGTTGCTAGGTATTCGCATAGGCTGGCAAAATGGTCACCCTTGAGCATCATGTTTATTAAGCTATGTTCTTGTGGTGATATAGATTTGAACTGCGTTAACCGTTCATTATTTCGCCATAACAACCAGCTATTGCGCATGGGTTTTGCGGGCTCGGGCGCTTGTTGTTGCTTCAGCGCTTGCCAAGCTTCAACAGTATTAAAATCAAAAGTGGCAATTTGCACGCTTGGATGAAAGCGAAAAACCAAATCTGGCCATTGGTTATCCGGCGTAGTTAATAGCTGTTGTCGTGTTAAACGCTCGCTATCTTTGGCATCAAAGGCCACCATCAGCAAACGTTCAAAATGCGCTAATTCACTAAGCAAGGGGTAGTCTTTAAACGGTGCGTTATTAGCAAGAAACTGCGGTAATAAATCGGCAAAATGTCGTAACGAGGTGTTGTTCGAAGGGTAAGCGCTAATATAGCCACTGACCATTTGCGCAAATAACTCATCACCTAAATATAAGCCTAAAATGGGGTGATCATTATCAAGGGTTTCTTGTAAACGCATTTGGTAGGCATTTTTATAGATATGCAAACGAGCGTCGCGGCTAATGCTGCCCTGATCTGCAACATGTTGAGCAATGGCTAATTCATCTTGGGTTAAATAATTCATCATTTGCTGCTGCAATGCCTGTAATGAAAGTTTGCTCACACTATGTTTCTCTTGATCATTTAATAAATTTGCATCCGTGTCGCCATAATATAACGGTGACATTACCCGCCTTCAACACTATCCCGCCAAGGTAGCTTTCAGTTATGCTAATAACTTGGCGAGCCCAATGTTTTTGTGGCAATAGCACGTGCCGTCTCAACCTCTGCCAATAATTCTGCTAACGGCGGAATGTTGTCATCACGCTCTATCATAGTGCTGATCCAACCAAAACGCTGCAGTGCTTGTTGATATAACTGCCAAACCGGATCGGCGACCGGATGATCATGGGTATCAATAACATAATCTCCGTAGTCACTATGGCCAGCTAAGTGAAATTGTTTGACTTTTTCTTTAGCGATACCATCAAGATATGCTTGTGGATCAAAGTCATGATTACGGGCGCTAACATAAATATTGTTAATATCGAGTAATATTTCACAACCGGAGCGACGCGCGACTTCATTGAAGAACTGCCATTCTGTCATTTCAGAATTTTTATACGTTAAATAGCTCGAAACATTTTCCAGTAATATCGGCCGCCCTAAAAATTCTTGCACTTGCTCAATACGTTTGCAAACATGAGTTAATGCTTCTTCGTTATAAGGTAAAGGCAGCAAATCGTGACTATTTTTTTCATTGGCGCCTGTCCAACATAAATGATCAGAAATCCATTCCGGCTGTAGTTCATTGGTCAGCACTTTGAGTTTACGTAAATAATCAAAATTTAGCGGATCCGTTGAGCCAATCGATAAAGATACGCCGTGCATTACCATAGGATAAAGCTCACGAATACTATGCAAATAGTGTTTCGGCTTGCCACCGTCGACCATAAAATTTTCAGAAACCACTTCAAACCAATCAATGGCTGGCTTGTGATCAATAACATCTTGAAAATGGTCTGTTCTAAGCCCTAAACCAAAACCTAGAAAGTGCTCGGGAACTGACTGTTGAGAAAAAGAGAGCGAATGCTCTCCTTTCATATTGCTGAGTGCTTGCTTATTCGCCAACACTACCTCCAACATCATCACAAGTTTGTGCTGCTAGGGCAACAAAACCATGGCCTTTACATGCGGCTTGTCCTTTACAAGCATTTTCTGCGGTTTTACAGTCGTTATGACCTTTACAAACATTAACACCATAGCAATGGGTTAATTCGGCAGTATTCACTTGACCACGCCAATCATCTTTTACCGTGCCGCCAATATCACCACAGGTTTTAGTCGACATAGCAACAAAGCCATGGCCTTTACATGATGCTTGACCTTTACAAGCATTTTCTGCGGTTTTACAATCGTTATGACCATTACATTTATTTACCCCGTAACAGTGGGCCATTTCTACGCTATTTGAGCTTGAGGCTGCTGTTTTACTGCTTGATTCAGCAGAAACTGCTGAGCAGCCCATTAAGCCGGCAACGGCGAGCGCAACGGTTGCACCATGAAATTTAGTTTTAGTATTTTCGTTCATTATATTCTCCGATAGATCATGTTGTTTATGTTATGAATTAGCTTTCTGCGTTAGGCAAAATCTTACGTTTAAACCAGTAATCAAGACTGACATAGCGCCCTGCACCGATAAAAAACAATGCCAATAGCATGATGAAATACGTTGCGGCAAATTCAATACCATTATTTAAAATCGTAATATTGCCACTACTGGTTAGCCACTCGTAGTTACCGTGCTCTTGTAAAATGGCGACAATGGCTTCTTTTTTCTCGACCGTGGCTTGCACGCGTTCATTTGCAAATGGCGCATTGGCATCAGCAATGGCTTGCCAACCATATTGCCCATGTACCGAGGTCATGGCGATAAACATAGTAAACATCAATGGCACCGCCATAATACGCAGGCCCAAACCGAGTAATAAGGCTATGGCACCAATAACTTCAGCCCCTATGGCTAATATCGCCATAATGTAGGGAAACGGTAAACCTAAACCCCAATCGTCATTACCAAACCATTGCACGATATTGTCAAAACCGTCGATTTTATTCGTGCCAGCCATCCAGAAAATGGGAACTAAATACAAACGCATTAATAGTGGCGCCATAAAGTCCAATTTTTTCGTTGAATTTAATAGCCGGTAACTTTTTGCCAAAATTGTTTTCACCATGTTTAATTCCTGTTTGCTTAAGCTTAAGGTTAACTTTAGTCCAATTACCCATTGCCGAAATAAGCTATTTACAGGCTTGTATATTTCAAGCGCTTAGGTAACTGCATAATTTGACCCGAGAAGTCGTAGAGTCATTTCATTAATTTACTTAAGAATTTTAAAGAGATAGTAAAAAAAAATATTTTGAAATATAAATTACCGTTAGCAGTTCAGGGTAAATATTGTCATTTTGATAAGCGACATAATTCGCAAAAAAAATCTCTATAATACAAGCGCAACAAATTGATTAATAACAACTAAATTTAAAGCCAGTAAAATATAAAGCATTAGAAGAATAAGAGCGCGTTGCTCGAAGCGAAAAGTCGTCATAAGTTATTTAGCGGAGAAATAAATTAAAATTAATTAAAAAATTTTAAACAAAAGCGAGTAACCATTAACTTATTGTTATGGTTTCGCGAGAATATACCGCTGTGATTAAAGCGCTAGGCTCTTTAGGAAGGAAAATGAGCCGATACAAAAAAATGTAAATCGACTCATGTTGATTAGTGCAAACTGTTTAGCAACATTTCCAAGATTATTAGTGAGTTATCGCTGGGCTAAAGTACTTCAACCGCTGCCAGCGCTTGCGTAAACTCCGGTAGCTCTAATTCAACGCAGCTTTCATTTTCTTGCCAATCAAGCCCGATAATCACACCGTCTTCAAGTAAGTCTTCAACCCAAAACTCCATCCACTGTGCAACCGGTATCGCCGCAGGTACGTAGTCTGCCCACTCTTGTATACAATGTTTTTTCGCTGCTGTTTCGCTTGACCACAACGGCATAACTTCGGTATTTTCAAAGTTGATTGAATCTAATACCACCCAATCTTCACTTGCCTTGTCTTGCAACGCCCACAGTACTTGTGGTTCTTTCACTTGCTCTATAAATGACTTCAGTGTTTGTTCAGTGCTCATGTGCAGTACCCTTATTGTGTTTTTTAGATTATACAAAGTATTAGGTGCTAAATACAAAGCAATAGGCGCTAATTAAAGCTAAAATTGTTAAGCTGTTAGTACCCGTCTCTTCTTGAACAGAATAGTCCTTGAAAATTGAGCTTTTAAATAATATTGCTGAAATATCAGAGCAAGACTGGCAACGACTTGATAAACAAAATTCGGTGTTTTCCAACTATCAGTTTTTTAAAGCCTTGGAAACCAGCGGCTCGGTCAGTCAGGCACAAGGCTGGCAACCTCAACATTTACAGCTTAGTGATACGACAGATAATACCGCTAACGCGATACTGCCAATGTATATTAAATCGCACTCATGGGGAGAATATGTTTTTGATTGGTCTTGGGCCGATGCCTATCAACAGCATAATGTGCCCTATTACCCTAAATTAGTCGCTACCGCGCCCTTCACGCCAGTTACCAGCGACAAACTTTTATCCAATGGCCTTGAGCTTACTGACATTTTCGGTATTTTAACTCAGCACTGCCAACAGCAAAATTTGCAAAGTTGGCATTTTTTATTTTGCTCGCCAAGTCCGCAAATTCCCGATGATGTTTATCAACGCAACACCGTACAATTTCATTGGCTAAATGATAACTATCGCGACTTTGACGACTTTTTATCACGCTTTACTGCCCGTAAAAGAAAAAATACCCGTAAAGAACGTCTGTCGATTGCGCAACAAGGCATCACCATCAGGCGGATACACGGCAAAAACATCAGTGAACAAGAGCTAGCGTTTTTTTATCTTACCTATCAGCTAACCTATTTAAAGCGCGGCCATACGCCACATTTGAGCTTGGCATTTTTTCAAACTATGGTAAAAACCTTGCCGGAGCATGTGTTGTTGATTATCGCAAGCCGTCAAGGCGAAGACATTGCCTGTGCTTGGTTTTTCTTTGATCAAACACACTTGTACGGGCGTTATTGGGGTTGCACGCAATCATGCAATAATCTGCATTTTGAATTGTGCTATTACCAAGGCATTGAGTTTTGTATTGAGCATCAGCTCAAAGTGTTTCATCCCGGCACGCAAGGAGAGCATAAAATACCACGTGGCTTTGAACCAAAACTGACTACTTCATATCATTGGATCAAACAGCCGGCATTTAGAGCGGCGATTAAAGCCTTTTGTTTGCAAGAGCAACAACAAATGCGGCACTATCAAGTACAATGCCAACAACTATTACCCTTTAAATCAGCTGATGATTAACGCCATCATCAGAACGAGAGCATAACCTTTAATTTATGAGTAAATCATTATGAAAAAACCATTTTCTCAAGCCTGTGAGAATAATAAACCATACATTTTATCGCAGCTTATAAATAGTTTTAGAGACAGTAAAACTGTACTAGAAGTTGGCTCCGGCACAGGTCAACACGCAGTACATTTTGCCACCAACATGCCGTGGTTAACGTGGCAAACCAGTGATGTGGCACTAAATCATCAAGGCATTAGTCAATGGTTAAACGAGTGCGTGGCAACAAATTTACATCACCCACTTGAGCTTGACCTTAACAATGTTTGGCCGGTTAGCAATATTGACGCTATCTATACCGCCAACACTTTACATATTGTGAGTTGGGCGTTAGTACAAGCCTTTTTTAACGGCGTAGCACAACACTTAAATCTAAGCGGAAAATGCGTGATTTATGGCCCGTTTAATTATGGCGGAAAGTTTACCAGTGACAGTAATGCCAATTTTGATCTCTGGCTTAAAGATAGGGATAGCAATAGTGGTATTCGAGACATTGAAGCGATTATCAAGCTAGCCAAAAGCGCCGGCTTAGCATTGGACAATGATCACACCATGCCCGCCAATAACCGCTTATTGGTATTTACCAAAATAAGCTAATTAATTTTTATCAATTCAATTTCAGTGATAAGTGTTGAGCCAGCAGGAATATTGCTCCCAGCGGCCTGATTGCCATAGGCCAAAGAAGGCGGTATAAAGAGCTGTATTTTACCGCCTACTTTGACCAGTTGCAGTCCTTCACTAACCCCTTTTATAACCTGCCCCACAGGCAGTTTAAGCGGTTGGCCTTTTGCATAAGTATCAGAATAGACATGGCCGTTAATCAGTGTGCCACGCATATGCGCCGTGACTTGATCGCTAGATTCTGGCGCCCGGCCGGAGCCACTTTTGATGATCCTATATTGTAAACCGCTACGGGTTTCGACCACGCCGTCTTTATTTCTATTTGCTGTCAAGAACTGCTTTCCCGCTTTAAGGTTTCCAGCTAGATCATACAAAACTTTTTCATCAATCATTGGCTGTGCCGCGATACGCGCCATGCGCGATGTTTCACCTGAACGTGAAGCGGTGGCTTGCGCTTGCCGTGTAGCGGATCTTGTTTGGGGTGTTCGGCTTATTTGTTGCAGCTGCTGCTTTTCGTTTTGAGCTTGTTCTTTCATCGCTTCCATAAACAGCCTTTTGGTTTCTTGCGCTTGTTCGGCATCGGTGAGTTTCGCTTTCGTCGGCGCTGAAGCGCGAGGCTTTCTTTGCAGCGAGCGTTCGGTGAGAGAAATAAGATTACGTTCAAATTGTTTAACTTCAGGGCTATTACAATCAAGGTTATAAAGCACTTGGCTAATACCTGAGAATACCAGAGACGCTTTGAACGATCCCTTCATCAGCTCAATAATATAGCTACCACCTTCGCCAGTCGCTGCGCAGATACGATTACATAGTTGCTTAAACTCTTTATTGATGGTGTACACTTCACTAAACGTGTCTCCGCCAACGGCACCTTGGTCAATACCGTATGAGTTCTCAAACCTGATCACATCGGTAGTATATTTACGCGTAATACTGACCGAGTCCTTTTGCAAGCAAACACCCTTGGCAGAGTTATGAGCAGAACTCTCACCGTAAAGCGCCATATATTTTGTCGCCATTATTTTTAAAATAGAGGTATTTTTCAGGCCAACATCAACATTACTGTTATCTTTAGAGTATTTTCCAGATATGGCCGCGACAAAATCCTGCACACCTTTGACATCATTGCCACTTCGCATTTCATCGGTGATTTTTTTATCTAGGCTTATGATCAAGGCTTCATTATTTTCATAAATGGCGTTCAGGTATATGCCGCCGGTTAAATCGCAAAACGGCTTGCCTGAACAACTGCCAAGTTCTTGTTCAGCAACACGCCTTTTATAAGACGGGTGCGCGGAATTCATCGACTCGGCGACGCGCGCAACCACATTTCCATCCTTGGCATTTCTAAGCTGAAAACGCATTTTATCTAAATATTCAAATTCACCACGACGATAGAAATACAGTTCAACCTTGGACGGGTTAAAATCGCTACAGTGCTTGTTTAGCACTGAGCGCGCAGCGGTGTCGACAAATTTCTCAAACCCTTGTGGAAATAATGCGTCTCGCTTTGCGTGCCTGCCATCATAAACAACTTCTAATTTTGCTGGCCTATCAGTGTACTGGCGTGAGCCACACCAATCTCTAACCTGACTACGCGGATAGCGGCTTTTCGGATAAATGGTAATGCTTCCATTATTATATAGCGGGGTTACTTTTTCATAAGCAGGTAAGGCAAATACCTGCGCAGGGGCAATATAAACGAAAAGTGCGCAAACAAGGCTGGCCAAGGGTTGAAAGTTTTGCTTTAAACTCACCATACAATATCGCTCCTGATAGCTAAGTCATAAATAAACAACTAAATATCAGTTGTTCAAAAGACTTCACGCCATGCCGACAAAATGAATATGGTAGTTTACCCTTTATTATCAGCCAACGCTGATAACAAGGGTATTGCGGTACTGCAATCGGCAATCATTACTTTGCTCATCTATAGCTTCAATTGCCGTATTTTTCAAGCGAGTTGCTCGCTAAGACCATTTTCTTTTTATTCTTTGTGTACCTCTGCCTTTTCTACAGAAATATCATACTATGACTACTCACAGCATTAGGCTAAATTCAAACGAGCAACTAACCAACTGGCAATATCTTGAATTTGCTTTGGATGAACACTATGAGGCATAGGATAAGTGCGCCATTGCACCGGATAGTTCTTCGCTTTCAATAACTGGTAAGCCATTTTTCCGGCACTAAGTGGCACAACATCGTCGTTTTCGCCATGCATTTGCAAAATAGCCGTGTCGCTATTGGCAGCACTTAACTGCTCAGGCAAAGCCCCGGCTTGTGGTAAGTAACACGACAACGCCATAATACCGGCAAGTTTTTCGCGGTAACGTAATCCGGTAAACAGGCTGACCACACCACCTTGACTAAACCCGGCCAAGACAATATTACTGGCCGGTATACCACTATCGATTTGTTCCTGAATTAAGGCATTTACTTTATTTTCAGACTCAAGCACGCCAGCTAAATCGGCACGGTTATGTAAGTCCAAGCTCTTAATATCGTACCAAGAGCGCATCACATACCCTTGATTTAACGTTACTGGTTGTTCTGGCGCATGAGGGAAAATAAAACGCACCCTGTGATTGTTAGGTAAACGCAGCTCTGGCACAATCGGCGCAAAGCCGGCACCCGAATCGCCTAAACCGTGTAACCAAATAACACAGGCAGTGGCCGGTAAATTAGGCTCGATCGTAATGCGTTCTAATGGTACTGCAGACATGCTTCTCTCTCTAATATTCGTTGCGGTAAAAAATGCCGATATCATACCGCTTCTCGTTAAAGGCATACAAGCCGCGGTGAAACATTAATTTCGAAATATCTCAGTTACCCATGATATCCCGTTGCAAAAGCACATTAATTGTTAGCAGATGATGCAAATGGACAATTTTCATTGATCCGATAGCACAACCGCCATAAAGTAGGATAGTTAACGTGACAATGCCCATGGATGAAGGATTAAATATAAGCAAATGACATTTCCCAAAAAAACTTTATTTGCTCTCGCCTTAACTATGGCTATCACTATCGCCATTATCATTTCGGCCTATATGGCGCGCATTCCGCTTATCGCGCATGTTATTAAAGCAGAATTAGCCGAATACCAAGCGAATGTTAGCTGTTTAGACTTTCACCTAACCTCAGATTTTAATTTAGCGATAAGCCGTTTATGCCTACAAGTACCACAGGCAGACATCCTGATTGCGGATATGCTAATAATATGGCAAGCAAGTGCCAAGCAAATAGTCACCGATATCGATATTACTTCAGCCACCATCAAGGGTACGGCAAGTTTATTTAACCAACCTACCGATAGTGCAAAACAAAGCAAGCAAGAAAATATTATTGCGCAGCTTAAGTCTTATACAAGATTACTAGCCGACGTTGAATTGCCGAACATCACCCTTAACGAACTACACTACTTACCGTTTAATGCCGCACATAAAAACACAACACTAATCGCTGAATTAACAGAAACGCCGCACTATTTAGCGCGTTTAGCTGTCAACAATAACCATATTGATTTTGCACTCTCGCAACAGGCACAGCCGCAAAGCCCATTTTTAACCACAACGCTTGAACGTTCACAAGCATCAAGCCAGCAGTTTACTATCGATATTTCAGGGCAATTACAACCATTACAAGCGCTGTTGTTAAGCCATAATTTGCCGTTACCGACATTCATCACCAACACCTTGGCAAACGCTAAAACTCAAGGTAAGTTAGCGGCGACAGTGGTCTATAGCAACGACATCCTGACACTTAATAGCAGACTGCAAAACTTTAGTTTTGCATCATCTGAAGGTATTGAGGCCAGTGGCCCGTTCGCACTTTCCGGCGAACTGCATGCAGAGAGTAAACTTAACTTAACCGAACAATACCACACTGATAATAACACGCAGCTTGAGCTGCAATTTCAGCAAGCTAGTCAACTTACCCTAGATTACAGCCAGCAACATTTAATGGCTTACTTAGCCAATAAAGATCTGCCGGCTATGTTGATCACCGCACTAAACGACAACCCAATATCCCAGTTAACGTTAAAGCCCAAAGGCAAGCTGACTTATCAGCTAAAGAACCAACATCTAAGCGTAGCGGGTATCGACTTAACGGCAAAAAGTAGCGAGCAAGCACACCGGTTAATCCATCAGCAAAACCATCAGCTCAGTGTCAATAATATTGCCGTAGACTTAAACAGTTACCTTAGTAACAAGGCAAAAAAAATTAGCGAGGACGACAATAAGAAAATACTCGCGCAGCTTGACTATAAACTTGCTAGCCCAATAGTGCTTTCGGCTATTAACAAGGTTACTCAAAAGCCGATTTTGCTCAATTTACACGGATCAATGAGTCAAACGCGAACGCAAGACTTGAATAACACGCAAGGTAAAACCGTAACCACCATCACCTTTGCGCAAGGCTCAGTGGTTAGCGGACATAATATTGCTTTGTTGAAAAGCCAAAAAACAATCAAAGCATCGCATAAGAAAAAAGCCACAACACAAAAGCTCGTCTCGGTTAAACAACTAACTACGGCATTACGAGGTAAAATACAATTTATTGAAACTGCTCAAGATAGCATGCAAGACGCTGGACAACAGGTAGCGCAAAAAAAAGGCCATCTCGCCAACCAAAGTAAAGCGATAGTTAAGCTCAATTTAACCACACAAACTCTGGCGAAAAAGCTTAACGCTGCCAACATGGTCGAAATAAAAAACCTCGCGTTCAATGCCGAGGTATCTGGTGATTTAGACAATATTACCCTCAATGCCAATGCCAGCGCTGACAATGTACCGCTAGGCCATTTAGCCGTTAGTGGCGCAATCACTCAACCCGATATTTCAGCAAATGCTGAAAAATTACCACTCACCGACCTGCTATCACTTAACATTAAATTACCAGTAGCAGTTGCTTTAGTTGACGGGGATCTTAGTTACAATGTCAGTGGTCAGATAACGGATTTAGCGAACATTGAAAACACACCGTTCGCCATATCTGTGAATGTTGCATCATTAAGTGGTGATATCGAAAAAATTTGGATACAAGAGCTAAATTGGCAGCAAAATTTCGACTATTTAGCGGGTAAGTTAACGACAGGTAAAAACTCAAAAGAGAACCTGACCGTGGCGTTAATAGACACCGCGACACCAATATCAAAACTCGCTATTCGTACCGCCTTTAGTTATCAGCAAGAATTTAAAATTTCAGCCGAAAACCTCAGCGCTAACGTATTAGGCGGCAGCTTTGCTATTCCGAAAATCCAATGGCCAATCTCTAATGAGCATTCAGTTGACGTTCAGCTTAACCGTATAGACTTAGAGCAAGTGTTGGCGTTAGACAAAAAGCAAGGTATTGTGGTTACCGGTGATATATCAGGCCATTTGCCGGTGCGTTTTGATGGCGAAAAATTTACCATGGCACAAGGCGAATTACATAACGTGAGCAATGGCCTAATTCAGGTAAAGGATAACCCCGCCGTAGAAGAGCTTAAGGCCAACAACAGCCAACTAAAGTTAGCGTTTGATGCCCTGCAAAACTTGCACTATCATCAACTGTCGTCTGATGTTTCGATGGCAGATGATGGCTATATGTTGTTGGAAACCGTCATTAAAGGGCGTAATCCTGACATTGATAACGATGTGAATTTAAATTTGAACTTAAGCTACGACTTATTAGGCTTGCTCGAATCGCTGTCAATCACCGAACAATTTGAAAAAAGTATTATCAAAGGTTTACAAAAAAAATAAGGAGTAAGTATGAGTAAAGTACTCACCTCGGTGTTCGCTATTTTTATGATAAGTGGCTGTACACATAAGGTAGAAGTCAGCGCCAAAGAGCCGATCACCATTAATTTAAATTTAAAAATTGATCATGAGATTAAAGTGAAAGTCGACAAAGAACTTGACGACATTTTCAGTGACGACAGCGATGTATTTTAGGGAGAAACTATGAATAATATAAGCAATAATTTAATGAAAAAATTTACCTGCGTACTTTTAGCATCTAGCATGGCGTTTTCCGCTTGGGCTATTTCACTGAGCGACGCTAAACAGCAAGGCCTTGTAGGTGAAATGCCCAACGGTTACTTAGGCGCCGTGGTTAATAACGCAGAAGCAAAAAGCTTAGTAGCAAGCGTAAATGCCAAACGTAAAAGTATTTATCTTAACCTCGCGCGTAAAAATAAAATTACCATGGCACAAGTTACCGCGTTAGCAGGTCAAAAAGCCCTAGCAAAAACACAATCAGGCCATTTTATTCAAAATTCGGCCGGACAGTGGGTAAAAAAATAATACCACTTCAATCTTCTCAAGATTAAGGGAGAATTATTCTCCCTTTTTTATGTTCTTCAGCCGAGGTAAATGTAAAACCTAGTTAGGGCGTGTTGGCAAAGTGATGGCTATCAAACACAAAAGTAGCAGCAAATAAAAAAGGCAATAACGAAAATCGTTATTGCCTTTTTTATATATTTGGTGCAGATGGAGAGACTCGAACTCTCACGACCTAAGTCACCACACCCTCAAGACTTTTATTTTCAAATGAAGTAATCACACTATAATTTTTCACATCCGTATAGTTAATATCAATCGAGTTTATTTAAATAATGAATTAAAGATCTACCAACAGCAGCAGCTAAATTTACAGGCACTGCGTTTCCAATTTGTTTATAAACAGAAGTCAAAGAACCCTCAAAATGCCAATCATCAGGAAATGTCTGAATTCTAGCATATTCTCTAGTTTGCAAAGGTCGAGTCTCTATAGGGTGACATCTTTCTGTTTGATTTTGAGCAGGAGACGTTGTAAGTGTTAAACTTGGCTCATCTAAAGAAAGCCTTCTGGCCATCCCTGTTTTACCGCCACCTAAATAAAAGCTCTTCTTCATATATTCTTTTTGCAAGTCAAGAGGTAGATCTTTCCAATACCCTCCTTGAGGAACATGAGACATAATCTCCTTTTTTCTCTTGGGATATTCCTGTCCTTTAGATTTAATTACATCAGAATTAAAAATTTCACCTTTAAAAAGTGCATCTTTTACTGTCATGACTTTATGATAAGGTGAAGGCCAATCAAATTTAGGCTCTTCCCCATTTAAAAGATCCTTTCTGATTCCGACTAAAATTAAGCGTTCTCTTTTTTGTGGGACTTTATAAAAAATAGATTTTAGAACTTTAGGTTCAACTAACGCATAACCTAATTCTTCTATAACATTTTTAATTGTATTAAGAGTATTGCCATTGTCATGAGTCAATAATGCTCTAACATTTTCGGCTAAAAATATTTTTGGATTTGTTTCCTTAATCGCTCTTGCCATTTCAAAAAACAAAGTTCCTCTAACATCCTCGAACCCTAAGCTTTTACCTGCGTAAGAAAATGCTTGGCAAGGAAAGCCTCCTGTCAATAAATCAATTTGATTATGGTATTTAGAAAATTCGATTTGAGAAATATCACCTTCAACAACATTCCAATCAGGTCTATTAGCTCTTAACGTAGCACAAGCATTTTTATCAAGTTCATTTAATAAAACGGTATTAAAACCAGCTTGCTCCATTCCTAAAGCTAGTCCGCCTCCACCAGCAAATAATTCTAATAAATTATATTTTTTATTAGGTTTTATTAAAAGCTCTGATTCCCATGTTGAATTTATCAAACTTTTTATTTCAGGGAGGTGTGACACTTGCTTTTCTGATATCAAGCCAGATTCTTTACATTGTATTAGTTCACCTTTCTTAACTTTAGACTCAACAGATCGCTTAGGAAGTGAAAGAACATCCGCTAAAACTTCTATAGTATAAAAGTTCTCAAAAGTAGTTTGTGTATTTAACATATATCATGAACCCAGAACTGTATATAAAAACAGTATAGCGTAAATTTACTATTAATCTTTTAAATTAAAATTTTCGAAGCCATTATATTTACTGAAAGATAGCAAATATATGCTTTTAACTAATTCAGGCGATAACTCATTTAATTCATCAAAAACAGTATTGTCAATAATACCGATTTGAGACTCTTTAATAACATTTTCTATAACTAAAGGTAAAACTTCACATAACTTTTTAAATGCATCTGGTATACCTGTTACGATCTCATAAAACTTATCAATTGATGTCCTTCGAATATTCCTATTAGAAACCTGTTCACCATCCAAACTAATCTTCCACGGAATATCTTGGCTATTTTTTGCAATCACTTCTACTAAATAACAAGTAGCTTCATCATCTCTCAATATCTTATTTTGCATTTTAATATACGTTTTTTGAGATGATGCTGAATTCATAGTGTTATGCTTATTTTTCATTTCAACAAAGATTTTTTTTTGGTCACTAATAGCATCAAACCCTTGCTTAGGCACATACCAACCTGAAAAATAATTAAAAATATTTTGATGGAAATAACCAATATGGTTTGTATTGGATTTATCAATTTGACGGAGAGCTTCTGATTCGATTATTTCTTCGATACTTTTACCGTATATCTTTGAGTCAAAGCTTAATTTTACAGGGTCAATCAAATTTTTATTAAACTGGTCTAAATTTATCGAAAATCGATATTTAGAAATTGTTTCTTTGACGTGCTTCACTAAGTCATCATCAGAAATAAAACCTAATCCATACATATATTTTTTAATTCCATATTTTTATTATAAAAATCATCAAACAAGAAGCGCGTTGAATTCATAGCCTTGTAAACTGGGTGTCATTATATCTCAATTAGTATCTCTAAACATTAACAACTAAATATCTATCTTTTTCTATAAAATATACTTGAAAATGCAACTGAATTTCTCACCAGCTCACTTATAAATAAAAATACTTTAATCAATATGTTTCAATGTTCCCTAATTACGTAACTTCTTCAATTGAAAATTTTGAAGCCGCTGTAAGCTTGAGAAGGTTATTAATATTTAGGCTGATTTATTGCACAGTTGAATACAATGAAGTAACAATAGTTATAAAGGTATCTTGCTTTTGAAATGTAATAAACACACAGATTATATAATACCAGTTTTGGAACGCATAAAAAAAGAGCTATAACGAAAATCGCTACAGCCCTTTATTTATATTTGGTGCAGATGGAGAGACTCGAACTCTCACGACCTAAGTCACCACCCCCTCAAGGTGGCGCGTCTACCAATTCCGCCACATCTGCAAATTTTTTACTTTAGTTTGGTACGTCGCTATCGTCTTCTGCTGGCGTATCGCTCGCTGGTACATCAGCGTTATCAACTTTTGGCTCTGCACTTGCTGGCGCATCCGCTGGAATGCTTTGCTCTACCGGTACCGCTAAGTTATCAAAGTCAGCCCCTGATTTAACGCGGTTAGCAGTTAAATTACCTAAAATTAAGCTGATAACAAAAAATGCAATCGCTAAATAGGTTGTTGATTTAGTTAAGAAGTTACCTGAACCACTTGAACCAAAAATAGTCGCTGAAGAGCCTGCACCAAACGATGCGCCCATATCTGCGCCTTTACCTTGTTGAATTAACACTAGGCCAATTAAACATAAAGCAACGATCAAATACACTACAATTAACACTTGATACAACATTTTATTATCCCTTTGCTGCCGAACAAATAATTTTAAATTCTTCGGCTTTTAAACTAGCACCGCCGATTAATCCACCATCGATATCAGCTTGTGCAAATAATTCTTCACAGTTTGTCGCATTGACACTGCCACCATACAACAATGGCACTTTAACTGCGACGTTTTCATCAACATTCGCGATAAATTTGCGAATAAATTGATGGGTTGCTTGTGCCATTTCTGGCGATGCTGTTTTTCCGGTACCAATAGCCCAAACAGGCTCGTACGCAACAACAACATCTACAAATTTTTCAATACCTATTTCGTCTATTACCGGCTGCAATTGCGCCGCTAATACGGTTTCGGTTTGCTCTGCAGTACGCTCGTCTTCACTTTCACCGATACATAAAATAGGTTTAAGGCCAGCGGCTAATGCTGATTTAACTTTGTCTGCGACTAATGCGCTTGACTCGTTAAAAATACTACGACGTTCTGAGTGCCCTACTATGACGTATTTCACACCAACTTCTTGTAACATTGACGTTGAAACTTCACCGGTAAATGCGCCACTAGCGTGCTCATTTAAATTTTGAGCGCCTACACTAACGGCTTTTGCTAAGTTTTCATTCGCACTTGCTAAGCTAAATGCCGCTAAGTAAGGAAAGCTAGGACACACAACAACTTCAACATTTTCATGTAACTTGACGTTATTTAATGCTGAAACCATAGAGTTGACTAATGCTAAACTGCCATTCATTTTCCAGTTTGCTGCAACTATTGCGCGTCTATTCATTTTTCATTCCTAAATCAAAGCGGCGAGATATTAACTAACCTGTCGACAAGATACAAGTTTTTCAGACAATATCAGGTTTAATTGCTCAATATTCAATCGAAGTGTAAAACAAGCGAATATTATTGACTAACAAGCGAGTTTTACGGCCTCGGCAATTTCATGTGCTAGGGCGGTAACTTCGTCGTGTTCTGGCCCTTCCACCATCACGCGAATAAGTGGCTCAGTACCTGATTTTCTTAACAATACTCGGCCGCGACCACTAAGTATCTCATTGACTTTGTCAACGGCGGCAACAACACTGTTATTAGTTAATGGGTCGCTATTTCCTGAAAACCTAACATTCACTAGCACTTGCGGTAACATGGTCATGCCTTGGCGTAATTCATGTAAAGTTTTACCTGTGTTACATACCGCGGTTAACACGTTTAAGGCCGCAATAATACCATCACCGGTTGAGGTATGTTTTAAGTTGATAACATGGCCTGAGTTTTCAGCGCCTAATTGCCAGCCTTTTTGCTTGAGCATTTCCATCACATAGCGATCACCCACTTTACTACGCGCAAAAGGAACGCCCATATCCGCCAATGCCAATTCTAAGCCCATATTGCTCATTAAGGTCCCAACAACGCCGCCTTTAATATTACCGCTTTGTAAATCATTACAGGCGATAACATAAACACATTCATCGCCATCCATAATATGGCCGGCGTGGTCAACCATCATTAAACGGTCACCGTCGCCATCTAGGGCAATACCTAAATCAGCCTTGTGTTCAACTACTGCAGCGCTAATGGCCGCCATTGATGTAGCGCCACACTCGTGGTTAATATTGGTGCCGTTCGGCGCTGTTCCTATTTCAATAACCTCGGCGCCTAATTCACGAAAGACATTCGGGGCGATGTGATATGTCGCGCCATGGGCGCAATCAACCACCATTTTCATGCCTTTTAATGAATATTGACTTGGAAAGTTACTTTTACAAAATTCAATATAACGCCCTGCTGCATCTTCAATACGGTTGGCTTTACCTAAGTGGGCTGACTCAACACAGCCCATGTCATTATCTAACTCCGCTTCAATGGCGAGTTCAACATCATCGGGAAGTTTTTGACCATCTTGCGAGAAAAATTTAATACCATTGTCGTAAAATGGGTTATGCGAAGCACTAATAACAATGCCGGCTTCAGCGCGGAAAGTTTTGGTTAAATAGGCAATACCCGGTGTCGGCATTGGCCCGAGCAAACCAATATCGATACCGGCGGCTGAAAACCCTGCTTCTAACGCTGACTCGAGCATATAGCCAGAAATTCGTGTGTCTTTACCGATCAGTACTTTTTTCGTACCTTGTGCCGCTAAAACGCGCCCTGCGGCGTAGCCTAACTTCATGACAAATTGTGGGGTTATGGGGTATTGCCCCACTAAACCGCGGACACCGTCGGTACCAAAATATCTTCTTGCTGACATGATTTTCTCCTTGGTGTTACCCGTTTCGGCGTTAACACCTTTTATACAAATGACTTATCACGATTTACTGATGTTCAGTAACCGCATTTAATACTGTTAGTGCGTCGACGCTGGCTTGGACATCGTGAACACGAATAATATCCGCCCCTTGTTGGGCGGCAATAATGGCGGCACTTAAACTACCCGCAAGTCGCTGGTCAACATCGCGATTAAGCAAGTTTCCTATCATAGATTTACGTGATATACCGGCAAGTATAGGAAGACCCAGTTGCTTAAATGCTGACAAGTTAGCCAACAAGTGAAAATTTTGCGCTAATGTTTTGCCAAAGCCAAAACCAGGGTCGATAATAATGCGCTCGCGCGCGATACCTACCGATAGGCAAACGTCAATACGTTGCTCGAAAAATGCCATAATTTCAGCAATAACATCATGATAACTTGGATTATTTTGCATTGTACGCGGCAACCCTTGCATATGCATTAAGCACACCGGAATATTGCTATTGGCCACCACGTCAAGGCAGCCATCATTTTGTAAGGCACGCACATCATTAATAATATCTGCGCCGTTTTCGATAGCCGCTTTCATCACTGACGCTTTACTGGTGTCAACAGAGACCACAACATCTGAATGTGCTTTGATAGCTTTTAACACCGGAATAACACGAGCAAGCTCGTCTTCATCACTAACATCGAGTGCACCGGGCCGTGTTGACTCACCGCCAATATCAATAATGGTTGCGCCATCAGCTATCATACGATCAACTTGTGCTAGCGCCTGATCAAAATGAGCAAATTTTCCGCCGTCGGAAAAGGAATCCGGAGTGACATTTAGAATACCCATCACCTGCGGTGTCGACAAATCTAATGTTACCTTGGGGCAATTAAGCTGTGTTACCACGATTTTCCCTTCAAAAATGAATGCGTTATTGTTTTAGCGTTTAGTTACTCAGTTTGAATAACCAAAAGCTAAGGCAATACCAAATGATACAAAAAAGCCTCAACAGGTGTTAAATCAATGGATTCAAACCTTTGAGGCTTTCAATTTTACGGTACTAACTATTTAGCAGTAGCGTCTGATGTATCACTGGCACTCGATGAATCAGGCGCTGACTTTTTGTCGTCAGCACTTGCTGATGGCTTAGCTGAATCAGCATTATTATCTGAATCATCCGAGCCCATGGCACCAAAATCCGCTGGCGGACGCACTTTCGTACGATTCATTAAATCATCAATTTGCAAAGCGTCAATGGTTTCATACTGCATTAACGCATCTTTCATCGCATGCAAAATATCTTCATTTTCTTTCAGAATTTTTTCCGCACGTTGATAGTTACGACTGACAAATTCTTTGATTTCTTCATCAATCGCATGGGCGGTATCGTCTGACATATTTAATGATTTTGCTGAGGTTCGGCCTAAAAACACTTCGCCTTCTTCTTCAGCAAATAACATAGGTCCCATTTTTTCAGAAAAGCCCCATTGCGTTACCATTTTACGCGCAAGTTGTGTTGCGCGTTCAATATCGTTTGACGCACCCGTTGATACTTTTTCAAAGCCGTAAATCATTTCTTCAGCAATACGACCACCATAAAGTGATGAAATATTGCTTTCTAAATGCTGCTTGCTGTGACTAAACCTATCTTGCTCTGGCAAGTACATAGTTACACCTAGCGCGCGGCCACGTGGAATAATACTGACCTTATAAACGGGATCATGGTCTGGCACTAAACGACCGACAATGGCATGACCCGCTTCATGATAGGCGGTCATCTCTTTTTCAGCTTCGTTCATCACCATAGAGCGACGTTCTGAGCCCATCATAATTTTATCTTTTGCTTTTTCAAACTCAGCCATACCAACAACGCGGCGCGCTGAACGGGCAGCAAATAATGCCGCTTCGTTTACGAGGTTAGCTAAATCAGCCCCAGAAAACCCTGGTGTACCACGGGCAATAACCGAAGCTTTAACATCGTCGCCTAATGGCACTTTACGCATATGCACTTTAAGAATTTGTTCGCGACCACGAATATCAGGCAAACCAACGGTGACTTGACGGTCAAAGCGACCTGGGCGTAATAACGCCGGATCTAAGACATCAGGACGGTTAGTGGCAGCAATAACAATAACGCCTTCGTTACCTTCAAAACCATCCATTTCAACCAACATTTGGTTTAGTGTTTGTTCACGTTCGTCGTGTCCACCGCCCATACCGGCACCACGTTGGCGGCCTACGGCGTCAATTTCATCAATAAAGATAATACATGGCGCTGATTTTTTCGCTTGTTCGAACATATCACGTACGCGCGAGGCACCAACACCAACAAACATTTCAACAAAGTCTGAGCCAGAAATAGTAAAGAACGGCACTTTTGCTTCACCGGCTATCGCTTTTGCTAACAAGGTTTTACCTGTACCCGGTTGACCTACCATCAATACGCCTGATGGAATACGACCACCAAGTTTTTGAAAACGTGACGGGTCTTTCAAGTAATCAACTAATTCTGAGACTTCTTCTTTTGCTTCGTCACAACCGGCAACATCAGCAAAGGTAGTTTTAATTTGGTCGTCACTTAACAGGCGCGCTTTCGACTTACCGAAACTCATGGCACCTTTACCGCCACCACCTTGCATTTGGCGCATAAAGAAAATCCAAACGCCGATCAGCAATAACATTGGGAACCAAGAAATAAAAATGGAGGTTAAAATGCTTGGCTCTTCCGGTAATTCGCCTGAGGCATTAACACCTTGTTTGACAAGATCGTTGATTAAATCACGATCATAACCGCCAGGGATAACGGTAACAAAGTCTTCACCACTACGTTTAATACCTGTGATAACGCCGTTTCTATCAACGTCTACCTCACGAATTTGCCCTTGACGTACGTCTTGGATAAATCGAGTGTAATCTACTTGCTGTTCATTGCTGTTTCCCGGGGTAAAGCTTTGGAAAACAGACATTAAAACAACTGCAATAACTAACCATAAAATAAGATTTTTTGCCATATCGCTCAACTTAATGACCTCTTGCTAATGTTCAAAATGGTGCGATGAAATAATTCCATCTAATTTACTACAATTTAAAGCCCGTCGCCACAAGATAAACTTCACGTGAACGCGCACGTGATGATTCTGGCTTGCGAGTTTTAACGGTTTTAAACGCCGCTCGAGCATCTTTCATAAATTGCTCAAAGCCCTCTCCTTGAAACACTTTCACAACAAAAGCGCCATTTTTCTTTAAAACTTGATTACACATATCCAGCGCTAACTCCACCAAATACATGCTACGCGCCGCATCGGCGGTGTCATTACCAGTAAAATTTGCCGCCATATCAGACATTACCACGTCAATATTTTTACCATTGATGCGTGTTAATAGCGCATCGAGTACCGCCTCTTCACGAAAATCACCTTGTAAAAAGTCAACGCCGGCAATGGGATCCATGGCTAAAATATCACAAGCAACCACTTGGCCATTGTCACCAACCACTTTCGTGGCATATTCTGACCAACCACCGGGCGCGGCGCCTAAATCAACCACTTTCATGCCCGGCTTAAGTAATTTATCTTTTTTATTTATTTCTTCGAGTTTAAAAACGGCACGCGAGCGTAGCCCTAATTTCTGTGCTTTTTTTACATATTCATCGTCAAAGTGCTCTTGTAACCATCGAGCACTACTGACACTGACTTTTTTCTTACTCATTCAATCCACTTATCTATGTATGCTGTTTTAAGATTACTTGCCTGATGGTAACTTGTTAGGTGTAATTTGCCATTAAAATAACAAGATGACCAATTATCAAACAAACTGCTGCAAATGTAACCTTGAAAGATCAACAGTCCCTAGTATTACAAACTAGATGGAGGTAAAATAGTGATAATTCAAGCTAACTTGTAACGAAAATTGTTAATGAACTTAAATAAAAAACAAATTCAGTATTTAAAAGGCCTCGCACATAGCCTTAAACCTGTGGTACTCCTCGGCAATAACGGCCTGACCGAAGCGGTAGTGGCAGAAATTGATTTTGCATTAAATCATCACGAATTAATCAAAGTTAAAATTCCAACCGAAGATCGCGAAACCAAAGCCCTTATTGTTGAAGCCATTTGTCGCGAAACCAATGCAACCAAAGTGCAAGTTATTGGTAAAACCTTAATTATTTTTCGCACTAGCGAAGAAAAGAAAGTACGTATTCCGAAAATCTAATCTCGCCTATTAATTGCGCTAGGTTTTCATTTAAAAAAGAGCTCCGGCTCTTTTTTTTATGCCTACTGATAAATAAAACACATTATATTAGCAAAGCATAATATACAAAAGTTGAATTTTATCTTAGACTATCAATATCATTACTTATTTATAGGCTTTTAACATGATTTTATCAGTCGCCGAGCTCGTCAAGCTCGCTAAAACATCCGTCACTTGTGTCAGTGCTACACAGGCATTTTCACGCGCAGATGCCTGTTTTATCGATGTTCGAGAGCCCGCTGAAAGTGCCGCCTCACCAATAAAAAACTCAATAAATATTCCACGCGGCGTGCTAGAAATGAATATTGCGAGCCATTGTCCCAATGCTGAAACAGAAATTTATCTACATTGTGCCTCTGGTGGTCGTGCCGCATTGGCTGCCGAACAACTACAACGTATTGGTTATCAAGATGTTAAGGCAATTAGTTGCGAGCATAAAGCCATTTCTCAGGCACAAAAAAACCAGTAGCTATAACACTACTGGTTTTTATTTTCAGCTAACCAGAGCAACATGCCGTTAGCGTTAATGCGAAAAATTAGATGTGGTCAACGGCGATCACTTCGTATTCAACAACGCCGCCGGGAGTGGTAATTTCTAATTCGGAATCCACTTCTTTACCAATTAACCCGCGCGCAATGGGCGAGTTAACAGATATACGATTTTGCTTAATATCCGCTTCGTCATCACCAACAATTTGGTATTTCACTTCCACATCGGTATCAATGTTTAGCAAAGTAACGGTAACACCAAAAATAACTTTGCCTTGGTTAGGTATTTTCGCAATATCGATAATTTGCGCATTACCTAACTTACCTTCAATTTCTTGAATACGACCTTCACAAAACCCTTGCTCTTCACGTGCGGCGTGGTACTCGGCATTTTCTTTTAAATCGCCATGCTCACGCGCTTCGGCAATGTCATTAACAATTCTTGGGCGCTTAACGGTTTTTAAATGGTTAAGCTCATCACGTAGCGCATCAGCGCCATGTACAGTCATTGGATATTGACTCATAGTAATCCTTAGTTCTTCTAACTATAAAGGCGGTAGCACTGCTCGTGACCACCACCTTTATCATAAATCAAGCCACCCGCTTACTTAAAATGTTATAAGCGTCGCTTGGTAATTAACAGCTTTTATGTAGCTCTTGAATTGATGTTACTGTGTTTCTGTCGTCAGCGGCATGCGACATACAAGCAGCAAACGCAGCATTTAACGTCGTAGTATAAGCAACTTTGTAGCGTAAAGCACCACCACGTAACACTTTTGAATCTTCAATCGCTTTACGACCTTCTGTGGTGTTAATAATGTAGTTGTATTCGCCATTTTTAATTCTATCAAGAATATGTGGACGACCTTCATGCACTTTATTAACTAAACGACACGGGATATTCGCCTCACCAAGAATAATTGCGGTACCATGGGTAGCATCTATTTCATAACCTAGTGCGACCATTTGTTTCGCTAAATCAACCACACGTTCTTTATCGCTGTTGCGTACCGAAATAAGTGCACGACCATCTTTTGGTACAGATACACCTGCTCCTAAGTTAGCTTTGGCGTAGGCTTCTTCAAAGGTTTTACCCACCCCCATCACTTCGCCGGTTGAGCGCATTTCAGGGCCAACAAGTGGATCACTACCGTGGAACTTGTTAAATGGAATAACCACTTCTTTCACTGAAAAATACGGAGGAATGGTTTCTTTTACAATACCTTGATCTTTCAGTGACTTACCTGCCATTACGCGCGCGCCAACTTTCGCTAAAGGCACAGCAGTTGCTTTTGAAACAAATGGAATAGTACGCGCAGCACGTGGATTCACTTCAATTAAGTACACTTTACCGTTTTTAACCGCCATTTGGGTATTCATTAAACCGTTGACGCCTAATTCAAATGCTAAGTCAGTCACTTGCTTGCGCATCACGTCTTGTACTTCTTGGCTTAAGCTATAAGCCGGTAATGAACAGGCTGAGTCACCTGAATGCACGCCCGCTTGTTCAATATGCTGCATAATGCCGCCAACAACCACGTCGGTGCCATCACAGACTACATCAATATCTACTTCAATAGCGTCATCAAGGAAATGGTCAAGCAGTACTGGCGAATCGTTTGAAACACTGACCGCTTCGGTCATATAGCGGCGTAGGTCATCTAAGTCATAAACAATTTCCATGGCACGACCACCTAAAACATACGACGGACGAACCACCAATGGAAAGCCAATTGCTTCTGCTTTTGCCATCGCTTCATCTAATGAAGTAACGGTGGCATTTTCAGGTTGTAGTAAACCTAAACGGTCAACCGCTTGTTGAAAGCGCTCTCTGTCTTCAGCACGGTCAATGGCGTCGGGTGAGGTACCAATAATCGGCACACCAGCCGCTTCTAAGGCACGGGCTAATTTAAGTGGTGTTTGGCCACCGTATTGCACAATCACGCCTTTTGGCTGTTCAATACGGACAATTTCCAATACATCTTCAAAGGTAATTGATTCAAAATATAAGCGATCTGAGGTGTCGTAATCGGTAGAAACCGTTTCAGGGTTACAGTTCACCATAATGGTTTCGTAACCGTCTTCACGCAGCGCTAATGCGGCATGTACACAACAATAGTCAAACTCAATACCTTGACCGATACGGTTAGGACCGCCACCGAGGATCATAATTTTATCATTGTTCGTTGGGTTCGCTTCACATTCTTCATCATACGTTGAGTACATATAAGCGGTATCTGAGCTAAATTCAGCCGCACAGGTATCAACACGTTTGTATACTGGGAAGATATCTGCGTTATGACGTTTTTTACGTACTTCTGCTTCCGCAACACCAATTAATGATGCTAAACGAGAGTCGGCGAAACCTTTACGCTTTAGTTTGCGCAAATAGTCAGGCGTTAATACTTTTAAACCGCCTTCAGCCACTTTCGCTTCTTCAAGGATAATGTCTTCAATTTGCACTAAGAACCAGCGGTCAATTTTCGTGAGACGGAAAACATCATCAACACTCAGACCTAAGCGGAATGCATCAGCCACATACCAAATACGATCAGCGCCCGCTTCTTGCAGTTCGTGCATAATTTTGGTTTTAGCACCCGGTTGCGTAACATCAACCATAGGGTCAAAACCATTTACGCCAACCTCTAAGCCGCGTAAGGCTTTTTGTAATGACTCTTGTTGGTTACGACCAATCGACATTACCTCGCCCACTGATTTCATTTGCGTGGTTAACCTGTCTTCTGATCCGGCAAATTTTTCAAAGTTAAAGCGTGGAATTTTCGTCACAACATAATCGATAGTCGGCTCAAATGACGCTGGCGTTGCGCCGCCAGTAATGTCGTTCGACAATTCATCAAGCGTGTAACCTACGGCAAGTTTTGCAGCAATTTTAGCAATCGGGAAGCCGGTCGCTTTAGACGCTAAAGCCGATGAGCGAGAAACCCTTGGGTTCATCTCAATAATCACCATACGGCCAGTATCAGGGCAAATACCAAACTGAACGTTTGAACCACCCGTTTCCACACCAATTTCACGCAATACAGCAATCGAGGCATTACGCATAATTTGGTATTCTTTATCCGTTAACGTTTGCGCCGGAGCTACAGTGATAGAGTCACCGGTATGAATACCCATAGGGTCAAAGTTTTCAATCGAACAAATGATAATACAGTTATCATTTTTGTCGCGAACCACTTCCATTTCATATTCTTTCCAACCGATAAGAGATTCATCAATCAATAATTCAGAGGTAGGAGAAAGGTCTAAGCCACGGGTACAAATCTCGTCGAATTCTTCGCGGTTATAAGCAATACCACCGCCGGTGCCGCCCATAGTAAATGACGGGCGAATAATACAAGGGAAGCCGATGCGCGTAGACGTATCGTGCGCCTCTGCCATGCTATGCACAATTTCTGCACGTGGGGTTTCTAAGCCAATAGCTTTCATGGCTTTGTCGAAACGACTACGGTCTTCTGCTTTATCGATAGCGTCAGCGGTAGCACCGATCATTTCAACATTAAACTCTTCAAGCACCCCTTTAGCTTCTAGCTCAAGCGCACAGTTTAATGCCGTTTGCCCGCCCATAGTCGGTAATACCGCACAAGGGCGTTCTTTTTCAATAATTTTACGCACCACTTCCCAGTGAATAGGCTCGATGTAGGTGGCATCGGCCATTTCAGGGTCGGTCATTATCGTTGCGGGGTTCGAGTTAACGAGCACAACGCGGTAGCCTTCTTCGCGCAATGCTTTACACGCTTGCGCGCCAGAATAATCAAATTCACATGCTTGACCAATAACGATTGGGCCAGCGCCTAAGATCAAGATAGTTTTTAAATCAGTACGTTTTGCCATTTTATTTTCTCTCTTCTCTTGTCTCTATCTTTAGTTAGGTCTACGCGTTTTTAGCCGCAACGATTAAGTCGATAAAATGATCGAACAAAGGTGCTGCATCGGCAGGTCCTGGGCTTGCTTCAGGATGTCCTTGGAAACTAAACGCTGGTTTATCCGTGCGATGAATACCTTGAATTGAACCATCAAATAGTGATTTGTGCGTTACGGTAAGGTTTTCAGGCATATTATCTTCATCAACCGCAAAACCATGGTTTTGAGCTGTGATCATCACGACATTGCGCTCGAAGTCTTTAACGGGGTGGTTGCCACCATGATGACCAAATTTCATTTTGATGGTTTTTGCACCACTGGCTAAACCAAGTAATTGATGGCCTAAACAAATGCCAAATACTGGGATGTCAGTGGTTAAAAATTTTTTAATTGCCGTAATAGCATAATCACACGGCTCAGGGTCGCCAGGGCCATTTGATAAGAATATACCATCAGGGTTCATGGCTAATACGTCTTCAGCAGACGTTTGCGCCGGTACCACGGTAAGTTTACAACCACGGTCAACTAACATACGTAAAATATTACGTTTAGCACCGAAATCGTAAGCAACGACATGAAATGGTAGTTTTTCTGGCGTATCTTTAAAACAAGTATGGCCTTTGCCAAGCTGCCAGCTACCTTCAGTCCACTGGTAAGCTTCTTTAGTGGAAACCACTTTCGCTAAGTCCATTCCTTTAAGACCAGGAAAGCCTTGCGCTTGCGCCAAAGCGGCTGCTTTATCTGCACTTACATCAGTAAAATCGCCCGCAAGGATACAACCGTTTTGCGCACCTTTTTCCCGTAAAATTCGTGTTAGTTTACGGGTATCAATATCGGCAATACCGAGAATATTCTTCGCCTTTAGATAATCGTCTAAATTTTGTTTATTACGAAAATTACTCGCTAATAACGGTAGGTCACGGATCACTAAGCCTTTTGCCCAAACAGTACTCGACTCTTCGTCTTCACTGTTGGTGCCTGTGTTACCTATATGGGGATAGGTTAGGGTAACAATTTGCTCTGCATACGAGGGATCTGTCAGAATTTCTTGGTAACCTGTCATTGAAGTATTGAATACTACTTCACCAACAGCCGCCCCTTCACCGCCTATAGCGGTACCTTTAAACACAGTGCCGTCTTCAAGCACTAAAATGGCAGATTTAGTCAATTTAACCTCCGTTAAGAAGAAATAATATTAATGGTAAAACAACCACACTCTACCATTAACAATAAAAAGCGATACGTACAAAAAATGCCAAAAACCTAAACCCGTTCATCATGAACAGTAAATTTTTGACAAAATCCACTTATTTTACGCTTGATAGTTTCTTTCGTCTAGTAATAAATGTAAAAACTCTCTGTTTTCGGTGTTATTGCAATAAAGGCGCCAAAAACAATACTTATCTATACACACCACCCGTAAATACTGACCAGTTAGTCAGGATTATATTACTAAAGTAGTGGTTAATCTTTTAAACCTAGTACATCTTGCATATCAAAAAAGCCGGCATCTGCTTCACTAAGCCAGAATGCCGCTCGCATGGCACCTAAAGCAAAAGTCATTCTTGAACTGGCTTTATGGGTTAACTCAATGCGCTCACCAATATCGGCAAAATAGGCGGTATGTTCGCCGACAATATCGCCAGCCCTAACGGTGGCAAAACCTATTGTGCTTGAGTCTCTTTCATCCGTGATCCCTTCACGACCATAAACGGCGACTTTGTTAAGATCTCGACCTAAAGTATCGGCAATCACCTGACCCATTTTAACCGCGGTGCCTGACGGAGCGTCTTTTTTGAATCTGTGGTGCGCCTCAAAAATTTCTATATCAGTATAGTCGCCAATGGCTTTGGCGGTAACTTCAAGCAACTTAAATAACAGGTTTACGCCAACACTGGTATTGGGCGCTAAAATTACTGGAATATGCTTTCCGGCAGCTTTAATGCTATCGACTTGTTGTGCTGAAAAACCGGTTGTGCCGATCACCAGCGCTTTATTATGCTGTTGGCACCAAACCAGGTGCTCAAGCGTTGCCTCGATTGAGGTAAAATCAATCAAGACATCAGCAGCGAGTAAGCTTTCAATATCGGTAGTGGTTTTTAAACCAATAGCGCCAATGCCGGCTATTTCACCTAAATCAAAATTTTCAAATGATGAGCCCTTCCGCACACTGCCACCCACGAGCTCAACCGATTGATGTTCGATAGCCGCTTGTATTAAATTACGCCCCATGCGACCACTACAGCCTAAAATGGCAACTTTTACTTTCATAGCTACTGTTTCCTACTCACTGACCCACTCAGAGATATTAAAAGGGACACTTAAACTTACCGACTGACTAAGCTCTTGCGATACAACGTTAAAAATTTTCCAACCATCAGTGTCTAACACTAAATGATAAAAGGCTGAAAAGTCGGTAAAAACCTCTTCGTTAGTGCCAATTAACTGCCAATCCACGCACACGAGTATTAGTTTTTCGCTCAACTCACTAAAACTGGCTTTTAATACATTAAAGCGTTTTACCTTTGCATGACTTAGTACGGTAAATATCTCTAAAAACTCTCGTTCAAATACCGTATCGCTATCAATTAACACAACTTTATCAGGCGTATGCAGCATACACGGCAATTGATAGCAAGCTCGTATATCGGCCATATTTTGCTGCTGAAACGCTTTTAAGTTGCGTTGAAATAATTGTTCTATCGCTGATTTTGCCATTGGTTATATCTAACTCAAACTTAGGTAATTATTTTCTAGTATTTTTACCTGCTTATTCTACATCGCCACTCTTTCACATCGACATACACGGAGGTATTAATGTCGTTAAACCATGTTCTTACATGGACGTAAGCCATAAGGGTAATGCATGGAGCAATTACCGAGATGGTTAGGAACGACCATGTGATCGTGGCATTGCCTACACGGATGTAGGTACTTAGTTTTTGTCTGGAACATAAAAACTGCCCGTACATCCTGTACATCGCCACTCTTTCACATCGACATACACGGAGGTATTAATGTCGTGAAACCATGGAGGGTTAAGAACGACCATGTGATCGTGGCATACCATTCGTCCTGAATATAAAAAAGCCCTCAACTGAGGGCTTTTAAAAATAATCTAATTAGCTAACAATCGCTAATAATTCAACGTCGAATACCAACGTCGCGTACGGAGGAATTGCACCTTGCGAGCCACGCTCACCGTAAGCTAAGTTGTATGGCACGAATAAACGCCATTTTGAACCTTCAGTCATTAATTGTAATGCTTCAGTCCAACCAGCGATAACGCCGCCTACTGGAAATTCAGCAGGTTGGCCACGATCAACAGAGCTATCAAAGATATCGCCGTTGATGAAAGTACCGTGGTAATGCGTACGTACTGTGCTAGCAGCGGTTGGCTTTTCGCCTTCGCCAGTCGCTAATACTTCGTACTGTAAACCTGATTCAGTCACGGTTACTTCATCACGCTTAGCGTTTTCTGCTAAGAATGCTTCGCCTTCCGCTGACTTTTCTTTCGCTTCTGCTTGCTCTAACTCTTGCATCTTTTTAGATACCACAGCAAATGCTGCGTTTAAGTCTTCATCAGATACTTGGCTGTCAGTGTTAGCGATAGCATCAGCTAAACCCGCTTGTACTGCAGATACGTCAAAATCTTTAAAAGGGTTGTTACGCAGTTGATCACCTAGTTGACGACCTACTCCGTAACTTACGCGTTGTTCGATAGTTTCTAATTTATTCTCAGACATGGTTTAATCTTCACATTAATTGATACGATAAAAAATTCGCGCAAGAATAGCATAAAGTGCGCTCAGTCTGTAGTGCTAGCGGCAGCAAATTGGCAACTTTTTTCATTTTTCACCCGACGGGATTAATGACTTAGTTGAGCAACCGTCACTTATGGCCATCAAGCTTTATGCTCTTACTGCAAGCGCTCGGTTATTTTTTCATAACATTGAGTTAGCACTGGCGCCGACAAACTATATTGCTTAACCAAGTCCATAGGGTAGGCAATTAAGCTATCAAACTCGGACTGGCGTCCGTTCGCTAAATCGCGTTGCAGTGATGTTTCGCTGCTATCTGGCAAGCGCGATAAAAAACTTAAAGTTTCTTTAATATGCTTTTCACCAAGCTTAATCCCCAACTTACCGGCAATATCGGCATATTCATTAACAATGCGCTCTAATAAAAATTCAATATGACTTTGTGCGCGTATTTCCCCCAAGTTTAGTTCTCTAGCGGCAGCTAGTGCGCCCCACGCCGCAACAAAAATAAATTTTCGCCACAAAGCTAAATGAATATCACGGGTCACGCCAACACTAATACCAGCGAGTTTTAGGCATTTTGCGATAGCGCTCAGCTGCGCTGTTTCTGCCGTTGCGTTATTATGCTCAAAAGCGCCTAAAGTAATATGAGGTTTAGCGCCGCTATGGTTTATTGCACCATCAGCAGTTTTCTCAGCAATAATTTTCGCGAGCCCACCGGTAATATTTTCCGCAGCAATGCCGTGTTGCTGTAGAACATCAGCGGCATTAACGCCATTTAATAGTGGAATGACGCGCGTGTGCGCTAAAACCAGCGGCTTGATTTGCGCAATCGCTGTTGATAACTGATAGGATTTTACGCAGATAAAGATAACATCGGCAGGCGTCGCTAAACTCGCTGCTGTAAGGCTTTCAGCATTGACAACTTTAAGGTTATCTAATGCAATATCACCGTCGATACTCTTGATGGTTAACCCTGACTTTTGCATGATTTTACATTGCTCGCCACGGGCAACAAAGGTAACTTCTTCACCATGCTCGGCTAATCGCCCACCAAAATATCCACCAACAGCACCACAACCAACAATAACAAAATGCATACATTTTCCTTTACCCGTCAAAATTGCGGGAAGTTTAACACGACAACAAGTAAAAATTAGCAGCATAACGTTAAAAAAAACAGCGTCCTATACGAGCTGAACTTAGCATGCTTAGCTAGCACGAATATGGCTTGGTAGTGAGCAAGAATATATGGTTAGCAACAGTAATACATACTCTGCTCCCCCCAAAGTAAACACACGCTAGCAAGTTTTTTTAGCTGCTTTGTGTATACAAAAGCATTACCGCAAGATTTTTTATGATATATTTGCCCATAGAATAGCGTGTCACACAACGGACGATTGACATTATCTATATGAAAAATAACACTTTCATTGAAGTTTAAACGTGATAGTCTAGCTTAATATATGAGCTAAAAATCGACACCGAGAAGCCAAATTGCAACTTTTACCGTCAAAACAATATTTCTCCAGCCATAAAGAGCGTGATTTTCAATATCAGCTAAATAAAAACTCTCAACGACTGACCATTATTGCCTTGTATATGGTGACCCTATTTTTATTATCTTTGACGGCAGTTTCATTAGTATCAGAAGACATCATGGAAAATTTCATGATAAATTCTCTACGCACCATAATGGCGCTTCTAGCTATTGTTTTGATTTTTGTCTGTAAACGCCAAGACTTTACCCATATACATCAACACTTTTTTGCTTATGCGATTTTATTTTGCCTGCTATCCGGTTATCTTTTTTGGTCATTCGCGCAAACCCATCAGGAATTAAAAGAAGGGGGACCAATGTTAGTGGTTGCCTCATTGGTGGCCATTCCTATGTTGCATTTAGGCCATAAATTTATACTTTGGTCTATTCTCGGTAGCAGTTTAATTGCCATTCAGGTGTTTACGCCAGTATCCATTGAATGGACCTTGTACTTTTATCTTACTATGGTCATTGCCATGGGCAGTATTCAATACCAGCTTGATATTCTGTTGCGTCAACAATATCGCGCCAAGTTAATCGAAGCAGAAAAAGCAAAAACCGATCAGTTAACGGGCATCTATAACCGCCATAGTTTCGACAAAAAATGTAAAAACTTGATTGCGCAACTGCAGCCCTCGCAATATATTGCCCTAGCGATGATAGATATAGACCACTTTAAAAAATACAACGACAACTACGGGCACTTAGAAGGTGATAGCGCGCTTATTAACGTGGCCAAACTATTAAGTAATTGTGATGCCGATATTGTGGTGCGCTTTGGTGGTGAAGAATTTATTTTAGTGAAAACCTTGCAAGCAGATCAATTAAACTGGCTTGAAGATCTACCACAACGTTTTGCCACAAGTGCCTTTCCTCATCAATATTCGCCGTTTAAACACATAACCGTTTCCGCCGGTCTGGCGATTGCAAAATATAGTGACACACCGGTAACAACAAAAACATTATTAACCGCCGCCGATGCCGCAATGTACCGCGTAAAAAATGCCGGTAGAAACCAAATAATGCGCGAAAGCATTTAGGTGTTCATTAACAAAGTCTCACAAAGTCTAACGAGGCTTCACGTCTATAACGGCAGGCTTAACCATTCACTTTTCATAAATAATTAGTTTAAGCTAAGCCGCTGCCATAGCTTGATGTCTGACAATTTGCATAACAAAGCCCAACGGCGTACTTTTTATCAACACGCCTTATAGATATTTGCTATGAACACCACTTGTAAACATCTAGACGTCTAGATTGACAATTAATCTAAGCGCCATATAATACGGTGTAATATCAACATTTACTACCAACCTCCACTTACAATAATAATTGCCAAAAAGATTCGATTTATGAGCGATAAAAGCAACATCTCCCCTAATGATGAAAATAGTCACCTGGCTGACAACAACGGTAAAGCGGCAACGCCAAGTTTAAAAAGTCTATTACCGTTTGGCGTGTTTCTTGGCTTATTTCTCGGCACGGGTATTGTATTGACCTTGCAAGGGGTTGATTTTGCGTTTTATCAATTACCCGCCAGCATTGCCATTATTCCCGCAATACTCGTCGCTATTTATATGGGTAGAGACACAGTAAATAGCCAAATTGGCCAGTTTATACAAGGCGCTGGCCATCAAAACATCATCACCATGTGTATGATTTATCTGCTAGCTGGGGCATTTGCTACGGTGGCGAAAGCAACAGGCAGTGTTGACGCGAGTGTGCAATTAGGCCTATCAGTTTTTCCTGATTATTTATTATTGCCAGGGTTATTTTTAGTGGCGGCATTTCTTGCTACTGCTATGGGTACGTCAATGGGCACCATAGCGGCAATTGCCCCGATTGCACTTGGCTTTGTTGAGTCTTCTGATATAAGTGCTAGTGTTATCGCCGGTTGTATTATTTCAGGGGCTATTTTTGGTGACAATTTATCGATAATTTCTGATACCACCATAGCATCAACACGCAGCCAAGGCGCACAGATGAAAGATAAGTTTCGCGTTAATTTTAAGTTTGCTGTGCCAGCAGCATTAATTTGTTTAGCTATTTTTGCGGCCAATGGCGTTACGCTAAATCATGAAGCAAGCCAAGATTTCGATGTTATCGGCTTTCTACCTTATATCGTTATTTTGGCGCTTGCCCTTGCTGGGGTGAATGTATTTTTGGTATTGATCATCGGCATTATTTTAGCCGCGGCCATTGGCATGCTAAACAACGGCTATCAGCTAGCAACTTGGGTCAGTGATATCAACAAAGGCTTTGCCAGTATGCAAGATATCTTTATTTTGTCGTTATTTATTGGCGGTTTAAGTGAATTAATTAAACGCCAAGGCGGCTTAAGTGCCTTAACCCATCGCATTGAAGGCGTTACGCGACGCTTGAGCCCAAATAACCCTAAACGCGCTTCAGGCATTGGTATTGCCGCTTTAGCGTTTTGCTGTAATTTTTTTACGGCTAACAATACGGTATCCATTATTGTTACCGGCGAAACCGCAAAAAACTTAGCACAAGACGGCGGGCTAAGACCGGCACATTCAGCGAGTTTATTGGATGTTTTCGCTTGTATAAACCAAGGATTACTGCCTTACGGCGCACAAGCATTATTACTGGGAGCAAGCTTAAAAATTTCGCCAATCGAGGTAGTGAGTCATGCGTATTACCCGATGATCCTATTTGTGGTTGCTAGCATTGCGTTTTGGCGCATCACCAAAACCTGAGCTGATAAAAACATACTAAAGGTGCAATAAAAGCGCGTGACCGCAAAGCACTCTAGTGCGTTAATCGATCATTTCTTCAAATTGAACAACATAATAGCCATCGAGTAAGGTGCTCTTTAACTCGGTATGGACATTAAAGCGTTTAACTCCTTGGTACTTAGTCATAATATTAACGGTTAACGTGACAATGTCTTCCATATTAGCGATTGCAGACTCCATATTAAGCTCCCACAAGCTTGCAACCGTTTTTTGATAACTTGGATCAGGGTAAGCCTTTTGCCACCAATGATCTTTGTCGGGTATATCACATAAACTCCAACCAAGGGTGTCGACAAACGCTTTATTTACATAAGCAACTTTATGGTTAAGGCTCTCCTTAGCGAACTCTCCTATTAATATCGGTGTCGGCAATAAATCAAAAAATTGGCTTGGAATTGGCTTAGACATAATAGCACCTCAAATATGGCAATGAATTTTTCATAAAGTATTCATATAGAAAAATGCTTATACACTACTCGTTACGATTTAAAATTATCAACAAAAAGCTCCCGTTGTATAGAGGAGCTTATCTGTAAATATATGCCTAAATCGCAGGTTTTACACAGTGTGGTGTGCTGGCCTTTTTAAAAAACGGTGTCGATGTTGGCAAATGCGCGGTCAATTGTTTGATACGCGTTGCATTTGACGGGTGAGTCGACATAAATTCAGGCTGCGCCGCTTTTGACAGTTTCGCCATATTTTGCCAAAGTTTGATGCTAGCTTTTGGATCAAAACCTGATTTTGCCATTAAGTCTTGACCGACAATATCCGCTTCACTTTCGTGGCTTCGACCATAAGGCATTAACACCCCATATTGCACACCTAAGCCTAAACCTGCCATTATGGTATTACGACTTTCAATATTTTGGCTTTCTAATAATACATTCATCAACGATAAGCCCATTTGACTTGCTTGGCTTGATGATAATCTTTCATTTGAATGACGTTCAAGCACATGGCCCACTTCATGGCCGATAATAGCGCCAAGCTGATCTTGGTTTTCAGCTACTTTTAAAATACCGGTATAAACGCCGATTTTCCCGCCCGGTAGTGCAAAGGCATTGGCTTGTTCTGAATCGAACACCACGACTTCCCAAGCGCCGTCATGCGCGGATTTTGGCACGTTTACCGTAATAGCGTCGACAACACATTGCACATAACGATTAATGGCGGGTGACTGACTAATTTTTTCTTTGCTTTTCATTTCTTCAAATGAGGCAGCGCCCATTTTATTCAGCTCGCTGTCCGACATCATCATCAGTTGTGAACGGCCGGTTGAAGACTTTGTGCAACCTGCTAAGACAATAACCGCAAGGCAAAGCGCTAATGTATTTTTCATTGATATCTCTCAAATAGATGATTTGGCGTAATTTTGTATAGACATTATTTTAGAAAATGAGCAGGCAAAAATCTATGACTTCTTATCTTGGCAACTTTATAGGCTTACTCTTCGCAACTTAAATGAAAATGATGTCCCTTCGCCTAAACGACTTTCGACCTTAATATCTGTTTTTAATAACTCTAGTAGTTTTTTAGTAATAGCTAAGCCCAAACCGGTGTGCTTATTTTTATCTTGTATGGCATTGCTGGCGCGATAACGGGTGTCAAAAATATAGGACAACTCTTCGGCTTTTATGCCGGTACCGTTGTCGGTTATGGTCAATCGGCATTGCTTAGCACTACACTCGTCAATAACAAAAACAATCTTGCCATTTTCGCTGGTGTGACGAATGGCGTTTTCTAATAAATTGCTCAGCACCCGTTCAAGCTTGGCAATATCACTATAAACCTGAGTATAAGAGCTACTAGGCTTGACGCTAATATCAATATTTTTTGCACTGGCAGCTAGATTAAACTTGGCGATAACATCGTACAACAATTCTGCCAAATTAAAGCCTTCAAAATTTAATGACACCTGCCCGCCTTCCAAATGCGCTAGTTCAAATATTTGGTCGATAAGCAGCTTTAATTGCAGGGTGTTTTTCAACACGGTATTGATATATTTATCACGTTCTTGCGCGGATAGTTCATCGCCTTTGTGAGCGAGCATTTCGAGATAGCCCTGAAGCGATGACAGCGGCGTACGTAAATCATGAGAAATATCCGCTAATAACTCTCGTCGTTGTACATCACTTTGCTGTAGCAAAGTGAATTGGCTGTTAATTTGGCTAACCATTTCGTCAAATGCTACGCCAAGCTGATGCACTTCGTTGTTGCTATTGGCCATCCACGGCGTTAAATTGACTTGGCTTTTATCAAACCCTACCGCCTTAAGCTGACCAATATCGCGATTTAGTCGGCGCAGTGGCCGGGTAAAGTAATAAAATATCCCCAACATAACAATAAACAAAAACAGTAACGCGCCGGCTAACATCACCATCGACAACTCGGCTTGTCGGTCGGAATCTAAGCGACGAAAAGCCGACTCATAACGCTCGCCAGCAACAATTACATAAAGGTACCCGATTAACTCGCTGCCATTAAACACTGGAGCCGCCGAGAATATTTTTTGTCGGTTAACATGTTGGGGGTCGTCGCCATAGATAGGCAAACTCACTTGATTTTGTGTCAGTTGAATTAAGGGTTTTAAATTGATTTGCTCTCGTTTGATCAACGAAGGTGTAATGGAGTGCGTTAAAATAGTGCCTGTGGGATCAACAAAATAAAATTCAAACGCAGGGCCTAATACCATTAAGGTATGAAATAAATTTTTTAGCGCTTGATGATCATATTCACCGTTTTGCAGCAGAGGATTATCGCGGGCTAAATTCGCCGCAAGTGACAAGTGTAAATGTTGCTCAGACTCATAACGCGTAGTTTGCTCTAAGTGCTCTGCCCAGACAAAAAACACACTGATAATAACAATAAATACGCCTAGCAGTGACAACGAAAGTCTGTGGTAAAGCGAGAGTTTCACGCAGCAACACCCTGACGGCAAAGTTTATAACCAACCCCCCAAACCGTTTGCACAATTTCAGGTTTAGTGGCATTGCGCTCCACTTTATTTCGCAAACGATTAATATGTGAATTTACCGTATGTTCATAGCCACTATGGTGATAGCCCCACACCGAGCTTAATAACTGTTCACGCGAGAATACTTGATCAGGATGAGAGGCTAAATAAAACAATAAATCAAACTCAGTGGAGGTAAGTTCAACATTTTTGCCATTTAAACTGGCTTGATGACAAATATTGTCAATTTGCAAGGCGCCTAAAGTGAGGTATTGCGCTGGCGCTTGTTTTGCCAGTTGTTGTTGGCTAATTTTTGATAATAAGTGTACCCGCCGTAACTGACCGCGCACCCTTGCTTGTAATTCTCGTACACTAAATGGCTTAGTCATGTAGTCGTCGGCGCCAAACTCTAGCCCCAATACCCGATCAATTTCACTATTTCTGGAGGTTAGCATTAAAATCACCTGTTCAGGTTTTTGTTCTCGTAATTGTCGGCATACATCTAAACCCGATATGCCCGGCAACATCACATCAAGCATGACTAGGTCGTATTGGCTTTTCGCTAGCTTTTCTAGGGCGACTTCGCCCGATAAACAATGTTCAACACTGAGTCCTATTTCTTCCAGGCTCAAGGTGATTAAATGGGCAATATCTTGATCATCTTCCACAACCAGTATGGTATCCATGCTCAGCTCCGTTGCTATTATTATGCTATGCCTGCATGATAAGAACTTGTTTACACAGAAATACTTTCGTCAGCTTGCGAATTTGATTTGCCACAACTCGGTTTTTAGCCGTGAACGTTGCACACAGACGTGCAACGCCATAAAGAGATTGCGCCAATTAAGGCGCCTAACCTATTATACCAATCCGCATCATTATTAAGACACTTAGCGAGAATTTAATGGCTTAGAGGCAAGGCATTGATTGAAGATAATGGTTATTCCCTTATCAAGAGCAATAACGTCGCATGTAAGCCATTAAAACTTGCCTGTTAGGCACTCAAGAGCAACATGATAACGGCACAATATTTCCTTGATGTAGAATGACTATATCTGTGAAAATTTTGTTTGTTCTAATATCGCTCTTGTAGTGCTAAGTGATTCAATAATTAAGCGGAATGGTATTGCAACTAGCGTGTACGGGTAATAACAATACGGGCGGTTGGATTGTCCCAACGATCCGCTTCGGTTAATACCGAGCTAGTCAAGCCTTCTTTGCTACTGTCTGTTGCGTTGGCGCTGGTGACCACACCGGGGTGAAAGTGCACCCGATCAAACAAGTCATCACGAGCGGCGTCAAAGCCGGCACTTGCGCCGCCACCGCCAGCCGCTCCCGCTGCGGGGCCGGGCATGGTAGCTGCTGTTTCGGTATTAGCTTCAGTGCCTGAGTCCCAAGTTGGCGCCATAAAACTTACCGACTGCCCGACCACCATATTACTAATATCGGCAGCATTAAGGCCGGTAAAGGCGTCATTAGTATCTACCAACATAGTGGTGAAACTTATCCGCAAATCGTCAACATCGAGCAAGGGCACTAACAGTGTAGACATGGCGCCGACAGATCTTGGCGCTGTTGCGCCATTAGTGGTCACCGCATCTAAATATTGCGTTGCCGCTAAGGCTTCTGCCATGACTTCTGCCGGGTTGCCACCTTCGGCAAGTTGCTCTAAACCGATACTCGCGGCTTCACCGTCAATAAAGGCGTGATAACCGGGTTCATGTAAAATAATCGCTGCTGGTGAAAACGGCTGACTGTAAGTTAAGTTGGTCAACTGCACGGTGTAAACCGCTAAATTGCCATTAGTACCATTTGCGCCATCACTACCATCAGCGCCGTCATTGCCATCAGCACCAGCTACGCCAGCAGGTCCTGCAGGGCCCACGGCACCATTCTCGCCATCATCGCCACCACAACCACTGGCCAATACGGCTATCAGCGGTAATAGCGCTAAAGTAATTTTATTTATATTCATGATTATTCTCCCTAAATTAAGGTGCTGGGATAGTAATGGTGACGCGAGCAACTGGGTTTAACCAACGGTGTTCAGTGGACTGTAAATCACTGGCGCCGTCGGTTAAGCTGGTATCACCTAACACGTTGCGATGAATGTGTACTGGGCCATCAGTACCATCAACGACCTCATTGGCGCCGATGGCTGAGCCGTCTTCTGCAAAACCTACGGTAACCGCAACACCTGTGCCACCTGTGCCTAATGGTACGGGCGAGGCGCCAACACCTGCGACACCCGGAGCGCCGTAACCACCGAGTGGCGTACCACCTTGTGCGACAATATCAGTGCGGGTGCTATTTAACTCGTCGTTTAACTCTGTTCCAGCATCATACGCATGCAACATGTAGGTATAAGTACCGGGGGTGGTTGGAATTTTAATACTGTCTAAACCGACAAAAGCATCGTTGGTTGGTACTAGCATGGCTAATATCGACAGATAAGGCTTATCCATGGTATCGAATGGGTAGCTGAGCGACATTGATGGCGCCACTAAACCGCCAAAACGATGCCATGTATTACTGGTATTGTCGGTATCTTCAGGGCCTAACATGGCTTCAAAATTTTGCCCTGACGAAGCAGCGCTCTGTTCATCTTCAATAACCCCTGCCTCGGCGAGCCAGGCTAATGCAGAGCTTGCCTCGACACCGGGTTCAAATGCGTCGACAGAATTATCATGCGCAATGACTAAACGGGGGGTAAAGTGCTGGGCATGAGTGAGGTTGGTAATTTCGATATCAACGGTTTGTGCCATAAGCGCTGAACTTGAACACGCGAGTGCGATAGCTGATGCTGTTGTTAATAGTTTCATAAATTTATCCTTGCTAACTAAATGATTTCGCATTCAGTATGCAAAGCAAACATGGCTAAACTTTCACAGAGTTATCACAAATTCATCACAAATCGATAAATTAAACGTAATGAAATTTATTTGTTAATTAGCGTGTCTCGCCCTTTGCTAACGCCATAAACATCGCCAGGAAAAAATCCTAATGTGATATGGAAGTCTTTATTTTTTAACAATAATTCTTGGCGAATAAATTGACCGTCGCGAGATGATGCGACAACAAAATAGCTTGCTTTCTCAGTATTTTCAGCCCGTCCTAAGCCGTGTAAGGTGACACGAAAAGGTTGTGATAATTTTAATTTTTCTTTGTTGATGGTTTGATATTCAAACGGATTGATCAAAGTTACGTGGAAAGATTGCTGATCACGCGCTGACTGATACTGTCGGTAAATCGCATATTGCTCGTCACCCACTTCATGCCTAAACTGCGTTAAATACTCACTCAAATCAGCCAGTGATACCTTAGCGCCTAAATACACTAAGCCACTGCTGTCTTTTAGCTCGCTAATATCTAAGCTGAGTATTTTATCGCCGTCGGCAGCTGGGGCTGATAATTGTCCTGACGACTGCGCTAGCGCTCTGGCTAATGGCGATGCTTTTTTCGCATTCGCTTGCTTAATTTTTACATCGTCTGCATTATCTTGTGCGCTGTCAGACGAAGTGCCGGTGCTTAAAGCGGTTTTATGCCCTTCCATTTCCGCCATTTTTTCTTGTAGGGTCATTAGCTGTTCAGCTAGGGTTTGGGCCATTACTGAGCTAGCACTGATGCTTAGCAGTATAAATGTGGCGCTAATAAAGCGCTTGGTTAAAATATTCATTCGGCCTCCTGCCGTTAAAGGTGTGTTCAGCTTGTTATCATTCATTCTGGCTTACTGGCTTATCATGCCTTGAGTGATAACATAGCAGTTATATCTTAGCAGCTGACTGACATTTCATCATATTAGTGGATATACTTAACGCTATCGGTACCTATTTATTGCGCGACAGCAGCGATTAAAACGGTCCCGCTTAGCTTGTTGTATCACGTAGACTTAGCAAATTTTAGGAGTTAGCTAGCCGTTAATGAAAATTTATCTTAGCCCAGAGCTTTTTAATTATATCGCCATCAGCTTTTCACGCGTTAAATGGCAACTATTAGCATGGAGCCTATTCTTTTTTGCCCTTTTTATGCTTTTACAGGCACAAATTCAACTAAAAACCCCAAGCGCCTTGGTATGGTTGGCGATACTGATTTTATTTGTCGCTATTGAAAGTTTAGTACTATCAGCCTTTATGTTTTTCTTTCAAATATTGCCATCAAGCCGCGAAGAAAACCCAATATGGCATAAGTTTTATCGACTCATTGAATGGTGCGAAACCATACTGTTTGCCATATTATTGCCTTTGCCTATCGTGCTATTTTTCTACGCCTTTATTCGCCTAGAAGCCCTACCTTAATGAAGAACAGCGATTAGTACCATAGGTTAGATATGCCGATGTTTTTGTGCATAAACACCCAGCACGGTAAAAATACCGACAATTAACGGTAAAATATAGCTATTGGGCACTTGCGCTAATTGTTGAACAAGTACCGCGGTTAACCAAATAGTTAACAGACCGTAACCAAAAGCACAGACAACAACAAAGGTGAGACAACGCACAACAAAGTGCTGCTTGGCCACCAGTTTACGAATAGCGCCATTAATGTCATTACCGAAAATAACCAATACCGTGGCGATTATCGCCATCGCTGTTTGATACTGATAACCGCGAAACCACTGACCAATATCAACAAGTAATTCTGTCATACTACCTCAATAAGATATTTATAATGTTAAAGAAACTTACCGTTAGGCTTTTCAGCCCGCTGAAAAAATAACTAGCCATTGAGTAGCGCGATCATTTCATCTTCGGTTAATACCCTCACGCCAAGTTCTTGCGCTTTTAACAGTTTAGAGCCGGCTTTTTCACCCGCTACAAGATAATGAGTTTTTGCCGAAACGCTACCGGAGACTTTCGCGCCAAGTGCTTGTAATGCCGCTTTTGCATCATTGCGCGCCATTTGGCTTAAGGTACCTGTTAGAACAAATATTTGATCTTTTAGCGGTAATTCATCATCACTTTTTAGCTCGATATCAGGCCAAGACATAATGCTTTCAAGCTCATCAACAACTTCCACGTTATGTGCTTGAGCAAAAAAGTTAACAATGTTTTTCGCGACTATCACACCGACATCGGGCACTTGCTGTAATTGCTCTTCGTTAGCGGATTTAATAGCGGCAAAGGTAAGGAAATATTGCGCTAAGTTTGCTGCGGTAGTTTCACCTACCTCGCGAATGCCCAGTGCATAAACAAACTTTGCTAGGGTGGTATTTTTTGCGAGTTCAAGGCCTTTAATTAAATTATCCGCTGACTTTTGCCCCATACGCTCCATAGTACTAACAGCAAGTGCAGTTAACTTAAATAGATCAGCAGGGGTTTTGATCAAACCTTCATCAACTAATTGTTCAACGAGCTTATCCCCTAAGCCGTCAACATCGAGCGCTTTACGCGAGGCAAAATGTTTAATCGCTTCTTTACGTTGCGCCTGACAATATAGGCCGCCAGTACAGCGCAGTACCGCTTCACCTTCAGCTTTTACTACCGCTGATTGACAAACAGGGCAAACATCTGGGAAACAAATATCTTGCGCGTTTTCAGGACGACGCTCTTGCACAACACTGACAATTTGCGGGATAACATCACCAGCGCGGCGAATGATCACGGTATCGTTTATTTTGATGCCTAAACGATTTATTTCGTCTTGATTATGTAAGGTGGCATTACTGACAGTAACCCCGCCAACAAATACCGGTTTAAGGCGTGCCACTGGCGTAATTGCACCGGTGCGCCCGACTTGAAAATCAACCGCCTCTAATAGCGTTAACTCTTCTTGGGCAGGAAATTTATAAGCTGTAGCCCAACGTGGTGCTCGCGCAACAAAACCCAGTTGCTGCTGCAGTGCAATATCGTCCACTTTAAATACCGTGCCGTCAATTTCATAACTTAAGGCATCGCGTCGTTGTAAAATATCTTGATAAAAGTCTTCAACCTGATTGGCGTTTTCCAGCAGTTTTACGTCTGGGCACATTGGCAAACCGAGCGTTTTTAATTGGCATAAACGTTGGTAATGCGACTGTGCCAACCAGGTTTCACCAACACTATTTTCGCCACTTTCACGATTTTCCGCTGCGCCAACAAAACCAATACCATAGGCATAAAACGCCAAATTGCGTTGGGCGGTTATTTTTGAGTCTAACTGACGTAAGCTACCCGCGGCGGCATTACGCGGGTTGGCAAAGCCCTTTTCGCCTTTTTTTATTGCCTGTTGATTTAGCGCGTCAAAGCTAGCTTTAGGCATAAATACTTCGCCACGTACTTCTAAAATATCGGGGTAATTGTCCCCCTGTAAACGCAGCGGAATTGATTTAATGGTGCGAACATTTTCGGTAATGTTTTCACCGACACTACCATCGCCACGGGTTGCCGCTTGCACAAAAACGCCATTTTCATAACGTATGCTAACCGCTAAACCATCGAGCTTTGGCTCAGCGCAAATAGCGAAACCAGCCTTTGATTGAGTGCCGACTTTACTTATTCTATCGCTTAAACGTTTAACAAAGGCCTGCCACTCTTGCTCGGAGAAAACATTATCTAGCGATAACATTGGCAATTGATGGGTGACTTGACTAAACGACTTAAGCGCTGCGCCGCCAACCTTTTGGCTTGGTGAGTCGACAGTTTTTAATTGCGGGTTATCGTTTTCTAAGCTGATTAACTCTCGCATTAAACGATCATATTCCGCGTCGGGTACGCTGGGCTCGTCAAGCACGTAGTATTGATGATTATAATCATGGAGTAGTTGGGCGATTTCAGCGATGCGATTAATAGTATTCTGCTCAGACATAAGGATTATTTCTTTGAAAGTTTTTGTATATCGTCAATAAAGTTACGTTCAGGCTAGCGACTTTATTGACGATGAGGTGATGCAGCGGGTAAATATTTAAACGGAACCAATGCGACTTTTGCGTTCAAATTCTCGAATTAACCCCATGTAATGTTGTTCCGTTTGTTTGGTCATCACGCTACGTTTGTCATCCAATAGTTGCCCGCCAAACTCAACGGCTAATTGCTTGGCGGCACTAAGCATTTGTTCAAACACTTCAAATGCATCGCCGGCATTGGGTAAGGTCATAAATAGCGTGATGCCTTGGGTGCTAAAATTTTCGATATCGTCAAGATCAAAAGTACCTGGCTTCATCAGGTTCGCTAAACTAAAGGTCACTTTGCCATTGCCAGCATTGTCTTGATGGCGATGAAAAATATTCATTTCACCGTATTTCATGCCTAAGGTGAGTAACGTCGGCAATAGCGCCGCGCCTGACATTGCTTGCCCTTGTTGCATAACCACCGACAATACAATCACTTGTGGCTCTATGTCTGCCGCAGCAGGTTTTTTCTCATTTGATGTTGCCGACATGCTTGGCATATCATCTACGGCTTCATCACCGAAATTAATTTCCATTTGATTACGTTTAATCGGGGTTTTACGAACATTTTTTTTACGCGCCACTGGCTTTTTCACTTCCGGCTTGGCGTGCGTTACCGGTTGTTGATAAACCGGCGTTTCGTCTTTTGCCGTTGCCGCCTCAGTGTTATCAGCCATTGGTTTATCTGACTCTTGGTTGTCCGACACTGAGCCACCCGAAATAGCTTCATCAGATCCGGCAAACAAGTCATCGTCAACATGACTTGTCATGTTCGCTTGTTGATTTAAATGCTCAGGTATTTCTTCGCTGTCATTAAGCAAGGTACCAAAATTTAAATCTTGTGTTTGTTGGTTTTCGTTAAACGCTGCCGGAGGAACATCGCTTGGCATGGGCTCGTCACTGTGAAATTCAGCGCTATCCTCAACTCGATGTGAGTCAACTGTCACCTCATCATGCTGAGGGTTCGAGCCGATAACTTTCGGTTTGCTGACGCCGTCTTGATCAAAGCCTGAGCCGTCAAAACCTCGTGACTGTGGCAACACGGGCTCGTCTTTGGTTTTTAATTTATAGGGATTTTTTTGTTTTCTTATGGTCCAGTAACCATGAATGAAAATGGCTGCTATTACGATAGCACTGAGAATAATTAATGTATTTCTGAAATTATCTTCCATTACCTAGCCTATTCTTACCCTTCTGCCATGGCGATTGCGTCGTCAATATCAACCGCGACCATACGTGAAACACCTGCTTCAAACATAGTTACGCCGGTTAAATGTGACGCCATCTCCATCGCTATTTTATTATGACTTATATATATAAATTGCACTGTTTGCGACATTTCTTTTACTAGATTACAGAAACGACTGACATTAGCGTCGTCTAACGGCGCATCCACTTCATCGAGTAAACAAAACGGCGCAGGATTCAAGCGAAAAATTGCGAACACTAATGATAATGCGGTCAGCGCTTTTTCTCCACCAGATAATAGATGAATCGTGCTATTTTTTTTACCCGGCGGCCTTGCCATGATGGTAACACCTGTGTCTAACAAGTCATCTCCAGTAAGGGCCAAGTATGCTTGGCCACCACCAAATACCTTAGGAAATAGCAATTGTAGATCTTTATTGACTTGCTCAAAGGTTAGTTTGAACTTATGTCGGCTTTCTTTATCTATTTTCGCAATCGCGGCTTCTAACGTAGTTATGGCATTATTAAGGTCTTGATCTTGTTGGTCAAGGTAACTTTTACGCTCGAACTGGGTTTCGTATTCTTCAATAGCCGCTAAGTTAATGGCACCAAGCTGTGAGATATCTTTCGCCAACTTAATTAATTGCGCTTGCCAAAGCGACTCTTTGGCGTTGCTTGGCATGGCTTCAAGTACGTTATCGATATTTTGTTGTAACTCGCTTAACACCTCTAACGCGCTTTCAGCGCGCAATTTAAAACCTTCACTGTCGAGTTGTAAGCGCGCTAATTGTTCATTCAGGGTACTGACTTTATTGTGACTGGTTTTCTGGCCTAATTCGAGTTCAGCTAAGCGCGTTTGATTGTCGCTTAAACTTTGCTGATTAAATTGTAACTTTTCATTAATTGCCGCTAAGCTATCAAGCCACTGGGGCAGCTGCTGCTCAAACTTTTGCAAAGGCTGACTATTGTCGTTAAAAGCTTGATCATTATTGCTCAGCCTTTGGGTTAGTAAGTTAACATTTTCTTGGTTGCCTGCAATGCTTTGCTGACGTTGCTGGCGCTGACTTTTTAGTTGCTCAATAACCAAACCTAATTGATGGCGCTGTTGATGTAGGTCTTGGCTACGGCTTTGAGTGGCTTCGATTAACTGCTGTAATGCGCTTTGCTGAGAAGAAAAATCTTCCAATTTATGCGCATTATTGCTTTGCAACGGGGTTAATTTCGCTTGCACGCCAAGCAACTTTTGTTGCGCTGCTTTATCCGCCTGCTGTAATTCTTCTAATTGTGCGCTTAATTTTTCTTGCTGCTGCGTGTGATAGGCCTTGTTCTGCGCTTGCAATGAAAGCTCTTGTTCAACTTGGCTAAGGTTAGCCTGTTGCAAACTGATCGCGGCTGCGCTGTTATTTTTTTCGCTAACCACTTGAGTAAGTTTCTCGCTCAGGTGGCTTTGCTGCTGCTCGATATTTACTTGCTCGCTTGCTAAGTGCTCAATATCCGCTTGTGCGATTTCAAGATCACGCTTTAGGCTAATAAAGTCATAACCGTGGGCAAGTTTACCTTTAGTGAGCATATGCGGTGTTAGCCAAGTGCCATCAGGGCAAATAATACTCTCGCCTAGGCGTAAATTGGCTAATTGCTGTTTAGCCGCGTGATAGTTATCTGCCAAATAAATCGCGTTTAAATAATCATTGAGCGCGGAAACACCCGACACTTTACTGGCTAAGCTTTGCGCATGGCTGTGGCTAGCATCGGCGGATTTTTTATCAATAATCTGTTGAAAAACAAAAGCCAAATTGTCCGCGTCTAAATGCCCCTGTTTATCGGCATCAGGCAAACGGTCGATAACGTGACCGGCTAAATAATGTGATAACACCACTTCTAGCGCTAGCTCCCAACCCGGCTCTACCTTGAGTTGGTTTTGCAGGGCAGCTACCTCTGTAATGTTCTGTTTGCTAAACCATGCGGCTTGTTGCTCACTCCATGGCGCGTTATCTGCAAGCTTACGTTGCAACTCAATAATAACTTGCTTTTTAACGCTATGCTGAGCACTCGCTATCGCTAAATCTTGCGCTAATTGCTGCGATTGAAGCACTAGCTCGGCTTCATTATCGGCTAACTGACGTATTTGTTGCTGCGATATTGTAAGTTCAGCGCTCAGATCAGTTTTTTGTTGCAAAAACTGCTGCTCAGCTAGTTTGTCAGGCTTAGGTAATAAGGCAATTTGCGCTTGCACGCTCAGCATTTGCTGTGCAAGCTGTTCGATAATCGTTTGTTGCTGGGTTATCTGAGCATGTACGGCTAATGTTTTCTGTTGAATAGCATCGCGCTGTTGTTGTTGTTTTTGCCATTGGCTTTGCAATGTTTTTTGCGTGTTTTGTTGCTCCGCTAGCTCTTGTTGACACGCGCTTAAGCTTGTTTCAATGCTTAGCAATTTTGGTTGCTGTTGATGTAATTTTTGCTCGCAGCTTTGCAATTGCGCTTGCTCAGTTAAAATTAATTGCTGAGCGTTGAGTAATTGTTGCTGCGTGAGTTTATTATCAGTTTGTGTTTTTTCAGCTTGCTGTTTTAAATATTTAACTTGCTGTTCGGCGCGCGCAATATCTTGCGTTAGGGTAAGTTTTTGCTGATGTAATGTTTCATTATTATCATTACTGGCGCTGATGTTGTCTTTTAGCGCGATGATCATTAAATCGTTCTGGCTTAACTCAGCTTGTTGGCCGGCGATTTTCGTTTCTAGCGCCAGCATGCGCGTGTGGTGCTGCTGACCTTGTTGGTGGAATTTCTGCCAACGTAACACCGCCAATTCGGCTTTAGTTTTTCGCTCTTGCTGCTTTAAGGTCCGAAAACGTTTAGCGGCCTCGGCTTGCTGATGCAACTTGTCAATTTGCACATTAAGCTCGAGACGAATATCCGTTAAACGGGCTAAGTTTTCTCGGGTATGGCGTATTCTAGTTTCGGTTTCTTTACGGCGTTCTTTATATTTTGAAATGCCCGCCGCTTCTTCTATAAATACACGTAATTCTTGAGGTTTTGATTCAATAAGTCGAGAAATGGTGCCTTGTTCAATAATCGCATAACTGCGCGGCCCTAGGCCGGTACCTAGAAAAATATCGGTAATATCTCGACGGCGGCATTTTGTGCCATTTAAAAAATAACTATTAATACCTTCGCGATTCACCACCCGGCGCACCGACACTTGGTTTCGGTCAGCCATATTGCCCTGAATACGACCTTGAGTGTTATCAAACACTAATTCAACGCTCGCTTGACCGATAGGTTTTCGGGTGGCAGCGCCATTAAAAATAACGTCGGTCATGGCATCGCCACGCAGATTTTTTGCCGAACTTTCGCCAAGTACCCAACGAACGGCGTCAATAATATTAGACTTGCCACAGCCATTTGGCCCAACGATGGCGGTCATTTGTTGTTCAAATGGCACCTTAGTGGGATCAACAAATGATTTAAAACCTGCCAATTTTACATGCTTGAGTCGCATTAAATCGAATAACCTAACCGTTGTTCACTATGATAAAAATCTGCCTTAACTGCGCAAAAAGCATAAAAAAGCGCAAATTTTGTTCAATGTAAAATAAATAAATTAAAACATGGGTAATTGTCGTCACTGTAGCAGAAACCGATGTATTTTGTAACATCACAATGCTGTTCATATTGTGACAAGGATCCTATAATCGAGCTATGAATATCAATTAGTTAGGTTAATAAAACAACAATGAATAACAAAAACAATCCTCCTTTGGCTAATGGTGGTGCAGGCTATTTTATGAAAGGCTTTGAACTGATCAGAACGCCCGGTATTCGCCGCTTTGTTTTTATCCCGTTAACCGTCAACCTGATCTTATTTAGCTTTGCGTTTTACTACCTATTTTTACAACTCGAAACGTATATGTTGGCAATTGAAAACTGGCTAGGTGATTCGTTTTCTTGGCTAAGTAGTGTTATTTGGCCGGTGGCGGTGCTATTTGTACTGGTTATTTTCTCCTTTATCTTTAGCTCGGTTGCCAACTGGCTAGCCGCGCCATTTAATGGTCTGTTGTCTGAAAAAGTTGAGGCACTGTTAACCCATCAACCGACAAATAATGGCGGCGCTTTTGATGTTATTAAAGATATTCCGCGTACCCTAGGCCGCGAAGTAAGTAAACTGGGTTATTATTTGCCGCGCGCGATCGGCTTTTTTTTACTGTACTGGCTATTACCGGTTATCGGCCAAGTGCTTTGGTTTTTATTTTTGGCTTGGATGATGGCGGTGCAATATAAAGACTATCCGTTTGATAATCATAAAATTAGTTTTTTGGCCATGCGTCGGGCGTTAAAACAGCACCAAGGCTTAAGTTATAGTTTTGGTATTACCACAGCAGTATTTTCCATGGTGCCGTTTGTTAACTTAGTAGTGATGCCGGTCGCCATTTGTGGCGCTACGGCGCTGTGGGTTGACCATTACCGAGATGAATTTGTCGACCGTGCATAAAAATTAAATAACAATCAATAACTTGTTATAATTTAAACAAAAAGAACGAGCATTGAACAAATGGTGATGCTTGTTTAGACATACCGTTAAATGGCCATTTTTTACTGAAAAATCATTAAGCTAATATTTGACAGTAAAAAATTCAACGTGCACACTAAACAGCACGTATAGTATTAAAATTACATTGAAAATTTAAAAGGATCCGGCGATGACATTACCGCGCTTTAGTTCAAAAACGGCATTTTTACCCCAGACGTTATTACTACTCACCATGAGTTTAAGTGCAGGTGCAGAAACTACGACCATGACAACGGTTGATATTCCGGTTATTGAGGGTGCGCGTATTTTTGCCCAATTTGATGATAAGGCGCCAGCGGTGATTAATTATTTCACTACGGAAAGCGAAGCTAGCGTGATGGACTTTTATCAAAACAGTTATGGTACGCCGGTTAAACAAGAGCGAGAATACGGCCGTTTAACTTTAAGCTATGCAAAAGATGAACAGCAAATTCGTGTCGCTATTACCGAGCAAAGTAATATGCGCCAAGTTGATATTATTGTCGAGAAAGCGCCATAGTATTCGTCAATAATTTATTTACCAACAAACAAAAACACCGCTATATCAGCGGTGTTTTTTTATCGCTATTATTCTAAATAAGCTAGTTCAACAAGATAGCATCTACCGTGCCTTGCGCTAAAGGGTGATAACCTGGGCGGGCTTTTTTGTAAACAGCTTGCGCCCATTCTTTACCTTTAGCAGATGTTGCTAACTCTTTGTACAAAGGTACGATCAACTTACGACGACCAATTGACTCTAAGTAGCTCGCCATTGCAGGGTACACCACATCGTAACCCGAACGTAGCGCTAATAGGTACCAAGCATGAGCCACTTCAGCATTGGTACTACGGGTTAAATTAAACGCCTTGTCTAAATCGCTCATGCGCTGATTGGTGATATCTACGGGCAAGTTATTAATAAAATGCAACCATTCATGTAGAGTCCAGTTTTTCGTCGGTATTTGCGCAAGTTCAAGCTGGCTACTAGTCCACTTTGCAATATAATCGTCAATTTTCACAAAAGCGTCTGATGTAGGTTTCGGAGTAAAACTAGGTAAACCTTGCTCAAAAATCCATTCATTTATTTCCGCATCACTAACAATGCCAGGATATTTGTGAATTAAATTGGCATTTAAATATTTAACAAAGTTTATTGTGCCTAAGCTTTCAAATGCGTGATCATCAAAGTATTGCATAATAAAGGTATCAAACTTTTCACGACCAAATTTTTCTTCTAAATACACTAAAAACAATTGCCCTTTAGTATAAGGTACTCCTGAAAATGCGTCATCAGGATCACGCCCTTTTAGGTCGATAAACAATTGTGTGTCACCGGGCGGTAACTCGGCAATTTCGTAATTTAAGTTTTGCGCGTCGAGGGCGCGTTCCATTAATGCTCTATCAGCGCCAAATACCGCTTCCATAATGCGGTTTTCAACATAACTGGTAAAACCTTCGTTTAACCATAAGTCGTGCCAGCTTTCATTAGTCACTAGGTTACCCGACCAAGAGTGCGCGAGTTCGTGGGCAATTAAGTTTACTAAACTTTTGTCGCCCGCGACAACGGTTGGCGTAATAAATGACAAACGTGGGTTTTCCATGCCGCCAAATGGAAAGCTCGGAGGTAAAATTAATAAGTCGTAACGGCCCCAACGATAAGCTCCAAAAAGTTTTTCGGTTTCATCAATCATTGCTTGGGTATCATCAAACTCGGCAACGGCGCGATCTAAAATGTAGGCTTCGGCGTAAATACCGGTTTGCTCACTCATGGCTTTAAATTGTAAGTCACCAACACCAATCGCAATTAAATAGGCCGGAATAGCTTGTGGCATAGAGAAAGAATAATCGCCATCGCGCGCCGTATCAGGGGCGTTATTAGCGCTCATCACGGCCAATAAATCATCCGATGTGGTAATACGAGCGTTGTAGGTCATGCGGACACTGGGCGTATCTTGGATCGGAATCCAAGAGCGAGCATGAATCGCTTGGCTTTGACTAAACATAAAGGGTTTGTCTTTACCGGCGGTTTGCTCAGGCGATAACCACTGTAAGCCAGAAGCTTGTGGTAGAGAGTTATAGTAAATTCGAATGGTAGGCGTTTGAAAATCGGTGTTAATGGTTAATTTTGCGCCCATAACATCATCACGCTTGGCTAATTGATAATTTAGCTTTACCCATTGGTTATTGGCATTTTTTGCCATAACGCGGTGTATTTCTAAGTCACGGGTATCTAACGTGACATTGCTGACATCATCGTTAAGCCAGTTTAAGCTCAGTTCAGCAAAGCCTTTTAGTGATTTTTCATCAAAATCAACCGCTAAATCTAAATACAAGTGTTTAACTTTTACCTGCTCATAATTTGCGTAAGTCAGTGCGTCAGCGACTTTGGCCGAGGCGAGCGAAGCCCAAGCAAGCTGCGCAAAACAGCAAATAATAGCAGCAAAACGAATAGAAAATTTCATATATAGCATCCAAAACTAAAGAGGCCTGTAGATTACAGTGGATCTACAGGCCTCTTCAAGTGCTAATTATGACTTTAATGTTATGTATTGAACTCAGCTAATTAGGGCTGCTCCATGCGGATCACTACGCGGCGGTTTTTGCTGCGACCGATAACCGTCTCATTAGACGCTACATGGCGCTTTTCACCATAACCATTGGCGGCAATTCTTTTCTCGTCAATGCCATTGCTAACCATAAGATCACGCACTTTATTGGCACGACGCTGTGACATTTTTAGGTTAGTGTTTCGGCCACCATAACTGTCGGTATAGCCATCAATAAGTACCAACTCTAGTTGTGGGTCGAGTGATAAATACTCAACAATCATATTCATCCGTTTTTGCGAGGCTTTGGTTAACTTGTCGGTGCCGAACTGATAATTAAGTACGGTATAGGAAATATCGTCAAAACTAAAATCGAGTAAATTACCAACACAACTGACAAAGGCTTGGTAAGCTTTTTGAAAACGCGCGGTCGATAAGCCCACCGAAATTTTATCGTTTTCGCTATACCAGTCGTTGTAATAAAACGTTGGGCTCATGCCCTGCTCTAGCTCATTAAGCATATTCCAAGCAATCTTTTTTGGTAAGCTTGGGGAAAATTGTTTATGTAATTTCATATCGGCCAGTACACGCCCACCAACGCCAGGCCGCCAATTAGGTGCTTCAGAGCGCACCTGTGCTAAAGCATAACTGTCAGGTAATTGCATCATATCTAGCTCAAATTCCATATTCATTTGACGATTAGCCGAACTGTAAAATTTAGCTTGGCCATAACGCGGAATTTGATGTGATAAGGTGCATTGCAAGCGTGAGTCATCGGTTAATTGCCACGAAGAACTTTCAATGTCAGCGCGATACTGCCGAATACCGGCGTCGGCATGGAAGATAAACAATGATAAGGTAACTAAGGTAATAATTCTTTTCATAACAATAATTTTCATGTCAATTAAGCTACATTTAATAGCGACACCTTTGCTATCGGCAACATCACTTATAACTTTAACCGTTAATTAAAATTTACCGCAATTAATTTCACAGCTTTTAGTTTTCCAGGGTGCGATACGGCTTTATTTCTGCGATAATCTCGGCATTATTTTTGTTTATTAAGCCCTTTTCCTTTATGTCTGACTCTACTTCATCTACTAGCGCTAACGCTGAAAAATCATTATTTGCCCAACGCTTTCGCGGCTATTTCCCTGTGGTTATTGATGTAGAAACCGCTGGCTTTAATGCCCAAACCGATGCCTTACTAGAAATCGCCGCCACCACGTTAACTTTAGATGAAAGTAGCGGACAATTTAGTTTAGATCAAACCATTCACTTTAACGTTGACCCTTTTGAAGGAGCAAACTTAGAGCCTGCGGCATTAGAGTTTACCGGTATAGACCCAACAAACCCATTGCGTGGCGCCGTTGATGAGAAAAAAGCGTTAACAGACATATTTAAAATGGTCAGGAAAAAAATGAAGGCTGCAGGTTGTCAACGCGCTATTATGGTGGCGCACAACGCGGCTTTTGATTTAGGCTTTGTTAATGCTGCCACCGAGCGTTGCGCGATAAAGCGCTCGCCGTTTCATCCGTTTGTCAGCTTTGATACCACCACATTGTCAGGCTTAGCATTAGGGCAAACCGTATTAGCCAAAGCCTGTGCGACTGCGAAAATTGACTTTAATAATAACGAAGCCCATTCGGCTTTATATGACACCGAAAAAACTGCCGAGCTATTTTGTTATATTGTTAATAAATGGCAGCAACTAGGCGGTTGGCCGTTATCGGCCATCACCGCAGAAACTGAAGATTAATGAAAAAACGACTTTGCTTTTTTACGGTTATTTACCCGTAAAATAATATTGCGCAGTGCTAAAATCATTAAACAAAACGCGATAAACTGCACGACATGGATTTGAACTTTCAGTAACAGTGTCACAGAGCTGGCTAAATAAACATAAGGTAAATACTCGTAAATCACGGTTGGCAGTGTAGCCTTTATGTTTTTCCCGTCTTTGTAGCGATCAACGCGGCGATGGCTTGACCGTGTTACTAACATAATGGCGCCAACCACATAGAACAGTGCTGATGAGGCATACACCACCCAAGCATCGTAAAATGCCAACAAATAAACGGCAATAATAAAGTATAAATAGGGCAAGTTTTCGTAAATAAATTTCGGGTAAAACACTACAACTCCTTCGTGTACTAACTGATATGTCCATGTCTTTAAACTAGCTTAACTTTATAACCAAGCTATTTGTCTAGCATAGTGATAAATTTTTTTTTTTCAACGATTTTTTAAACTTTATGATAAATTTTACCGACAAAAAAGCCGCAAAAAGCGGCTTTATTACTCTGAAAGTGTAACGCGTTATTAAGCGATAAATTACAGTGTTTCTGCGTTGTCAGTCAGGTAAGATGCGACACCTTCAGGAGAGGCCGTCATGCCCTTGTCACCTTTGTTCCAACCAGCAGGACAAACTTCACCGTGTTCTTGGTGGAATTGTAATGCATCAACCATACGGATCATTTCATCAACGTTACGCCCTAGTGGTAAGTCATTTACCACTTGATGGCGTACCGTGCCTTCTTCATCAATTAAGAATGAACCACGAAATGCAACACCGGCTTCTGGATGTTCTACGTCGTATGCTTGACAAATTTCATGTTTAACATCAGCAACTAAGGTGTATTGTACTGGGCCAATACCGCCTTCGTTTACTGGGGTGTTACGCCATGCATTGTGAGAAAATTGTGAATCGATAGAAACACCAATCACTTCAACACCACGGCTTTTAAATTCTTCCATACGGTGATCAAAAGCTAAAAGCTCAGAAGGACAGACGAAAGTAAAATCAAGTGGGTAGAAAAAAACTACCGCTTTTTTACCTTTTATGGCTTGTGCTAGATTAAAACCCTCAACGATTTCACCTGAGCCTAACACTGCAGCAGCAGTAAAATCAGGTGCTTGGCGACCAACTAATACACTCATTATATTCTCCAATTTTTATAAAAATTATTCGTTATTTAACGCTAACATCACCTAGTATGGTGGCGTTACGCAGTAATTCAATAGTTATTGTGCACTTTCTTCTGAGCCGTGCTTAGCGGCTGTTTCAGTGATCAAGGTTTGTAGCTCACCTTGCTGATACATTTCCATAATAATGTCACAACCGCCCACCAATTCACCATCAACCCATAGTTGTGGAAATGTTGGCCAATCAGCATATTTAGGTAATTCAGCACGGATATCTGGGTTTTGTAAAATATCGACATAAGCGAACTTTTCACCGCATGCCATCATGGCTTGAGAAGCCTGCGAAGAAAAACCACAGCTAGGTAATTTTGGTGAGCCCTTCATATACAGCAGAATAGCATTTTCACTGATTTGTTCTTTAATACGTTCAATAGTATCCATAATAACCTCAAAATTAATATCTATTGCGCTCAATATTTAAAGTAAAACTGATAAATAAACAGAACAATAAATACTAAAGCAAAAAAATTAGTTATTAAAACCTACTAGTCTTGATAAAACCTATGGTAATACCTATATATTGGGGTAAACTATGTAAACTTTAATACCTGAGTAGTTTACTAGGTTTTAGAAAAAAACAAACTACTTCTTTACGTTTGCCTAAGAATAAATTTTTATAATCATATCCTGGAGAATATAATGGCTATCGAGTTACCAGCACTACCATATGCAATGGATGCACTTGCACCACACATTTCACAAGAAACATTAGAGTTTCATTATGGTAAGCACCACAACACTTATGTTGTTAAATTAAACGGCCTTATTGAAGGTACTGATTTTGAAGGTAAATCTTTAGAAGATATCGTTAAGTCATCTTCTGCTGGTGTTTTCAACAATGCAGCACAAATTTGGAACCATACGTTTTACTGGAACAGCTTAAGCCCGAACGGCGGCGGCGAACCAACTGGCGCATTAGCTGATGCTATTGCTGCTAACTTTGGTTCTTTTGCAGACTTTAAAGCAAAATTCACTGATAGCGCTATCAATAACTTTGGCTCTAGCTGGACATGGTTAGTGAAAAATGCAGATGGCAGCCTTGCTATTGTTAATACTTCAAATGCTGCAACGCCACTAACTGATGAAGGCGTAACACCTTTAATGACAGTGGATTTATGGGAGCATGCTTACTACATTGATTACCGTAACCTTCGCCCAAGCTACATGGCAGGTTTCTGGGCGTTAGTAAACTGGGATTTTGCTTCAGCAAACTTTGCCTAGGCTAGCAAACGTATAGCATTAATTAATACAACTTCTAAGGCGTATTAAGAAAGCTATCTGAGAAATAATTATCCGTTAAAGGTCAGCATGATGTCTGGCCTTTTTTTAGCGCTGAAACTCTCCTAATACACAATAATAGTGGCGCAGATATGCTCAGCATATTCAAATACATAGTCAAACATTTGCCTGGTATTTATCCTCTTCTCCGCTCCCATTCTCATTTATCGGCCAATAACAAATTTTTTAGTAATTCTTTGAGCGCTTTAATAATTTACATCTAAACTTATAGCTATGCTAAATACAATATCTAACAAATACGGTCTACTTATTTAGGGTTTGATAAATATCATTACTCGTATGGTCGAATTTATCAGCTCTGTCTGAATGCTGTATCAACTGGAGGCGGTTATGAGTATATTTCAACATTTCCAATCACGCTACGATGAGGCACAAGAAGAGTGCTATTCAATTCAAGACTTCCTTAGCTTATGCCGCAACGATCCTATGGCGTATGCCAGTGCCGCGCAAAGATTGCTTAAAGCCATTGGCGAGCCGGAAATGGTCGATACTTCAAATGAACCCTATTTAAGCAGAATATTCTCGAACCGCGTTATTGCCCGCTACCCAGCTTTCGCTGAATTTTATGGCATGGAAGAAGCAATAGAGCAAATCGTTTCTTACTTAACTCATGCCTCACAAGGTTTAGAAGAGCAGAAACAAATCCTTTATTTACTTGGCCCAGTTGGCGGCGGTAAATCGTCGTTAGCGGAAAAATTAAAAGCCTTGATGCAGCAAGAGCCGATTTATGTTTTGAGCGCCAACGGAGAGCGCAGCCCAGTCAATGATCACCCGTTTTGTTTATTTGACAGCAATGCCGACGGCAAAATATTACAACAAGAGTACAATATTCCTGAGCGTTATCTCAGTACTATCATGTCACCTTGGGCTGCCAAGCGTTTGCACGAATTTAAAGGCGATATCGCCAAGTTTGAAGTGGTAAAAATTTACCCGTCGATTCTTGACCAAATTGCGGTTGCTAAAACGGAGCCCGGCGATGACAACAATCAAGACATCTCAGCCTTAGTGGGTAAAGTCGATATTCGCCAATTAGAACACTTCGCGCAAAATGACCCCGATGCCTACAGCTATTCCGGCGCCTTATGTCGTGCCAACCAAGGCTTAATGGAGTTTGTTGAAATGTTTAAGGCGCCTATTAAAGTACTACACCCATTATTAACCGCAACCCAAGAAGGTAATTACAATCCAACCGAAGGCCTATCGGCGCTGCCATTCAATGGCGTTTTGCTCGCGCATTCTAACGAGTCTGAATGGCAAACGTTTCGCAACAATAAAAATAACGAGGCTTTTTTAGACCGGGTTTATATTGTCAAAGTCCCTTACTGTATGCGGGTATCGGAAGAAGTTAAAATTTATAAAAAGCTTTTAGCAAGCAGTGAACTAAATAATGCCCAATGTGCACCAGATACGCTAGAAACCTTAGCGCAATTTTCCGTGCTGTCGCGTTTAAAAGACCCTGAAAATTCCAGTATTTATTCTAAAATGCGCGTTTATGATGGCGAGAGTTTAAAAGATACCGATCCTAAAGCTAAGTCATTTCAAGAGTACCGCGACTATGCCGGAATAGACGAAGGCATGTCGGGGCTTTCAACCCGTTTTGCCTTTAAAATACTCTCGCGAGTATTTAACTTTGATCATCTTGAAGTGGCCGCCAATCCCGTACATTTATTTTACGTGCTTGAGCAACAAATTGAACGCGAGCAACTGCCCAAAGAACAGGCCGAGCGCTATTTAGAGTTTATTAAAGGCTACTTATCGCCGCAGTATATTGAGTTTATTGGCAAAGAAATTCAAACCGCCTATTTAGAGTCATACTCGGAATACGGGCAAAATATTTTTGACCGTTATGTGACTTACGCGGATTTTTGGATCCAAGATCAAGAATATCGTGATGCGGAAACTGGTCAATTATTTGATCGCGAAGCCCTGAATAATGAGCTTGAAAAAATCGAAAAACCGGCGGGGATCAGTAATCCAAAAGATTTCAGAAATGAAATTGTTAATTTCGTGCTGCGCGCCAAAGCCAATAACAATGGAAAAAATCCGCTCTGGACTAGTTATGAAAAATTACGCACGGTTATTGAGAAGAAAATGTTTTCTAATACCGAAGACTTGCTACCGGTGATTTCATTCAACACCAAAACCTCCAATGATGATCAACAAAAACATGATGATTTTGTTGAACGCATGATGACCAAAGGTTATACCAAAAAACAAGTGCGATTGCTGTCTGAGTGGTATTTACGGGTCAGAAAATCTTCTTAGGCATTACTTAGTTTTTCGACAACAACTAAGTTAGGAGTCAATATGGCAAACTTTATCGACAGACGACTAAACAGCAAAAATAAAAGCACAGTCAACCGACAGCGCTTTATCAGGCGCTATAAAAGCCAAATTAAAAAGTCAGTTTCTGAGGCAACCAACAAGCGCAGCGTGACAGACCTCACTAGCGGTGAAAGTATTGTTATCCCGAAAAAGGACTTAAGCGAGCCGGTATTTCATCAAGGTAAAGGGGGGATTAAAGACCGCGTTCATCCCGGCAATGACCAGTTTAGCACCGGCGATCGCATTGCCCGACCACCTCAACAATCAGGTCGAGGCAGTGGCAAAGGTGATGCCAGTGACTCGGGTGAAGGCAGCGACGACTTTGTTTTTTCCATTTCAAAAGATGAATACCTCGATTTACTGTTTGAAGATTTAGAGTTGCCAAACCTAGAAAAAAATCAACTCGATAAAATGATTGATTATAAAACTGTGCGCAGCGGTTATTGCGCCGAAGGTGTACCGTCTAATATTGATATTGTTAAGTCATTACAAGGTTCAATCGCCCGCCGCATCGCCATGACATCTGATAAACGTCGACAACTTAAAGCTCTAGAAGCCGAACTTACCCGGCTAGAGCAAGACTCGCACGAGAACATTCAAGCGAAAAAAGAGCTCAGTGAGGCAATTGCACTCATTAAAAATAAAATCAGCAAGGTGCCGTTTATTGACTCGTTTGACTTACGCTATCGCAATTACGCCAAACAAGCCGTGCCAACCTCGAAAGCGGTCATGTTTTGCTTAATGGACGTTTCCGGCTCTATGGATCAAGCAACAAAAGATATTGCCAAGCGTTTTTACATTTTGCTGTATTTATTTTTAACTCGCACCTACAAAACCATCGACGTGGTTTATATTCGCCATCATACCCAAGCAAAAGAAGTTGATGAGCATGAGTTTTTTTATTCCCAAGAAACCGGTGGCACCATCGCATCGAGTGCACTGGAGTTAATGATGGATATTATGGCGCAACGTTATAATGAGCGTGAATGGAATATCTATGGCGCACAAGCCTCAGACGGCGATAACTGGGCCGACGACTCCCCACACTGCCAACAATTGTTGCGCGACAACATACTGCCTAAAACTCGCTATTTTAGTTACATAGAAATCACCCAACGTGCCCATCAAAGCCTATGGCAGCAATATGCGCAACTTGCTGAGATCGACAGCAGTTTTTCCATAAAACATATCCGCACTGTTGAAGATATTTATCCGGTGTTTCGTGCTCTATTCAAAAAAAAGTCGGCACAAGCAGCCTAAGCATATAACGGAGGGATTTATGGCCAAAGGTAAAGCACTTGACGACAGCGGCGACTGGAGTTTTGACAAGCTTGAGCAATATCAAAGAGAGATAGCACGAGTGGCTGAGCATTACCGTTTAGACACTTACACCAATCAAATAGAAGTTATCTCCGCCGAACAAATGATGGACGCTTATGCCAGTGTCGGCATGCCGATTGGTTATAATCATTGGACCTTTGGTAAAAAATTTATTCAAACCGAACAAACCTATAAGCGCGGGCAAATGGGGCTGGCTTATGAAATTGTCATTAATTCAGACCCATGTATTTCTTATCTGATGGAAGAAAATTCCATGACCATGCAAGCGTTAGTGATGGCACACGCCTGCTATGGCCATAATTCATTTTTTAAAGGCAATTATTTATTTAAGTCATGGACTGATGCCGGTTCGATTATCGATTACTTATTATTTGCTAAAAGCTATATTGCCGATTGTGAACATAAGCACGGCATTGACGAGGTTGAAGCTTGTTTAGATGCGTGTCATGCCTTAATGAATCATGGCGTTGACCGCTATAAACGCCCGCAAAAAATCTCGATGGAAGAAGAGCTAAAACGCCAAAAAGAACGTGAAACTTATTTACAATCACAGGTTAATCGACTGTGGCGGACTATGCCAGAGCATGAAAAAGGCTCGCGTAAATCCCAAGCGACATTCCCGTCAGAGCCGCAAGAAAACATGCTCTATTTTATCGAAAAAAATGCGCCACTATTAAAACCTTGGCAGCGAGAACTGGTTCGTATTGTTAGAAAAATATCCCAATATTTTTATCCGCAAAAACAAACCCAAGTGATGAATGAAGGCTGGGCCTGTTTTTGGCACTACACCATTTTAAACCACCTTTATGATGAAGGACTTGTGACCGACAAATTTATGCTGGAGTTTTTACACAATCATACCAATGTTGTCGCGCAACCTGACTACAATAGCCAGTTTTACACTGGCATAAATCCTTATGCTTTGGGTTTTAATATGTTTATTGATATCCGGCGCATATGCGAAAACCCCACCGAAGAAGATAAAACGTGGTTTCCCGATATCGCTGGCAGCAATTGGCTTGATACCGTACATTTTGCCATGGAGAATTTCAAGGATGAAAGTTTTATTAGTCAGTTTTTATCGCCGAAACTGATGCGCGACTTCAAGCTATTCCACTTGCATGATGACAGTGATAAAAGCTACGTCGAAGTGGGCGCTATTCATAATCAAAGTGGCTATCAAAAAATTCGTACTATGCTCTCAGAACAGTACAATTTAAGTAACTTAGAGGCTAATATTCAAATCACCAATGCCAATATTTCTGGTGATCGTTCCCTGACTTTACGTTATATACCGCATCAAGGTGTGCCGTTAGCCGACACTAAAGATGAAGTATTAAAGCACTTACACTATCTCTGGCAATTTGAGGTAAAACTATTACAAGAGAATAAACACGGCGTCGACGAAGTTATTGCCCAATGCCCTAAACCGGAAACAGCGGAAGAAAAAAAGGCAACTGTTTAGCTTGAATAGCTCAGTTGCCTTAATCGTCTTGATTTGATTTTTAAAGACGCTTTATTCAGCGAGCTCTTTTAACACTTCATCTTTAAGCTCTAACCAAAGTTTACCTGACTCTACACCGTATTTTCTTACCGCAAAGACTGACTCATCAAATTGCTCTGCTTTGGCTAACGCAATCAATTTTTTATAATACTCACGTGATATTTCACGACCTTTTGGGTGGGCAAAATACAAGCTACCCAAACGCGAATACAAGCCTCTAAAACCATTTAAAATCAATAGGTAAATAGAGTTTCCTGAGGCGACAACTAACTCTTTATTCAGTTGATAATCAAACTCCGCAAACGCTTCGCCATTGTCTTCAACGTCTTCAAATGCTGATAATAATTCAATGGTTTTCTCTGGGTTGTTTTTAATCGCACCACGCACGTATATTGCACTAATGTTTGTACGTGCAGACATTAAGTTATCGACTAAATCAGGAATACCTTCTTGGTCAAGCTGTGCGAGCGTTTCTAAAATATTAAGGCTAGAAGTTTCCCAAAAGTTGTTCACTTTCGTCGGTTTACCATGTTTGATTGTTAACCAACCATCACGGGCTAAACGCTGTAATACTTCTCTTAATGTGGTTCGGGTAACACCTATTAGCTCTGATAATTCACGTTCAGCGGGCAATATAGTCCCTGGTGGAAATCCACCATTCCAAATAGATTCAACAATGTACTGCTCGGCAAATCCTGCTGGACTGTGCGCTTTTATAACCATAGGGTTTCACACCACTTAATATTTACTGTAATTGAACTGATTGTACCAGAACAAACCACTGACACAAGCGCAATAAAATTCAAGCACGATATTGGTTTACAAATACTGCCATATGACATTTTATTAACATTTAACGACAAAAATTCGCGATAAATACTGAATATTGAACCTTAGAGGCATAAATAAATTTATCAGGACAATAATTTCCTTAAATCTGTGTTATTTTGAGTTTAAATAGAAAACAACAGCAATTAAATAGTAGGAGATAGTATGAGAGGTGCAGGTGGTACGTCAGGTGGTTTAGGCCATTTTTTTATTGGCCTTATTATGATGTGTGGCGGCTTTTATATGTTACTAAATGCCATCACGGTGACATCTAGCTTTGGTATGGGCATGCGTTTGTATGGCTTTTCAGCCATGGATGGCAACGTTAATATCACCAGTGGCATGATCATGATCCCATTTATTTTTGGTGTTGGTATTATTTTTTATAACAGTCGAAACATTCTCGGTTGGATACTATCAATTGGTGCCATCAGCGCACTCATTTTTGGTGTTGTTTCATCAATTCGTTTTTCATTTAGAACCATGAGCTCTTTTGATCTAATTGTTATCTTAGTATTAGCCATTGGGGGTTTAGGCTTATTTTTACGGTCATTAAAATCCTTAGACCAGCAGTTGCCAGATTAAAGCTAGCGGGTTCTCGTTCGATTCTTAACGTAATAAGCAGCAAAATAAAATTTTGCTGCTTTTGATAAAGTTGATCTAGATTATTGAAATTTGCTTTATGGCTTCAGTCACTATTTCTATCAGCCTGACTAGGTTATGCCAGATATTTACAATAGCGACTTTAGCGCTTAAACTGCTGACAGTCTTAAATTTATATAAAAATAACTACCGTAAATAGTAACCCAAATATTTTAGCCCTCAATTTCTTAAAAGGTTCATTATGCAGCAATCATTTATGAGTGCGTTTTATAAAAACTTTCTCGGCAATTCGCCAGAGTGGTATAAATTCGCAATAATTTCATTTTTAATCATCAACCCGGTACTGTTTTTCTTTGTTGACCCTTATGTTGCCGGTTGGGCCTTGGTTGTTGAATTTATTTTTACCTTAGCCATGGCGCTAAAATGCTACCCGTTACAGCCAGGTGGCCTGTTAGCCATTGAAGCTGTCGCCATAGGCATGACCACGCCTAATCAAGTGATGCATGAAATGATCATCAATTTTGAGGTCATTTTATTGTTGATTTTTATGGTGGCTGGCATTTACTTTATGAAGAACTTATTGCTGTTTTTGTTTACCAAAATAGTCACAAAAGTTCGCTCTAAAATGTTGGTGTCATTTTTATTTTGTTTTTCAAGTGCCTTTTTGTCAGCATTCTTAGATGCATTAACGGTTATTGCCGTTATTATCAGCGTGGCGGTTGGTTTTTACTCTGTCTACCACAAAGTTGCCTCGGGTAAAGAGGTCATGGTTGATCATGACCACGATCACACCACTGACAATGAATTAGCAGAATATTCACGTGACGACTTAACACAGTTTCGCGGTTATTTGCGTAATCTATTGATGCACGCAGGTGTCGGCACCGCACTGGGTGGCGTTTGTACTATTGTTGGTGAGCCACAAAATTTAGTGATTGGGCAACAAGCCAATTGGGAATTTTTAGAGTTTGCTATTCGTATGTCGCCGGTAACCATTCCAGTATTTTTCGCCGGTATGCTGACCTGTGTATTCTTAGAAAAAGTAAAATGGTTTGGTTACGGCGTAGCCTTACCGGATAACGTTTACAATGTCTTAAACGAGTACGATATTGCTGAAAGTAAAAAACGCAATAAACTCGATAATGTAAAACTTGTTATGCAAGGCGTGATTGCAATCTGGTTGATTATTGGCCTAGCATTACACTTAGCACCTGTCGGTATGATAGGCCTATCCGTTATTATTCTAGCAACAGCGTTTACCGGTGTCACCGAAGAACATCAAATTGGTCATGCCTTTGAAGAAGCATTACCATTTACCGCGTTACTAGCGGTGTTTTTTGCTGTCGTTGCTGTTATTGTTGATCAACAACTATTTACCCCAGTTATTACTTGGGTTTTAACCTTTGAGGGCAATATGCAGCTGGTGATGTTCTATCTCGCCAATGGCTTTTTATCTATGGTCAGTGACAATGTCTTTGTTGGTACGGTTTATATCACCGAAATTCAAAAAGCATTAACGGCAGGGCAAATTACCCGCGACCAATTTGATTTACTGGCCGTGGCCATTAATACCGGTACTAACTTGCCTAGTGTCGCAACGCCTAATGGTCAAGCTGCGTTCTTATTCTTACTAACCTCAGCACTGGCGCCATTAATTCGTTTATCCTACGGTCGCATGGTGGTGATGGCATTTCCATATACAGTGGTGTTGACCATTGTCGGCTTACTAGCAATTTCATCCGGACAGCTGTCAAAATACACGCAAATATTTTACGACGCCCATTTAATTGAGCACCACAGCACAAAAACCATAGAAAAAACACCAGGTGGTCATTAGCTCTAAGCGGGTATAAAATCTAGCAAAAGCGCCCTTGTGGCGCTTTTTTATTATTGCTAGCATGACAACCTTAGCTTTTTCCTAACATAACAACTTTCTCGTAGGTGAATAAACATGAATTTTTTAAGCCAATTACCCTTAAATCAACGTGCCTGGCAATTGCTCGCCTTTAGTGCCTTATGTTTTGAATTAATCGCACTGTACTTTCAATATGGTATGGGGCTTGAGCCCTGCATTATGTGCATTTATCAACGCACCGCCATCTGGGGTATATTTTTAGCCGGTGTCGTTGGCGCCTTAGGATGCCAATTTGTTTTGCTACGCCTAGTCGGTTATGGATTGTGGGCAACGGGGGCTATTTGGGGGCTGATCATTGCCTTAGAGCATGTCGAGATGCAATCTAGCACTATGTCGTTCTTATATAGCTGTGAGTTTATTCCCAACTTTCCGTCATGGGCACCATTGCATGAATGGATACCCGCACTATTTGAAGCCACCGGCGATTGCGGCGATATAGTCTGGCAATTTTTAGGCTTTACCATGCCGCAAGTGATGGTGCTAATATTTGCTAGTTATAGCGCAGTGTTTGCCGTAGTTTTATTGACGCGTTTGCAAAAAACTAAAATGTTTTAATCGTAGATTTGATTACTAGGACCGAGCGTTAGCCAATGTTTTCGGGCATTGGCTAACATTTACTCACATCACTTTTTATACCATATTTATATCAGCAACAAGTAAGACACTATTCCCACTAAGCAAGCAATAATAAAGCTAAGAATCGCCCCTTCTCGTACCATATCTTTAATTTCAATTTCACCGGTACCATAAGCAATAGCGTTCGGCGCAGTCGCCACCGGTAGCATAAAGGCACAGCTAGCACATATAGCCGCCGGCACCATTAACACTTTCGGATCATAACCAGAAGAAATAGCGGCTGCCGCTAAAATCGGCATCAGTAAAGTCGCGGTGGCGGTATTACTGGTAATTTCCGTTAAATAGGTTACCACCAAGCAAATGGTTACTATCATAATTATCACAGGTAAATTGGCAAATGTGGCTAACCAATCCCCTAACAAAGCACTTAAACCCGAGGCAACAAAACCTTTTGCAAGCGCAATACCACCAGCAAACAGTAATAACATGCCCCACGGAATAGTTTTTGCCGTGTCCCAATCTAATAAACGCGAGCCTTTGCCGTTGGGGACGATAAACATCACGACCACGGCAAATAGTGCCACTGTGCTATCGCCGGCAATATCAATACCTAATGCTCCACTCCAGCCGCCAAATGGCTCTTTACGTGTGATCCATGCTAGTGCGGTTAAACCAAACACCCATAAGGTGCGTTTTTCTTCCGCGCGCCATGACTGCAAAACCGGTAGCTGTAACTCATGCTCAAGTTTTACACGTCGGGTTAACCAAAAGGCAATCAATGGAATTGCCAATATCACAATAGGTACACCAATTTTCATCCACTCTAAAAAGCCAAACTCAACACCGGTTTGCTCTTCATAAATGCCCATAAAAATAACATTGGGTGGCGTGCCAATCGGTGTGCCAACGCCGCCAATATTCGCGGCATAGGCAATACCGAGAATAAGCGCCACTTTCAGGTTGGGGTTATCAACATGCTTTAAAATCGCCAAGGCGATGGGCAGCATTATTAATGTGGTGGCGGTGTTAGAGATCCACATGCTTAAAAATGCGCTGGCGATCATAAAACCCAACACCATACGCCGACCACTACTAACGCCGACGAGTTTGACCATATAAACCGCTAAACGCTCGTGCGCGCCGCTTTTTTCAATGGCTTTAGAGAGCATAAATGCCCCCATTAATAGCAAAATTACGTGGCTACCAAGCGCAGAGGCAACCTCCTTATGATCGACTATGCCAAACAGCGGCAACAAAGCAAAAGGCACTAATGAGGTGGCCGGAATCGGCAGTGCTTCTGTCACCCACCAAATGACGGTGAGTAACGTGATCGCCGCAGCGATAGCGGCTTTGTTTTCTAAGCCAACCGTTTGTAAGAAAAAGTAAAATATTAGCGCCAGTACTGGCGCTAACGGTATAAAGAGTTGTTTGGAAAACTTCATTGGCTGATCCGATATTTTTTATTTTTATTGTTTACGATTTTTTATCGTATAAGACGTTTAATTTTAACGGCTAGTAAACGCGATTAACTAAGCGTGACTATAACGGCTCAACACTTGTCTCGCTTTTTGCCACGCCTGATTGCTATTTAGCTGCAGCCAACTGTTATTGGCATTTGGCTGTTTTAACAGCTTAGTTAATCGAGCGGCACTGTTGGTAGAGCTGACAAGGTTAGCGCCATCTAGCACTTCAATACAGCCTTGGCGATTATTACAAAGTAACAGCATATCGCAACCGGCGCCTTGCGCGGCCTCTGCTCGTTCAATATAACCACCGGCACTCGCGGCGCCCTGCATGGATAAATCATCACTGAAAATTACGCCGTTAAAGCCTAATTGTTCGCGTAATATATTTTGCAACCAGTAGCGTGAAAAGCCAACCGCTTGGCTATCAACATCCGGAAAAATAACATGCGCCGGCATCAAGGCATCGACTTTTCCTTTCGCGATAAGTTGCTTAAATGGCACAAGATCTTGTTGAAAAATATCTGCTTTGCTGCGGTTATCTATCGGCAAGTCGATATGAGAGTCAGCTTTAACGCTGCCATGACCGGGAAAATGCTTACCCGTGGCTTTCATACCAACAACATGTAAACCGCTAATAAACGCGTCGGCTAATTCAGTGACATGGTCAGGCTGTTGATGAAAGGCTCTATCGCCAATAACATCACTAATGTTGTTAATGTCGAGTACCGGGGCAAAGCTAATATCAATACCGACCGCTTGTACTTCCAAGGCCATTAGTATTGCTGATTGGGTGGCGAGCTCTTTCGCTAAGCTCAGGTTTTGATCAGCCATTTGCCAGAGTTTCCCCATCGCAGGGATCAACGAAAAGCCATCACGAAAACGTTGTACACGGCCGCCTTCATGGTCAACCGCTAATAACAAAGGCTTATTGGCAGCCGTTCGTATTTGTTGGCTCAAGTGCGCTATTTGCTCAGCCGATTGATAGTTTCTGGTAAAAAATATTAAGCCACCCACCAGTGGATGTTGGATGATTTCTTTATCTTCTTGAGACAATGATGTGCCTTGCACATCAAGCATGACTGGACCCATAACAACTAGCAACACGTTAAAATATTAAGATGCTGCTACTCTACCTAAATAGCGCGCATAAACAAAGCGTCAGTTAACTTTTCGCAGCGGTTGGCATAGGAGCGCCAACACCGGCAGCGACATAGGGAATAACATTGCGAATAACATCGGAGATTTGTAGCTGACGCTCAAAATCATTTTTAGCAATATCAATCAAGGCATCGCTAGACGACATAGTGAACACCACAGTGCCCATGGTAAAATGCAAGCGCCAAAACATTTCTTCTGCGCTCAGGTCTGGGTAAGCCTTTTGCACCGCGGTAATAAAGTTATCAATAACCCCTGGGTATTGGGTGGTTAAAAACCAACGTAAAAAGCCTTGGCTGTCGGTATAACCTCGGCCTAGCAGCTGTAAAAAGTTGCTGGTGCCATTATTTTTAAAATCGTTTAATGATAACAACGGCTCGATAAAGGCGGAGAATACCTCTATTAGGCTTGGCGAATCCGCATGGCATACTTGTGTTAAAGCAATTTCTAAACGCGGTGACAGCTCATTCATATAGCGAGACATTACAGCTTTAATTAATTCTTTTTTTGAACCAAAATGATAGTTAACCGCCGCTAAATTCACTTCAGCTTGACTGGTTATTTCACGCAAAGACGTGCCATTAAACCCTTTATCTGCAAACAAGTTCTCTGCTGCATCTAATATCTTATTCTTTGTTGTCATAGGAAAATATGGGCCATTGGCGTAGTTTGCTAAAATTAATACAAGCAGTTTAAACAAGCGTTTTAAATAACGCAACTCAGATCAACTGCCAATACCAGTAAAATTCCCACAATAGCGACAGTTGCCAAGCTAGCGTTCTCGCTCTACACTAGCTCTAATCTTTAAGGTGCAATCATACACTGACAAAAACAATAATGGATATCTATGAAACCAACATTTACATTAACCGCCGCGGCGATTTTAGTTGCCACTAGCCTCAGCGCTTGTAATGGCGACAATAACGCAAAAACTGATGTTAAACCGGCCAAAGTGGTAGAAAAAACGTTAACCGCACAAGATGCGGAGCAGTTTTTAACTGCTACGGCTAAAGAAATGGTGCAATTAAACCTCGAAGGCAGTCGCGCTGCCTGGATCAATGCCAATTTTATTACTGAAGACACCTCGGCACTTGCCGCAGCAGCCGATCAGAAATCGACCGAAGCCGGCGTACGTTTTGCGATGGCTGCCGCTAAGTTTGACCAAGTTGATGTCAATGCCGACCAACGTCGTAAACTTAATATTTTAAAGCAAAGCTTAGTGATGCCCGCACCGCAAGATTCGGAAAAGTCAGCGGAATTAGCGAAAATTGGCGCCGACTTAAACAGCATGTACGGCAAAGGAAAATATACCTCTCAAGCAGGTGAAACCTTAAGCTTAGGCCAGATGACCGCTAAAATGGCAAGCTCGCGTGATTACAATGAATTATTAGAAATGTGGCAAGGCTGGCGTACCATCAGCCCTGATATGAAGCCGTTATACACTCGTCAAGCTGAACTTGCCAATGAAGGCGCACAAGGATTAGGTTACGCAGATTTAGGTGCGATGTGGCGTTCAAACTATGATATGCCGGCTGATGATTTTGCCAAAGAGCTTGACCGTTTATGGGGCCAAGTAAAACCACTATACGATGACTTGCATTGTTATGTTCGCAGCGAATTAGGCGAAACCTACGGTGAAGACAAAGTACCGCAAGACCAACCCATTCCAGCACATTTACTCGGTAATATGTGGGCGCAATCATGGGGCAATATCTACGACTTAGTGGCACCAGAAAATGCTGATCCTGGTTATGATGTTACCCAGCAATTAGCGACACACAATTACGACGAAATTAAAATGGTTGAAGGCGCTGAAGGTTTCTTTACATCATTAGGCTTTGAAGCATTGCCGGAAACATTTTGGCAACGTTCATTATTTACCAAGCCAGCCGATCGTGATGTTGCCTGTCATGCGTCAGCTTGGGATTTAGACGCCAAAGATGATATCCGCATTAAAATGTGTATCCAAAAAACTGGTGAAGAATTCTCAGTTATTCATCACGAGTTAGGTCATAATTTTTATCAACGTGCCTATCAAAACCAACCAGTTTACTATCAAAACAGTGCTAACGACGGTTTCCACGAAGCCATTGGTGACACCATTGCCCTATCAGTGACGCCAAAATACTTAAAAGAAATTGGCTTAATTGACAGCATCCCTGATGAATCAAAAGACATTGGTTTATTAATGAAAATGGCACTGGAAAAAATTGCCTTTATCCCGTTCGGTTTAATGGTTGATCAATGGCGTTGGAAAGTTTACTCAGGTGAAGTTACGCCTGAAAACTACAACAGTGCATGGTGGGAATTACGTGAAAAATATCAAGGGGTAACCGCACCCATTGATCGTGATGCTAATGCCTTTGATCCCGGCGCTAAATATCACGTACCAGCGGGCGTGCCATACTCTCGTTACTTCTTAGCGCATATTCAACAATTTGAATTCCATCGTGCCTTGTGTGAAATTTCCGGTAATACCGACCCAATTCACCGTTGTTCAATTTATAACAATAAAGACGCCGGTACGGCACTTAATACCGTGCTTGAAATGGGCTCAAGCAAGCCATGGCAAGAAGCGTACAAAGTGTTAACCGGCAATGAGCAAATGGATGCCACCGCTATCCTTGATTACTTTGCGCCTTTACACACTTGGTTGAAAAATAAAAACCAAGGCAAACAGTGCGGTTTTTAGTATGAAAAGTTAGCTTTTAACCCTTTGGTTAATCAACTATATTACAAAGCCCTTAAGTCGTTAGATTTAAGGGCTTTTTCTATGACAAATGAAGAAAATCAGTAGTTTTAGCTCGACGTTTTTTGCTAAACTTAGCGCTAATAAATTGCCAGTAATGTTAAATAAAGGATTATTCTCTATGGAGGCTCTGCAAGTAAGCATTAGCACTATCTCGCCAATATATGTCCCCATTGAGCTCAAAACCGGCATTGACCGCGGTTCAGATGCCTATGGTGAACACTTAGCTAGCTTAACAACAAATTTTGCCAATATTTCCTTATCTGAGCAAACACAAGCCAGGCTCGAATATGCCGATATCGATCAAGACAGTTGGGAACACCGACTGTTTATTTGGCGAAATACCACGTTGGCAGCGAATTTGTCCATTCATGTTTTTCCCAATAATATTGCCATTGTGATCTGTGACCATCAGTTAGACTACTCCGGCGACAACAAAGCATTAGAGCAAAGCGCACAGCAGCAAACACAACAACTTATCCAGCTTGTTTATACTGACTTTGTAGCGCAATTAACCGATATTTGTCGCCAGCAGTACGCTGACTACTTTAGGTTAACCAAGCCTGTTTCAACGCAAGCAAACGTTTTTTGGGTTTCTCGAGCGCTATTACTTGAGAGCACCGCACTAAGCCAGCCTGAAATAAATAAATTGACCACCGCTTGGTTGGCACACACCTATCGCCCTGAAGATGCCAATGACATTTTAACCGGCCGCCTTAACTATTCCATGACCTGGCTAAACTACATCATTGTCGATGCACAACCGTGCAACGATGAACGCCTTGATAGCATGGTGTTAGCGCAATATTATTATGCCGCCCAAGAACACTGCAACAAACTACTAAAACAAGCGATTGACAGCGCCTACAACAGCGGAAAAACCGTTGATGCACAAAAAAAACTAAGTCGCAGTCGCGTGAATAGTCGCTTACATCAAGTTGATTATCACGAACATTTAAAGTATTTAACCCGTAGTAAACGTCAACTATTGGAAGGTATTTTATCCTGTTGGAATTATCGGCAACTAACACGCAACGGACAACGCATGATCGAAATTTGCAGCAGTAAAATTGATGAAACCGAAAATGAAAAACGCGAGCGCAGCTCCTTACTAACCGATTTACTATTGGTGGCGTTAAGTTTTTTCACGGTTTTTGAATTATCACTCTATTTAACCGAGTTAAGCCGAGAAATGATGTCGCGACCAACCTTAGACTTTAATGATGACAGCCGCTCCTTTATGTTGCAATTTATTGCCGACATTGATGCCGATGTAATGTTTGGTTCAGGTTTTTTATTAACGCTATTACTTGTTTTTGTTTATAAATTTATTAAATCTCGCTAACAAGGTGAAGAAAATAATGTGGAACCGTTTTAAATTGATTCGAAAAAATATTGCCGGTTTTAAAGCGCAATGCTTAGTGCCGATATGTTTGATTATTTTCAGCCCTTTAAGCTATGCACAGCAAGCAGTGAAGATTTTAACCAATTCTTGGCCGCCTTATATTAACTCGCCTGCGCAAGCAAAAGGCTCCGCAGCCAAGTTGGTTGATATGTTATTTGAGCTAGAAAATATTAAGCCGCAGTGGCAATACACCCCTTATCAATTGGCGTACTTTCAAGTTAAAAGTGGCCAGCGCGTCGCATCATTTCCGTACTTTAAAACCAGACAACGCGCACAAGAAGTCCTTTATTCTGCCGCGGTGTTTTCTGTTACCACTAAGCTTTATTACAATCGAGAGTTTCTCACGCCAGATGCCGCTAATGCCGCCTATCAAAATAAATTAAAAGTTGGACGGGTCGCCGGTTATAGCTACGGTGAAACCATAGATAAAGACGTACAAAAAGCCGATATTTTTGCCAGTGAAATACAAGCGTTAACCGCACTTTTTAATCATAAAATCGACGTTTTACCTATGACAGAAGGCGTAATGAATTATCATCTTGAACATAATTTTCCATTTCGAAAACAATTGATCTTGCCACTCAGTGATATCGAAGACACGTCAAACTTGCATGTAATTGCCGCGAAAAATGCCCAAGGTGCGGCGTTGATCGAAAAAGTAAACCATGCCCTTAGTCGTATTAATGCTCAAGGTATGAGTGGCCTACTAACCACCAATACCGTACAAGCTGCTGAGGTAGATATAGCTAAACTGATCACCACCGAAGGCTATCCGCTGATCACAGGTCAATCAGCAAAAACCGGAGATAATATTGATTACTACACCCTGCCCCAAGGCAGTAAGGTGTTAATTGTGCAATGGAGTGAAAAGATTTTGCAACCGTCAACAACCGATCGAATTTATAAAAACATGATGGATTTAAGCAAGGTAGTATTGCTCAATGGCCCGCATGTCGGTAAAGAACTCTATGTTCGTAATATGCATATTGAGTTGCAATAATGACCATGATACTCGTTGGCTGGTTAGGCACCATTTTATATTTAGTTAATCATGGCTATATCTCATTAATCGCCAAATGGCGAAAAAATATCTATTACGCAGGCAATGCCATAGCGGCAATTTGCTTGGTGATATCCTCGACCGTCAGTCACTCTTGGCAAGCGGTTGTTATTAATAGCTTTTGGACGATAATCAGTATTTCATTATTGTTTGGTTTCGACTTAACAAACGTCAAGTTTAATAAACATATATTCAGGGTAATTGTTGCAGCCATGCTCATCGTATTTTGTGGGCAATATCTGCTTGAGCAAACGTTTAATTTAACCCTACTAGGTTGGATTTCAGCCTTTGTGTTTTCCGCCTGCTATCTGCTCTTTAGTGCCGATAAAATGCTGCCGAGATATTACTTACTGTGGAATGCTTTCGCCGCCGTAACATTATTGCCTCAGTTATGGCTTGATCAAAACTGGCCGGTATTTGCATTAGAAATTGCCTGGGCCATTATTTCAATATACGGGGCGATCCGCCGATTCGAACAAGTACACCTGGTTCAATAGCAAAATCTCCGTTAACGCAACACCTCACCATGGATATCAAGGCATGTTTACTTAGTAAACATGCCTTGATACAACAAACGTCACAACATCAGGTCTTTACTGTGCGATAGACTAATAGCAATTGAATTAATGAATCCAATTGGTATAGGCTTAACTTTCAAGCATTTGTGATAAACGCCATTTCAACTAAACTTAGAGGCTGAACAATGGTATTTCACCGTAGAAATAACGAGAAAATGAATCTAAAAGAACATAGTTAGTATTAGAAAAGCAGGCATACGTTTTATTACAATACGGGATATGAGGTAATGTTTATCTGTTTTTATGAGTTTGTTCGACAGTACTAGACAAAAAATAGTACCAACAAATAAATAAAGGGACATTATCATGAGTAAAGTATTACTAATTGCCTTAGTCAGTATGCTGTTTATTGGCTGTAGCGAACCGAATAAAACATCGACAGCGCCAACCGCCGCTGTAACTGATGCTAAAAAGGTACAAACCCCGCCCAAAGTTCCGGTTAATATCGAAGAAACTCAAGCATTAGTTTTGCTTAGCGGCCTGCCAACCTTAGGTACAGAAAACAGCATCGCTATCATTGAAATGGATCCTGAGTCTGCCAATTTCGGCAATATACTTTATGACTACGCCCTGCCCAAACTCGATGCGCCCATGCATCATTTATATTACAGCCCGAATGGCCGTTTATATGCTACAGGCTTAGGCTCCCAGTGCAGTTTGGCTGAAATTAGTTTGGTTAGAAACGCGGCAGCAAAACCGATCATTAGCAATTTTGAATGCTTGAACACTAATGGCCAAAATGTCGGTGAAGATATTATGTGGCACAGCGTCAATGGTGAATTATTAATGTTCGTCACCTTTATGGGCGGCTCTGATTTAACGCAACTTGATGCCGGAACCGTCGGGGTATTCAACGCACAAACTAATGAAGTGATTAAAATTATTGAAGCGAGAAAGTCTCAAGTCGCTGAAGGACAACCTTTTATTATGTTCCCACATGGTATTTCGGCCTATGGCGATAGAATGGTGGTTACTTCTTCCATTCACCCCACCATAGCCACTGAAGTGGGCAATACGGTCACTATTATCGACTTAAACACCTTAGAGCCAATCGAAACCATAGTAATTGAAGATGCTAAGCCGGTTGGCTTCCCATCTTCGCCAGTAGAAGTGCTGTTTGTTCGCCCGAGTATTGTCGAAGGAGTCGAACCGGCGATTTTGGTTAACACCATGTTCGGTTTTGAAACCTGGAAAATCCCCTACAATGCACAAACGAAAGCCTTTGGTGACCCCGAAAAGTTATATGATGGCGCAACCGCAGGCACAGCCGTGCCGTTAGAGTTTTATGGTAACGAAGATGAGTTATTTATCAGTCATGGCGTACCCGGCATAGTTAAACGTTACGACTTACAACAATTACCCAACTTAGTCTCCACCGGTGCAGACATAAAAGCGGAAAGCGGCGCGCACCATATGATATTTTATAAAACCGCCTCTGGACGTAAACTTATTGCCGTACAAAACAACCTATTAAATTTAGGTGATGCAAAAGATGATGATCCCACCGACGTCGACTTTATCGCTAAGCTCAACCATCATTCACTGACCGTACACGACCTCGCTACGGGAGAGCGCTTAGGCGAAATCAACTTTAAAGAGCGCTACAAAAAAGGTATTGATAACATTGAAGCGCTATTTGGCTCAGGCTTTACCCACCACCATTAACGCCGATGAAAATCGTAAACCTTGTTGCCGTAATCACTGTGATACTGATCGCGGCAACGACTTACTATCTAAAGCATAAAAAGCCAGTTACCCACCTAGTGGAGTTTACCGCACCATTTGTTTATGGTCGCTTTACCCTTGCGGCCAATAATCCCTTAACCCAAGAGTCAGTTGCATTGGGCAGAAGGCTTTTTTACGACCCCTTGCTCTCAGCCAACAAGCAAGTCTCTTGTGCAACGTGTCACCAACAATCATTAGCCTTTACTGATGGTTTAAAAACATCGATAGGCGTTTCCAAAAAACCATTAGCCTTTAACTCCATGAGCCTAGTCAACCTGATGTGGGGCCCTCAGCACTTTTTTTGGAATGGCCGTTCGCCATCACTAGAAGATCAAGCATTGCAGCCCATCGTACATATTGATGAAATGGCACGCAATATCGATGAATTACTGATAGATTTGAAGCGTGACAAAAACTACCAAAAATTATTCAATCAGGCATTTGGTGAAATAACGGCCCAAGGCATAGCCCAAGCATTGGCTAATTTTCAACGGACACTGATTTCATCAAATTCGCGCTATGATCAATACCTACGCGGTGAAATAATGCTTTCCCCCGAAGAAGAACAAGGGCGTAAGCTTTTTATGGCGCACCCTGATACCAAGGTGGCATTACGTGGCGGAAACTGCATTGATTGTCATAGCCAATTTTTAACCAGTGGTTTTGGCACCGCCTTTGACGGTTTTAGTAACAATGGCTTAGATAGCGATCAAGATTTACCCGCCGGCTTATTCACGTTAACAAAAAATGAAACCCATCGTGGTTTATTCAAAGCGCCGACATTACGTAATATCGCGGTTACCGCACCCTATATGCACGATGGCCGTTTTGCCACTTTGCAGGAGGTTTTGGCCCACTACAATGGTGGTATAAAACGCAGCAAAACCTTAAGCCCGTTAATAATTGAGGCAGACAATATTCCCAAAACACAAAACGATCACATTAGCTTAAATCTCAATGATGATGAGGTAACCGCCATCATCGCATTTTTACAGACACTGACCGATAACGAGTTTTTAACCAACCCCGCCTTCTCAAACCCTTTTATGGCAGAAAATAATCATGACAAAACCGAATAAATCCACCTTGATTTTTAGTCTATTAGTTATCGCGATTATCGCTGTCGTCACTATGCTATGGCTGCGCGCGGCGCCGCAAAAATTAACCCTGCGCTTTCACCCTTATGTCGGCGATAAGCCGTTAGTATTATCAAAGCAAAGCTATAAAAACCCTGGCGGCGCGGGTGAGTTTTCAATAAGAGATTTGCAACTATTCATCAGCAATATCGTCATCAATTATCCAGACAGTAAGCTCAAAGAGCCTGAAAGTTATCACCTGATTAGGTTTGACGCTGATAGCAACTTGGACGAAGTTGTGATCCCTGATGTCACGGTTCAAAAACTAACGAAATTATCTTTTGCCATTGGCGTTGATGCAAAAGCCAATAGTTCCATTATGTTTTCCGGCGATTTAGATCTCAACAGTAGAATGGCGTGGAACTGGCAAGTGGGCTATAAATTTTTACTGTTAGAGGGGAGCCTGACGGTTAAAAATCAACAACAGCCCTTGGTTTATCATATTGGCTTTGACGAAAGTTATACTGAACTTAGCTTTGACATAACCAATGGAAAAATTTCAGATACGGGCGTGATAAATTTCAAAATGGATCTACATCGCTTGTTTCAAAAAACTAATCTAAACAGCCAACAGAAAATTGCTCAAGCAAGCAATCAACAAACAAGTAACAATAATTACTATATCGATATGGCTGAGATGTCGCATGTAAAATTTGCCCCTGACGATGTCGCAGCCATCGCGAGCAATTTCAATAATTTCATCCATATTTTCTAACTATTTATACTAACTTTTTTACTAACTTATGGTTAATTTCACATTAACAATAACAGAAAAAAACATAAGCCACTGTATTTTAATGAATTTTAAATCATGGTGTTATCCTTGCTTTATTAACCTCACCGCAATTTTAACGAAATAATAACATCAGCCACGGAGTAAGCCATGCCAGTCATTCTTCAAGACCGCCCCATTGAACAAGTACGAGAAGAAACCATAGACCAGTTAATAGTTAACTACAGTCATGGTGTAATATCTGCCGATGCATTTGAACGTCGATTAGACCAAGCCATGGCGAGTGAGTCTCATCAAGAAATTGTTGATTTAGTCGCTGACTTAACCTTAAAGGCCGATAGCCAATACAGTGAGAATAAAGAGCAGCAATTTACGCCAAACTACACTAACACAAATGGTGGTAACACCTTAAAACTGCAAAGCATTCTGGGCAATATCGAGCGTAGCGGCCAGTGGTATGTGCCAAAAATTATCACAGTAAATAATATTTTAGGGGAAGCCGTGCTCGACTTTACTGACGCAGTATTTCAGCACCAAAATATCACCATTAAATTAAACTGTGTGCTGGGTAGTAATAAAATTTACGTACCTGAAAATATCAATGTGGTGTGTAAAAGCTACGGCATTGTCAGTAGCATCGAAAATAAAGCCCCGTCTTTGGCAAATCGACAAGCCCCTATTATTACCATTGAAGGTAAGGTGGTGTTAGGCTCGCTCAATGTGGCCGTTAAAACCACTATTAAGGAAAAGTTTATTGCCTTTGCCAACAACCTAAAAGCCGCGTTTGATAACAATAAGTAACGCTACTTAAATAACGCTAGGTACATAACCTGGATTAAGTAGCTTGAATTAAGTAACGTTGTTTTTACGAACAAGCTTAAGGCTAAACAGCGGCGTTTAGCCTTTTCCATCATCGAGAATAAAAATTGATTTCCACAGAAAATAGCTATAACAAGCCAAAAGCTGACATCAAGCTGCGACCACTCAACAACAAGGTAATTAAAATCACCGCGACTGCCGCGATGTTCTGCCACTTATTGTTGCGATAGTCACCTAGTAATCGAGTATTAACAATCCACAATAAAAATATACTCAGCAAAGGCAGTAAAATACCGTTGGCAACTTGGGCAAACCAAATGACCGTCACCGGTTTAAAACCTAAGCTGCTAACCACGACACCAATAATTAAAATCGTCATCCAGGTTAATTGAAAACCAAGGCCAAGATAACTTTTTTCTAAATTAAGAATGCCGCTCAAAGCAAGCGCTGCCGCCAAAGGTGCGGTAATGGCTGAGGAGATACCCGCGGCAAATAAACCAAGCCCGAGGAAAATACTGGCCCAATCACCAAATAACGGCTGTAATGCGGGTGCTAAATCACTGACACTTTGCAAGCGTAATTGCTGACCAAAAAATGCCGATGCAGCAGTCGATAAAATAGCAACTGATATCAACGCGCCGAGTGGAATAGAAAGCAATAAATCTTGTCTCGCACTGGGTATATCTTGCACCGAGTGCCATTTTTTGCTGACAATAGAAGAATGCAAAAATAGATTGTACGGTACAACCGTGGTGCCGATTAAGGCGATCACGGTTAAAGTAGCGCCATTGGGTATATCAAAAGCAACAAAACTGGTTAACAATTTCCCCCATTGTGGCTGACTTAAAAAAAACGTCACCACAAACGCGATACTCATCAAGGCCACTAGCGTTACTAAGGCTTTTTCAATCACTTTGTAACTACCGGTGATCAGCAATAAAAATGCGCTTAAACCAATAATGCTGGGAAAAACAATACTGTCAACACTCACTTGCCAGCCAAACTGATGCACGACACTGGCTAAACCTAAACTTGCGCCCGAGATATTGCCGCTTTGATAAGCGCCATTACCGATCACAATCGCACTAACTACCAGCATAATCACACAAACCTTAATCACAGGTTGTTTGATGGCATGACGAATGTTTTCCCCTAATCCTTGCTGGCTAACTATGCCTAACCTTGCCGCCATTTCTTGTAATACGAGTGTCGCAAGCATGGCAAATAGCAAGGCCCAAACCAGCGATAAGCCATAATTTGCGCCGGCCATCGAGGCGGTAATAACCGTACCTGGGCCAATAAAAGCCGCAGTAACGAGAAAGGCAGGCCCTATTTTTGGAAGTTTCATACTGACTTACCTTATTGTTTTTATATTATTAAGCGCGTGATTATTCAATTATCATACCTCGTCATAGGTTGAAATACACCGTATTAGGTTTTAAAGCGGTTTAATACCAATCTCAATAATTTCCTGCTCATTTTTAATGGTTAAAATGAAAAACTACGACGTTATAATATTTGTAAGTAGAATAACTACTTATCAAATATTATGCCTTGTATTTATCCATTTTTCCTCACGAAATAGTAGATCACTTAATTAATGAAACTGGCATAACAGCCCTATTACAAAAAAAGCGAGCCTTTATCAGCTCGCTTTTACCTGTTATACCCTGATGATGTCAGCGTTTTTACAAATTTTTCGGCACTTTAATTTGATAAAAAACGCTATACAGCACAGGTACTGCCACCATAGTGAGAATAGTGGCAAAAGCCAGCCCGCCCATAATCGTAACGGACATATCAGCAAAAAATGGGTCAAAAATTAACGGCATCACGCCTAGTATCGTGGTGATAGCGGCCAATGATACCGGTCGTAAACGGCTTAAGCTGGCTTCAATAATCGCATGAGCTTTTTCTTTACCTTCCATTATTTGTAAATCAATCTCTTCAAGTAAGACAATGGCATTTTTAATTAACATGCCAAACAAACTTAAAAAACCAAGCAAAGACATAAAGCCAAACGGTAAATCCGCGATCAACAAACCGGCAACAACTCCCACCACCGCCATAGGAATAATCAGCCAAATAATAATCGGCTGTCTGGCGCGGCCAAACAGTAAAACACTGATCAAAAACATCACCAAAAAGCCTAACGGTAGTCCTTGCCCTAACGCGGCTTGTGCTTTACGTGACGATTCGTATTCACCGCCCCACTCAAGCGTGTACCCGTCTGGCAAGGCTATGGCTTCAATTTTTGCTTGCGTGCGATCAAAAGCTTCTCCCGTGGTTTCATGGTAACCGGCTTCCGCTTTGACAATAATAGTACGAACACGGTCACGACGATTGATCAACAATTCTTCACTGGCGTAGTTCATTTTGCCGCTAACTTGCTTAAATGGGATATAGGTACGTTGGCTACTGCTCCATACTAAACTATTTTCTAATCCGGCTAATTGATCTGAATTGCTATTACTATTTTTTGCAACAATCGGGTAAAGATAGTCGCCATCTTGTAGCTGGCCAACTTGCAAACCATGGCTATAAAACTTAATAGCTTGGCTAAAGTCATGTCGAGAGACACCAGCAATACCAGCAGCAATATCATCGTATTCTGGTGCTAGCACTATGCCTTTATCACGCCAATTGTCTCGAATATCGCGAATACTGCCATCTTGAAAATATATCGCTTTTGCTTGTTCAGCAAGCCCCCTTAACACCGCAGGGTCTTCACCAGAGAATCTTGCTTGAATTTTTGCCCCTGCTCCTGGGCCAAATTGCATAATTTCGGCGTAAAAGTTCACTTTCGGATTTGCTTGGCGTAGTTTGTCGGTTATTTCTTGCGCTAAACGTGGAATTTCACTGGCATCATCCGCGCGTACGAGAAATAAACCATAACTTTCATTCGGTAACTCGGGGGCAAACACTAAGGTAAAACGTTCTGAGCTTTCACCAATAAAGCTCGCCAGTGACTTAATCCCTTGTGTTTCAAGAATTAATTTTTCACCTTGCTTCATATACTTTTCAGTAGCGCGAATATCTGAGTCTTGCGGCCCCCAGTAATGGATAAAAAATACCGGTGTATTCGACGGCGGGAAGAAGCCTTGTTTGATCAAGCCAAAACTGCCATAAGCGCCGATGGTAATTACTACTAACAAGCCTAAAGTAACCCCGCGCCAATGTAAGGCATTTCGCAATATCACAAGATAGCCTTTGTGAAATAATGAATGATTTTCCTGTGCCGTTGATTTACTCCCAACTTGATAGAAGTACTTGCCCAATAACGGTGTCAGCGTTACCGCTAGCACCCAACTTAGCAACAAAGAGATCATAACCACAGCAAACAATGAAAATAAAAACTCACCGGTGGCATCGTCTGATAAACCAATGCCAGAGAATGCCGCAATACCGATAATGGTTGCGCCTAATAACGGCCACTGCGTGCGTTTCACAATAAAGCTGGCCGACTCCATCGCCGACTTACCTTTTTCCATACGCAGCATCATACCCTCGGCTACCACAATCGCGTTATCAACCAGCATGCCCATGGCTATCACCATGGCACCTAATGAAATACGTTGCAGCTGTAGATCATAAAGCCACATAATTAATACGGTACCTAGCACGGTAACTAGCAAAGTGCCACCAACAACAATGCCTGAGCGCCAGCCCATAAATAAACACAGGGCTAAGGTCACTACCGCCACAGAAACTTCCAAGTTGAGAATAAAGCCGTCAACTGACTTATCAACAATTTTTGCTTGATTATAAATTGATGAAACATGTATACCCGCGGGCAACTTAGCTAATACATCGGTGAGTTTAGCGTCAATTTTTTCCCCAACATCAACAATGTTAATATCGTTTTGTGCAGAAATAGCTAAGGTGATTGCCGCGTCGCCGTTAAAGCGCTTTAAGCCGCTAGGAATAGCAACAGGCTGAATGCTGAGCTTGGCAATATCTTTAATTTTTATTGAGGCATTTTTTCCGGGCACCACAATCGATAAGTTTTCAATTTCTTCAATTTTATTGGTTGAGCTCTCAATTGGAATGCGAATTTGTTTATCACCTACGTATAGTCGGCCACCACTAAAGGGTTTTAAATTACTGGCGAGTACTTGTTGAATATCAGGAAATGAAATCCCTAAACCGGCAATTTGATAACTGTCAATTTCCGCAACAATTTCTTCGGCTAAAATCCCCCCCACCTGCACTTTAGCAACGCCGTCTACGGTTAGTACTTCACGGCGAATAATGCGGGAGAATTCGCGCATTTGATGGGCGCTAAAATCCGGTGCCGACAATGCATAATAAATACCATACACATCACCAAAATCATCAACCACCACAGGCGCACTAGCGCCAAGCGGTAAGTCATGCTCAATATCAGCTAAGCGTTTACGCAACTCATCCCAAATTTGCGGCAAAAGTGGGCCGTCAATATGTGGTTGAATTTCCATGGTCACGCGTGAAAATCCAGGCTTACTGACGGAGTTTAAAATATCAAGCTGCCACATTTGCTGCAGCGCAATTTCGACTTGCTCTGTGACTTCTTTTTCGACTTTTTCCGCACTCGCCCCCGGATAATAAGTAAAAATAACCGCTTGTTTAATGGTAAAGGCGGGATCTTCTAAACGCCCTATTTTTCCCATAGCAACAAGGCCACCAATAATAAAGCACAGCGATAATAGCCAAATATTAATTGGCTTAGTTAATGAATAACGCGCAATATCCATATTAATAGGCCGCCTTATATTCTTTAACCGTCATGCCCTCGCGCATTTGACCTACAGCAGCAGAAACCACCTTATCACCCGGGTTTAAGCCTGAAGATAGCAAGGCATATTCTCCCTGTAGCTGAGAAACAACAACCTCAACTTGGGTTAAATTATTCTCACTTTGATTAAAACGCCAAACACTAAAGCCAGCATCACTATTGCCGACTAACGCGTTAAGTGGAATGGTTAACGCCTGCGCCTGACGGCTGTTTGATTTAATATTGACAATAGCGCGCGAGCCCGGATTAAATAGCTTAGTTACGGTCGCATCAAGGGCAAAGGTTACATCATAGGTTTGGGTAATGGGGTCTGGCGTGGTTTTATGTTCAACATAATGAATGGCGAACACTTTATCTTCTTGACCAATAATATGGGCACTGGCTTTAACATCGCGATTGCCAGCATTGGCGGTCATAATGCGCTCTGGCACTTCAAAGGTAAAATACAGCTTAGATCTATCTTGCAAATTCGCCAAGGTATCACCAACACGAATTAAGCTATTATTTTCAATATATCGGGCACCAATAACCGCATCAAATGGCGCGCTAATGGTAGAATAACTTAAATCTTGCTCGGCATTTTCTAAAGCAATTTTCGTAATAGAAAATTGCGACTTTGCTTCATCGTAGTCACGCTGCGAAGCAACATTTTTATCAAAAATATCTTTAATACGCTTTAAGTTTCGCTGGGCGTCTTCATGACGAATCCGGCTTTCTTCCACTTTGCGTTGAAATGGCGCGGGATCAATTTTGGCTAACACTTGACCTTTTTTTACTTCGCTGCCTTGGATCAAGCGCTCAAAAATCAAGCGTCCGGATACTTGAAACTTCAGGTCAACACTCTTCACCGCCGATACCGTTGCTGGAAATTCATAGTCATCGGCAATATCGGTTAACGTTGCCGGTGAAAGTTGTACCACCTTAGGTGCGGCGGAAACATTGGTGATTGCTTTTGGCTCAGTACAGGCCTGAAGCATTAACATAACAGTTAGTATAAGAATTCGATTCACATTAGTTCCAAAATAATAAGTAACACAAGATATAATGGCGGGGATTATAACACAGGTTTACACATTAACAAGTAGTGTAAACCTGTTGTTTATTCGTTTGAGTCGCGCTATGATTAACGCGACAAGCTAATTTAGAGACAATATTTTGCCAACTTCTCGCGAAAAAATTATACAAACCGCCATGGAATGCTTTTTTCAGCACGGTTACGAAACCGCAAACATCTCAATGGTCAGCCGTTATGCCGGCATATCACGCGTCACAATCCATAAACAATTTCAGTCAAAAGAACTCTTATTTAGAGCGGTTGTTGAAAAGCATTTTCAACAAAATAACACTTTGATCAGTGATTACTGCGCGTCAGAAAAAAACTTTTGGCAAGAAACGCAAGCACTCATTATTAAACGCTGCGAAGGGCTATTTAACGATGTAACAAGTAGTTTAGTGCGAGCAAATTTATTACATGCCGGTCAAGCGTTTTGTAAAGATCTTATCCAAGCCGAAGAAAATTTAGTCAAAAAAAGTATTCAGGCACGAATTGAGCAAGAAGTTTCTGCCAAGCGTTTAACCTTAAATAAAATAAACTTATCTGCGGAAGTACTCGCTGAAACCCTGCATTTTGCGCCGTTTGGCATTACCATTTCGGTGTCTGAGCAAAACAATGTTAGCTTTGTCAAAAACTTAATGTCGGTGTTTAAAGCGTCGACAGCGCCAGCGTAATCCACAATAAAGCACTATTGTTGCCTTTGACTAAGGGGTAATCGATCTTTAGTCGCAAGTATGACTCGATTATCGCGCCAATACAGATGATAGCGCCCGTTATTGTCTAGATAAACCTCCTTTCGTCAAAACAAAACTGACCAGCTGGTCAAGCGAATAATATTTTGCTAGTTTATTACGGTCTGTTGCGCCTTGTTCAGATACCATCATCAAGGTATTTACACTATAAGTGTTTTTGACTTATGCAACTCATTTCAATTCAATTTTGGAGAAACTATGCAAAATAGAACCTCATTGCCAAGCTGGAAAAAGCTTAAACGCCACGCTATTGACATGAAAACACAGCATATGAGCGAGCTATTTAAGCAGAATCCGAAACGTTTTCAGCAGTTCTCCATTGCGCTTGCACCCTTTCTCGTTGATTATTCAAAAAATCTGATCTCCGAATCGACCAAAGCGTTATTAATCGAGTTAGCAAAGGAATGTGAAGTTGAAACCTGGCGTGAAAAAATGTTCAGCGGCGAACATATTAATCGCACCGAAGAACGCGCGGTGCTGCATACCGCATTAAGAAATCGCAGCAAAGAGCCTATTATGCTCAACGGCCAAGACATTAATAAAGATGTGCAACTGGCACTCGATAAAATGAAAACCTTCAGTGATAAAGTGCGCCAAGGACACTGGAAAGGTTATTCTGGAAAACGTATTACTGATGTGGTTAATATTGGTGTTGGCGGCTCAAATTTAGGTCCGCAAATGGTCACCGAAGCGTTAGATCAATACAGTGATAACAGTGTAAATGTTCACTATGTCTCCAATGTTGACGGCACACAAATCGCCAATGTACTTAGGCCTCTAAATCCTGAGAAAGTCTTATTTATTGTATCAAGTAAAACCTTTACCACCACAGAAACCATGACCAATGCCAAAACGGCAATGAAGTGGTTAGTGTCGGCGTCGTTTGATCAATCGGCCATTGCGCAACATTTTGTTGCCGTATCATCTAACAAAAAGAACGCCATTGAGTTTGGTATTGCACAAGAAAATATTTTTGATATTTGGGATTGGGTCGGTGGTCGTTTCTCACTTTGGTCAGCCATAGGTTTACCCATTGCCATTGATTTAGGTTTTGAGCGCTTTATTGAGTTACTTGAAGGTGCGCATGAGCTTGATCAACATTTTTGTCAGGCACCGCTAGAAGATAATGCACCCGTAATTTTGGCACTGCTAAGTGTTTGGAATTGCACATTTCTCGGCGCACAATCACAAGCCATTTTACCTTATGATCAATCTCTGCATATGTTATCGGCTTATTTGCAACAAGCGGAAATGGAAAGCAACGGCAAATCAGTAACCTGGGATGGCCAACCTATTGCCTACCCAACCGTTCCGTCAATTTGGGGCGAGCTTGGCATAAACGGGCAACATGCCTTCTACCAATATTTGCATCAAAGTAACAACGTGGTACCGGCTGATTTTATTGGCTCAGTAGAGAGTGTTACTCCCGTACAAGGCCATCATGAAACTTTAATGGCAAACTTTTTTGCCCAAACTCAAGCTTTAATGCAAGGTGTTGACGAAACCCAAGTGAGAGCTGATTTAACCGCAAAAGGTCGAACACAAGATTATATCGATAAAGTGGCGCCCCATAAAATACACAAAGGTAACCGCCCAACCAATAGCATTTTAATGAAACGCATTTCACCTCGCTCACTCGGAAGCTTAATTGCGCTTTACGAGCATAAAATATTTGTTCAGGGCATTATTTTACAAATTTGCTCATTCGATCAATGGGGCGTTGAGCTGGGTAAAGGCTTAGCGAATAATATCCAACAAGAGTTATCGTCAGGCGATATCAGTGCGCAACACGACAGCTCTACGTCTGGTTTAATTAACTTTTATCAGCGCTACGGCAAGTAAAATGAAGGCAAACCATACTCTCTTTTCTAATAAAAACATCAAGAATTTACCATGCAAACACCTTTAAAGTATTTGTCGCATTACTCTGCTGATATACAACAGCAAGTCATGCAATTAATCAAAGAAAATCGCCTAAAAGCCTATTTATTAGCGCAATTTCCTGAGCCACATAACGTCACCTCAGATAAAGCACTACGCCAATATGGTTTGGCGCTCAAGCAACAATTTCTAAAAAAATCAGCGCCGCTAAGCCAAGTAAAGTACGACGATAAAATTCACGTGATTAATAACGCGCTAGGTTTGCACACTTATGTGTCGCGAGTGCAAGGCAGTAAATTAAAAAGCAAAAATGAAATCCGTATTGGCAGTATCTTTAAAAAAGCCCCCGAAGCACTATTGAATATGATTGTTGTTCATGAACTGGCACATTTAAAAGAAAAAGAGCATAACAAGGCGTTTTATCAGTTGTGCCAACATATGCAGCCCAATTATCATCAACTGGAATTAATGACCCGTATTTACCTAACAGAGCTTGAGCGCAACGGGAATATTTATTAAAAACGCACCTCGCACTGTACTTTTTATTTTACCGTGTTAGGTTATATGGCTTAGCTAATTTTCAAGCTATTAAATAGACAAGCACAATATGATTGGTATTTACGGCGCGTAGCTAACGCATGACAAGTAACACAAAAATTCATAAATGCCGACCTCTCAAGGATTGATAAACGAGTTGCCATTAACACTTATACTAATTGGTTTTAGGTTATAAATTTGCAAATAACAAACAGAAAATTATTATTAACCGTTAGTATTGTTTTAACCTTACTGCCCTACTTTTTAATTAACGATATCTTCTCCTTGAACCAAGCTTGGTTTGCACAAGGGCCACTATTAATACTGCAAATACTCAGTGTTTTCGTGGTTATTGTCAGCTACTTGCGTATTAAAACAACGCCACTGAGGTTGTTTTGGCAGTTTATGACCTTAGCGTTATTGTCATCCTTAATATCCAATCTGTTATTTAGTTTTAATATTATTAGTCAGAGCCTGTTGACCCGAAATTTTTTCTCCCTTTTCAGCTATTTTTTTGTCCTGTTAGCGGTTGAGACTAACCCCCATATCAACGCGACAAAAACTAATCGCAATATTAGCAGCCGCGTTACCGCGATATTTTTCACCTTAGTATGCTTTAGTTACTTAGTGTTACTACCGCTTGAATTTTCGGGCACCTTTGAGGATAAAGTCGCCTCAACACAACTATTTCATTTCGTGATATCACTTTTGATTTTCATTCGTTTAGCGGTGAACAGTATTCAAAGTAAAAGTCAGTTTTGGTGTCGAATATATTATATGCTGACCTTAGCTGCAGCAGCGCTTTTACTCTCCAATTGCTACGATTACCTTAATAATTGGCAACTCATTTCTCTGCCAAAATATCTACTAACCTTGTTGATATTGTTGCCTTATTGTGCCCTGATTATTGCCGCCAATAATTCTTTAGCGTCAAAGCAACCACCGGTTGAATTTTCTCGCTCATCGATGTCAGAACTGTACCTAGTATTACTAATAGCAGCGTCAATATTAGTGCATTTAATTGGCGAAGAATTAGCGCTGCATTACAATATTAACTCCTATTTACAGTCACTAATTGTCAGCATATGGCTAGTGATCGGTTTAGCGTTATTGACCAACATTATTTACCGGAAAAATAACTCAAGTCAAAAAAAACAACAGCAAATTAAACTGCAAACTAGCGCACAGCAAGAATTAGTGAAACTCAACCAAATACTCACCAACACCCTGCTTAACAGTGAAGAAAAAGCCATCGTCAATGCTTCAAGCAATGCCATCCTCACCACCAGCACCGATGGCATAGTATTGTCGGCAAACCCGGCGGCAATACAGCTATTTCAATGTCTTGAGCACGAAATAATTGCCACACAGGTCAAAGATTTCTTTTCCACTAATGATGAAATGCACTATTTCTTTGACTTCAAAAGTAATGTCTATACCCTACAGCGTAAAGACGCTGGAATTTCAGTCGAATGTACAGCTACTCGCAAAGACGGCACCACATTACCAGTGCAAGCAGAATTGCAATGGGCCGAGCGAGAAGAGCAACCGCTGGTGGTGATCACCTTTATTAATCTGACCGCTCGCAAGCGCGCAGAGCAACAAGCCCTAGATTTAAAAGATAAGTTTATTGCCAATATTTCACACGAATTTAGAACACCCTTAACCATTATTAATGGCATATTAGATCGCTACCTTGTTAAAGCCCAAAGCGAAGATGAAGGTAAAGAGCTCAAAACCGCAAAACGTAACGGTTTGCGCTTAGTACGTATGGTTGAACAGTTACTTGAGCTTTCTCGCTTATCAGACAACCCTCAGCTCACCATTGCCACTTACCGTTTACAAACCTTGATGGCGATGCCCGCCGATTCATTTAGCCGTTTAGCAACGCAAAACCAGTTAACGTTAACCTGTGCTATTCCTGATCATCTCTGGCTTGATTGCGACGCCCAAGCATTTGAGAAAATCATTTTTAATTTAATTGCTAATGCTATTAAATACACACCTGCAGGCGGTAGTATTCAAGTTATTGCCCATAGTGACAGTGACAACTTTACCTTAGATATAATTGACACTGGCATCGGTATAGACACCGCTTCACAAAGCAAAATATTTGAACGTTTTCAGCGCGCCGATGATGAGAAAAACCAAGGGGTATTCGGTGTTGGTATTGGCTTATCTTTAGTGAGTGAGTTGGTCAAAGCCCACAACTGGCAAATTAATGTCGTTAGTGAATACAATAAAGGCAGCAAGTTTTCACTAACCATTCCCTGCGCACAGGCAATACCTGAAGAAAAGAGCACGCCGACCAGTATTTCACAAACTGAAGTATCGTCTTTGTTAGTTGAGCAACATAGTCCGACAAAAGACAAACAACAACACAGCCAAAAAGTTGTATTAGTAATTGAAGACAATTTAGATATGCAAAGTCATATCAAGCAAGTTATTGAACAGCATCATCATAGCCTGTTAGCGGATAGCGGTGAATTAGGTCTGTCGTTAGCGCAAGAATACCTGCCCGATATTATTGTTTGCGATATTATGCTGACCGGTATCGACGGTTTTGAAGTATTAAAACAACTTAAAAGTCATGAGCTAACCTCACATATCCCAGTCATTTTATTAACCGCACGCTCTGACTTAGACAGCCGTTTACGAGGGTTAAAGATGCAAGCTGATGAATACTTAAGTAAACCCTTTAATCATCAAGAGTTACTAACCCGTATCGCTAATTTGATCCACAACCGTGAAAAACTACAACAGCGCTATGTCGACAACGAGTTCAAAGACCAGCAAAAAAACACCAAGCACAATAGCTTCAACAAGGTTGCTGAGCTTACACATGATGATAGTGATGAGATAACGCTCGATAAGAAGTTTTTGGAAAAGCTCGCAGCCGTTACCGCCGAAGTATATACCGACCCCGACCTCGGTATTACGCAGTTAGCTGAGAAAATGGCGATGAGTGAACGACAATTACAACGAAAAATTAAAGCGCTAACCGGCATAACGCCGAATAATTTTATTAAAGAGTTTCGCCTGAAAAAAGCGCAAGTGCTATTGCAAAACGGCTCGCAAATTGGCCGTATTGCACTCGATGTCGGCTTTTCATCGCAAACCTATTTCGGCCGCTGTTTTAAAGAAATGTATAGCTGCACGCCAAAGCAATATCAACAGCAGCAGCAAGAAACACAACGCATACAAGACTGACACTAACAGGGCTTGCTACTATCCTTATCGGCATGCCCTTTATCTATTTGTATTGCGTTATTTACAGTTACACTAAACCTGATTTAGTGACTACCAATGCTTTTAACTGCGCCAAATTACGCTGTTGTATCAGCTGTAAGTAATCAAAGTTATTCGATTTAGGCCCACACAAGCCTAACCATGAAAGTTGCTTGTCTTCATCGGTATAGGTCAGCGCTTGTTCAAGTAAAACACTGATTTGATCCCAGCTTAAATCTAATGGGTTTTCTCGACTGAACGGGAAAAATGAATAGGCGATATTCATGGTTGTCCCTTCATCGGTAATACTGTTTAATCGGTTAGATAAGCGTGCTGCTAATTCATTAGCGTTATTGCCCTTTTCATAGCCGATAACCGCAAAAGTATCTTGCGACCAACGAATCACTAAATCATCGTCATTACGACTATAATGCAGTAAATCCGTCAGGTTAATCAGCTTGCTGTTGCTTATATCTTCACTACTTTTTAATTGCACCATTAAAATATAAAGTCGTGGAAGCATCTCTCGGTGTACCGGTAGCAAGTTTTGATGCATTTGATTCATCAATTGACTGGTTTGTTCGATATAAATATCAAGATAGCGGCGGCTTTTCACACCGGTAACTTTGTCTACGATAGCAGCTTTTTCTAATTGTTTATTCGCCTGTGCTAATTCTACATTTTGCGACTTAAATTTTTCAGTTTTTTCATGAATTTGCTGCTCAAGATAGAGTTTTTGTTGCTGCTCAACAACCAGTTTGCGATTCAGTAAACGAGAATAAAATAACAAGGCTAATGCAATTGCTAAAGTATACAAAATATAGGCCCACCAAGTATTCCAAGGCGCAGGTTTAACCAGTATATCTAAGGTAAGTCCGGGTTCACTCCAAACATCATCACTGTTACCGGCAATTATTTGCAGTTGATAGTCGCCAGCTGGCAGGTTGGTATAAGTTGCGCGGCGTGCCTTGCCAGCATCGAGCCATTCTTGATCGAAGCCCAGTAAACGATATTTATATTTTGTAGATTCAGGGTAAGCATAGTTAAGTCCAACATATTCAAAAGAAATTAGCTGGTCGTCGTAATCAAGTTCTAGGTTTTTCAAATCGGTTAAAGCGGATGAAAAAGTCATAGGTTCGTTTAACTTGAGAACATTAGTAAGTCGCACTTGCGGAGGAGTAATTTTATTCTGATTATTATGCGGTTGAATGCTTGAAACACCTTTGCCAGCACCAAAAAAAATCACATTATCTAAACTCTTAAAAATTGCGCCATGATTGTAGTCTAAATCTACTAACCCATGGCTTAAGTCAAAGTGTTTAAAGGTCTTAGAGTTGAGCGAATAACGCGTTATTCCTTGATTGGAGCTTAACCATATATCGTTAAAACTATCTTGTGTCATGGCATAGACAGTCTGGCTTTTCATGCCATCATTAGTATCAATACGTGTGAACTGGTAGTTTTGTTGTATCCTATCGCTATAAGGCAAAACATTAAGTCCGGCCGCTTGCGTGCTTACCCAGAGGTTTTTGTCGTTATCTAATAGCAAGTACCAAGAAAGATCACTTGAAAGACTATTTGGGTTAGCTTCATCATTGGTGATGTGATGAAATTTTTCTGTTTTAGGATCAAAGCGACTCAGCCCACCTCCGTATGTAGCAATCCAGATAATGCCTTGTTCATCCTCTAAAAGATGCAATATCGAATTATTACTGGGCCCTGTTTCAGGACTATTTTTATCGCTGACATAGCGAGTAAAACTTCCATCTGCATTTAACCTGTTCAACCCTTGATTAAATGTTGATACCCATAGCTGCCCTTTCAGACCCTTAATTATATCGGTGACGCTATTCGCCGAAATGGATGACAAGTTAAGTTCATCATGTTTATAAGCTTTAATTGCTTGGGTGATTAAATTAACGCGATATAATCCCGAAGCTCTGGTACCTACCCAGAGATAATTATCATCGTAAAATAAAGTCATCACTCGTAAATTTTCAAAATAATCACCTAAATCTAGCTCCGTAACTTCATCATTGATAACCGATAACTGATATATCCTTCCATTATAGGCACTAAAAAATATGCTTTGTGATGATGCTTGCGAAAAACTAGTAATATTAGATCGATCAAGTGCAGGATATTCTCTAGCGGTATATTGGCGGAATGTGGTCATGGTTGGATCCCAACGATTTAATCCATTATTCGTGCCAATCCACATCAAGCCATTAGGATCTTCAAAAAAATTCATAATGTAATTACTGCTTACACTATAAGGATTGCTTGCTGAATGATGAAACCTTTCAAATGTATTCGTTTTAGTATCATAAATTGATAAACCATTATCAGTGGCTATCCAAATATTATTTTTAGAATCCTGATAGACATTATGAATAGTATTACTACTAATCGATTTATCATCATCAACATTAAACGTATAGTGGAAGGTGTTATTTTCGTCCGCGCTATATTTTAGTAAGCCCTGATCAACGGTACCAACCCAAATATTTCCTTGCTGATCCTTAAAAAGAGTATTGATATATTTATTGACGTAATTATCATTTTTTTTCGGTGCATATTTTATTGTGCGCTTAAAATGGCCCGATAAATCAAAAACTGAAATACCACCGCCATTTGTTCCTACCCAAATTTCTTTATCATCGGTTTCAATCACCGAGTAAACCGTGTTATGAGATAAGCTAGATTCATCACCCAGTTTTTGGTGAATTTGCACTACATCCCAACGCTCTCCACTGATCGATAAAATATTGAGCCCATTTTCTGTGCCAATCCATATTTTTCCAGCACTATCTTCAAACAAGGTATTGATGCCGTCGTTACTAATCTGAGCGTTAGATGTTTGAGTTGTTAAGTGTCGAAATCTTTTCGTTTCAGGCTGGTAAAGGTTAAGTCCACCACCACGAGTACCAATCCAAAGCCGCTGCTTGCTATCAATAATGACGCGGCTTATCACATTTGAACTCAATGAGTTATCAATTGATGGCGTATTGTAAAAGCTAAGTAACTGGTGACCATCAAACCTGTGTAAACCTTCTTGCCCGCCAAACCACATGAAACCATCTTTATCTTGTGCGATAGTCATCACATACTTATAAGACATGGGATTATCAATCGCAAAACGCTTAAATAGCTTACTCTCTTGGGCAAAGCCCATATTACAAAAAAGTAATATAAAACAGAGATAAAATTTCTTACTCATTAGTGAATGTTACCTGTGATTAGAGTAGCGGATCTGAGAAGTTACTTTACAACACCTTATTAGGTATTTATCCCAAAAAAGCATTTATTATGTAATATGCTTGGATAATTGAAGCTAATACTGCCCATAATTTAGGTAATGCTTGCAAGCTTAAAGCTAAAGGTTGTTAGAGCAATGCCTTAAAACTGGGCTATTTTAGTTAAGAAAACGGGTAAAAAACTACTCTTAGTTGTTATTCTTTAAGTTGAATGTCATTTATTTTCATAATTGAAAAACACTAAAACCTGTTCGGGTATTATGTAAAAAAGCCACTATTTAATGTAGTGACTTTTAAGTTCGATTATTACTGCGGTTCGACCCAATTATTAATGCCTATTGTCGTTCTCCACAGCATACCATCGGTTTCAAAGACTGTTCTCCACAACATACCATCAGTGCCAAAGCCCGTTCTCCAGAGCATACCATCTGTTTCGAAATTTGTTCTCCATAACATACCGTTAGTTGTCGCGGTATCTTGCCAAATAGCGTTAGAGTCTAGTGAGGTTCTCCAGAGCATACCATCACCATCAACTTGCGATTCATCTAGCTTCCAAACATATTCTTGACCTAGACCTTCAATATAAAAATTACCGTCATCATTGATATTGGCAGGGCCTGAAAAATGCTCTTCGTCGTTAAGATCTTGAGCAATATTTAGCGCGCTATTAGCACAATTATTTGCCTCACTCGCTAGCGCGTAGTATGCACTAACTAAACCGGCACCTTGTTCAAAAACACTATAGCGTAAGCTACCGTCTTCATTGCGGGCTTGGTATGCGCCATCCATGATTCGACATTTTACTTGGTCGGGTGTTAGCGATGGATCATCCGCTAATAATAAAGCTACAACGCCAGAAACCACACCAGCTGCTTGTGACGTACCCGACATTTCAAAGTAACGGCCACCATCATGAAATTCAGGGTGGTCGATAACAATTTGTGAATCAAACGACATTAAACCGGAAATATGACCACCGGGCGCAATAACATCAGGTTTAACAAACCCTTCAGGCGTTGGGCCAGAAGAGCTAAAACTCGCTACTTTATCATCAAGATAATTAAACGGCGTATAGTCATCGGTCATGGCGCCAACGGTAATAATATAAGGTACGTTACCTGGCACACCTATGGTCATAGGGTCTGGGCCGCTATTACCAGCCGAAGCAACAACAACAATCCCTGCTTGCCATGCTTTCATTACCGCCTTGTTTAACGGATCATCCCAATAATTTGAGCGAATTGGTCCGCTAAACGACATATTAAGCACACGTAAATTAATTTGATCTTTTACTTGTAGTGCCCAACCTATGCCACGAATAACATCGGCATACGTTGCCTTACCTTCAGCGTCGAACGCTTTAATACCAACGTGTGCAGCATTAGGGGCAACACCATAAATGTAACCGTCGCTGTCAAAGTCACTATTAACGGCAATACTGGCAACATGGGTGCCATGTCCACTGACTTCACTGCCGCCATTACTGACTGTATCGTTAATGGCATCATAGGTACCCCAGGCTTTATCTCTGCCATATAAGTCAGTTGATAAGCCAGGTAAATGCTCAAGCCCGGTATCTAAAAAGCCAATAGTGACACCTTCGCCATAATTACCGTTGTAGTGCACATAAGTGGCATCAACCTGTTCAGTCACTACTGACTTTGGCTGCCATAAACGTCGCATGCCACCGATACCACTTAACTTAACTTTGTGATTGCTTGATACTTTAATATTTTGTTGTTGTTTTAATTTGGTTAATTGTGCGTCGGTTAGCTCAACAGCAACTGAGTCAATAATGGTTAATTCATGACTTGGCGTTACGCCCATTTTTTTCAAGTTAGCTTTTAATGCAACAAAATTTTTCGCACTAATAATATAAGAGCCAACAGGTTTAGGCTCTTCAGTGGCTGAGGTGAAGCCCATTAACATTACGGCGGAAACCACAATAGAAACTACTGCAAGCGGCTTTATATTTCTTTTTATTGAAGTGAACAACATTTCACATCCTCTTTGCCCATGACATCTTTTAAAATTATTTTAAAAACATTAGGGTGAATAACTTCATATGTTTGACTTAATACAACACGGAAATTCAAGCTTTATTAACTATCATTATCGAGTCACAATGCACTTAGTTATCTAAGCGCAGCGGCAAACATTATCACACCAACCAACAATTTTTAACCTTATTTAGTAATATATTTATCGAGGCGTTTTAATAACTATCGAGGTAAATTATTACCACAAAATACCCTACTGAATTGCTTGGCTTATTTAGGTAAATAATTCGGCTCTAATTTACAGTTTGCAGATAAATTAGTGCCTGCCTCATTTGTAATCTCGATAGTAGCATTTAATAAAAAACCACCTAGTAAAAACACGACACACTTTCAAACAAAAACGGCATTAAATTAATTTCCGCTTAAATAACAACAAAATAAAGATATGGCGAATTTCTACACCCGTCGTTTTTCTGCTAAAAAAAGTCTGTAGATTACTATTCACCAAGCTTTAAAAACGACAAGCTTAGTGTCGATGACAAATCATCCAACGATAAAAATAATACGTACCCTGTCGCACAATGTTGCTGCAAATAGCGTAATAAAAAAATGAAAAACAATTGGAGTTTTACTTAGATGAGAAATAATAAAATACTAGGGCTAAGTGCTGTAACACTTTCAATACTAGCCGCGACAAGTGCAGTAAATGCACAAACATATCAAGCAGCAGAAATAATCCAACCTGCCCCCGTTAACGCTAGCAATAAAATGACAGCGGTTAACACTGACTTTAGCCAATGGCGCGAAGAGCAAAAATTTAAAAGCCATGACTTTACTGACCGCATTATCGTTAAGTATAAAGACGGTTTTGAAACGCAAGCACTAGAAGCATTAGCTGCTGAAAATGATGAAGTAGCCGAACAAACCATGAGCAATGGTTTAACGAAAAAGCGTTTAGCGAAGAAAAAGCGTCGCGCATTAAAACATTTGAAAAAATTGAAAAACGGTCGTCATGTCCTATCGCTAGGTCAGCAAAAGCATATGAATGATGTTCAAGCTATGGTTGCAGAGCTTAACAACCAAGCTGACGTTGAATTTGCTGAACCAGATTTCAAGCGTTACCTAATGGCTGAAAACCAGCCTTGGGGTATTGCTGATACGCAATCAGATTTAGTTTCTGATAGCGACGCTGCCAATATGACCGTTTGTATTATTGATTCAGGTTACGAACGTTCAAATCCAGATTTAAACGCCAACAATGCTACCGGTACTAATAACTCAGGTACGGGTAATTGGTATCAACATGGCGGTTCTCACGGAACGCATGTTGCCGGTACTATTGCAGCGGTAAATAACTCTGAAGGTGTTGTCGGTATTATGCCAAACACTAATGTCAACTTGCACATCGTTAAAGTATTTAACGAAGCGGGCTGGGGTTACACTGGCGACCTTGTTAACGCAGTAGATACTTGTGTAAATAACGGCGCTAAAGTGATTAACATGAGTTTAGGTGGTGCCGGTTCAAGCACTTCTGAACGTAACTCTTTACAAGCAGCGGCTGATGCCGGTGTGCTATTAATTGCCGCTTCGGGTAACGACGGTGATTCAACAATGTCTTACCCAGCGTCTTACGATGCGGTTATGGCGGTTGGTGCACTTGACCAAGGTCGTCAACATGCAGAGTTTTCGCAATATACTTCACAAGTTGAAATTTCAGCACCAGGTGAAGCTATTTTATCTACCGTTGCAGGCGATGGTCGTCTAGGTTACATCACGCTAGGCTCTACGACTTACGGTAACGATCAAGTTGTACCACAAACACATTACGTTCAAAGTGGCGGTAGCTTTAACGTTAGCAATATCAACAGCTCAGCCAACGGCGTATTATCGGCTTGTACACTGTCAGGCAGTAGCTACAGTTGTTCAAACGTTGCCGGTAACATTTGTTTAGCTGAACGAAATGACAACCAAAAAGGCAGCAACTACCCAGAAATCAACCCAGCTAAAGCTTGTGCTGATGCCGGTGCATCGGGTGTTATTGTTTACAGTAACAGTGCTCGTCCAGGGCTACAAAACCCGTTCTTGGTAGACGCCAACTCAGACGTACGTGTGCCACATGTCTCGGTTAACCGTGAGCTTGGTTTACAACTGATGGGACAACTTGGCAGCAACGCTAATTTAAATGTTGTTGGCAATCAAGACTATGCATACTACAACGGTACCTCAATGGCGACTCCTCACGTATCAGGTGTAGCAGCAATCGTTTGGAGTAATAACCCAGACTGTAGTGCGACTGAAGTACGTAATGCATTAAAATCTACCGCTATTGATTTAGATGCACCAGGTCGTGATAACAAAACCGGTTACGGTTTAGTACAAGCCAAAGCAGCTTCTGATGCGTTAGCCGCAACTTGTGGTGACGGCGGTGGTACAACTAATCCTCCAACAGGTGATGACAACGTACTTGAAAACGGTGTAACTAAAACTAACTTAGCCGGTGCTAGATCAGCAGAGCTTAGCTTTACAATGGAAGTACCTGCCGGTGCAACCGACTTAAACTTCGATATGGTTGGTGGTACAGGTGATGCTGACCTTTATGTTAAATTCGGCTCAGCACCAACAACTTCAAGCTACGACTGTCGTCCTTACAAAAATGGCAACACTGAATCTTGTCCTGTTACAACGGCACAAGCTGGTACTTACCATGTGAAAGTAATTGGTTACTCTGCATTTACTGGTGTTAATGTAACTGGTAGCTTCACAGAGCCTAGCACTGGTGGTGGCGGAGCTACAGGTGGTAGCGCTTCAGTAGATGACGTTTCTGTTGCACGTCGTGCATGGACTCACTACACAATCGATATTCCTGCGGGTATGACAACGCTTGATTTTAATATGAGTGGTGGCTCAGGCGATGCTGACTTATACATTCGCCGTGGCGCTCAACCAACAACATCAAGTTACGATTGTCGCCCGTACAAAAACGGTAACAATGAGTCATGTTCATTTGATAACCCAATTGCAGATACATGGCACATCGGTATCTACGGTTACTCAGC
>JBMZDW010000002.1:0-146321 GCA_049614565.1 Cognaticolwellia sp. | reverse complement strand
GGAGCGCATTTTAGAGATTTTACGCTCCGCGTCAACCGCTAATTGCAATTAAATTACGAAAAGGTGTTTGTTTGCTTTTTATTTGCACTAACGGTGTTTTTTTTGAGCTAAAGACGAGTAATTTGCATGCTACTAATCAATATTGGGCTATTTATTAATGTTAAATAGCCCAACAGCATTATAAATCTAGTTTATCGAGATTCATGATTGTTTGGTTTTTCGTGTGATTCTACTGTGTTGTTGTCCTTGTCTTTCGTATCATGATGAAAGTCGGCATCTTGGTCATCACCTAATACGTGTTCGAGTTTCAATTTTTTAACCGAACGAATAGTGGTAAAAGGTCCAGAGCAGGCATAAAGAAGGAAAATGATGAGTAGAATATTCTCAGGGCTTGAAGCAATAACAACAAAAGCTAATACTATTAATAAAACCGCAACAAAATTTACCTTACCTTTCCAGTCAACATCTTTAAAACTGTTGTATCTAAAGTTACTGACCATTAATAGGCCGGTAATGATAGTTATGATGCCAACAATATAGCCATAGTCTTGACCATTGATTTGATATTCAGTGCCAACCCAAATCAGGCTAGCAACAACACCGGCTGCTGCGGGACTAGCTAAACCTTGAAAAAATCGTTTATCCGCAACGCCAACTTGGGTGTTAAAGCGGGCAAGGCGTAGTGCAGCGCACGCAACATACACAAACGCCGCTAACCAACCAAACTTTCCAAAGCTAGATAACGCCCAGTTATAAGCGACGAGTCCTGGCGCGATACCAAATGACACCATATCCGCCATACTGTCATATTCTGCGCCAAATTCGCTTTGGGTATTAGTCATACGTGCCACGCGTCCATCTAAACCATCAAAGATCATGGCGATAAAAATGGCAATAGCAGCACTAATAAAATGGTCGTTCATTGACGATACCACGGCATAAAACCCTGAAAACAAGCCGGCCGTGGTTAATAAATTAGGTAATAGGTAAATGCCGCGTGTTGGCAATGAGTCATCATTATGTTTGTTTTGCATAAGCGGATCCCTTTAGTACGAAGGCAATTTACGTAGATAAATAGAGAGCTAATCTAGCATAAGTTTAATTGTGTACGGTAGTGACGAACGAGTGTTCACCTAATAAAACACGTAATTATTTGTAAACTAACGTTAGTGTTGTTATAACACACTGGTGTGGTTACACTTTAATCGCGAGTCACTATTGTTCAAATTAAATATTAGCGGACAATGACGTATTAACTTATGGATAGGGACCATTATGTACATTAAAACATTATCACTACTTTTCGTATCATTAGTGTCTTTCAATGTTTCTGCAGCAGAAAAACTTACCGTTTATCGTTGGATTGATAAAGAAAATGTTGTTCACTTTAGTCAGAATCAACCGACTCATGACAATTACACTGAAATAAGTATGAGCAATAATAAAAATGCTGTCGCGATGGATAATAAAGCGAGTTCTGAAGATTCTGAAAACAGCGATTTTGCAAATAGTGGCGTAGAAAATAGTGCTGATGACGCTACTAAGGACAAGTGCACCAATGCCCGAAACAATTTAGAAACCTTAGAAGAGTTTACAAAAATTCAGTATAAAGATGAAAATGGTAAATTGCAGATATTATCAGATCTAGAGAAAAAGCAGCAATTGGAAATGAATAAAAAGCAAGTCGAAGTTTATTGTACTCAATAGGTTGATAAACTAACGACTTGAATTTACACCGTTCCCTCCAAGGTTCTGATTATTTCGACTGGTTAAAACCCACTATTCACCGTCAATAGCTTTGGCGGTGAAGGTTAAAGCATTACCTTCTAGCTCAACAACGATCTGCTCACCTGCAGCAAACTCATTAGCTAGCAGTTTTTGCGCCAACGGGTTTTCAATTTCTTGTTGAATAGAGCGTTTTAACGGTCTGGCACCAAAAACCGGGTCAAAACCTGCCGCGGCAACAAATGACAAGGCCGCTTCTGAAAAGGTCATGGTGATATCGCGCTCTTCCAAACGCTTTGTTAATGCTGAAATTTGAATACTGGCAATACTTTTTATTTGCTCAGCAAGTAATGGATGAAAGACCACAGTTTCATCAACCCGATTAATAAACTCAGGCTTAAAATGATGACCAAGCTCAGATAGCACCTTAGCTTTCATCGTTTGATATTGACTATCATCACCAAATTCTTGAATAATGTCTGAGCCTATATTTGAGGTCATAATAATCACGGTATTTTTAAAATCGACGGTACGACCTTGTCCGTCAGTTAAGCGTCCGTCGTCCAACACTTGCAGTAAAATATTAAATACATCGGGATGCGCTTTTTCAATTTCATCAAGTAGAATAACAGAATAAGGTTTACGTCTGACCGACTCGGTTAAATAACCGCCCTCTTCATAACCCACATAGCCCGGAGGCGCTCCGACTAAACGCGCAACAGCATGTTTTTCCATAAACTCTGACATATCAACACGTACCAATGCGTCTTCGCTATCAAAAAGAAAATGCGCTAGTGCTTTGGTTAATTCAGTTTTACCCACGCCCGTTGGACCAAGAAATAAAAATGAGCCAATAGGTTGATTAGGATCGGCCAAGCCGGCTCGCGAGCGGCGAATCGCATTCGATACCGAAACCACGGCTTCCGATTGCCCTATCACGCGCTGATGCAGGTTATCTTCCATTTTCAGTAACTTGTCTGATTCGCCTTCAAGCATTTTCGCGACCGGAATGCCGGTTGCTCGGCTTAAAACATCGGCAATTTCGACATCGGTGACTTTATTACGTAACAAAGTCATTTCTTGCATTTCAGCTTGGCTGGCAAGGTCGAGTTGTTTTTCAAGATCTGGAATACGACTATATTGTAACTCGGCCATGGTGTTTAGGTCGCCAGCGCGACGAGCCGCTTCTAATTCAATACGAGCTTGCTCTAAGTCCGTTTTTATCGCTTGTGTGCCGTGCAACGCTGCTTTTTCTGTTTTCCATACTTCATCGAGTTCATCATAACTGGCTTGGCAAATGTCAATATCATCTGAGATCAAGTCCAGGCGCTTTTTAGAGGCGGGATCTGAGTCTTTTAACAAGGCACGTTGCTCGAGCTTTAATTGGATTAAACGGCGCTCTAATCTGTCTAAGTTTTCCGGTTTAGAATCCATTTGCAAACGAATACTAGATGCGGCTTCATCGATAAGGTCAATGGCTTTATCCGGCAGTTGGCGATCACTAACGTAACGGTGCGATAACGTCGCCGCGGCGACAATCGCCGGATCGGTAATTTCAACATTGTGATGTAACTCATAACGCTCTTTTAAACCGCGCAATATAGCAATGGTGTCTTCAACACTCGGTTCATCAACCAATACTTTTTGAAAACGGCGCTCAAGTGCGGCATCTTTTTCAATATATTGGCGATACTCGTCTAATGTGGTTGCCCCCACACAATGTAAATCGCCGCGCGCTAAGGCCGGTTTTAGCATATTGCCAGCATCCATAGCGCCGTCGGTTTTTCCCGCGCCAACCATGGTATGCAGTTCATCAATAAATAAAATCACTTGGCCTTCAAGTTGTCCAAGCTCATTAAGCACAGCTTTTAAACGCTCTTCAAATTCACCGCGATATTTAGCCCCGGCAACCAAGGCGCCCATATCAAGTGACAATACGCGTTTGTTACGAATACCTTCTGGTACTTCATGATCAACAATGCGCTGTGCTAAACCTTCTAAAATTGCAGTTTTACCAACGCCCGGCTGACCAATTAATACAGGATTGTTTTTCGTACGGCGCTGCAGCACTTGAATAGTGCGCCTGATTTCATCATCGCGGCCAATCACTGGATCTAACTTACCTTGCTCGGCACGTTCGGTTAAATCAACGGTGTATTTATCCAATGCTTGGCGCATTTCTTCTGCATTGGCATCGTCAACATTTTGTCCACCGCGAATATGTACAATGGCATCTTGAATACGTTGCTCATTTGCGCCCAAATCTTTTAGTATTTTCCCTAACTTACCTTTATCTTGTAACGCCGCCAGCATAAAGGTTTCTGAGGAAATAAATTTGTCACCTTGCTTTTGCGCGAATTTGTCACACAGGTTTAAAATATTGCCCATGGCTGAGGACAACTGTACTTCGCCGCCCGTGCCAGAAACTTGTGCCAACTCGGCAATAGCGGCTTCAACTTGCGTTCTTAACGTGCGTATATTAATACCCGCGCTTTTTAATAACGGTAAAATACTACTAGCGTTTTGATTTAATAGCGCCAACATTAAATGTACCGGCTCGATAAATTGGTGGTCTTTACCTAACGCAATGGATTGAGCATCGGCAATTGCCTCTTGAAAAGTTTGGGTAAATCGATCTAAACGCATTTACATTCTCCTTTTGCCATATTACTGGTCTTACACTTTAGTTAATTATGTTATAAGGACGAATAGCCGTGTTTTCAAGAAGCTCGCGGGTAGGCTCTTTGATTTAGCGCAAAGAATTGTTTTAATTCAAGATACATACAACAGACTAGCGAATAGATATGATGCTCGCCATACGGCCAGTTTTGCCATCTCGACGATATGAATAATACTTTTGCGTGTTGGCATAAGTGCATTCGTCGATATTCGCAATTTCAGTAACACCTGCAGCATTAAGCTGCAACTTGGCGATCAAGGGTAAATCGGCGAAAAATTTTCCCGATTCATTACATTCACTTTCAGGCATAACAGCTGTAAATGCTTGTTGAAACTGTGGTGATATTTCACAAAACGCCAACTTTACCTCAAGCCCCACTTCAAAAACTGCCACACCGATGCATGGGCCAAGCCACGCAACAATATCGCTTGGCTTGCTGTGCATTTTTGTAATCGTATTCGCAATTATATCTGCTGCTAGTGGTCGCCAACCGCCGTGAATCGCTGCTATTTCGCTACCATCTTGATTGGATAACAAAATAGGTAAGCAATCAGCGGTCATTACCGCTAAAGCAATATCTCGACTGCGGGTTATCGCGGCATCTGCAATAATAGGCTTATCATTATGGTCTGTAACAATCACCACGTTATTGCCATGAACTTGCTCTAGCCATTGTATGTTTGTCGTTTTCGGCAAGTATTCAAGTAAGTGTTGTCGGTTAGCAGCAACACTTTTTGAACAGTCGCCAACGTGATCGCCGAGATTAAAATAATCAAACGCTGATGGCATGTATACTGTATTGGCACTATTTATTGGTAAAGGTGACAGAATATTGGAGATAGGTAGATTATTTGGGGGCAATCGAGTGGTAGTAAAGGCCAACACGTTCGCGGTTGGCCATTTAATTGACTGACAATGATCTGAGGGTTTAGTAATCACTATCGCTAAGATTATCTTTAGTGTCTGTACGTAGCATATCGGTTAACGCCACCATATCGTCAGGAATATCAGCATGCCATGTCATTTGCTCGCCTGTGATCGGGTGATATAAAGACAACATTGCCGCATGTAAAGCTTGGCGCTTAAACTGACGTAACATCTCACGCAATTCTTCCGAGGCATTTTTAGGCGGACGAGGACGGCCACCATAAACAGGATCACCGACCAACGGATGAGTAATATGTGCCATATGAACACGAATTTGATGAGTTCGGCCGGTTTCTAAGCGTAAACGTAAACGGGTATGAAGTCTGAATTTTTCCATCACCCGATAATGCGTTACCGAAGGACGGCCTGAAAACGTTACCGCCATATGGGTACGTTTTGTCGCATGACGACCGATAGGCTCATCAACCAAACCACCGGCGGTCATAATGCCATTAGCAATCGCTTCGTATTCACGGGTAATTTCACGTGCTTGTAATGACTCAACCAAATTAGTTTGCGCGGCAATAGTCTTTGCCACCACCATCAAGCCTGTGGTGTCTTTATCTAAACGATGAACAATACCTGCGCGAGGCACTATTTCCAATTGCGGACAGTGATGTAATAAGGCGTTTAACACCGTACCATCAGGATTACCGGCGCCGGGGTGAACCACAAAGCCTGCAGGCTTGTTGATCACTAAAATATCGTCGTCTTCATAAACTATGGTTAATGGCAAGTTTTGCGCCTCAAAGCGCACTTCCGCTTCAATTTCTGTATTAATGGCAATTTGTTCGCCGCCAAACATTTTTTCGCGGGGCTTGTCGACTACAACGCCGTCAACCGCGACATGGCCGGCCAAAATCCACTCTTTTAAGCGTGAACGTGAATAATCAGGGAACATCTCCGCCAAAGTTTGGTCGAAACGTTTACCTAAGCATGATTCGGGAACCGTGTCCCGGTGTTGAATTATCTCAGCCATTAAACTCTCTATTAATTTAGCACTGTGCAAGGCATGATTGCTAGGTTAGAATGCCAATGCTTATTTTACCTCTTTGCTAAGGCAATTACATTAAGTAATTACATTAAGTAGTCGCCATGGCCAAGATGATATTTATTTTAACTAAAACAAAGTAGTGATATTGAAGTCTATGGAAAAATTGACAATAAAAATTATCGGTCTAGCACTGATGTTAGGCGTTGCAGGTTGTTCAGGAACCAGTGAAAAAGAAATAGAAAAGGTACCAGATAAGTCAGCCCAAGCCTTATTTGCCGATGCGAGATCATCACTCGATAACGGGCTATATATAAAGGCTATCCAAATTTTGTCGGCGATAGATTCTCGTTTTCCTTATGGACCCATATCTCATCAAGTACAACTAGACTTAATTTATGCTTATTACAAAAGCGGTGATGCTGCCCAAGGCATAGCGCTAACTGATAGGTTTTTACGTTTAAACCCTGCCCACGTAAACTTAGATTACGTTTATTATATGCGTGCGCTGATTAATATAGCGACGCAAGAAAATTTATTCCAAGACTTAAGCGGCATTGATCGTTCAGACCGTGATCCAACCGCTGCACGTGATGCCTTTAATGATTTGAAAACAGTACTAGAAAAATATCCCGAAAGTAAATACGCAGCGGATGCTCGTCAACGTATGATCGCTATTAAATCACGTTTAGCAAAATACGAATTAGCTGTAGCACGTTATTACTTAAAGCGTGAAGCTTATGTGTCTTCAGCAAACCGTGGCAAGTATATTATCGAATATTTTTCACCTAGCCCAGAAACAGAGCAAGCGTTAGAAATTATGATCACTTGTTACGAAAAGTTAGGTTTAGATGAGTTGCGCATTAATGCTAAACAAGTACTTGCGGCCAATTACCCGAATAATCCGTTAGTTAAATAAGCGTTAATTGATCCGGCATACTTGATGTATTAATGCCTTGAAAGACAGAATGTCCGAGAAAAGCCTGAATATCGTCGTTCTTTCACATCCCTGGAATCACGACATACCATTCATCGACGTACAGGATGTACTAATGCCTTGAAAGACAGGATGTCTGAGAAAGGCCTGAATATCGTCGTTCTTTCACATCCCTGTAATCACGACATACCATTCGTCCTGAATATAACAATACCAGCAATATGCTGGTATTGTTTTATCTATGACTATATATCTGTGCCTTTAGGCGCAGGGTTAAATCGCCTCGTCGTCTTCTTCTCCGGTACGAATACGGATCACACGCTCTATATCGGTGATAAAAATTTTACCATCACCTATCTTACCCGTTTGCGCTGTTTCCAAAATGGTATTAACACAGCGTTCAACATTGTCTTTGGTGACGACTATTTCTATCTTCACTTTGGGCAAAAAGTCCACCATATATTCTGCGCCGCGATAAAGCTCGGTATGGCCTTTTTGTCGGCCAAAACCTTTAACTTCAGATACCGTCATACCTGTTACACCAATTTCGCCCAATGCTTCACGAACGTCATCCATTTTAAAGGGTTTAATTATCGCTTCTATTTTTTTCATGTTACGGCCTGTAAGTAGGTTTGAATGTTAGTGCTTTGTTACTATCGATTATGAGCTAAATCTGCGTTTAACATCAAGTGATTATCCATAGAATTAACCTATAGCGCTATGCAATACCATTTCACATAAACAAGTGACCACCTTATAGAGACTTTGTTACACTAACGCTATTCTGGCTAATCGCTAACAACATCACCAGCTATCGCACAAAGGAAACTAAATGAACGCCCAGGCAATAATCGATGAAATGAAAGTGTTACCTGACATTAACGTCGCGTTTGAGATTGAACGCCGTATTGAGTTTATCAAAAAGCAACTCGTGCAATCAGGACTCAAATCACTGGTTTTAGGGATCAGTGGTGGCGTTGACTCATCAACCTGCGGACGGTTAGCACAACTGGCCATTGACGCATTAAATAGCGAGAGCGAAGCATCACATGCGGAATATAAGTTTATCGCCGTCAGATTACCCTTTAATATCCAAGCCGATGAAGACGACGCACAACTTGCGCTTGAATTTATTAAACCTAGCCATAACGTAACCACAAATATTTTTTCCGGTGTTGAAGGAATTCACGATGAAACAATTACTGCATTACAAAATGCCGACTTGTTAAGTGCTACCGCCGGTCAAATAGACTTTTCCAAAGGTAATGTTAAAGCTCGCGCACGTATGATGGCGCAGTATCATATTGCCGGCATATTAGGTGGCTTAGTATTGGGGACAGATCACTCTGCAGAAAACATCACCGGATTTTTTACCAAATGGGGCGACGGCGCCTGTGACTTAGCCCCTTTGTTTGGCTTATCTAAACGACAAGTAAAACAGCTTGCCACGGCGTTAGGCGCACCTGCACAACTTGTCGATAAAGCCCCCACCGCCGATTTAGAAGAACTAGCGCCAAGCAAGAAAGATGAAGACGCTTTAGGCATGAGTTATCAGCAATTAGATGACTTTTTGGAAGGAAAAAACACTGATAAATTAGTTGAAAAAAAGATCATCGCTATCTATTTGAAAACACAACACAAGCGCTGCGCCATTCCAACAATTTACCATCACTAGAAAGTTTCACATGGAATATCAAGGGTATTTTGGCTATACCTAGTATTAGAAGGTGTATTCAACTAAGGAATGGTTGTTATGTCGAAATTTACTGGATTTACCCTAATCGAAGTACTGGTGGCTATTGCTATTGTGCTTAGTTTAATTGCCATTGGTATCCCAAGCCTCAATAATTTCATTGTTTATTCTCGGGTAGACAATGAAATATTCACCCTACATCGCCTGATTTTAACTGCTAGAAATAGCGCGTTAACTAAGAATACTAAAGTTACGCTTTGCCCACTCAACGACCAAGGTCAATGTAAAAACTTATGGCATCAAGAGCTCAGTGTATTTACCGATATCAACAATAATAAAATATTCGAGCCGTTACTTAATGAGCAAATTATCGCCCAAAAAGCAGCAATCAAAGTCGGCGATAAATTACAGTACGGTAAAACACGCATAGGCTTAACATATGCTGCAACGGGACATTTATCGGGGTGGGGGCAAAACGCTACTTTTAGCTACTGTCCAGAGCACCATAATGATAAAAACCGAGGAATTGTTGTTCACCTTTCAGGGCGAGCTTATGCAAGCAAGGCTAGTAAAACTAATGGTAAAGATATTAGGCGAACAGGTCAGCTAATAAAGTGCATCTAGATGAACCTAAAGTATTGTTTAAATTATAAAATAATTTCATTAGTCTATCAGCAGCTTAACGAATATATACTAGCAGATGGTTAAATTTGCTAGCTGAGTTTAGCCATCAGTGCTATAAATAGGGCATTAACGTTAATTTAAGCTGTAGTTATGTCTATATTAAAAGTGAAAATGCCAACAACCAATCCCCATATTAAAGGGTTTACCATTACCGAACTGCTGATCGGTATTGCAATTATCGGTATATTAACCTCGATTGCTGCTCCGAGTCTAAGCCAATTTATGATCCAATCCAGAGTCGATAATGAAATTAGTGAAATTCATCGCTTGATGTTATCGGCTAGAAACGCCGCTATTAACACGGGTAAAAGCGTAACCGTATGCCCACTTAGTGGCAAAGACTGTGGTACAAACTGGAAAGGCGAGCTGAGTGTTTTCACCAACAACGAAAACACCACTGCGAACAATAAAAGTTATGACAGTTCCAATGATGAGCTAATTAAAATTAAAGGAAAAGTCGCCACAGGTGACAAACTCAATTTCAGTGAAAGCCTTATTGTGTTTGCACCAACAGGTCGTTTGATCTCAGGTGGCAATGGTACGTTTAGTTATTGCCCGAAAGACAAAGCTGATTTGTCTCGAGGTATAGATATATCACTGTCAGGCCGGGTTTACGCAACGTCAGATACTGATAAAGACGGCAAAGATGAAACCAGAGATGGTACCGATGTAAAATGTTAATTCTTAAATCTTTCTAACAATAAAAAAAACCGTTAATCATATTAACGGTTTTTTTTATTGCCTAACGTAATATTGAGCTATTTAAAATGCCATTTCGGAAAGTAAGCGTTTAGCTTTTGGAGATGTAAATTTCTCTCCTTTACGTTTGCATTCAAACGCGCGATAAACTCGCTGTTTTTTGCGTGATAACTGTGTTGGTATTTTACGATTCACTAAACTATCAACTAATTTATTAACCCGCTTTTCTCTAACTTTAGCAAGATAAATAGTTTGCTGGCCACCAACCAATTCAACATGACATTGCACTTCAACTTTTTTATCTTGTTTGCTATTTTTAGCTGCTTCTGAAGAAAAGCTAACAGTAACTAAAAAGACAAAATTAAGACTTAATATTAAATATTTCATTTTATTGCTCCCAGCAGGCATTAGCCGGCAATTTCTTTCCAGTTTCGCTGACCGATAATTTAGCGCAACCGCTATCGTTAGTCGCTTGTGAACCAAGCGCAGTAGCCGTTAACACAAAGCCACCGCCGCCAAGTTTTGCATCAATATTATAATGACCATTCTCAGTAACAAACGGATCTGCACTCAAGCCCAACTTTGTCATATCAGCACTATAAGCTCTTGTGTCAACATAGAACTGTTCTTGAATATTAGCAATTCTTAATAATTCACGTTGCGCTTCCGTGCGGTTTGAGCGGGTAACAAAATCGGTATAGGACGGAAACGCCACCGCCGCCAATATACCGACAATTGCCACGGTAATTAATAGCTCGATTAAGGTAAAGCCTCTTAGGCGTTTAATTTTATTCATCATTACTCTTCCTCACCCACGTATAAATAGGTGCGCATAGTTTGTAGGGTAAATGGTGCATTAACCACCTCACGGCCAACGATAATGTTACCAATAGTGTCGCCATTTGCATCTGGCACAACAATCAAGGTTGGCGCACCTAAAAATTGCTCACTAATTTTTGTACTTCTTTTGGCATCATCAGCAATACCATCGCCATCGGCATCGTTGTCAGGAATACCATCACCATCAGCGTCGACAATATTGTTTTTCCAATTATAAACAGCTGTGCCTAAGGTAAGATCAACTGAATACAATAAACCTGAACCATTAGGTGTTAAACACTGATTCTCATTAATCGCTACATTTGGTGGAATAAATGAAGTAAAGAAGGCTACACCATTAATGACAATAGCTTCTGCGGTACTTTTTTCGCCTGTACTCGCTGGAAAATCTATAAACCAACCGGACTTTTTACTGACCGCTGTTGCTAACGTGTTTTTCTCGAGGGTAGTATTAACTTTACTAAAGGGATCATCGGTATAATCGTATAAATCGCCTTTACCAACAACTGCTGGAATTTTTGGTTCTACGCCACTATAAAATGATTGTGTGGTTATATTCTCATCTTTAATCATGAAAAATGTATCATTGGTGTCTGTGCCCATAGGATTTGACTTATCACCACTACCAATAAGCACAGCATCGTAAGGCTTCTCTTGATGCGTATACACCTTATTATCGTCAGCATCTTTTGTCTCAATGGTTTCACTGATAAAAGTACGCACAATTGATGGTTCATTAAAAAAGCGTAAATCTGTGCTATTAGCGGTGCCACCAAGTGCTGCCAATTTAAACACTGTCCATGGGTCATCAGTATCATCAGGGTCGTCACTTGGCATATCAACGCGCCAAACATTACCACCCGTATCGCCAGTATATAATCTGTCGGTTAAACCATCTCCATCGCTATCTAAGATACCTATACTTGATGGAATACTGTCAGTGCCGGCAAATGTCGTATCACCACCGGAAGGTGTCATACTCCATTTTTTTGTACCCGTTTTTGCATCGACCATATAAATAGCGCGGCCTTTACTGTCGGCAGTTCCTGGCGTTTTTGCATCTTTTGCTAGATCATAGCCACCGCCAAAAAATAACACAGGTGCCGCAACTGCAGTATCACCTGAACCGGTAACATTTAATTTAGAATAGCCAACTTTAGGCCTTGACCATGATTGTCCTAATTCAGCAAAGCCAGTAGAGGAACTATCAATTTTCCAAAGCTTACTTGGCGTACTAGGGCTGCTTATATCAAGGGCGTAATAAGAATCTCCGCCTCGGCGTAAACCGAAGAATATCCATACCTTATCTGTACCATTGATAATACCATCACCGTTATTGTCTTTGACATAAGAGGTGATGCTGCCATCTACGCCATACACTTTATCTGCGGTGGATAGGTTTTCTCGTAATGCCTTAATATTGCGGAAGAACTCTTTGGGCATAAAAGCCCAGTTTTCATCGACTGTGGCACCGTTATCTTGAAACATGTGTAGAGCGCCAGCATTTGTACCAATAACAACCCGAATGCTGTCACCATAGTTAACAACGAGTGGTTTGGAGTGAAGCGGATCGCCAAAAACATCAGAGCGCATAACAGGCGTAGTACCATCATCAGATTTTTCGCCATCGACATTTTTGCCCATTGCCCAATTTAGATAAGCCTCAACATCAGCTTCAGCCACTCCCATCTCCGTCGCCAGTTGACTGCTGCCACCGAACGATGTTTCCGCCTGAGTTTGCGTAAGTAAGGCTAACGCGTCACCGCCGCCAATATCACTATAAATAACGCGATTCGTTTTTTTACGTAGCATGTCGGCTACACCACCGGCAGCAACAACATTACCATCTTTCGCGTTATCGTCTGACCAAAAGCTGGTAACATCTTCAGCAAAGTGCCCGGTGTTTTCGTCAAGGGCTGATTTACCATGCTTACCTTGTTGATTGCCAGCAACCACTTTGTATTTTTTCAAATTACCTTGCCAACGCGGGCCGTTGTCCGGTTGGAACATTGCATAATAAACAGAGTTTAAGGTTTCAGTACGGTCAAAGTTGTTTGCGGCAACAGACGCTGACGTTAAACTGTCATTGCTAGGCTCTAGATCTTCTAATGTATTCACTAATGCGGTTGTTAATGACGCACTATCTGTGGCACGAAAATATTTACCACCACCAAGTTTAGCTGTTTCTTTTAATAATGGTGCGGCATCATCTGCACCCGCACTAAAACCTATAGTGTATACATCGGCGGTTTGCTTACCATCAAGCGTACTATTAATATCTCTATTGTGCATCCACTCGGCAAGGGCTGCGAGGTAGTTATTGTCATACTCAGCGCCATTAAAGTTATATGTTATGCCGTCTTCAACACTCGATAAGCTTTTAATATTACTGTCGGCATCACGATCGTTTTGCGGCTCGCCATCGGTAATGATAATAACGTAAACTTTATCGCTACAGCCTGAAAAAGGTGTCTTATATTTACCACCACTTTCAATTGAAGTATCGCGTGGCGGGGTATTTTTAGTATAAAAATAAGGGGAAGATGGCACATTGATATCATCGTTACCATATTTGACACTTAGTCCCGAAAAGTAACGAGAGGCTTCATATAAGCTTTCACATAACGGCGTACTACCAACAGCTCTGATATCATTTTTAACTAAATTAAGTAAATTAGTTTTATTGGCAGAGGTCATCTTATTGATACCGGCAACTATACGCCCGCCATTACCATCGTCCCAGTCATCACCGTAATTGAAATTAAACACTTGCAGGCCAAAATCAATGGAAGGTGCAGAGTTAATGACATCCTTAATACTTTCCTTCGCCATTGCCATACGTGTTTTGGTCACTTCTTCGCCACCGACTTGATGCTTCCAACGTAAATAATTCCCTGAATATAACGTCACATTTTCTTCGCTAGCCCAATCCACATTCGAATCACCTAAATTTACGGAGTACGGCGTAACAAAATTATTGACCGGAAAGCCTAATTGAATACCGGCGGCATTGTCATTGAGCACATCTTCTTGACAGTCTAATAGCGCTATATTGCCGCCGTTATTATTCGGAAGCGAGCGCCACTTTTTCTTGTTGGTTTTATAGTGAAAGACCCGCCCAATATAAAAACCGCCACTTGTTAATACAGATTTAGAGCTATCACAACCATTTAATGTTGTTGAAAACTTACGTTTTGTTGACTCGCTGTCTGGCTGAGGGACACCAGTGCCTTTACTATAATAAATATGACTATCTAAAAAGTTATGCCCCCCCGTTAAGGCGGGGTAAGAAAATGTTGGATCGTAACTCGCGGTCACGGTTTCTTCAGTATCCATACTGCCGGAATCATCAAAAATAATCAGTACTTGGGTTTTCTTGGCCGCAGTTTTAGCCTTTTCACTCAGATATAATTCAATATCTTCACTATATGACATCGCTGATGCCATTAGCAGTAAGCTGGTGGTGAGAAGTTTTTTCATGTTATTAACTCCAGTATTTCGTTGAAACACTCAAATTTATCGTAATAGTTGTTGCGCAACCCCAGTGTTGACTTCAACGTTATTGGTATTCGTTCGGCCGTAATCGCGGTTGACTTGCACACGTAAAACATTACAGGTAAATACTTGCGCGGATGAGGCTTTACGCGAATGCGGACAATCAGGCTCAAGCTCAAGATCATTATTAGCAACGTCGATCGTTGCTGTTGTATCATTGTCAGTATCCATTTTTATTAAGGTATCCTTGACATCAATAGGAAAAAGCACCAAAGGTGAGGCAAAAGCATTATTGCCAGTACCACCATTAATTTGCCTAAACATCACCTCATCGCTAGCACTGATGGCTTCTTGTGTTGCGATAACTTTTTCTTCACTGGCTCCTGACATTTTCATATCAGTGGTGGTATTTTGCATTAAAGCGGCAGCAACCGCGGTTAAGGCAATTAAAAACACCAGCGAAACAATTAACACCACACCTTTTTGCTTTCTCGGTGCTGATAAAGATATTGATGATGTTTGAAAATAACTAATTCGACTTACCATGAGTCATCTCCGGCGTTATATAAAGTTACCGTTGAATTAAATAATAGTCGACGGTAGTTATCATTAAAGGTAACGGGCAAGTCACCTAAATTGTAGGTATTGGTGTTGGTGTATTTGTTATCAGGCAAAATACTGCGCGCAAGTACATAAATACGTACCGCAAGAATTCTATTGTTACTACCGTGATCCCACTGAGTTAATGTCATATTATCGGCAGATAAAAAGGTATCAACAATGCCATAGCCTGCAGTACCTTTTGCGTCGGTATCAACACCATACATAAAGCGAATTTGTTCAATACCGTCGATAATGGGGTCAAAGGTCATATTCGTTGTTAAGCGCCCTTGCATTAACACCGGCACAGTATTTGTGCCTTGCGCTTCTTCTCTAACATAATAAATATGGTGTTGATATTGCCAGAGTTGGCTATTCGGGAGCGTGGGGATGGCAGTGCCCGTGAATATTTCTGCCTCATTTAAATTAGCAACAATATAATAGTTGTCGGCAGTACTTGCCGTAAGGGGCTCAGCGATTGCGCGTTTAAATTGAATAACATCAGATGCGATTTTGGCATCGGTAATACAACCCATAATAGAACTACTTGCTACTGTTTGCCCCCAAATGGTTCTAAAGTGTCCTATTGCCGTAGGAAAAGTACCATTGTTTAAGCCATCACCTATACATTCGTTACCTGGCGCACCGGGTGCAGCACTCAGCATTGATAAATCTAGTGTGCCAGAATAGTCACCCCAAAAGTTCTGCTTTAATAAATCGTCACTAATAACGCTTAAGGCAAAACGTCCGTTTTCTTGCAATTCACCATAGGTGGCCGTTTCTGATGTAGTGGTTTTCATACCAACAAAAACACTCATCACGCCAGCAAATAAAGCTAGACCAACCGCAAGCGAAATAAATATTTCGACTAATGTAAATCCACGTTGATTATTCATATTAATTTATAAACGCCTCAGTAATCACCTGCCGCCTTTTATTACCAGCAGTACCACAGGTATCTTTTTTTCCATCTGCTATATCTATGCGCCCTTCCCAACTAATAACCACGGTAACCGCGTTTAAGGCTTGGGTAATACAACCTCTGACACCGGTTAAGCCAGCAGCATTATTGCCACTGTTAGTCACATCGGCGCCCATCAACGACATTTCCCACTCATAGCGGTCATTAATCACCATCTCGGCAGGTGTACAAATGCCTGCCACCGTACTGCAGCGTTTCGTCGGAATAGAGTCTAGTGCCGCGCCATAATCTGTACCAGCGTACCCGGCTAAAGCATTCGGGTTATTACTGCGCATGCGTTCAATAATATCTTGTGCTAAGGCTGAAGCAACCGAGCGTTGCATAGCGTCGAAACTGCCTTTTTTAGCCGAAGCTTGCATAGCAACCGCACCTAAAATACCGGTAACTAAAATAAAAACCGCAATCAAAACTTCAATAAAAGTCATCCCTTTATTGTTAAAAAACGCTCTATTTCGTTGACGAGGAAAATAGGAATTCAATATTTAATCTCCCTTTAAATAAGTACAGTAAACTAGCGATATAGTTACTATAGCTGAAAAATTTAATAACTTGGAATAGCAGAATCTTGATAGATAAAGACGTGGGCAGTGCTTAGATAAAGCACTACATAATAGCAAGCTATATGTGTTAAAAATCACATTGGTGAACTGCATTAACCCATACCTTTGTATATTAATACGAGTAATCTTGTGTATGTTTCAACACAAATACTACTCGAAACAGCTAAATTGCTGTGATAAATGATACCGTTGAACTAAAAAGTAGCAAAACACCAAATAACAGCAAATAATATCGCTTAAGATTAACGCAATTCTATCGGTACCGCAAACACAGTATTTTCTTCTCGACCTGGATATTCAATAACTTCTTGACCACCAAAAGATTTTAGCGCATCAATAACCTGTTGAACTAAAATAGCCGGAGCGGATGCGCCCGCGGTTACACCAACTTTTTTAACGCCTGCTAGCCATGACACGTCGATATCAGCTGCAGTATCAATTAAATAAGACGTGGTGCCAATTTTCTCCGCTAGCTCTCGTAAGCGATTTGAGTTAGAGCTATTTTTCGCACCCACAACCAGCAATAACTCAACTTGCTCTGCGATAGAGCGCACGGCATCTTGGCGATTTTGCGTCGCATAACAAATATCATCTTTGCGCGGCCCTTGAATTAATGGAAATTTTTGTCTTAATGCATCAATAACATCACTGGTATCATCAACCGATAACGTGGTTTGGCTACAATAATACAATTTTTCAGGGTTTTTAACTGTCAATTTCGCAGCATCTTCTGCCGACTCTACTAAATAAATGCCGCCTGCTTCACTATCATACTGCCCCATAGTGCCTTCAACTTCAGGGTGTCCAGCATGACCAATCAAAATACATTCAACATCTTTTCGGCTGGTGCGTGATACTTCCATATGCACTTTAGTGACTAAAGGACAAGTCGCATCAAAAACTTTTAAACCGCGATTTTTTGCCTCATTTCGCACAGCTTTTGATACGCCATGGGCACTGAATATAACCGTACTGTCATCTGGTACTTCATTGAGCTCATCAACAAACACCGCGCCACGGTCTTTTAAACCGTTTACCACAAACTTGTTGTGCACCACTTCATGACGCACGTAAATTGGCGCTTCAAATAAGTCTAAGGCTCTGTCAACAATGCTAATGGCTCTGTCAACACCTGCACAAAAACCGCGCGGATTAGCTAAAATAATTTCCATGATAGTCTCGTTATTTTCTCTCTGCGTTAACTTCAATAACGTCAATAACAAAGGTCACTGCTTGCCCTGCTAAGGGGTGATTAAAGTCAATGGTGACGGAATTGCCGGTAACGTCTTTGATCATGCCCGGTAGCTCACCACCGGGTTGACTAAAGGTGATGATATTACCCACTTTGGCCGGCGCTTCTTCACTAAACTTACTAATATCCATATAGTGAATATTTTCAGGCAATGGCTCACCAAAGGCGTCAGCTGCGGCTAAGGTAAACTCTTTGCTCTCACCGGCAGACATACCGATAAGCTGCGTTTCAAAAGCCGGTGAAATACTGGCGTCACCCATAATAATTTTTGCTGGCTTCTTATTAACTTTCGTACTGTCGGCGGCAGAGCCGTCAGCAAGCTTCATGGTAATATGTGCGATAATTTCTGAAGCTGCGGTTACTAAATTTGTCATTAACATTTCTCTTTAAGCTTGATATCTTGTGTTTTTTCACCCGAGTCACCATTTTTAAATGAATCGAAAATCATTAGCGCCGCACCAATAAATATCATGGAATCAGCAATATTAAAGGCGGGAAAGTGATAACCAAAGCCATAAAAGTCCAAAAAGTCGATCACATAGCCAAATAGCACGCGGTCAATTAAATTGCCGACTGCGCCACTAAGCATTAAGGCAAACGCAATACTTAATAGGGTTTGAGATTTAGGGGTTTTAGCTAACCATACCGTAAAAACAACACTGGCGATGGTGGCAATGGCGGTGAAAAACCAGCGTTGCCATCCCCCTTGATCCGCTAAAAAACTAAACGCTGCTCCCAAATTATGCACATAAGTGAGGTTAAAAAAGGGCAAAATATTAAGTGACTCATGCAGGTTAAAGGCACTAACCACCCATTGTTTAGTCACTTGATCTGCGATTAAACAAAGCACAGTTAACCACAACCAACGTAGCCCAGTTTCAGTAAATAATGTTTTCATTGAAAAATTTGTCTCTTTTATTCCCTACGTTTACTTATAAGGTTTTAATACAGTAATTGTTAAAAAACGTGCAGACTTTCACTAAGAACTGCACGCTTTTATCTTAACATCAATGGCTATTCGCTCGCTTAGGCAAACTGACGCACTTCGCCATCACCTTCAACGTTAGTAATACAGCGACCACAAAGTTCAGGGTGCTGCTCATCTTGGCCAATGTCTTCTGTGACATGCCAACAACGGTCACATTTAGCCCCTTCAGCGGGCGCAACCGTTAGCCACAAACCTTCAATATCTGTTGCTAAGCTACCTGCTGGCGCACTTTCAACAATTTCAATGCTGGCTTTTGAGGTAATTAATACAAAGCGTAATTCTTCACCTAGCTGTTGTAATTTTTCAGCTAATTCGGCGCTAGTGTATAAGGTTACCGCGGCTTCAAGCGCTTTACCCACTTGCTTTTCTTTGCGGGCATTTTCTAGCGCTTTATTCACTTCCGCACGTACCAGCAAAATATCATTCCAATAAGCGTTGTCTAAGCTGCTATCAGTTGAAGTTTTTGGTAACCCATCAAACCAAACGCCGGTGAAAACGAATTCTTCACGCGTTTCGCCCGAAGCTGTTGGTAGTGCCTGCCAAATTTCTTGCGCGGTAAAAGATAAAATTGGCGCCATCCAACGGGTCATCGCTTCAGCAATAAGGTACATCGCGGTTTGACACGAACGACGGGCAACACTGTCGTCTTTGGCGGTGTATTGACGGTCTTTAATAATATCTAAGTAAAAGCCGCCAAGCTCTGTGGTACAAAAGTTCATTAACTTGTGCACGACCACGTGAAATTCATATTCGTCATATGCGGCAATAATTTCTGTTTGTAATTGCGCGGCTTTATCGACCACCCAACGATCAAGCGCTACCATATCATCAAAGGCAATTGAGTGTGTTTTTGGGTCAAAGCCATTTAAGTTTGACAGTAAAAAGCGCGAAGTATTGCGAATACGACGATAAGCATCGGCTTGGCGTTTAAATATTTCATCGCCGGCGGTGATCTCTTGAGTGTAATTTACCGACGCGGTCCATAAGCGTAAAATATCAGCACCTAAGGTGTTGGTGATTTCTTTTGGCGTAATAACATTACCTAAAGACTTAGACATTTTATGCCCTTTAGCGTCAACCACAAAGCCATGGGTCAATACTTCTTTATAGGGCGCTTTACCGTTCATGGCGACCGAAGAGATCATCGATGACATAAACCAGCCACGATGTTGATCTGAGCCTTCTAAGTATAAATCGGCAATACCATCAAATTCTTCGCGAGCGTTAACCACAGAGTAGTGCGTTGTACCTGAGTCAAACCAAACATCTAAGGTATCTGGTACTTTAATGTATTCTTGTGCGTCATCGCCAATAAGCTCACTAGCTTCAAGGTCAAACCAAGCTTGAATGCCCTTTTGCTCAACACGTTTTGCCACCGTTTCAATTAATTCAATACTGCGCGGATGCAAGGCACCGGTATCTTGATGAATAAACAATGCCATTGGCACGCCCCACGTACGTTGACGTGAGATACACCAATCAGGACGCCCTTCTACCATAGACTCAATACGACGTTGCCCCCAATCCGGGATCCACTGGGTTTTTTCGATTTCGTTTAATGAGTCTTGGCGTAAATTTTTGTTGTCCATGCTGATAAACCACTGCGGCGTGGCACGGAAAATCAACGGCGTTTTATGACGCCAGCAATGCGGGTAAGAATGTTCTAAGGCATGATGATGCACTAAAGTACCATGCTCTTTTAAGGTTTCAACCACATTGGCATTGGCTTTAAATACATGTTGCCCAGCAAATAGCGGCGTATCTTCTAAATACACACCATTAGCACCAACTGGGTTTGCTACTTCTAAGTCATATAACTTACCGACAACAAAATCTTCAACACCATGACCTGGCGCGGTGTGTACACAACCCGTACCTGAATCGGTTGTAACATGCTCGCCTAAAATTACCGGCACGCTAAAGTCATAAAATGGGTGTTTAAGTTGGGCAAGCTCTAACTCGCTACCTTTACAAAAACCTAAGGCATGATATTTGTCGATACCAAAACGATCCATACAAGATGTGACTAAGTCTGAGGCTAAAATTAAGCGCTCTTTACCGTGCTCTGTTTCACACTGTACTAAGCTATATTCTACATCGCTATGTACTGAAACCGCGCGGTTAGCCGGTAATGTCCAAGGTGTGGTTGTCCAGATCACCATCGAAACAGCACCTTCACCTTCGTGCTTACCTTGTGAAGAGACGGGAAGACTAAATTTATCAGCAATACTTTGCTCAACGGCGGTAAATTTCACATCAATGGCGGGTGATTGCTTATCTTTGTATTCCACTTCTGCTTCAGCTAAAGATGAACTACAATCTGTACACCAATGCACAGGTTTAAAGCCTTGATGTAAATGCCCGTTTTCCGCAATTTTACCGAGTGAGCGAATAATGTTCGCTTCGGTATCAAAGTCCATCGTACGGTACGGTTTTTCCCAGTCAGCAAAAACGCCTAAACGTTTAAAGTCATCACGCTGACCATTAACTTGCTTAGCGGCATATTCACGACATTTTTCGCGAAAAACGCTAGCTGACACTTTATGGCCAGGTTTACCGACTTTTTTCTCCACCATTAATTCAATCGGTAAGCCATGACAATCCCAACCCGGCACGTAGGGCGCATTGAAATCAGACAAGGTTTTTGACTTAACAATAATATCTTTAAGAATTTTATTTACCGCATGACCAATATGAATATCGCCATTGGCGTATGGAGGTCCGTCATGCAAAATAAATGATTTTTTACCTTTTTTAGCCGCGCGAATTTGACCATAGAGATCTTTTTCGGCCCATTCTTTTAGCATGTTAGGTTCACGATTTGCCATATTCCCTTTCATCGCGAAAGAAGTTGCCGGCAAATTTAAGGTTTGTTTGTAATCACTCATTAAAATAAATATCCGTTGTCGTATTCATTAATATCATTGTAAGCGCGTTAGCTTAAGTCTTGCACATAGGTGCGGGCTTGTTCTGTGTCTTGAGTAATTTGCTGCATTAAATCATCAATCGAGGCAAACTTTTGCTCACGGCGTAATTTTTTCAATAAAATTACTTCGATGGTTTCGCCATACAAATTACTATTAAAATCAAATATATGAACTTCAAGTTGCTGTCGTATTCCGGCAACCGTCGGCCTTGAGCCAATATTGGCAACGCCAAAATGACTGCTATTCTTGCTTTGTACTTTCACCACATAAACGCCTGAAACCGGCGAAACACGGCGATTTAACCTAATGTTCGCGGTCGGAAAGCCAATCGTTCGACCACGTTTATCGCCATGAAAAACCTTACCCATAATGGAATAAGGTCTCCCTAGCATAATTTCTGCATTACTTAAGTCATCTTGCTCAAGTAATTGCCTGATGGCGGTGCTACTAATGCGACAGCCCGCGAGTTTATAACTGGCGGTATCGGTAACGGCAAAGCCCAATCGTTCGCCCGCTGATTTTAGCATGGTAAAATTGCCAAGGCGGTTTTTACCAAAGTGAAAATCATCACCAACAATCAAATGTTTTATTGCCAAGCGCTTAACCAGCAGCTCTTCGATAAATATTTCGGCACTTAGACTAGCAAATTTTCTATTAAAATTAATACAAATTAATCTATCGACGCCGAGTTTTTTTAACAAAATATATTTGTCACGTAAACGGCATAATCTAGCGGGTGCTGCTTCTGGTGAAAACAATTCTTGTGGCTGCGGCTCAAATACCAACACTGCTGCTTCGCAATTAAGCTTTCGCGCCTTGGCAACTAAAGCCAAAATAACTTGCTGATGACCAAGGTGAACGCCGTCAAAATTTCCGATGGTTAACACGCAACCTTGATGATTTTTGTCATCATTAATGCGCATATTATGAATGCCACGTGTTAATTGCATGAAATTGAACAGCCTTACTGCCAGCCGCTGCACGACTCGCTAAATCACAAAAAAATAAAAATCGCCGAATTATAGCTTAGTCAGCAGCAAGAATCAGCCCTTAGAGTGAGTTATTTTTAACGCTGGTTAAGGTTTTTTTGCGCTACTTTGTTGGGCTAGTTTGTTGCGCTACTTTAATATCGCTAAGACGAATGCCCAGCACAGCTAAGCAAATTAAGTAACTGGCGATACCACAAGCAATACAGATAATAAGTTGCAGTACTTGCTTGGCAAAACTCATTGACAGCCAGACCTCAAATGTTGGCGATATTTGATAAACAATAAATGCCATTATCGCCGCTGCACACATCAATCGCGCAATAAACCACCAGGTTTTTTTCGCTAAATAAAAGACCTTGGCTGACTTTAATCCGTGATAAAGCATCATAGCATTGAGGGTGGCTGACAATGTTGTGGCAATCGCTAAACCGATATAGCCAAAAAAGGGTGCCAACATCAAATTGAACGCCATATTAGCTACCATCGCTTTAATGGCTATTTTTACCGGCGTTTTGGTATCTTGTCGTGCGTAATAACCCGGCGCTAACACCTTAATAAACATAAAGCTTAACAGCCCTGCTAGGTAAGCAAATAAGGCGTAAGAGACTTGCAACACTTCGTGCTCAGTAAATTCTCCACGCATAAAAAGCACCATTATAATCGGTTGCGCAAGCACCATTAAACCGGCTAAAGCGGGCCAGCCAAATAATGAAACAATGCGTAATCCCCAATCTATGGTGTCGCTAAATTCTTGCGTATCTTTTTTGGTATGAAGCTTAGCTAAGCTCGGTAATATTACCGTGGCAATACCAATACCGAACAGCCCCAAGGGGAACTCCAATAATCTGTCAGCGTAATACAACCAGCTGATCGAGCCGGTGATCAACATACTGGCAATAATGGTATCAAGCAGTAAATTAATTTGTGTTACCGAAACACCAAACAGCGCAGGAATAATAAGTTTGCGAATTTTTGCTACCCCCGGTGCATGCCATGCCCATTGAGGTTTTACTAAGGCGCCAGCGCGATATAAAAATGGTATTTGAAAAGCAAACTGAATAAAACCGCCTAAAAACACCCCCCAAGCGAGGGCAAAAGCGGGATTATCCATTAACGGTGCTAAGTAAATCGCGCAAGCAATCACGCCAACATTCAGTAATACTGGCGTAAATGCTGAGACCGCAAAGCGGCCATAAGTATTTAATATTGCCCCTGAGAGCGCGGTAAAGCTAACAAACCACAAATAGGGAAAGGTAATTTTTAATAAGGTACTGGCAAGATCAAACTTTGCACTGGCCGGACCGTCATGTAGCCAATCTAAAAACCAGCCAAAGCCGAATAACGCAACAAATAACGGCGACGCTATCATACCAAATAAAGTAACTAGGCTAACAATAACCCCAAGCGTCCCCGATACTTGGGCAATTAATTTTCGTGTTTCATTAGTTTTATCTTGTTCATCAAGAGTATGGTATTCGCTTAATACTGGCACAAAGGCTTGTGCAAACGCCCCTTCAGCAAAAAGACGACGCAAAAAATTAGGGATTTTGTTGGCAAAAAAGAACACGTCAGCCGACGCCCCTGCCCCCATAATATTAGCAATAACAATATCGCGCACTAAGCCAAGCACCCGTGAAATTAAGGTCATGACGCTAACAATAATTCCTGACTTAATTAATTTTTTACTCAAGCAATTAACCCCTGACTATTTATTATTTTATTCGAAAGCTTTTTCATAATTTTTGTGTACATTTAGCTGTTAATTCGACAATTAAATAGCAAACAATGCACTGATATTTATTTTTATCTATTATGCGGCTTTTATAATTTGATAGACAAGTATTTAATCCCCTATCCGTCGAGTTTTCCGATCCCGGCGATTAAGGCGAGCTCGGCACTTAACAGCGTTGTTTTTTTGATTAAAGCAAACTAAAACAGTAAATATATTGAAAATTCGCTAAATCAACCACCATCAACACTTCCAACTTTTAACTAAAAACTTTAGAATGCACACATTGGTTTTATTTATATACCCGCTTCACTTCCAAATGCAGATTTCAGCAAATCGAGAAAGGGTTAGCGACAAGACATTGATTGAAGAGAATAGTTATTCTATTGTCGAAATCAATAACGCAGGAGATGCCCCTTTATCGGCTTGCCCGTAGGGAACTAAGCTAGAAAAACAGCCCTGCGTTGCGCTACTTGATAAGGGAATAACCATTATCTTCGTATCGCGCCTTGTTCTGATTTCCTAGCTTAGCTCTGAAGTTGCATCTTGAAGTGGAACGGGTATACAAACGGGTAATTATCCGAACGGTCAAATTAAAGCAGTAAATTGTTTGACAAACCAGTTAAAAACAGGCATATTTCGTCGCCTTAAATTTAGGCAATATTTATTCAATTTTAGGAGTTCACCTTGGCTAACTCAAAGTCTGCTAAGAAGCGCGCATTACAATCTGAAAAGCGCCGTCAACACAATGCAAGCCGTCGCTCAATGATGCGTACTTTACTTAAAAAAGTAATTTCTGCAATCGAAGCCGGTGACAAAGAAAAAGCAACAACAGAATTTGCTGCTGCTACACCGATCTTAGATCGTTATGCAAGCAAAGGTCTTATTCACAAAAATAAAGCTGCTCGTAGCAAGAGTCGTTTAAACGCTGCTATTAAAGCGCTTTAATTTTTGTAAAGCATTAAAAAACCGGCTTCTGCCGGTTTTTTTATACCTGAAAATCCCCTCAAAGCATAAGATTATTACTTTCAAACCTTGCGCTTATCAGTGATTTTGTTAGTCTCTAGCCGGTAATTAAAAAGAGAGACCCTACATGAAACTGTCAAAAATCGCGTCATTACTTATTATCGCCGGCTCGTTAACCGCTTGTGGTGACACCGCTACCGTTACGACGTCAGCCGATGTTAACTTATTACCTGAATATCAAGATCGCCTAGATATCTATAAAACGGTGACCTTAACTGCCGACTTATCTCACCTATCGAGCAACCAAAAACAAATGTTGTCATTGCTTATCGAAGCCTCAGATATTATCGACGGTCTTTTTTGGCAACAAGCGTTTGGACAAGACAAAGCCAGTTTTTTAGCCTCAATTAGTGATGAAAAAGTGCGAGAATTTGCCCGTATCAATTACGGCCCTTGGGATCGCTTAAATGGCGACAAAGCATTTTTAACTAACACCAAAGCCAAAAGCCATGGCGCTCAGTTTTATCCTACTGATATGAGCAAAGCGGAATTTGAACAAGCGACCTTTGATGACAAAAACGGTTTGTATTCATTAGTGCGTAGAAACGACGCGGGAGAACTGACAACGATTGCTTTTTCAGAAGCCTATAGCGATGAAATCAATCGCATTGCCGTTATTTTAGAAAAAGCCGCAAGCTTTGCCGATGATAAAGAGTTTGCTAATTATCTTAATATGCGTGCAAAAGCAATACGCAATGATGACTTTCAGGCCTCAGACTTTGCTTGGATGGACATGAAAAACAATCCAATTGATGTGGTTATAGGCCCTATTGAAACCTATGAAGATCAATTATTTGGTTATCGAGCAGCGTTCGAGTCTTATGTGCTGATCAAAGACATGTCATGGAGCGAAAAACTGGCAAAATACGCGGCCTTCTTGCCTGAATTGCAACGAGATTTACCGGTCAGTAAAAAATACAAAGCCGAAGTGCCGGGCTCTGATGCTGACTTAAATGCCTATGACGTAATTTACTATGCCGGGCATTCTAACGCCGGTGGCAAAACCATTGCCATTAACTTACCCAATGACGAGCAAGTGCAATTAGAAAAAGGTACTCGCCGTTTACAGCTTAAAAATGCCATGCGAGCGAAATTCGACGCCATAATGACACCGATTGCTGCCACCTTGATTGTGCCAGAACAACGTGAAAACGTAACCTTTACCGCATTCTTTGCCAATACCATGTTCCATGAAGTTGCTCACGGTTTAGGTATCAAAAACACGATCAATGGCAAAGGTACAGTGCGTCAATCATTAAAAGAGCATGCCTCTGCCTTAGAAGAAGGCAAAGCCGATATTCTAGGTCTTTACATGGTGCGCCAACTACTCGCGAAAGGCGCTATCACTGAAGGTAAATTGGAAGATTACTACACCACATTCTTAACGGGCATATTCCGCTCAGTACGCTTTGGCGCAAGCTCTGCTCACGGCAAAGCCAATATGGTGCGTTTTAACTACTTTGCCGAGCAAGGTGCCTTTACTCGTGATGAACAAGGTTTATATGCCGTAAATGTTGAGAAAATGACGACGGCAATCGACACCTTGTCTGAACTTATTCTGACCTTACAAGGTAACGGTGATTACGACGGCGTTGCAAAATTAGTGGCAGAAAGCGGCGTTATAAATGCTGATTTAGCCAAAGATTTAGCGAGTTTAGAAGCGGCTAAAATCCCCGTCGACATTACCTTTAAGCAAGGTAAACAGGTACTTGGGCTAAACTAAAAATAGTTACATTAAATTGAACTCTAACTATAAAGGCTAAGCGAATGTTTAGCCTTTATTTTTTATCTCAACCTCCCCCCACGAATTATGCAACGCTTCTCGTAAAATAATCACTTTCAGCCCAAAGACACTTGATTGAAAATAGCGCCTTAGCTCGATACTTGAATAGTTGACACTTTTATATCATAGTGGTCTGACTTGTTAAAAATGATAATAATAAAAAGTAACTTTTAAAGGTAGATACGTGAAGACATTTGATTTTGTAATTATTGGCGGCGGCTCAGCTGGCTGTGTTTTAGCTGATAAATTATCAGCCAGTGGTGAACATAGCGTTTGCCTACTGGAAGCGGGAAAAAAAGATAAAAGTTGGATGATCCACTTACCTATCGGTGTGATCGGCTTAATGCAAAGCCACAGTTTAAATTGGCAATATAATTCTCAACCAGAAAAAACCTTAAATAATCGCGTTATTTTTACCCCGCGTGGCAAAACCTTAGGCGGCAGCAGCTCAGTCAACGCCATGCTTTATGTTCGAGGACAAAAACAAGATTACGACCATTGGCACAGTTTAGGTAACGCAGGTTGGAGCTTCGACGAGGTTCTACCCTACTTTAAAGCGCTAGAACATCAAGAACGTGGCGCTGACGAATTTCACGGCGTTAATGGCGCGCTTAATGTTGCTGATTCTGTATCTAAGCCTGCGATCAATGAAGACTTTATTCAATCGGCATTGGCAGCCGGTTACCCTGAAAACCACGATTTCAATGGCGCATCACAAGAAGGTATTGGCTACTACCAAGTGACCCAAAAAGATGGTTTACGCCATAGCGCGGCAAAAGCGTTTTTAACACCGAATTTAACGCGTGAAAATTTAACTGTTATCACCGAGACGCAAGTCGAAAAAGTGGTTATTGAAAATGGCATTGCCACGGGTGTAATGTTTAAACACCAAGGCAAAACCCAACAGCTACAAGCCAACAAAGAGGTTATTATCAGCGCGGGTGCGATTAACTCGCCACAAATACTAATGCTCTCAGGTATTGGGCCAAAGGACGAATTAAACAAGCATAATGTTAAGCTTGTACATGCCCTAGAAGGGGTAGGTAAAAATTTACAAGATCATGTCGACATACTTAATGTTGCCCAACACAATAGAACAGAAATACTCGCCTACCGTCCAAAGGCCATGTGGTGGGCGACAAAACAAGCCCTGAAATTTTTCGCCAAACGCACAGGTTTACTGACCAGCGCGATTGCCGAAACGGGTGGCTTTATTAAATCAGATCCCAGCTTGGCAGAACCCGACTTACAATTACACTTTGTACCGGCGGCAATGGACGATCACGGTAGAAATCATAAGTTACTTTGTACTTATGGCGTTGCCTTACATGTTTGTTTATTGCGGCCAAAAAGTCGCGGCACTATTACGCTTAATAGCAACGATATTAGTCAAGCACCGCGTATTCATCTGAATATGTTAGATCATCAAGATGATCTTGATGTGATGATCAAAGGGGTAAAGATTGCGAAAAAAATCTTATCAACACCGCCGCTGTCAAATACCCATGTTAAAGATATATTTCCTGATGAAAACTGCCACTCAGACCAAGATATTACTGAGTTTTTAAGAAACAAATGTAATACTATTTATCACCCGGTCGGTACCTGTAAAATGGGCAATGACGAATTATCTGTGGTTGATGAACAATTAAAGGTGCAAGGTATCAAACAGTTGCGCGTTGCTGACGCGTCAATTATGCCAACCTTGATAAGTGGCAATACCAATGCCCCTTCCATGATGATAGGTGCAAAAGCGGCGGATATGATTTTGGCTGAGCACAGTTAAGCCCAACCATTTCAATTCAGTTGAGGTAAAGTCAGGTGCTGTAAGTGCTCTGCTTTACCTCTAATAACGCCCCATTCATCGAATTTATCCCTTTCCACCCTTGTGCGCTCAGCGCCGGCAACATAGAATCAGTTAAGCTTCACGGCGGTCAAAGTAAACAATAACTTCGAACGCCTAAAATCATTAGTCCACATAAAAACTATATAGGTCATGTAATGAAAATTCGTTATCTCGCGCCCCTAGCAATTGCTATCGCAGTAGCCGGCTGTCAACAAAACACAGCGACAACTGATGTTGTACAAGTTGAAAAAGTTAAGCAAGTTGAAAGTAATACCGCAAACAATCCGTTCTTTGCTGAGTACGACACGCCGTACGGTATTCCACCGTTTGATAAAATTAAAAAAAGTGATTACCTACCTGCGTTTTATCATGGCATTGCCCAAAACAAGGCTGAAATTGACGCTATTACTAAAGTAAAATCGCGTCCCACCTTTGAAAACACTATCGTCGCGATGGAAAAGTCTGGTGACTTCTTAGCGAAAGTCAGCAATACCTTCTATGGCTTAACAGGCTCAATGTCAGATAAAGAAATGCGCGCCATCGCCAAAGAAATTTCACCAAAACTATCAGCATTAGGTGACGACATTGCGTTAAACGATGCGCTATTTTTACGCGTTAAAGCCGTGTATGACAATCAAGCACAATTTGATTTACGCACAGATCAAAAGCGCTTACTCGATAAAGCCTACAAAAGCTTTGTTCGCGGTGGCGCAAACCTTAACGATGCTGACAAACAAAAATTACGTGAATTAAATGAAAAACTCAGCGGGTTAAGTTTAAAGTTTGGTGAGAACCTTTTAGCCGAAACAAACGACTTTGAAATGGTGATTGAGGATCAAGCCGATCTTGACGGTCTACCGGCAGACATCATAGCTGCCGCGGCTGAAACAGCTAAAGCGCGTGGTCATGAAGGCAAGTGGGTATTCACCACTCATCGCCCAAGCAAAAACCCATTTTTAACCTATTCAAACAACCGTAAGCTACGTGAAACCATCTACAAAGGTTACATCATGCGCGGTAACAACGATAATGCCAACAATAACCAAGCTATCGCTAGCGAAATGGCCAGCCTTCGCTATCAAAAAGCACAGCTGTTAGGTTATCAAACTCACGCCCATTTTGTGCTTGAAAATGCCACAGCCAAAACCCCTGAAAATGTTTTTGAATTATTAAATAAAGTATGGCCAGCCGCACTCGCCCAAGCCAAAGGTGAAAGTGCTGATATTCAAAAAATGATTGACGCTGAAGGTGGTAACTTTACCGTAGCAGCTTGGGATTGGTGGTACTATTCAGCAAAAATTCGTAAGCAACGCTTTAATATCGACGCTGCCGAAACTAAGCCTTACTTTTCGCTTGAGTCAACATTACAAGGGGTATTTTACACCGCCGAAAAATTATGGGGCGTCACCTTTAAAGAACGTGACGACTTGCCTAAATACCACCCTGACGTACGCACATTTGAAGTATTCGATCACGACGGCAGCTATATCGGTATTTACATGACAGATCACTACGTACGCGAAAGCAAACGTGGCGGTGCTTGGATGAGCAGCTTCCGTAAGCAGTATCGCATGAATGGTGAAGACGTAACACCGATTATTTACAATGTACTTAACTACCCTCGCCCTGTGGGTGATAAACCGACATTATTAACCTTTTCTCAAGCATCAACCTTATTCCATGAGTTTGGTCATGCGATTCAAGGTTTGTTATCTGACGGTTATTACCGCTCTCAAACCGGTACTGCACTACCAAGAGATTATGTTGAGTACCCGTCACAAGTGATGGAAAACTGGATGACAGAGCCAGAAGTATTAGCAAACTTTGCTAAACACTACCAAACAGGCGAAGTTATTCCACAAGCGCTAGTAGAAAAAATTCAAGCCTCTGGCAAATTTAATCAAGGGTTTGGTACTACGGAATATTTAGCTGCTGCCTTGCTTGATATGAGCTGGCATTCATTAGAAACCGCTGAATTACAAGATGCGAACGCTTTTGAAAAAAATGTTTTAAAAGAGATAGGGCTAATTGAGCAAATAGCGCCAAGATATAAAACTGGCTACTACTCGCATATTTTTGCCGGTGGTTATTCAGCGGGTTACTACGGTTATATTTGGTCGAATATCTATGATGCTGATACCTGGTTAGCGTTTAAAGAAAATGGCATATTCGATAAGAAAACCGCTGAATTATACCGCAAACATGTTCTTGAAAGCGGTGGTACAGACGACCCAACTGTGATGTACCGTCGATTCAGAGGCCAAGACCCGAAAGTAGCACCACTACTTGAGCGTCGTGGTTTAACCACTAAATAATAGGCTCACTACCGGGAAGTATTAGTCTAAAAAATGACCATACTTCCTGTACTTACACGCTCCTGTGCATCCATGCACCCGCGATATACCGTACTTCCTGTACATAAAAAGGGTCGCTATATAGCGACCCTTTTTATTTTGAATAAATAAATTTTTAGCAATAAACTTATTGCAAATACATACTACCTTCAAAAAAGCCAAACACGGTTTCAAACGCTTGTTGCTGATATTGCTTTAAACCGGTATCACGAAAATCAATATTTACCTGGCTGCGAGTTAACGCTTTTTTGATAAAGGTACCCGCAAGTATTTCTACCGGTAAATCTTTGATCAATTGAATGGCTGCTTCCAATTTAAAGCCAACCGGACCACCAGAAAACTTACCTTTTAAAGCTCGTCCTCTAATAACCACCTTTTCAACTTTGTAGTCTTGCATTAATTTAGCAAAGGCAAATTGAAAGTCTTGTACTTGTTCTGCGTCGCTAGCATCCACAAGGCTAATTTTTTGTACGCGCGTATTGGGTATGTCGTACAAACCATTCTCTTTTGACATGATACAAATAATTGCATCGTTACCTTTTAATTCAACACCACATATTTTCATAAATTAACCTCATTTCAATTTTGTGCGTCATTATAAAATAGTTTTGCTTTAGCTGCAGTGTTTTCATGCATTTAAAGTAGAACTTATTCACTACGTTTTGTTAGGTCTTGTGCCAAGGTTATGCCTTTGCTCTTGGCAAATTCGGTATAATCCAAAACGGCATTGGGGTTCGCTTTGTTTTCTTGGCAAACGCCGCGTTGATATTGATAACTAAAAACATCAAACCATAAATCCAATAAATCAGCATTGGTTTGCTCCCCCGCTAACGACAATATTTGCGCAGCAACCTCCGCAGTTGCCAACTCAGTATTATTAGCCGCTACACGAATTTGATAGCGAGAGCTAAGCTCTGCTGCATTATCGGGTGTTTTGGGGGTAAATGACACCACAGGCAAATGTTGTAAGTAAGGACTACGACGAAACATTTTTTTAGCTTCTCGCCAACAACCATCTAACATAATAAATAGCGGCCTTTTTCCTGACTCAAGGGTGATCTTATTATCGAATATTTCCCTATTTTCACCGGCATAAGCTTTAGGAAAAACAATCATAGGCTGCCAAATAGGATCTTCTAGCACCTTAATGATCTCAGGGTTTACTTGTGTTCTCGACCACAAAAAAGCAAAGCAATCAGGGATCAAATCCGCAATCAATTTTCCAGTATTACTCGGTTTAAGCACTTCAGTGTCATACATCAGCATTAAGAAGCCAGCATTTGACTCTACGCTTGGCACTAATGCGCAAATACAAAACTGTTTTGCCAATCGGCATAATTCACAACGTATCACACGTTGACCGCGTGATTTATAGGTGGTGGTACTTAGGCTTTTGCGGTATTGATGAAGTTGTTGTACAGCGTGCATAAAGTCGTTCGAGAATAAATCGGGCATAGTAAGGGCGCTACTTTAACGCGCACCTAGGCTGATGGCAATAAAAAAGCGTCACTCAACCGAGTCACGCTTTTAAAATTTCAACAAGTACCTGAGTGAGATTAGGCTTTATTGTGCGTTTCTTTTTTACTCACAGTAACAACATTGTAATCCGCCAGTTCATCGATAGTACTTTTTAATTGCTCTTCAAGGTTATCAATGGCGATAATTGAATCGCACAGCGCTTCACCACGCTGAGCAATACGTTCACCCCGCGCTTCCATTTCATACTCAATGCGTGAACCAAAAGTTTCCATTTTACGCTCAAAGGCATCGGTATCGCCGCCAGAGAATAACATCTCTTGGCCGATGGCAATCATTAAACTACCAATAGAGTTTTGCACTGTACTTTCAACCGCTGTTTCAATGCGTTGTTCAAAGTCTGCACCGAAAAAGTCTTCACCTTCAAAGCCGTCTTCATCAATATAGAAATCTTTATCGCTGTCAAACTCATTATTTACATCATTGCGAATACCGGTTAACTGTGTGGTTAATTCTGAGCTAACTTTATTACCGTCACCGAGTAGCTCGTTAAAGGCTAAGTTAACGCCGTCGATGGCTAAATCAATTGCATCTAACGCAATGCTTTTAACTTCAGGTAGCACTTGCCGAATACTGCTAGAGTATTGACTGACTAACGCTTGTTGACTGTTAGATAAATCTACTGCTTCGCCGTTGATCAATAAAGTACCATTGTTCGCTATGGTGTAAAGCGGAGATTTATTTTTGGAAAAAGTAATGTTGTTGGCTGTAATATTAATACCACCCGTTAAGTCAACATTACATGAATCGGTCGAAAAAGAATTGTCATGTGCAAAACTTGCCGAGCTGGCCATTATTAATGCGGTCGCGATCAATGTTTTCATAGTTGCCTAGCCTTATATATCCAAATGTTTTAAAACGATGTTACCCGTCGGTTGTTATTAATGTTTACAAGACTAATGCCAAAATATAAAAGTCTGCAATATCAACAGGTAATCATTAAAACTTAGCATTTGGCCAAAGATGTAAAATAAAATTTTAGCAAAATACCTCACTTTTTGGTGAATTTAACCGTTTAATTCTATGATGAAAAACGCTTTATTCGTAATTTAATCGCTGCATTTCAAATAAACGTGAGCGACAACGCGCAAACTCAAAACTAAGCTGACTGCCCTGATATAACTCGGCAATATCAACTTCAGCCGTGATAATTAATCGAATACCTCGGTCGTAAAATTCATCCACTAGGGCAATAACATATTGTGCTATATCAACAAGTGTTGTTGCCGTTTTGATATCGCTTAATGTCCTTGGCAAAAAAAATACTTTGATTGTTAGTACGTTAGTACGTTAGTACGTTAGTATGTGTATGTTCGATGGAATCGAACATTATGGAAAGCATTAAAAATATCAGTAACAAGGTTTTACAAGGATACCTATGGACAAGAAAATATTACTAGGCGCGCTACTTTTTAGTGCCTTAACTTCTAATGCCAGCGCTAATTGGCAAGCTGGTGTTTCTTTTGGTCGGTTTACTGAGAAATCTTATAACCAAGATATTGATTTGGACATTGTTTCCTTTTCTTTGTCCTATCAGATCGACCTGAAAAATAATTGGAAACTTGCCCCCGAACTCAAGATTGGTCAGGGAGTTGGTAATTTCCGGACGGATAAGTCATTTTATTTAGAAGCTTTAGAAAATTTTACAGACTTGAGTTTAGTTAACGCTGAAGTTGAGATTGATAGGTTCATCGAAGCGGGCTTGAAACTTGAGTACCATTTTTCATCAGGTTTTTATTCTTATTTAAACGCATCTTATGCCGACATCGATATTTCTACGCGTGGTAATTCATCAGCTGCCTCATTTTCCTTCTCACGAGGTAATCAGGATGAATTTGGCCTCGGAGTCGGGATCGGATATCAATTGACCAAGGTTTTAAAAACCGATGTGAATTTTCAACGTTTTGGCTCAGATGATCTGCTCAGTGCGTCGTTAAAATACTCTTTCTAATGTCTGGTGTTAGTGTCACAAAAGGTGCCGCCAACACATGCCCAGCCCTAATAAACGAAAAGAGCGCCTCTTTTCGTTTATTTTTAACAATTTGCTTGAATAAATTAGTGATAAGACTCATTCACAGACATAACAATGCTTTAGCTTAGTGTTTGTTAGGGTCTTATTTTTTAGGCACAAAAAAAGGGCAGACTATTGTCTCCCCTTTTTCAACACTGTTAATAATTAAGCTAGCAAAGCCAGCTAAAAGTATTAATTAAAGTGCTACGATGTTCTCAGCTTGAGGACCTTTTTGACCTTGAGTAACAGTAAACTGTACTTTTTGGCCTTCAGCAAGAGTTTTGAAACCTTCACCAGAGATTGCAGAAAAATGTGCGAAAACGTCTGGACCAGATTCTTGCTCGATGAAACCGAAACCTTTAGACTCGTTGAACCATTTTACTGTACCAGTAGTTGTAGTAGACATTGTATTATCCTATTTATTCGTAATTGATGCCTCAAAAATAAGGCGGTTTTGCAGGAAGTGTTGCTATTACTTATTAAACAGGACGAGCTACTAAAATAACTTCGAAACTTTGTACATAAATATAGGTCTTACTTTCTAGCTGAAACGGATTCTATCGACTTTCTGCCAAGAGTCAAGCCGTTTCGTGGAAAAGTGTTATTTCTTTTAACAAAAAACGCTTAACTCGCTAAAAGCGCGATAATCATTGGCTTTACCTGACTATTCAGTCAACTATTTATTGCCAATTTCATTGTAATTTAGCCCGCTTTTACTTTCACTTTATTGTTGGTGTCACGACTGTGTTTAATTAATTCATCGTTGGCAATGGTTTGCTCTGACTTTGCTAATCTGTCATAAAGCAGCACATTGACGCTGGCAGCTAAATTCATACAACCCACGGTTGGTACGTAAACAACGGCATCGGCACGGTCGATAACCGCTTGAGAGATAGTGCCATCTTCGGGGCCGAAAATATAAATGGCGTTTTCTGGGTGCTCAAATTCAGGTAAAGGTATTGCCCCTTCCACTAAATCGACACAAACAACTTTTTGTTGTGAGCTTAAATTATCGATTAATGACTCAACGCCATTTAAGGGAATTTTACGAGAAGCATCTTTGGTATCGGTATGAAATTTTGCTGCACGCGCGTAACGTACACCGGTATAACGCACTTCGTTTGCTTGATAACAACCTGCTGCACGCATTACTGCCCCAACATTTGATGGGCTTTTCGGGTCGGTTAAGCCGATAACAACATTTTTAATTTCTAACTTCATTTGTCCGCTACTCAAAACATTCAACATTATTTTTGCGCAATTTTGCGCTGCCACTTGCCAGACTACAAGCAAATTTTAATTAATCATACACGGCGCGTTTTTTAAATTAAGCTTTTTCAAGCGCGATTATCTGATAGCATCAGATGATAAAAGGTTAAACATTTCGTCAATATAGAGGTATTTATGAAGTCAAAAAGCAAGATATTATCCTTAATGCTTTGCAGCAGTTTTATGCTCTTTGCCAATATGGCAACCGCCAGCGAGGCGCCGCTGGTTTCTGTTCCAAGCCATAACAGTTTTATCAACGCGATAAAGGCACACTGTGGCAAAGCCTTTCAAGGGCAAGTAACAGTAGATAATGATAGTGGTGGTGGCTTTGCCAATAAAAAACTGATCATGCACGTGCGAAAATGTAGCGACGATAAGCTCGAAATCCCCTTTCATGTTGGCGATGATGCATCTCGCACTTGGATCATAAAAAAAACCGGCTCTGGTTTGTCATTAAAGCATGATCATCGTCATCAAGATGGTAGCCACGACGAAACAACCATGTACGGCGGCCATACGTTAGATGCCGGTTGGCCGCAAGCTCAGTCATTTCCGGCTGATGAATACTCAAAGCAACTGTTTGTTAAAACAGGTATTCCACAATCGGTTGGCAATACTTGGCAAATGTTTATCTATCCTGAAAAGTTTACTTATCGATTGATTCGTCAAGGCCGAGAGTTTCGGGTTGATTTTGATCTAACGAAACCAATAACGCCGCCGAGCGCGCCGTGGGGTTATGTTGATAACTAATCGCATACCTGTTGCCAACGATCACTTAGACATAGCTAGCGCTTAGACATAAAAAATTACATTTTATACAAGCGAAGTACTCCTTGAAATCGAACTTTAAAACAGCGACTTAGTCCAATGCTAGTCGCTATTTAAAACTCACCTTAAGGATATATGATGAAAAAATACTGCTACCGCCTGTTTAAAACAAACAAATCTTTAATATTGTTTATCAGTTTAATGTTGGTTTTTCGCAGCGCCGTTGCCGATTGGAATGATGTACCAACCGGCTCGATGAAGCCGACCATTGTCGAAGGGGATCGAATTTTAATTAATAAAATCGCCTATGACTTAAAACTGCCCTTTAGCCAATACACATTACTTAAGCTTGCCGACCCGCGATACAATGACATTATTATTTTTGAATCAAAAGCTGCTGATAAACGTCTAGTTAAACGCGTGATTGGTGTGCCGGGTGACACGGTTTCGTTAGACAAAAATCAATTGGTTATTAATCAAAATCAAGCAAATTATAACCTTGTGGCCAAGCATAGTGACTTTACCATCAGTGAAGAAAGGTTAGCTGGCTTTCGCCACTTAATTCGCACTCGTACAACGCCCGGCCACGCTAACAACTTGCAATTACACAGCTTTCAACCGATCACCATACCTGAAGACTATTACCTTGTAATGGGCGATAATCGTGACAATAGCGCTGATTCGCGCGTGATAGGTTTAGTGCCACGCCATGAAATTATTGGCCGCTCTACCATGGTGGCTTTTTCTTTAAATTACGACAATTACTTCATTCCACGTAGCGAACGTTTTTTTAAAGCTATTTAGTGCAATCACACAGGCTCTGTCAGTAGATTTTTACCAACAGCATCAAGATGACATTTTCCTGATGAGCGTATAATTACCGCTGTAAGGCGGTATTTATATTTTTACGGATATTTACACTGAAGCTAAAGCCGCTTATTATCCTTGTTCTTTTTAACTTGCTAAGTAATGCGTAAACATTCTATGACTTTCTCGAAACTCTCAAAATTTTCAATAGCGGCGCTACTTATAGCGAGTGCTTCTGCCTCGGCAACCATCGTTGAATTTACCACCTCACACGGTAATTTCAAAGTTAACTTGCACGATGAAACTACGCCAGACACTGTCGCTAATTTCCTCGAATACATTAATGAGGGCGACTACAACAACAGCATTATTCATCGCACGGTTGATAACTTTATTGTTCAAGGTGGCGGTGCCCGCTTTGAAGGAACTTTACCGCCAAGCTGGATTGATACGCGCCCTGCCGTTAAAAACGAACCGGTTTTTTCCAATGTATTGGGTACTATCGCGATGGCGAAACCAGCGGGTAACGCTAATAGCGCTACTAGTCAGTGGTTTATTAATTTAACGGATAACAGCGGCGGCGCGCCACAGCTCGACACACAAAATGGCGGTTTTACTGTCTTTGGTGAAGTCATTGAAAATGGCATGGCAACCATCAACACTATTGCCGATGTCGCACTATGTAACATTAATCCAAGTATTCAGCACGGCTTTGCGGAATTACCTATGCCCGATTACAGCGCCAGTGATTGCGCTAACAATGTTGTTCCTGGTGTGGAGAATTTTGTCACCATTGAAAGCGTGACTATTGTTGATGCAACGGTAAACACCGCGGCTAGCTTGGCGGGGGTTAAAAATACCTTAATAAACGCTACGCCGCCGACAACGCCCGCACCTACGCCTACGCCGAAAGAGTCAAGTGGTGGCGGCACAGTTACATGGTTTGCTTTATTGTTGACTGGGCTCGTTGCGCTAAGAAGACGCGTTAAATAAGTACAAATATTTAGGGCCTAGTAACAACATCACAACTAGGTCCTGCATTCCCTACTTGAATAGCGGCTAGACCATTGACAATATGCTAGAACACTAATCAACCTCCCTTTTGACTGATTAGTGATCAACTTTCCCACGTAAGGCTTTATTAGCACTTGTTTTTTTCTTTGCATCAAGTCTTCTGAGATTCGAGCCTTTTGTTGGTTTAGTCGCTCGCCGCGCTTTTTTCACCACCATTGCCGATACGATCAGCTCTTTCAATCGTTTTAAGGCATCGTCTTTATTCATTGATTGCGTTCTATATGACTGCGCTTTAATGATGATAATACCATCACTTGAGATACGGCTATCTGATAGTTTGAGTAGCCGCTCCTTGTAAAGGGCTGGTAATGATGAGCGCTTTATATCGAAACGTAAATGTATCGCGGTTTCGACCTTATTGACCCGTTGGCCGCCGTTGCCCGTGGCCCTTATCCCCGTGAGTTCAATTTCCCAATCAGCAAGCGTGACAGTGTTAGAAATTTCTAGCATAACGCCCCATATTGCCCGTTATTGACTATGTGTATTTTAGGTGTATTTTCGCCGTGAAGCCATAGCATGCTATAACGGCTACTACATTGTTTTAGTGAAAACGCCAATAAAACACCTATAGCATAAACTAACTTGGCAGGTCTAAGCCAAAGTGCTGATATGCGCGACTAGTGGCAATGCGTCCGCGTGGTGTACGTTGTAAAAAGCCTTGCTGAATTAAAAATGGCTCTAGTACGTCTTCAATGGTTTCGCGCTCTTCGCCAATAGCGGCGGCAACATTGTCTAAACCAACCGGCCCGCCGCCAAATTTATCAATAATCGCTTCCAGTAATTTACGATCCATTAAATCAAAACCTTCGTTATCCACTTCCAGCATGTCTAACGCACGAGCGGCGGTTGCTTGGCTGACAATACCTGCGGTTTTAACGTCGGCATAATCTCTTACGCGGCGTAATAAACGGTTTGCTATACGAGGTGTACCGCGAGAGCGTTTCGCCACTTCAAAGGCGCCAGCTTGGTCAATATCTAAATTCAAAAAATGTGCTGAGCGTATCACTATCTCGGTTAAGTCTTGGGTGCTATAAAACTCTAAGCGCTGAACAATACCAAAACGATCACGTAGCGGCGAGGTTAATGCGCCAGCACGTGTTGTCGCACCAATTAAGGTAAAGGGCGGTAAATCCAATTTAATTGAGCGCGCTGCTGGGCCCTCACCGATCATAATATCTAGCTGATAATCTTCCATCGCCGGATAAAGAATTTCTTCAACAACGGGGCTTAAACGATGAATTTCATCAATAAATAGCACATCGTTTTCTTCAAGGTTTGTCAGTAATGCCGCTAAATCGCCAGCTTTTTCTAAAACGGGGCCTGAGGTGGTACGAATACTAACGCCCATTTCATTGGCAACAATATTGGCGAGCGTGGTTTTACCTAAACCCGGCGGGCCAAAAATCAGCAAATGATCGAGCGGCTCTTCTCGCTTTAACGCGGCGGCGATAAAAATTTCCATTTGCGACTTTACATGTTGCTGACCCGTATAGTCAGACAGCATTTTAGGTCTAATGGCGCGGTCAACGCTCTCATCTTCGCGACTCGCTACGGGCTCAATTAATCGGTCGGCTTCTATCATTAATTACTCTTGAAAAATTTAATGGTTACGCTTGCTACCTTAGCAGTTTTAGCTGCACTTGCTAAGGACAGAACTAATACAGAGTTAAGTACAGAGTTAAGTACAGAGCTAAGGACAGGATTAAGTACAAAGCTAAGCTTTATAACATCGCTTTTAATGCATCACGGATCAAGTCTTCGCTACTCTTATCGCCATTAAAGACAGACTTCACCGCTTTATCGGCTTGTTGTTGACTATAACCTAACGATACTAAGGCATTAATCGCGTCGCCTTTTGCGTCACTGACAAAGCCATTTTGTTGTGTTACGTCCACTGGCATCATATGAGATAAGGCGTCACTGCTATCGGTTTGCCAATCTTTTAATCTGTCGCGCATTTCTATTAATAAGCGTTCGGCGGTTTTTTTACCAACACCGGGAATTTTCACTATGGTCGATAAATCGTCATGGACAACGCAGCTAACAAATTGGTCAGCAGACATGCCAGATAATATGGCCAGCCCTAGCTTTGGCCCAACGCCGTTCACTTTGATCAGTAAGCGAAATAATTTACGCTCCACTTTATTGGCAAAGCCATAGAGCAATTGCGCATCTTCTCGCACAACAAAATGCGTGTATAGCGTGGCTTCTTGGTTTACTTCAGGTAACGCGTAGATACTGGTCATTGGCATAGTGACTTCGTAGCCTATGCCATGGCATTCAATTAAAATTTCTGGTGCAGTTTTTTCTATTAAAATGCCACGTAAACGTCCGATCACGGCTTAACCTATTACTCAACTGATATATGACGCCACCATAGCACTAGATATTTATACAGTAAAGTGCAACTAGTGAATTATTTCAAGCAATGTAAAAAGCGCCTTAGCGTAAACGGCCTCGCACAGTTTTACTGGCTTGGCCTGACATTTTGCTGAGTGAGTCATGACTATGGGCATGACAAAGCGCAACGGCCAGTGCATCAGCAGCATCGGCTTGGGGTGTGCCCGGCAATTTTAAAATGGTTTTTACCATATGTTGCACTTGTGCTTTATCGGCTGCGCCAGTACCAACAACCGACTGTTTTATTTGCCTTGCTGAATATTCAGCGATACTTAAACCGTTATTAGTGGCGGCAACTATTGCAGCCCCTCTCGCCTGCCCTAACTTCAAGGCAGAGTCAGGGTTTTTCGCCATAAACACTTGTTCAATGGCAAACATATCCGGTTGAAATTGCAAAATAAGCTCACTAACGCCAGCAAATATGGTTTGTAGTCGCAGGCCTAAATCGTCACCGGCGGCAATGGCTTTAATACAACCACTGCCTAAATAGGTGAAGTTTCGTCCCGACTGTTTAATAACGCCATAGCCGGTTAACCGTGACCCCGGATCTATCCCTAAAATAATACTCACTACGACACGCCTTACTCAAGCTGGTTTGTAACACAGTTATGCTAGTGAAAAAAAACGCACTAATAAAGCTTTGCAGGCTTATATTAGTGCGTTTATCAAATTAACATCACCTATCAGTAAATGTTAACAACAATTGCAAATGCTATTGCGCTTGCTCTTCATCCGCTGCAGGCTCTAAACGAGTAATACCGAGCTCTGTTAGCTGTGCAGGGTTGGCAAAGCCTGGCGCATTCGTTAATGGACAGGCCGCTGTGGTTGTTTTCGGGAACGCCATAACATCACGAATAGAACTAGCCCCTGTCATCAACATCACTAAGCGGTCTAAACCAAATGCTAAACCTGCATGTGGTGGCGCGCCATATTGTAGTGCTTCTAATAAGAAACCAAATTTCTCTTGTGCTTCTTCATCGCTAATACCCAAAATGCGAAATACTGCCGCTTGCATATCTTGATTATGAATACGGACTGAACCACCGCCTAATTCACAGCCGTTAAGCACCATGTCGTAAGCATCAGATAAAGCGCCGACTGGGTTAGCTTCTAATTCTTGTGCCGTTAAATTGGTTGGTGCGGTAAATGGGTGATGAATGGCGTGCATATGGCCGTCAACTTCCTCAAACATTGGAAAGTCAACAACCCATAATGGTTTCCATTCACCTTGTAATAATTCAAGGTCTTCACCAATTTTTAAACGTAACGCGCCTAACGCTTCAGTCACGACATTATAAGTATCAGCGCCGAAGAAAATAATATCGCCTGTTTTGGCATTACAGCGTGCTAATAACGCGCTAACTGATTCTGGTGTTAAAAATTTCAGAATAGGAGATTGCAAGCCTTCAAGGCCAGCATCAATATCGTTAACTTTTAACCAAGGCATGCCCTTAGCGCCGTAAATACCAACAAACTTGGTTAATTCGTCAATACCTTTACGTGAGAATTTAGCTGCACCGCCCGGCACACAAATAACCGCTACGCGACCTTTTTCGTCATTGGCAGGGCCAGAGAAAACTTTAAATTCAACATCTTTTAAGATGTCTGCCACGTCAACAATTTCAAGCGGATTACGTAAATCAGGCTTATCAGAGCCAAAGCGTGTCATCGCCTCTGAATAAGGCATACGTGGGAATTCGCCTAGGTCAACATTAAGCAACTCTTTGAATAATTCACGGATCATAGTTTCCGTTACCGCCATCACCTGATCTGAGCTCATAAATGAGGTTTCAATATCAATTTGGGTGAATTCTGGTTGGCGATCAGCACGTAAGTCTTCATCACGGAAACATTTAACGATTTGATAGTAACGCTCCATACCTGACATCATCAGCAATTGTTTAAACAACTGTGGCGATTGTGGCAGAGCAAAAAACTGTCCTTTATGGGTACGGCTTGGTACTAAGTAATCACGCGCACCTTCTGGTGTTGCCGCGGTTAGAATTGGCGTTTCAATATCCAAAAAGCCTTGTGACTCAAGCGAAGAACGCACCGCTGAAGTGACTTTAGCGCGAAAACGCATGCGCTCAGTCATTTCTGGGCGACGTAAGTCTAAATAGCGATACTTTAAGCGCTGCTCTTCTGAATTTTTTTGGTTTGAATCTAACGGCAATGGCGCCGCTTTATTAAGAATAGTAAGTTCTAGTCCTAGTACTTCAATGCCACCTGTTGCCATATCTTTATTGACTTGACCTTCAGGACGAGCACGCACTTTACCTTTAACTTGTACACAAAATTCATTGCGTAAGGTGTTGGCTTTTTTTAACACCTCTTCCAGGTCTGGATCGTAAACAACTTGCACAATGCCTTCACGATCGCGTAAATCTAAAAATATAACCGCGCCTAAGTCTCGACGCTTGTTCACCCAACCACATAAAGTTATTTCTTGACCAATGTGAGACTCATTCACCTCACCACAATAAAGATCGCGCATGTATTTACCTTGAAAATTAGCATAAGACATAGAATCCCCCTTAACCAAGAGATAATTCTATAACTTGTTATGATAAAAAAATTGCCGATATTATAAAGCAATGTCAGGTAAAGTCACCCGAGATTGCGACAATTAAGACTTAATGAATTAATTAAGTGCTAAGGTGTAAAAACAAAGTGATTTTTGCCGGCAGCTTTTGCTTTGTACATTAACGAATCAGCAACTTTTAATAGCTCGTTGTCAGAATTGCCATCACCGGGGTACATGGCAATGCCCATACTGCAACCAATTGTTGCATTGACCGCTGATAACGCTAGCGGTTGCTGAATAACGTTCAATACTTTATCGGCAACATAAGCGGCTTCATCTTGGTTATGTAAACCGGTAAGCAATATAACAAACTCATCACCGCCAAAACGTACGACAGTATCAGACTCGCGTACACAGCCCTTTAAGCGAGTGGCAACGTCAACTAATAACTCATCACCCACATCATGGCCATAAGTGTCATTAATACCTTTAAAACCATCTAGATCAATAAATAGCACGGCAATTTTTAGCTTTTGCCGTTGATGAAATTTAACCGCATTGCTGAGTCGATCTTTGAGTAATATTCGGTTAGCCAAACCGGTTAAGTCATCGTGGGTGGCCATATGTTTCATTTGTTTTTCAAGTTCTCTGCGGCTCTTAATTTCTCGATAAAGCCTGCGGTTCCACGCCATGATCACGACAATAATAATCATAATAACCACCGCTATTTGCGCGGCTACTCGCAGTACCACGTTTTTATTTAAACCGGTTTCAATACTAATATCGAACCACTTTTCATATATTTGCTGACTGTCGGCGTCAGAAATGGTTAACACCGCTTTATTTAAGATATTCGCTAAGGTCGGCAGCGCTTTATTTACCGCTAAGTGGTTAGCTTCGACATCAACACCTTCTAATACTGACATAGTTAAATTGACCAAACTTTCACGTTTTAATAATTCAGAGCCTGACGATAGGTTATCAATAAAACCATCAACCAAACCTTTTTGCACTGCTAACAAACCTTGTTCGCTATTGTCAACCAAACGCAAGGTGATCGTTGGATACTCATTACGAATGCGCGACACTAGGTAATAGCCTTTAGCGATAGCTAAGCTTTTGCCTTTAAAGTTGTCCAAATTTAATTGTTTGCCCAGCTCCATAGGATGCAAAATAACCCAAGGCATATGCCAATAAGACTCAGTAAATAAGACTTGTTCTTTTCGCTCTTCGTTTGCAACAACACTGCCTATAACATCAACATCGCCCGTTAACACCCCTTGATACATAGTGTCAAAATTATCATAAACACGGTAATCAATTGTAATATTTAGGCGTTGTGCAAGCAGTTGAATAATATCTGGGTTTATACCTTTAAATTCGCCATAGCGATCGACAAATTCGATGGGCGCCCAATTTTTGGTGATACCAAAGCTAATGTGGTTATGCTGCTTTAGCCATAAGCTTTCTTGCGCCGTTAATGTCAGCTGTTTTAACTGACGCTTAAAATAACCAGATGAGTTATTTAAATGCCATTTTTTTTCTAATGCCACTAAACTCTCGGTCGGTATTTCATTCAACCCTTCTAAAATTAACTGCCCTAACGCCAAGTTATCCGCTGTTAAGTTAGGACGAATATCGCGGTGAAAGCTATATTGGTTAAAATATGAATACCTTGACTGAAGTTTGTACTCAATTAAATAGTGTTCAATCACATCCCGTTGACCGGCAATAATATCAAGCTCTCCATTGGTGGCGGCGCTAAACAAGCTATGATAGTTGTTAAAATATCTTATGTTTGCGTGGGGAAGGTGCGTATTAAGGTCGTCAATAAAACCATGAGTTGATACAACACCAATATTTTTATATTTAATTTCTGAGACATGCTTTGGCTCATCCATATCATTAGGCAAATACAAACCATATTGAACGTTATAAATCACCGGACCCGCAGCGCTTGGCTGGTTTTTATTTTCAGCTAGCATATTGCTGAGCTGAATATCGACATCATATGGTTTTTTCGGCGCTCGCTCTTTAGGATCGGCAACAATAAATTCAATATTTACACCACTAAATGTTGACCACATTTTCCAAAATTCAATCAAAAAACCTTGGGCATTTCCTGTGTTAGCAGTGTCAGAAAATGGCATTTGATCATTAAAATATGACACGGTCAGCACATTGTCTGATTTGTCGATGCCTAACCATTTTTTTTCAATGTTAGCGCGCTCTGCAGCAGATATCTTTGCCATACCTTGATCAATAAACGCTAGCAGCGTGCTATTTCCTTTGGCGACCGCGGTGCCAAAATCGCTAATATTATAAGGAATTCGAGCAAATGCAGGGTACATTTGTTTTAAGGCGTCATATTCTTCAAAGTGTTTTGATAATTTTTCAACGCCTGCAATAACTAGCACCTTACTCGCCAGTGCGGCACTATAAAGCGCATGACGGTTCGGAAACGTTTTTATAGTTAAATGGCGATGTTTTTGTCGAAGTAATATTTCATGACCCGAGCCTGCGACAACACCCACAGCATAGGGCGTTAATTGCTCAACCTCTTTAATTTTAGCTAAACTTCGATGTAAAAAAAGGTGTTGATTTTGTTGAAAAAAAGCCTTGCTTAACACTAACTGTTCTGCGCGCGCTGGCATTATCGCCAAGCCCGCATGAATATCAATGTCCCCCGATTGCACTTGGGCAATAGTTTCTTGCCAGTTCAGCGGCACAAATTCAATATTAACCTGCTGCTTTTTAGCCCACAACCGCCAAAGCTCCACCATAATACCATCAGCGTTGTTTTCACTATTCACAAAATGGTAAGGAAAAGAGGTCTTGTTAATGGCAACACGATAGGTTTTGGCGTTATCTTCGGCATTTTCTTGTGCAACACTCGACATCGTAAATAAGGTTGCCATTAACACTAACCCCGTTAGAAATGGCGGAAAACAGCGTAAAATCAATTTTAGTTCTCTTATTATTGTTCTTGTTTAGATAAATAAAATACCGTAAAGCAATATCACACAATAACGGCTATTAATACACAGCAAAGTGCATTAATCGACATTATCTTGCCGTGACAATGTTTATCACTGAAAAGATCAGGTAAAATACGCGGCAATATAATCTCAACATGGGTAGAGTTTCGACACCATGCAAAAATCAGATACCGATTTAATTTTTTCTAGTAAGCAAAGTAAAATCAAAGACTTTGCATTCGACGCTCAAGTTGTGGAAGTTTTTCCCGATATGATTAGTCGTTCCGTGCCGGGTTATAATACTATTATCGATACCATAGGTCGACTCAGTCAGCGTTATGTTACCGACAATAGCCAAGTGTATGATTTAGGTTGTTCCCTTGGCGCAGCAACCTTAGCCATGCGTAAAGCCATCACCGCCAAAAACTGTAACATTATTGGTATTGATAGCTCCAGTGCTATGGTGCAGCGCTGTAAAATGCATGTAAATGCGTTTAAGGGCGAAACACCTGTTGAAATAATCGAAGATAATATTCTTGATATTGAGATTGAAAACGCCTCTATGGTGGTGCTTAATTTCACCTTGCAATTTATTCCGCCGGCGCAGCGCCAACAGTTATTAACTAAAATTGCCAAGGGTCTAAACCCAGGCGGGTTATTGCTGTTATCTGAAAAAATTGCCGATAGCGACCCGGTTTGTAATGAATTACTGATTGACCTGCATCATGACTTTAAGCGTGCCAATGGCTATAGCGAGTTAGAAATAGCCCAAAAACGTACCGCACTGGAAAACGTCATGCTAACCGATGATTTAGACACTCACCTACAACGCTTAAAACTGGCGGGCTTTAATCATAATACCCCTTGGTTCCAATGTTTTAACTTCTTTTCTTTGATCGCAATTAAATAAGCTAATGATTTCATTTAATAATTTTTATAAAAAAATCGCCAGCAATCGTTTAGGTCACTGGCTAAATACCCTACCCGCCCAACTCACCCAATGGCGTGAGCAACATTTACATGGCGAGTTTGCCCAATGGCAAAAAACATTAACGGCACTGCCAAAAACCTCACCTTCAAGTGTTGATATCAGTGCCAGCGTTAGTGCGGGTGAACGCAGCGATATTAATGACGGTGAATATAAACGCATCGAAAACCTACTGAAAAAGTTCAAACCTTGGCGTAAAGGCCCCTATCATATTCATGGCCTGCATATTGACACCGAATGGCGCTCAGACTTTAAGTGGGATCGCTTAGCCCCACATATTAGTGACTTAAAAAATCGTTATGTTTTAGATATTGGCTGCGGCAGTGGTTATCATTTATGGCGTATGCGTGGCGCCGGTGCCCAGTTTGTCGTCGGCATTGATCCAACACAATTGTTTTTAACACAATTTCAAGCAATACAACATTTTGTACAAGACGATAATGTTAATTTATTACCCTTAGGTGTTGAACAACTGCCCGAGTTAAATGCTTTCGACACCGTATTTGCTATGGGGGTTTTATACCATCGTCGTTCACCGATTGACTTTCTTTATCAGCTAAAAGCACAATTAGTAAAAGGTGGTGAGTTAGTATTAGAAACCTTAGTGGTTGATGGCGATATCAATACCGTATTGGTACCGGGCGAGCGTTATGCAAAAATGCGCAATGTCTGGTTTTTGCCGAGTTGTGATGCTATGTGCGCTTGGCTTGAACGCTGCGGCTTTAAAAATATTCGTGTGGTCAATACCGACATAACGGCCTTAGATGAACAACGTAAAACCGATTGGATAGATACTGAATCATTACAAGACTTTCTTGACCCTAATGACACCAGTAAAACCATTGAAGGTTATCCTGCCCCTAAACGGGCGATATTTATTGCCAATAAATAGCCGAGGCAGCATTGCTATAATACCTTGTGGTTATGTCACTTAAACTTCTAGAAAAACAAGCTAGCGCTTGCACTTAACAGATAAAGTTAGTTAATGTACTTACATTAGCTGACTTTATTTTTATCTATACGCTACTAAGCGCCGATAAATATTATGAGTAGTGCACACTGAAAGTAGAGGTATTATGGACAACCCTTGGCTAGCAAGACGATTAGAGCGCGTTGCAAAAAGACATCAAGACCATCGCAGCCCATTTCAACGTGATCGTGCTCGTATTCTACATTCTGCGGCATTTCGTCGCTTGCAATCAAAAACCCAAGTTATGGGTAGCGGCCAAAGTGATTTTCATCGTACGCGCCTAACGCACTCGTTAGAAGCCGCACAAATTGGCAGTGGCATTATCGCGCAAATTCGCAGTAAATATCCTGAGCAAAGTGCCGCGTTATTCCCCACCGACGACAGCTTAATTGAATCATTATGTTTGGCCCACGATATTGGCCACCCGCCATTCGGTCATGGTGGCGAAATTGCCCTGCACTATATGATGCGTGATCACGGCGGTTTTGAAGGCAACGGCCAAACCTTTCGCATAGTTGCGCACCTAGAGCCATTTAGTGAACATTTTGGCATGAATTTAACCCGCAGAACCTTGCTTGGCTTAATAAAATACCCGCAAACGTTAAATGAATTACAGCACCATACTCAACCGACGTTACCTGTGTCATTTCGCCAACTTAAAGCGGCAAACTGGCATCCGCCAAAAGGCTTATATCAAGACGATATTGAGATGATCAATTGGGTGTTATCGCCGTTATGCGCTGAAGATAAAGCGCAGTTTCAGCAATGCGTTACTAAAAATAATTCACACAGTAAAACCCGCTACAAATCACTTGATTGTTCGATTATGGAATTAGCCGACGATATTGCCTACGGCATTCATGACCTAGAAGATGCCATTGTTACCGGCGTAGTTAACCAGCAAGACTTTCATCAACAGGTTGTCAAAAAACTATTAGAAATTGACGATGCTTGGTTGAAAAGTTACAGCGAAAACTTGGCAGATAATTTATTTAGCAGCCAGCGCTACCAACAAAAAGAAGCCATTGGTGGCTTAGTTAATTACTTAATCACCGCTATTGCCTTAGTCGACCTCAACGAGAGTAGCGCCTGCAACTTTCAAGAGCCATTATTGCGCTTTAACGCCGTACACCCAGATATTGCCGCGCAAACATTACAAATATTTAAAGATTTTGTTTATCAATACGTGATAAAACAAACCTCAATTCAGCAACTTGAATACCGCGGCCAACAAATTGTTATGGAGTTATTTGAAGCGCTGGCGTCTGATCCTGAACGCTTACTGCCAAAAAGCACGGTAAGTCGTTGGCAACATGCCAAGCGCCATAACCAAAACCCACATCGTGTTATAGCTGACTATGTTGCCGGCATGACCGATGAATACGCCACTAAGTTATATCAGACTTTGTTCTTACCTTTAGGGCAAACCGGCTTTGGTAAACACGATTATTAACGTAAGACGTATTTAATTTAAGCCCATTTGAACGTCACTTTCACAAATCACGAGATGTAATTTTTCAATGTCGAACATGCTAGATATTTATTGCGGCAGCAATGCCTTAAAAACCCTACAAGAACACGGCTTTAAACAAGAGCTTTTCACTACTATGCTCGGCGCCAGTGGTGGACCTAAATGGTTTAGCCTTTTTGGTTTAGACAAGTACTTGTTTGGCGAATATTTTAAAGACCGCAGCACTGAATTAAATTTAGTCGGCTCATCAGCCGGTGCTTTTCGCTTTGCCGCCCTAAGCCAAAAAGATCCCGTTGCCGCTATTACGCGCTTAGCCACCTTGTATTCGCAAACCACTTATTCAGAAAAAGCCAATAGCGAAGAAATTACCAACAAGGCAGTCGCCTTGCTTGAGCAAGTACTCGGCGCAGATGGCCGGACAGAAATAATCAATAACCCCATATTTAAAGCCCACTTTATTGTCGCTAAATGTCGCGGCCTCACTTCGTTTGAGCGTAAAGCGCCGTTACTCTCAGGGTTAATTGCCAGCATGGTATTTAATCAGGTCGATAGAGGTTTACTGGCGAAACAGTATCAGCGTTATGTTTATCATCACCCGAACAGCCAGTTAAAAATTTCTGACAACTTTAATTTTAATACCCAATACCAAGCGCTCAATACTGAAAATTTGGCGCCGAGTTTACTGGCTTCAGGCTCTATTCCGATTGTGATGCGAGGGATAAAAGATATAGCCGGTTCAGCGAACGGCATGTATCGCGATGGCGGTATTATTGACTATCATTTTGACGTTGATATTACGCCAAGTGCAGGCTTGACGCTTTATCCACACTTTTCGCCAACGCCAAAAGCAGGTTGGTTTGATAAGAACTTAGCCCGAAAAGTAAATAGCGACTATTACAAAAACACCGTCATGTTAGTGCCGTCTGAAAAATTTATCACGCAATTACCATTTGGGAAAATTCCCGATCGTAAAGACTTTACCGATTTAGACGCCAGCACACGTTTAACGTATTGGCAAAAAGTACTGCAACAATCAGACGACTTAGCGGAAGAGTTTTCCAACCTTGTTGCCAACAACAACCGTGATAACCTTAAAGCGATCGCTTGTGCGTAGCCGGTGTTGACGCCTTATTTGTTGGCGACTTAATATCAATAAAAATTTTTCCTTGCATATAATCAACACATTGGCCACTCAGCACAACTCTATCACCCTCTAATTGACAATGTACTTGGCCACTGCGGCGAGATATTTGCTTGCCAAGTAGCGTCGTTTGGTTTAATTGTTTTCCCCAATATGGCGCTAAAATACAGTGGGCTGAGCCGGTAACGGGGTCTTCTTCAACATTTAATATCGGATAAAAACAGCGAGAAACAAAATCGCTGCTCTCTCCTCTTGCAGTCACAATAATGCCGCGTCGGTCGAGCTTGTTCCATGCCGAAAAATCGGGTTGAAGACCAGCCACCGCTTGCTCAGATTCAAGCACCACCAGGTAATCAAAATCAGCCAGTACAGATACCGCTTGAGTTGTGGTTAATCCGTCAGTTAGCGCTTGCGGAGCGACGCACGACTGAGGCATAGACGCTGGAAAATTCATACAATAGCCTGCTGCGTTTTTTTCGACAACAAGCTCACCACTTTTTGTCTTGAAGGTAATTGATTGATCTGGGTAAGCTAAATGTTCAAACAGTACATGTGCCGTCGCTAACGTGGCATGCCCGCACAGATTAACTTCTTCGGCGGGAGTAAACCAACGTAGTTCCACATGTGTAGCGTGGCGAATAAAAAACGCCGTTTCTGATAAATTATTTTCTTGAGCAATTTGTTGTAATATCGCATCAGGTAGCCAAGCGGTTAATGGCACCACCGCCGCAGGGTTGCCTTCAAATACATGATTTGCAAACGCGTCAACTTGATAAATGTTTAAAGCTTCTCGTGGCACAATGCTAACCTTAGCTAGTGGCTATTTTTTGATAAATGGCACAGGCAGCACCGGCGGGATCTTTAATAACCGCATATTTATCACTGCCCATCGATTTGATTTCAGTCACTAAGCTACCACCTTTTGCTTGTACTGCGGCAATAGAGGCTTCAATATCGGCGACTAAAAAATACGGTAACCAAGCCGGTGGCAAGTCTTTATTGACCCCTTGGGCGTGACAAACTCCGGCAACGGCTTCGTTATTATTAGGCTCAAGCATGGCATAGTCATCATAATCGCCCATGGCGACACTTTCGCTCTTCCAACCAATAACATCTTGATAGAATGATTTTACTTCATCAGCATTGCCAACGGATAAGTCAAGCCAAGCCATAGTGCCTATGTTGTTGTCGCTCATGTTACTTTCTCCTATTAGGGTTTTAAACTTTTTGGGTTTCGAGGATAAAATTTATCCGGTAAACAATTTATATGTTCAAAAAAGCGGGTGTCTTTGTAAGGTAGCTTCATAAAGCCGGAAATACCATTACCCGTTATGGTCGGCAACAAAGCTAATAATTCTGCCAAGCATTGTTTTACTTCCGCTTCTTTATCATGGTTAAGTAGCATTAAATAACTGTGAATTTTTAAATGTCGCGGCAAAACCTCAAAAATAATACAACCGGTATGATGAATTTGATTTAGCCGCGCCAGCACCGCCATTATTTCTTCCGGTAAATAGAGGTACTCGTCGGGATCTTTACCGTCTTCAAAATAAGAGTGCAACCGCGTTACATCGTCAATATCAGCAACATCACTAACATCATAATGAATAACCTGTTCTGGCAAGGCTTGAAAAGGAACATTTTCACTATCGCGCTCAATATGCAAAGTATTACGGGCATTAAACAAGCAACTTTTAAATACCCCAACCCTAAATATACCTTGAGCAAGATGCACCATATTATTGACCGCACTTTGAAATGAGGTTTTCAGCTCTGGATCGAATAATGACAAGTTTGAGTCAATATAAACGCCATCTTTCTCCCAGCGCACGGCTAAACCACCCACCACAGGAAAATTAGCCAAACGACTCACGGCAGCGATAAAGGCTTTTTCGGTATCACCCATGCCCATTAGGAAGTTTTTATAATATTTCTCTAACTGCACATCATCAATATCATTTAAATGCTCGCGATCGGATGACTCACGTAAAAAAGACTTACGCGAGCCATAAACCACAGTATCAATATCTTGGTTGAACGGTTTACACCATACAGGTACCAAAGGTTTGATCTCAGTGGCTAACGGCGGCTCAGCCATCACGGTATTTTTTAATAACTTAAGGTGCTTAAAAAAATAGTCACCGGCTTGATTACGAGTGAGCCGGTCTTTGCTAAGCATTCCTGATATCATTTGCGCCAATAACTGCGGTAAACCCAATGATGAAGGGGTGATCACCGCACTACCGTAACGGCATGACTGCCCAGAAGCTAAGGCATATAAAGTGGCCGCTAAGCCTTGCTCATCAAAACGTGGCGACGACATTTCACCGCAAATTTGCTCTGGGCCAATAAAGTAAACGTCACCTAAACGGGCGTTACTGTTTTGTAAGTCGCTACTCATTAAATCCATAATGTTGTTGGCGGTGGTTTGCCCGTACACATCGAGTTGTGCAGTTACCGCAGAGCCCCAATCGACTAAATAAACCTTTTCGGTTTCAGGGTCAAACACGACATTGGACGGCTTAATATCACCATGCACATAAGGCTTACCGTTATCGTGTTGGCTAGCATCGCGTAAATAAATGAGGATGTCAGCAAGTTGAATGGCTATTTTAACCACCAACTCTGCAGGTAACGGTCCAAGTTTTTGTGACAACTGCTCTAAATCAATACCCGGCGCTCGCTGCATATGGACGATAGATTGGCGTTTGATTTTGTAATATTCAATGATTTTAGGGATACGAGAATGCGCCAATTGGCTTTGAATTTCCGCTTCTTCCGCTAAGCGGTCTTGCACATGTTGCGGTAAGTTAATACGCGAAAACTTAAATACCTGCGATTGACCCTGTTCGTCTTCCGCGCCAAAAACAAAGCCATACGCACCTTTACCAATCAAGCTAATATTTAGATAACCTAACAAGCTCAACTGTTGCTGACAAAGCTCAACCCATTGTTTTAATTTCGTCGCATCTTCATGATTTAATAAATAAATCGATTGCTCTTCTGCGATATAAAAATGTTGAAGCTTGTTTTTCACCCGTTAATGCCCTTAATTGCACGCCCTATTGCCAATAAAGTATCAATGAATTTCTCATTAATTGATACGACTTATTCATTGCTGGCTAACAAAACAATTGCTATGTCATCATTTTGTCATACAAGGGCACTATACTGCTTAACAACTGATACACACTATGTTGTATTGTGTTAACTCTCTAAGAACACCCCAACTTTAGCGCATTGCGTTTGCCCTACAGCTATTTGTATATGGCTGTAGGGCTTTTTTATTGGCTAAATGCTTCACCTTTAAAAACCACTATGTAATGATTATCCAATTAAAGGAAATCATCAGATAAGGACAACATGAATAAAATTAGCCTATTAGCAACTCTCTGTGTTGGGATATTCGTCGGTTATATTATGGCGCCAGTTTTAACCAATGAAAATACAGCAAGTGATTTAACACAAGATAACGAAATATCTACAATTAATAGTCCTGTGAACCTTGCAACACAAACAGTAGAAGATGTTGAAACAATTGTTACTCCCGTCATAGGCACGCCAACTGAAAAGTTAAATTTTACGAGTTCAGAGGTTAAGCACACCTCAGACCCCACATATCAGGCACTTGAGGAAAAATATCAAGCGCTTCGTAAGTCTCATCAGGTGTCAAAAAACAAAGTAGCACTACTGCAACGAAAATTAACAGCGTTGGACACCAGTGATATTTCTATAGAACAAATGGAAGCATTAGTAGTCGACCCTTTTAAAGGCTATATGGCGAATTTTACTGGCGCTAATCGTGATAAAATATATAACTTTCATCAAGCTGAAGATGATTTAGATTGGGGTTATAATATGCAAAATTATATTAGTGACTTTATTCAAACTCACTACAATATGAGTGATATTAACTTAATATCTGTTTTATGTAAGCAACAAATGTGTGAGCTTTTGGTTATTCAGCATACAGAAGGCGGTTGGGATAAAATCGTTCAAGATTTAAGGCAACAACCTTGGTGGCAGTTCCAATCGACTAATTCCTCTTCAGGTAATTATCCCGGTTCAGAGAATAGCAGCGCAATTTATATATTTTTATCCTAATGATTAATCTATTGAAAGGTAGAACTCTAAGACGGAACGATTGGTTTTTACTGCTTCAAATAAACGCACAGAGATGGCTAGGAACGGCCATGTGATCGCGACATTGCCTACATGGATGTAGGTACTGAGTTTTTGTCCGGAACATAAAAACTGCCCGTTCATCGACGTACAAGGACGTACTAATGCCGTGGAGTCAAGGATGACTAGGAACAGCCATGTGACCGCGACATACCGTTCGTCCTGAACATCGTCGCTCTTTCACATCCATGTGATCGCGACATACCGTTCGTCCTGAACATCGTCGCTCTTTCACATCCATGTGATCGCGACATACCGTTCGTCCTGAACATAAAAAAGCCTGCAATAATGCAGGCTTTTCAATTTCAATCATAGCGTAAAATGCTAAGACATATGCACTAGCATATTGCTTGGCTCTTCAAGGAATGATTTCCATAAATTACAAAAACGCGCGATAGTGCCGCCGTCAATCGTGCGGTGATCGCCAGACCAACTGACTTGCATAATTGAACGTGCTTCCACTTCACCTTTGTCGTTAAAACGAGGTAATTTTTGTAACTTACCTAGTGCAACAATGGCCGATTCGGGCTTGTTGATAATAGGTGTTGCCACCGTACCACCAATAGCGCCGATATTTGAAATGGTAATAGTACCGCCTTTCAAATCTGCTGCTGGTACGCGGCCTGAGCGCGCGTCATTAGTTAAACGGGTAATATCAGCGGCTAAGTCTAAAATAGATTTTGTTTGTACTTGCTTAACATTCGGTACTAACAAACCTACTTTTGAGTCAACGGCCATGCCGATATTGTGATCGTCAAAATACGTCAGCTCAGTGCAATCGTCATTGACTTGCGTATTCACTAGCGGAAATTGTTTTAACGCTAACGACATTGCTTTCATAAAGAATGGCATCATGGTTAATTTGATATCTTGCTTGGCATAAACTTCTTTTAGTTCACCACGCAATTTGATCAAATTGGTCATATCGATTTCTTCACAGTAGGTAAAATGAGGGATAGTCGATACCGAGTTAACCATAGCTTTTGCCATTACCGCTTTTATGCCGCGAATAGGCTCAACGCGCGTGCCACCTGTAACATTGCTAGCAACAGCTGCTGTGCTAGTCGTCGATACTTGTGGTGCATCATTAAAAGCTAAAACATCTTCTTTATAGACACGGCCTTTTTTACCACTGCCCGGTACTTGATGAATATTAACATTAAGCTCACGCGCGACACGGCGTACTGCCGGACTCGCGACAGCTTTCTCGTTAACCACCTTGTTGGCCGAAGTTGTTGCGACGGCTTTCGTTTCAACAGCCGCTGCTTTTGCTGCAGGCGCTGGTGCTTTTGGCGCTTCTGCTACAGGAGCTGGCGCTGCCGATGCTGCTTGGCCTGTGGCGGCAATTTCAATGGCAAACAAAGGCGCATGTACTTTGGCAATTTCACCTTTAGCATAATAAAGCTTAACCACTTTACCGTTATGCATGGCCGGTATTTGCACTAAGGCTTTGTCGGTCATAACATCAGCGATAGGTTGATCTTCTTCAATCAAGTCGCCTTCAGCCACTAACCATTCAACCAATTCACACTCAACAATACCTTCACCAATATCCGGTAAAATAAAGTCTTCTACTTGTGTGCCTGAAGCGACAGGCGCTGCACTTTCAACAACCGCTTGCGCGACCGGAACTTCAGCCGTTTCTTCAGTTGCTACTGGCGCGCTGGTACTTTCAACTCCGTCAGCAGGTGTCATGGCAAACAAAGGGGAATGAACTTTTGCGATTTCGCCTTTGGCGTAGTAAAGCTTGTCTACGACACCCGAATGCATCGCGGGAATTTGTACTAAGGCTTTATCGGTCATCACATCAGCAACGGGCTGATCTTCTGCGATAACATCGCCTTCTGCTACTAGCCATTCAACCAGTTCACATTCAACGATACCTTCGCCAATATCTGGCAATATAAAATCAATACTCATGCTTTAAAATCCTAGTAAGTCATACTGTTTTTAATGGCTTCGTAGATCTTTAAATGATCTGCAGCATATTCTTTTTCAAGTGCTAATGGATAAGGTGTATCCATACCACACACGCGGGCAATGGGTGCTTCTAAGTGTAAGAAACACTCTTGCTGAATGGTAGCGGCAATTTCACTGGCAAAACCTGCGGTTAATGGCGCTTCTTGACTGATAACAAAACGACCGGTTTTGATAACTGAGTTTGCTACCGTTTCAACGTCCCAAGGTAAAATAGTACGTAAATCGATGATTTCACATGAAATACCATCGGCGGTTGCTAATTCAGCCGCTTTTTCAACGATCTCAACTTGTGCGCCCCACGCTAATAACGTGATGTCGCTACCTTGTTGAACCACTTCAGCTTTACCTAGCGGTAATTGGTAATCTTCTTCTGGTACTTCGCCAACCGAAGCACGATATAAGCGCTTAGGTTCAAAAAATATTACTGGATTATCATCACGAATTGACGCCAATAACAAACCTTTTGCTTGATACGGGTTACGTGGCACAACCACTTTTAAACCTGGAGTGTGAGCAAAATAAGCTTCAGGTGATTGGCTATGATACAAACCACCGGCAATGCCGCCGCCGTATGGCGTACGAATAGTTAATTTACCAACATCAAACTCATTACCACTACGGTAACGAAATTTTGCTGACTCATTCACAATTTGGTCAAAGGCTGGAAAAATATAATCGGCAAACTGAATTTCAGCAATCGCAGTACTGCCTTGCGCAGCTAAACCATTAGCAAAACCAATAACGCCTTGCTCAACCAATGGAGTATTAAAACAACGGTTTTTACCGAACTTTTCTTGCAAACCACTAGTAGCACGGAACACACCGCCAAAATGACCAACGTCTTCACCAAAACACATAGCGGTATCGTCTTCGGTCATCACGATATCAAGCGCGTTATTAATCGCTTGTAATAAATTCATTTGCGCCATTACTTAATTCTCCCGGCAGTAAACGGATAAGCTTGGGGATATTTTTTAATATGCTCTTTAAGCTGTTCAAGTTGGTTTTGCAGCACAGGTGGAGCTTGGTCATAAACATCGCTGATCAAATCTTCAACCGGTGGTTTAGCAATTTTTTCCGACACTTTAACTGCGGCTAATACGTCGTCACGTAACTGTTCGAATAAGGCTTCTTCTTGTGCTTCGTCCCACCAACCTTGTGCTAACATCCAGTTTTTCATGCGAAGAATAGGATCATGCTCTTGCCATTTTGCTTCTTCTTCACGTGTTCGGTAACCCGATGGATCATCCGACGTTGAATGCGCGCCTAAACGATAAGACATAGCTTCAATTAGCACTGGCTTGCCTTCTTTAACGGCATATTCACGGGCTAATTGCACAGCTGAGATAACCGCTAAAATGTCATTGCCATCAATGCGCAATGTTTTCATACCGTAACCCACACCGCGTGAGGCAATGCCGTTACCAACATATTGTTCATCAGACGGTGTTGAAATAGCGTAGCCATTGTTACGACAGAAGAAAATAACCGGTGCTTGATGCACAGCCGCCATATTTAAACCGGCGTGAAAATCACCTTCTGAGGCAGCACCTTCACCAAAATAACAAATGGTAACAGCGTCTAAACCTTGCATTTTTTGCCCGTAAGCATAACCTGCTGCTTGCGGTATTTGCGTACCTAATGGTGATGAAATCGTCATATAGTTCAACTCATTACTACCGTAATGGATTGGCATTTGACGACCTTTACCTAAATCTTTTTCATTGCTGAACATTTGGTTCATAAAGTTTTCAAGGCTAAAACCTCGAAACATTAATGCCCCTTGTTCACGATACTGCGCCATGATCATATCTTGATCTTTTAGGCCAGCTGCACCACCCACACTGGCAGCTTCTTCACCGAGTGCCGCCATATAAAAGCTGACACGCCCTTGGCGTTGTGCGGCAACCATACGTTCATCTAATACGCGATGAAAAGCGAGAGTTTTGTAGGTTTTGGTTGCGAGTTCTTGATCTATTTCTGGCATGGCAGCATTTTTATAAATGCTACCATCTTGTTTCAATATTTTAAGGATTGGAATTTCAACTGAATGACCATCAATAAAAGCGGGTTGATGTACCACCGGGCTTTCGTTATATATGTCAGTGTTCATAGCCTTCTCTTTTTTTATTAACCTTGGATTTCAAGGTAACATTGCATAGTTCATCTTGGTTTTAACCCATGAAAGTATAGAAGCTTTCAGCGCAAGATGAATATTTATGTTGTTGTTATGAATTGTTGGTTGTATTAATCGCAAGCACTTTACCTTCGCGTCAACTGAAAAACAAGTTTAGTGATCAAAGTTAGCGCTTTTATTTACTCTGCAACGAGCATAATTCTTTACACTTGTACGCTCGATTAAAACAGCCGATTATTTACCCAATGTTTGCTTAGCTATTCGCTTAGTTATTCGCATAGTTATTTGCTTAGCTATTTGCCTAATTATGCACAAAGCTTTTACGATAAAAACAAGCTGAACACCTGCTCAACTTTAGAGCAGGCTTTTAGTTACAGACAAAAACGCAGTAGCTAAGTATGCCTAAGTCAATTTAGGTTAGGCTTGTCGGTGTTACCGTTAATAGTGCCCGTTGGCCAATGGCAACATTGGCATTGGGGAATATAATCGCCTCGCCGTCTTGCTGAGTTTTCACTTCAATATCACCATCTATCGCCAACGTATGACCTTTCGGGAAATCGGTAAAGTTTTCAACATCATCGGCAAAGGTTAATGAGAAGTTTTCATTATGACGATCAATCACTTGTGATATCTCATAGAGATCAAAGTCGCTTTCGTTATATGGCGTTAAGGCAAGATCTTGGCCCGACACTAACTTAGTTAAGGTGTCGCGCACTTGCACAAACTGACTCATATCATTTTCACCAAATGGGCGAACTTTACCTAGTTCCACGGTAAAGGCATCAGCGCCAAATTCATTTGACGAAAAATAACTAAAAGTTGTGGTTGGTGAATGTGACAATAAAATAGTGCTAACACCACAGGCATTTAAAAATTCTAACTGGGACTTTTTACGAGGTGCGCCATGTAAAAACGGGTAAACCGCAAACTTATCACACTTAGAGCCGCGAATGGCAGTATGTAAATCATAATGACAACGACTACGCTCGCCGCCATTAGTAGTGCCTAATTGACTGCCCGCCTCAAAAAAATCTCGGACAGTATTTTCTAATAATAAAGCGCGGTGACGTTCTTTATTGATTAACCCCGAGCCTTGGCCTTGATCTTGTGAATGACCGCCAGAAAACAAGCGATTCATATTCTCTTGTACAAAACGCTGGGCAATATTCATTGAAGCCGGATTGCCAAAAATAAACAATACCCGCTCAGCTAGCATTAATTCGCCGCGGATTAATTGACCAATAATATCGCTACAAATTTCTATCGGCGCCGTTTCATTACCATGCACAGCACTGGATAAAACAATATCGTGACTGCTTTCGCGATTAAGCGGCTCAAAAGTAATTAAGCCGGTTTCTAATACCGTGACTTTACTGGTCGTTTGCGACGCTTGATGCGTGACTTCAAAACTAAAGCCTCCGCCCGGCAATGACCACTCATTGGCGCGGGTCAGAGATAAAAAATCACCACTTTGTTGCAAATTGGCTTTGAAGGAATTGTTGGAACTTGAAGAGTCACTCACGCGGTTTCACCTATTGTCATCATTGAATCTATGCGTACTTTGTTTCAGGCACGTTACTTAATGCGTAATATTATACCCATTGCCTGCATGAATTCACGCGTTAAGGAAATTTAAGCTTTTGAGAGATAGATTTTTCTATGCTGAATGAGCCGACGTCTATTCGTCGTCGACTGAATGGCTAACCACTTGATTAGCGATGGCATATGAAAAACCTTTGGCTATCAAATGTCGTAAGGCTTTTTGTTTTAACTTCACCTCTTCAATGGGCGCTACGCCAAATTTTCGTATTTTTAGTGTCAGGGCTTTATCAAAATAGTCTTCGTCACTTGTGTCTAGCGCGCTAACGCAATCGTTGATTGTTTGCGATGAAAAGCCTTTGCCGTAAAGCTTTTCTTTTATTTTATTTAGGCCGATGTTTTTTTCTGAAAAACTCGCCGTTAAGCGCTGTGCATAACGCAGATCGTTCACTATGTCGCGTTCAATAAGGTAAGCAAGTGCTGGCTCATTAAATTGCTGATCGTCTTTAAACAAGACATTCGCTTTGTGCAGCAAGGTTTTAGCTGAGTAATCACCATAGCGCTCAATCATCCACAACATATAGGATTTTACCCGCTCATAAGAAATCACTTGTGGCTTGGCGTTTTGCTTTTTGTTATACATGCTAATAAAAGATCCTATGCTCTATATTTATTCGACATTGAAAATGCAGTGTAATATCCATTGGGCTCAGGGCAATTTTTGGCCGTTTTACTTGTTCACTACAAGGTGTATTATATCTTATTGAAATCTCTATAAGGACATAAAGATAGCTATGGTTAAGTTTGCATTATCTATTTTCATCATTTTCACCTGCTTTAGCCAGCCCTCATTCGCAGGTTCTAAATGCCAATTTGAATGGGACGCGCTTAAAAACGTGCAAAGCCAGTTAAGACATCGAAGTAGCCAATGGCTGCGAGATCAAGAGCATAAAAAACACCGTGAATATCAAGACTGTAGAAAAGCGAAAAATAACAAATCGTCAAAGGTGAAAAAATATGCCCGAAATAATCAAAAAGCTGTTACTCAATATCGCAAAGCAAAGACACAATATCGTAAGCCTATTCGATTTAAAAAAAATCGCTCAACAATTTCAACCGTCAGTGTGAAGGGATTATTTACCGGCGAAAAACAGCAAGCTTGGCTTGAATACCATCGACCAGCTCAAGCATGTAAAAACCCAAAAACCACACAAAAATTCTCACAATGCCTAAAAAATAGAGCAGATGAAGCGAATAAGTTTCAATTACTATGGCAAGAGCAGCATGCACCGCCATCTTTTACGCTAAGCGCGAATTAAAAACTTAAAAATAAAGGAATTTCTAGTGTCGGAGTATAGTTATAAAGGAAAAGTGATCGAAATTGAAGGCTTGCGAGGAATAGCTATTTTACTGGTAACTATGCACCACTTTTGGCCTGAGTCATCTGGATTTTATGAGTTCTTTTCGCCAATAGTCCATCTCGGCTGGATAGGTGTAGATTTGTTCTTTGTGCTGAGTGGTTTTTTAATCGGCGGTATTCTTTTAGATACTAAACAAAATAGCCGCTATTTTAAAAATTTCTACATTCGACGATTTTTAAGAATTTTTCCACTGTATTACCTGTTTGTTGTCTCGCTATTTATCATAGTGCCTTTCGGGCAATCAATATTGCACCATGTATCATATGAGCAAACAGAGTTTATTAAAGAGTCGGGTAGTCCAATATGGTATTTGCTTTTTCTCGGCAACATAAGAGAGGCAATTACTGGCGTTGAACCCGCCTATTTTCTGGCGCCATTATGGTCAATTTCTATCGAAGAACAGTTTTATTTGCTTTCGCCATTATTGATATATAAAGCAACGGCTAAACAATTAAAAATAGTGTTAGCAGTGCTCATTTGCCTTTCACCACTTTTTAGACTGGCTATGTTTGAACTTTTCCCCGATAACGAACGTATACAATATTTGGCGACAATATCAAGGTTTGACAACCTAAGTGCCGGTTTAGTGTTAGCTATTTTAGTGCGTTCAAAGTACTTCATTAGTAAAAAGGCGGTAAACAGCACATTGATTTTATTGACCATAGCTATGGCGGTGATATTTAGTTTGGATGGTTTCAATCGGTTTACGTTTTTTTGTCGGGTATTTGGCTACTCAATGTTAGCGCTATATTTTTTCACCTTTGTATTGTGGACCATTCAAAACCGAGGACTCGCGATTACCGCTGTGCTAAGAAATAAAGTTTTAGTTTACTTGGGAGGCTTATGTTACGGCCTTTATCTATTGCAAAGGCCGGCAGAAATTCTACTGCTTAAGTTAATGAGCTTTATCGGCCTTGACTTACAATTGTACCCAACGTCCTCATTAGTGTTAAAAACACTCTTTGCTATATTTATCAGCCAATTAGTCTGGACTACTTTTGAAAAACCGATTAATAATTTAAAAGAAAAATTTAAAGTAATTAATCACCCGATTAACGATAGAGCGGCTATCGCGAGCACTTAATCACAGTTAATCGCAATTTTCCACGTGATATTGATGAAAAATGAAAGCGTGGAGAATAAGAAAGGTGCCAATTAGCACCTTCTCTTAATCAACTAATAATATTGATAACCTTAGCACTACAAACCGGCAGCAACAAAGGCGGCACTTACCAGTTTTTGCGCATCGCTGATAATTAACTGCAAATGCGCGTCATCAATAAAGCTTTCGGCGTATATTTTGTAAATATCTTCCGTGCCAGACGGACGAGCGGCAAACCAGCCATTTTCCGTGCACACTTTAATACCACCAATGGCGGCATTATTGCCGGGCGCATGTGACAATATCTGACTAATTTTCTCACCTGCAAGCATATCAGTGGTAATCGCATCTGGCGTCAGTGCCGTGAGTACCTGCTTTTGCTGTAAGTTAGCAACGGCTTCAACACGGCCATAACATGGCTCACCTAATTGCTGGGCAAGTGCTTGATATAATTGATACGGGTCTTTACCTGTTACTGCTAGCATTTCCGCCGCTAACAAGGTCATAACAAAACCGTCTTTATCGGTTGTCCAACAGCTGCCATCGCGAGCGATAAATGATGCACCAGCGCTTTCTTCACCGCCAAAGGCGTAACTTGCATCATGCAAACCATCAACAAACCATTTAAAACCCACCGGTACTTCTGACAACGGGCGATCAATATGTTTAGCCACCCGGTCAATTAACGAGCTCGACACTAAGGTTTTGCCGATTTTACAGCTTTTAGGCCACGCTCTGTGAGTCATTAAATAGTGTATAGATACCGCTAAATAGTGGTTCGGGTTCATTAAACCGCCAGTTTTAGTGACAATACCGTGGCGGTCAAAATCAGGATCGTTACCTACCGCAACATCAAACTTATCTTTTAATGCTATTAGCCCGGACATGGCATACGGTGACGAACAATCCATGCGAATTTTGCCGTCTTTATCTAGCGGCATAAAAGCAAAACTAGCGTCTACAACCGGGTTCACTACCTCAAGTTTTAAGCCATACTTTTTCGCAATAACCGGCCAATAATGAATACCTGAGCCGCCTAATGGATCAACCCCAATATGAATACCCGCTTTGGCTATCGCTTGCATATCAACAACTTGGCTAAGCTCTTCAACATAAAAATTGATAAAGTCTTCGCGTGATAAGAATGGCGATTGCAGTGCGGTTGCGTAATCTACGCGTTTAACATCAATGAGTTTATTGGCAATAAGCGCATTAGCACGCTGTTCAATAACATGGGTAATTTCGCCTTCTGCTGGACCTCCGTGTGGCGGGTTATATTTAATGCCGCCATCACTTGGCGGATTGTGCGATGGGGTGATGATCAAGCCATCAGCTTGGCTTGCATGCGTTTTATTATGAACAATAATCAAACGCGAAATAACCGGCGTTGGCGTAAAGCCGTTATCGCTTTGAATAACCACAGGCACCTTGTTAGCGATCAACACTGAAATAGCAGACGCAAACGCCGGCTCAGATAAGGCATGCGTGTCTTTACCTAAATACAGTGGCCCTTTAAATCCTTGCGCTTGACGATATTCCGCTACCGCTTGGCATATCGCTTCAATATGTTGTTGATTAAAGCTCATTTTACTGGCGTTACCGCGGTGCCCTGAAGTGCCAAAGGTAACTTTTTGCTCGGCAATATCAACGTTGGGTGTTTTTAAAAAATAGTCACTGACCAAGCGGCCAATATTAATGCGATCTTCTGGTCTTGCCGGTTTGCCCGCGTGTTGATGAATGGTCATTTAAATTCCTTATTCTGCTATCAAAGCTTAGCCCGTTCTATACGCAAAAAACGATTACAATAAATCGCGTATTTTCTCTACATCTTGTTCATCATAGCCTAATGCCCGGCCAACTTCGGTGAGCATCATTTTTTTACGGGTGGTGTTTGAGTTAGTGATCACCCAAAATGGACTCTCGGGTATTTGGCGAGGCTTGGTACTGCTACCACTGGCGGCTAATTCTGCTTCACTGGCGGCAAAATATAAACGATCTCTGCCTCTAATTTGGCAAACCGCAGAAAAATGCTGACCATGTACACGATGCAACGCCGCTAAAATCAATAGGAAACGACCAACCGCGCCACGCTGCATGGCTAATTCTTCTTTATTAATGTAATTAAACACTGAGCCATTGGCATCGACAGCCGCCGTCACTGCTGGCTGCTCAACCGCCTTGTCACTCTGTGGTTTCACATCTTCGTTGCTCACTGGCACAGGCGCCGTAGCCGCTTCAGCGTTAGTGTCTGTGCCGAGTTTAATTAACCGACGTAAAATTGATGATGCGCTTTCACCAATAAACTGAGTGTTTGATGCAATATACTGATAAAGTTCTTCATCTATTTCGATGTTTTTCATTGATGACCCTGGAAAAAGTAAGTGAGATCGCGGCAAGATTATACTGCCCTTCATCATAAGTCTCTATAGGCGATAAGCAAATGATGAAAATATTTTTCTAAAAGCTATTTTGTGCGTTATTTTAACGATATAACCAAGCCTTTATTGCATCAAAGAGCAAAAGCAACGACAATTTACTCCCTAAACACCTTGGCATTTTCGTAAACTTTTGAGACAACAATGGCGCAGCTTTTACACTACCAACAACTCGGCACAGGTCAGGACATTATCTTGATCCATGGCTTATTTGGCCGCTTAGAAAACCTTAATATGGTGGCAAAGGCGTTAGCCGAAAACTATCGCGTTACCAGTGTTGATGTCCGCAACCATGGCGATTCATTTCACGATAGCGTGATGGACTACCCTAGCATGGCGCAAGATGTCGTTACCCTTATGCAACATTTAGCCATTAACAGCGCGATAATTTTAGGCCACTCTATGGGCGGCAAAATCGCCATGGAACTAGCGCTTACTTCGCCCGAGCGTGTTGAAAAACTCATTGTCGCTGATATTGCGCCGGTTGCATATCCACCACACCATAATCAAATTATTGCCGGTTTAAAGTCAATAGACTTAACCGCGATAAAACAACGTAAAGACGCTGATAAACAGCTCAGCCAGTATGTCGATAACATTGGCGTGCGACAGTTTTTATTGCGTAATTTGAGTAGTGAAAATGGTCAATTTTCATTTAAATGTAATATTGACAATATTGACGCTAACTACCCTAACATTATGAAAACTTACCAAGGCAACAATAGCTATCAAGGCCCAACGCTTTTTATTAAAGGGGCAAACTCTGACTATATATTGCCTGAGCATCGCGAGGAAATACTGCGTTTATTTCCACACAGCCGTGCGCGGGTTATTCAAGGGGCTGGTCATTGGCTACATGCCGAAAAAACCATGGTCTTTAACCGTAGCGTGACAAGTTTTTTAGCCAGTAATTGATCTGGCTCTAATTCAGCAACCTCAAACCCGCTATAATCAACGCCAAGTCATTAGCTTGTTACCTCAAAATCCGTTGCTGAGTTTATAATCTAGCTGCGATAAAACACAGCTTATCAAGACAAAATTAATGTGTTTAAAAGCAACGGTATGCTATAGTGCGCCGTGAAAATTTTAGGGTTGGTTATGTTAGCAGAACACTTTGAACTAGTTGAAGCCATAGGGCTGAATTTATTTTTTGCTTTTATCTTTATTTTCATTGGCTTATCTATCCATGATGTCATGAAAAAAAACGACGTTCCTAAAATGGGCAAGGTTGTAGTTTATTTTGTATTATTTTTAGGGTGTGCTGGTTTTATCGCCAAAGGCATTATCCAATTTGTTTGGGAAAGCCAAGGGGTTGGTTAAGTAATAAAATGGCAAAAGAAGTAGCAGATTTAACAACCATTGACTTATTTAGCGATGAAAAGCGTCCGGGGCGACCAAAAACGAACCCGCATTCACGCAGTGTACAAGTCAAAATCAACAAACGTAATCAAGTTAAGCGTGATAAGAGCAATGGTTTAAAGCGCGTAGAGTTTAAATTGCATCAAGATGTATTTGAACGCTTAGACGCTTTATCAAAAGATAAAGGTGTTAGTCGTAGCGAGTTAATAGAAGCATTATTAGTTCAGGCGCTTGATGCCAACAAACATTAAAATTTAGTTAGATATAAAAGGTTAGATTGATGGCAATTGTAGGTTTATTTTTCGGAAGTGATACAGGAAACACCGAAGCCGTAGGCAAAATGATCCAAAAAAAATTGGGCAAAAAACTTGTTGATGTTAAAGATATCGCCAAAAGTACCAAAGAAGAAATCGCCGAGTTCGATTTATTAATCTTAGGTATTCCGACTTGGTATTACGGTGAAAACCAGTGCGACTGGGATGACTTCTTACCTGAATTAGAAGAAATAGATTTCACCGATAAGTTAGTAGCCATTTTCGGTTTAGGCGACCAAGAAGATTACGCCGAATACTTTTGTGATGCTATGGAGCCGCTACGCGATATCGTTGAGTCAAAAGGTGCTATTGTTGTCGGTAACTGGTCTACTGAAGGTTACGAATTCGAAGCATCTAAAGCCCTAATTGACGAAAATACCTTTATCGGCTTATGTGTCGACGAAGACCGCCAACCAGAATTAACCGAAGCACGTGTTGATACTTGGGTAAAACAAATTTATGACGAACTTTGTTTAGCTGAGCTTGAAGACTAGCTCTGGTGAGAGACATATCGTTTAATAAAATAGCCTGCATTTGCAGGCTTTTTTAATGATAAATGCATGCTCTGTTGCACTCATGCAAACATCCTAAAGCCTAGAGTACTCACGCAGACTTTTTCTTGCGAATATATAATTTTCGATTAAGCTTAGCCACCACCTCACCTTGTGAATCTTTAACGTAAACGGGAATTTCAGGCAGGTATTTTTCGCCATCGGCGGTGTGGGCGACAATATCGGCAATCAAAGCGTCAGTGACCAAAAACTCGGCAGTTACCGTGCCCTTGCCCGGTTTTATATAATCAATATCCGCGGACTTATCCCAAACAATATAATCTCGACCTAAGCGTGCCAGTATCATCAGCATATAAAATGGATCTGTCATCGAATATAACGAGCCACCAAAATGCACGCCAACCGCATTTTGGTTAAATATGCCTAACTTCAAACGAACATTCGCTTTACGAAAATCCTGTGAAATATCAACAACACGTATACCACTAAACAAAAATGGCGGCCAAATATTGAGTAATAATTTCATTTGCCACGCTTTTTTAAACATACAGTTTCCTTGAAAAGCTATGCGAAAAAATGAGTGTCCACACCATGTGTAGGGTTTATACCGCGACACTCATCAGACCAGAGCGAATATTATGACGTTTTAAGGTGATAAAACCAGTTAATTTAGCAATCATTTAAAACTATCGCTTTCAACCGAGCGCATAACCCCCTATAATTTTCCATAAATTGATAGCACAAGATAGAGACAAGATTAATGCCTGACCAAAATGAAGAATTAAAACGCGCCGGATTAAAAGTCACCCTGCCTCGCATTAAAATTTTGGCTATTTTACAAAACCCAAATAACCAACATATCAGTGCTGAAGACGTCTATAAAATATTACTTGAGCAACATGAAGAAATTGGCTTGGCCACCGTATATCGCGTGTTAAACCAATTTGACGATGCCGGCATAGTGACTCGCCATCACTTTGAAGGCGGCAAATCAGTATTTGAGCTAAGCCATAAAAAGCATCATGACCATTTGGTTTGCCTGAAATGCGGTAAAGTCGTCGAATTTGAAGATGATGTTATCGAACAACGCCAAGAAGATGTTGCGAAATCACATAACATTAAACTCACTAACCATAGTTTATATTTATACGGCGAGTGTGAAGATGAAGAAGCCTGTGAAAAGTACCGCAAGGCGCAGTTTTAGTACGTAAGAAGTAGAGCATAAGCCTAAATAGAAAGCCTGAGCACATTAGCTCGGGCTTTTTTATTGCCCGAAAACACCTGATGCCCTAGCCTCAGGCGTTAATAACAAGCAATGCGGCATATTATTGATATAGTATGCCATTGTGTTTAACCCAACCCGCCTTATGTAGGTGTTGATCAGAAACTTTAGGCTGATGGGTCCAATGTACTAAACCGCCAAAGCGATTCCACTGATACACGCCATAAAACTCAACCATATCACCTAACTTCAAGCCATTGATGCGCCGGCTAATATCGATATTGTGCACCACTAATACGGATTTGTTATTTTTTAATTTCACGGTAAATTTTTGATGACGACTGCCTTTATTATCATCCGCAAATATTCTTTCAACTCTACCTTTATCGTGTAAGTACTTTTTGGTCATATTTATACACTTAATAATTTAATCGTCGCATATAACAGTGCAAAGCTGAGCAATATAAAAACGGCCACCGCTAAAGTAAATAACCCTTTTGCAATACGGAACTTTAATCGCGAAAACCAACCGTTGCGAATATTTTCAGTGCCGGGCGTGTTAGCTAGCAAACCAATTATTGCACTTAGCAATAAGCTCCATGCCGCCAATAATAAACTGGGTAATGCATAGTTGTTTTGATTTTCAATTGAGCTATATAGGAATAAAAATACAATAAAAACAACGCCAGCAACAAAGGTAAAATTTAATAGTGGTTTTAAAATCAACCAACGTTCAGCTAGTTTTTTAAGAGCCATGCCTTACGCCTCTACTCGTTAGCGAAATATAATAAAACAACAGCGACAGTTTTTTACAATTCTAAATCAAATACCACGCTAATTGACGCAGAAAACACGATATTCTCTTGCAAATAGCGACCCGGTTTTGCCGCGCTATTTACCATACGTGTACTCACTTCGTAGCCGTCATTGTTCGCGCCGTATCTATGATAGTTTTGGTTTGAGTTAGCATTAATACTGTAAATTTTGCCGAGCTTAGCGCCAAAAGCATTGGCCAGTGACTTGCCTTTACTTTTAGCATTTTTCACCGCAAGCGCATTAGTTTCTTGCTGTAAAAGCTTTTCGTTTGATGACTTTAATTCAATATTACGAATGGCATTAATTTTTACACTTAAGGCAAAGTCCATCAAGGCGTTTAACTTGTCGATTTTGTTTAAGGTAACTTTAAGTGTTCGGCGCGCTATGTAGCCTTCAACTTTATCTCGTTCACCACGATTGTTAGAGTAGCGTACTTGTGTGGATATATTTGACGCTGAAACATTATCTTCATCAATATCGAACTCACTCAGCCCGTCCAGTAAGTTATTAACCCGTTCATCAACGTCCTTTTTGGCATCTAAACTAGTTTTTTGGCTACTCTCTACATTTAAATGCAGCACAGCAATATCTGGCATCGCCATCATTTCTGCACTCCCAATCACAACAATGTGTCGATTACTCGGCAAACTGCTATTGGCAAAAGATAAACTTGCAACACTAAGTAAAACCAAACAGGTAAAAAATTTCATCATTAACTCCTCGTAAATATTTTGCTCTGGGTGAGCAACTAAGCGCATAAATGATCGCTATATATAGTCATAAGTAGCGATTTTATCTCACAATAAATGAACCTTGGCTGAACCCTGATGAAGTCATATCAGTACCAGCAACGAAAAATCACCGTTAAGGTAATATTTATCTCGATTTGTTTCGCAAAATAACTTACCTTGCAATTTTAGCACCCTAATTTTCTCAATATTTAGCATAGCGAGTAATACACCACCGAGCCAAACCATGATTGAAACTCTTTTAGACAATAAAACCTTAGTCACTCTTGTATTAGCTATCATCATTATCGCTGTTAAGTTAATTGTTACGCGCTTCATTAAACGTCGGGCTAAAAAGAAAAAAGTTGATAAACGTCTTACCGTTAACCTGCTGAACAATATGTTCAACTTTGCCTTGATTGTTATAGTGTTTAATATTTGGTCGGTTGAATTACAAAAGTTTGCTTTTTCGATTGCTGCATTTATTGTTGCGATTGTGCTCGCAACTCGCGAATTTATCCAATGTTTTATTGGCTTTATTTATGTCATATCGAATCGTCCATTTCGCATAGGTGATTGGATCCAAGTTGGTGACTACTGTGGAGAAGTTAACGCGATTAATTGGATTAATGTAACTTTATTAGAAGTAAATACCGACAACTATCAATTTACCGGTAAGACACTATACGTCCCAAATAATAAGCTCGTAACAGCAGCGATTAAAAACTTAAACTTTCTTAAGCGCTACGCAGTCCACCACTTTACAATCACTCGCGATGGCAGCGTAAACCCATTTGACTTTATTGATTCGTTACAACTGAAAGCGAATAATTATTGCGCTGACTTTCATGACGTGGCAGTACGATATAATCAAGTGATCGAAAATCGACTCGACATAAATATTGCCGGTCCAGCACCGCACATTGAAGTTGCAACATCAGAGCTTGGTGATACTCAGATAATATTCACCATTTTTTGCCCTACTGAACTTGCGATGGAAATAGAAAATAAACTCACGGCTGATGTAATGAACTTTTGGTTTAGTGCTAAAAGCCATAAATAATCGACTGATAAAAACGAATAAATGTTTCAGTATCTACAAGATGCGGAAATCATTCAGTGAGTGACCTTTATATTTGTCGGCTAAATAGCTAAAATTGGGCGCTTTTTATTATTAGGTCGACTATATGCTTTTTCGCTTTATCACTTTTCTTTTACCGCTTTTTTCGACGTTAACTTGTTTTAGTGCCGATCTCGCAAGTTTTAATAAAAAGTTATCGGTTAATATTGCCAGTGAATTAAAAAAGCACAGTATTCCCGGCGCGGCTTATGCTATTGTTAAAAACAACCAGATCATTAGCGTGGAAAACTTTGGCTATATCGATAAGGCAAAAAGCCAAAAAGTTGATAACAACACAGTATTTCGCTTAGCGTCTGTCTCTAAACCTTTTGCCGCCACCATTACCACTATGCTAGCGCAAGAGCAGCAACTTAAGCTGTCAGACCCGATCACAAAATACCTGCCTAATTTTGCCCTAGCACGTCAAGGCGCTGCTGATAAAATTCAATTAAAGCATTTGCTCAGCCATTCAAGTGGCTTAATGCCAAATGCCTACGACAACCTACTGCATGAAAATTGGAGTATGGAAAAAATAATTAAACGTTTTGATCGCGTTACGCCAATTTGCCCGCCGGCAAAATGTTATGGCTATCAAAATATCGCTTACGGTTTTTTACAACCGGCGATTGAAGCAAGCCAGCCTAAAAGTTATGCCGACTTGCTGCATGATAGAATATTCACGCCGCTAAAAATGGACAACGCCTCGGTCGGTATTGAAGCATTTGCTCAACAAAAAAATACCGCTAAGCCTCATATTCTGCGAAAACGTATAAAAACCGGTAAAAAAGATAAACACGGCAAGGCCATCAAGCAATATGTTTGGCGCACGGTTAAGGTCGAGCCCGACTATTATAAAGTAGCCCCCGCTGCGGGAATTAACGCTAGCATTACTGATTTAGCAAAATGGCTAATGGCGAATTTAGGCCATAACCCACAAGTGCTTTCTCCTGCCCTTTTGAGCGAATTGACGACGCCGCGGATTAAAACTAAAAAAGATTTACGCCGCCGATACTGGCGCGAACACTTAACCGACGCTCACTATGGCTATGGCTGGCGCATATATCAATTTAATGGCCAACCGATAATTTATCATTCCGGCTGGGTCGCTGGCTTTCGTGCGGATATCGGTTATTCGCCTGAATTAGACTTAGGTTTTGCTGTTTTGATCAACGCTGAGTCAAACGTAATTAACAAAATATCTAGTCAGTTTTGGGTACAAGTCCATCAATTATTTACCAAAGAAAATAGCAAAAAAACTTAACCGCCCTATTTAATTTTACTTTGTTATTTAGCCGCTAGCCATAAGGTTAATACAGCGACGCCATAATTTCGCCATAATTGCTCATCACATTGCCTTATTGTTACCGCCCATCGCGCCTTTTGTTTTGTTGAAATATACGTTATCAGCAAGACATTGGAGCAATGCGTGTATATCCCAACTAAAAAATTAATTTTAATTGATGATCAAAAGCCCTACTTTTATCAACAACAGCGTAAAAAAAACCGTAGTAAATACGTTAAATGCCTAGCGGTATTTATGTTGCTAGCGCTGTTTGTCATACTCAGCGCCACTATGGTGCCGTTAGCACAAGCCAGTACACAAGAAAACGCGCGCAATAACAGCTTATTGCCGACAGAAAACCGCTTAATTCACGGGCCACAACTGATATTTTCACACCCCGGCGAACAAGAACGGGCGGCATTACCCGTCGACATGTCCGCCAACATAGAAATCAATGGTTTGGTGGCGTACGCTGAAATAACCCAAGTTTTTATCAACCCGTATAACAGCACTCTTGAGGGGAAATATCAATTTCCCTTACCTGAAAATTCGGCGGTAAAATACTTAAAAGTGAAAGTGGCGGATAAAGAAATTGTTGGCAGCATTATGGAAAAAAGCGCGGCAAAAGCAGTATATCAACAAGCAAAAAAACAAGGTGAAAAAGCCAGTTTAGTGCAGCAACAACGGCCTAACTTATTTACCAATAACATTGCCAACATTCCCGCCCAATCAAAGGTGGTGGTGACTATTGAATTTATGATGCCAATAAGTTTTAACCAAGACACCTTGAGTTTAACCTTACCCTTGGCGATGACAGCGCGTTATCACCCTCACACATATCAGAAATCGCCAGCGGATCAAGGCACTAAATTCATTGCGCCACTGAGCAATACACTGGCCAAAAGCCAAGCAGCAATCACCATTGTCCTCAACGCTGGCGCCCCTATCACTGCTATCCATAGTACCAGTCATAAAATAGCCAGCAAAACCTTAGCTGATGCACCATGGTCGAGCTTGATCACATTATCAGATAAACAAGCCATTGCTGATAGAGACTTTAATTTAAGCTGGCAACTGCAACCTCGCGAGCAGCCACACGTTAGCAGTTTTAGTGAAAAAGTCGCTGATGAATATTTTACCTTGTTAACCTTTTTTCCTCCGCAAGTAACGCAAGCAAGTACCTTAGCACGCGATATCATTTTTATTATCGACACGTCTGGCTCAATGCAAGGGGCATCAATGGCACAAGCCAAGGCTAGCCTGCAACAAGCGATTTTACAGTTAAACCACAAAGACAGTTTCAACATTATCGCTTTCGACAATAGTGTCGATTTACTGTTTCCAGCCACCCATATGGCATCACCAACAAATATTGGCCAAGCAAAACAATTTATTCAAGGTTTGCGAGCTGATGGCGGCACCGAAATGTTCAGACCTTTAAGCCAAGCTTTAGTGATGTCGAAAACTGCACAGCAAACGCCAAAAGCTATTCGACAGGTGGTATTTATTACCGATGGCGCCGTTGCCAATGAGTTTGAATTGATGCAGCTATTGGAGGGCGCGCAAGGTAATTTCCGCCTATTTACCGTCGGCATTGGCGCAGCGCCTAATGGCTACTTTATGAAAAAAGCGGCGCAATTTGGTCGCGGCAGCTATGTATTTATTCAAAACAGTGCTGATGTACAAAGCAAAATGTCGCAGCTGATGACAAAAATCAATCATCCCACCATCAGTAATATTGCCATAATGGTTGATAACCAAATGCATCAACAAGTTGATATTTACCCTAAACGTATTGCTGATTTATACCTAGGTGAGCCAATGCAAGTGGCGATAAAATCAACCCAGCCTCTGACCAGTGTACAAGTGATGGGCGAAACCGCTTCAGCTTCTTGGCACCAACAATTAATTATTGATGATAGCCAACTATCTAGTGGCATATCAACGCTATGGGCTAGGCAAAAAATAGCGGATTTGCTCGATAGCTTAGTGGTTGGCGCTGACAAGGAAAAAGTCAAAGCAGAGGTTATTGCTACCTCAATTAATCATCAAACATTATCGCCCTACACGAGTTTTATCGCTGTGGAAAAGCAGCCTGAGCTTATGCCGCTATCGGCAAAAAACCGCCCATCAAAGATAAATAACACCTTAGATACCTTGGCAAAAGCCCATGAAAATTTGATGGTCGCCATGCCAAAAACTGCGCTCGGTTGGCATCAACAATTACTTATCGGCTTATTACTGATGTTACTTGCGCCATTATCTTTCCGTATTTGGCCAAAGCAGCATGGGTAAAATAACCGCTGCAGCCTTGTTACTTGTCGGTAGCTTGTTGTGCATTAATGCCTGCTGGCTACCGGCGAAAGCTTGGCTGTCTCAACAATTAATCCATTACAGTTGGCAACAAGCGATGGCGATAAAAACGTCAAGGTTAGACAGTCAAGGCTCGCAAGTTGTCATTAAACCTTGGCCGTGGGCGGATACTTTTCCTATTGCCGAGCTAACGTTTCAACGCTTGAAGAAAAACATTGTGGTGTTAAATGGCGGCGACCCAACCACTTTAGCGTTTTCCGCCGGCGCTGTTGCGCCATATAATCAAACCCATGCCAGTAAACCTTTTGTCGTGGCTGGGCACCGTGATAGTCACTTTGCTTTTTTAGCTGATGTGATACTAAAAGATGTGATTGATTTAACCAATAGCCGAGGACAAGCAAAAAAATATCAGGTGCAAAGTATAGATATTGTTGACGCCTCGCTCGGGCAACTACCGTTACCCGCCGATGAATCAATGTTGGTATTGATCACTTGCTACCCATTTAACGGGCTTAACAGCAACGCCAATCAGCGTTATGTGATATATGCCAAGGCGATATAAACCATAATTTGCTTTTCGGCATTTACGCTATCAACGGATTACGCACAAGAGAACATAAAAATAATAAGCTCAAGTGTTAATAACCCTGTGCTTTATTTACCGCCGTTGGGATCAACCCTGTGCGGCGATATTCATTAATGTTTTTAGCGACTATTTCACAAGCACTACTTAGATTAGTTGCGGCAGAAATATGCGGTAAAATGGTGATATCTGAATGCTGCCAAAGCTCGCTCGAAGCACTCAGTGGCTCATGCTCAAAGACATCAAGTACCGCATGGCTAAGGTGGTCCGTATTTAAGGCACACAACAAGGCTTTAGTATCAACAATGCCACCACGGGCAAAGTTAATAAGCGCACTGCCTTTGGGCAAATTCGCCAACAATGTTTGATTTACGATACCATGGGTGGCAGCCGTTAATGGCAGTAAACAAACAAGAATATCGCTTTGACTCACCATCTCAGTTAACCCCTGCTCACCACAATAACTGCTGATATTGGTCATATTTTTCGCACTACGGCTCCAGCCCATGACCTGAAAGCCTTGTTGCTGTAATTTTTTCGCGCTTGCTTTGCCCAACTCCCCCAAGCCAAGAATGCCAATACGTCGTTCACTCGCTGGCACATGCCGATGTTGCAGCCAGACTTGCTGTCGCTGCTGCTGGGCATAGCGCGGCATATCTCGATGTAAATATAGGCTCCACGCTAACACCGCTTCCGCCATCGTTTGACTTAACACTGGATCAATTAAACGTACCACTTGAAGTGGCGAATCAGCTAACTGCGCCATTAAATGCTCTACCCCGGCCCAAAGGCTATGCAGCCAAGTTAAGTTTTCAAATTCGGCCAGTGCTTTAGGATCAGGATTTGCAACAATGGCAAACTGACAGGCTCTTTTGTCTGCCGATGAGAGTCTCTCAACATCGACAACCTGTTCATCCGGCATTGTCCGATTTAATGCCGTTATCCAGCGCGCTTTATCATCGGTGGGTAGTTGACTAATAAATGGGATCATGGCGCTTCTCTTTACGGTACTGAGCTTCATTGTGCAGAGCGTGATAAGTGTATTTCCCTATATTACCTCAACTGAATAGGTTTTAATCATTTGATAAATAAAAAGTTATAATTTTGTTCTATCTTCCTAACCGCAACTAAGGTATAACGGCGCTATGAAAATACCTAAACGCATCCAGCCACTTGTTGATGATGGCCTAGTAGACGAAGTAATCAGCCAATTAATGAGTGGAAAAGAAGCCACGGTTTATATGGTGCGATGCGGCGATGAAATTCGCTGTGCGAAAGTTTACAAAGAAGCCATAAAACGCAGCTTTAAAAAAGCAGCGCAATATCAAGAAGGTAGAAAAAGCCGCAATAGCCGCCGTGCGCGGGCAATGGAAAAAGGCTCAAAATATGGCCGCGACCAACAAGAATCAGCATGGCAAAACGCTGAAGTTGACGCGCTGTACACTTTAGCGCAAGCCGGTGTGCGCGTGCCGCAACCGTTTGGCTGTTTCGAGGGCGTGTTATTGATGGAACTCGTTACCAATGATGACGGCGATGTAGCACCACGCTTAAACGATGTGGTGATGTCAGCTGAACAAGCGCAAGAAGACCATAGCTTAATCATGCATTATGTGAAATTAATGCTCTGCGCCGGTGTGATTCATGGCGACTTATCAGAATTTAATGTTTTAGTGGATGATTACGGACCAGTGATTATTGACCTGCCACAAGCCGTTGACGCTTCCGCGAACAATAATGCCTATGCTATGTTAATGCGCGATGTCACTAATATGACTAATTACTACAGTCAATTTTGTCCGCCATTAAAACAAAGCAAATACGGCGAAGAAATATGGGCATTATTTGAATGTGGCGAACTGACACCTGAAACCGTGTTGAGCGGTAAATTCACAGAAAACACCGCCAGTGCCGATGTTGATACGGTATTAGAAGAAATTAAAGCCGCATTTGCCGAAGAAGAAGCCAGAGTCGAGCGGATTAACGAAGCGAATGCGCTAGAAAGTGATTATTAAACTCGGCAGTGTTTGTTGTTAATAGACGCGCTACATCACGTTATTTTCAACAATAAGCGATAATTAATAAAAGACTAAAATACCAGAAACAACCAACCCCGCCAAAAACACGGTTTCACTGCCCATTAACAATACCGGACGCCAACCAACCGAAAACACCTGTTTTAACGAGGTTTTAACGCCGATTGCCGCCATAGCCACCACCAATAAATGACTTGAAATACTGCGGATAATATCAACTAACCCAGCCGGCAATAAGCCAACATTTTTCAAAAATGCCAAAACAAAAAACATGATCAAAAAGCCGGGAATAAAAGCACTAACACCGCCAGAAATTTCACTGTCTTTTTCTTTAAACGCCCAAAATACCATCACCACCACCGGCATTAGCATTGCCACTCTTAGCAGCTTAATATAGGTTGCAACATCGCCCGCTTGCGGTGAAATACTATAACCGGCACCAACCACTTGCGCGACATCGTGAATTGCACCGCCAATAAAAACACCGGCTTGTTGATATGAAAAACCTAAATAGTTGCTGATAAGTGGGTAAAATATCATCGACAAGGTACTAAACGTCGTTATGCCAATAACCGTTAAGGCAAAATATTTTTCCTGAGTTTTATCATTTGGTAATACCGTTGATATTGCCGCCGCTGCCGATACACCACAAACGGCAACCGCGCCACCTGACAATACACCAAAGGTTTTTGCTAAACCTAACGCACGCGCAAGCAACACGCCAAAAAATATCGTTAACACCATGCTCACCATCACAATAATGACCGGAGTAATACCAAGGGAAACAATATCAGCAAAAGCGATGCGCACGCCGAGTAAGCCAACACAGAAGCGCAGTAGCTCTCGAGCGCAAAAATTGACACCACGTTGAATAGCATTATTGCGATAAAAAGCATGTAGACACAAGCCAAACAGTAGCGCAAAAAGCATTACCGGCACTTGATAATGGCTTGCAACAACACTGGCTGTAATGGCAACTACAGCACATAGCGCCGCACCCAGTAATTTAGTTTTCAAATTTTCCAGCATCTATTTGCAAAACTATTTTGTCAAAAGTAGGAGCTAAATAGTAACACTAGTACGGGACAATTTGTTGATTTTATAGACGAATAACGAAAGATAAAAATTAAAAAGCCTGCAACTGCAGGCTTTAAACGCTCAAACTATGATGGTAGGTATTATCAAATCAGCTAAACCAATTATTATTGCTACCTTTAGCGGCAAAGCGCACTAAGATAAATGCAATCACAAGCACCATAATTGGCATTATAGTGCCGCCGGGTCCATAGACTTCATAAGAATTACTGATAAAAAACGAATGAAACATTTGTACGACAACACCGATAAATGACGCAACAAACAACTGATAACAAAATTCTTTTTTCATTAATAGCGCTAAGCTACCTAAAGCGCCGGCAAACACTGCAACCGCAAAGGCAGCGGTTGCCCATAACGGCACAGTGGCATATAAATTTTGCTCGGCTATGGGTAAAGCGGCAATCATTTCTGGCGTCATCATCATATGACTCACAAAGGCCATAACGCCAAGTAAGTTCCATACTAACGCTAATATCGCGGCAACGTTAAACCAGCTTGGAATAGCAACAATTTCTGGGGCTTGATCATTTTCCGACACAATAAATTCCTTGTTTTTATTATTCGTTAGAATCATTCGAACCATTAAATAAAAATATAGCTTATTTATAGTACAAATATCTAGGGAAATATAATGGCTACTCGCCCCAAATATCTTTCGGTTTAAGTTTAAGTACTTTACGCTCACCGGGTTTTCGTTCAACTTGCGTTTTGTTCGGGTTAACATAAAGTTTACTGGCGTTAGGCTTAGCGGCATTATAGTTTTTATTTTCTAACACTTTTTCTAGCTTATCTTTACTAGGTTCCGAGTTTTGGCTAGGCGCTTTGGCACGGCGCTGAACGTGGAATTTTTTATCAACAGCCTGCAAAAAATTACGTAACACTTGATCTTTACATTCACGGTAGTTTTTATGATCTGGCTTACGAGAAAAGGCACTTAATTCAGGTTTATTTAAACGAAAGTTTACTGACGCTAACATCTCAATAATATCTTCTGCTTTTAAGTTAAACGCAATTTTTAGCTTAGTGAGAATAATATTATTATTTAAACGCTTTTCAACTTTAGCCGGCTCGCCATCTTTTTTACCGCGACGCTCATTAATATAGCCATTTAAAAATCGGGCAAACGCATTGTCTGGGCAATTAACATAAGCGGGATCTTCTTCTTTTTTTAACCAGTTACTAATTTGCTCACGGGTAACGGTCATTTCACCAGCGGCAAAAATAGCAATCACTTTTTGATCATTAAAATTAAAGGTATATCTTAGGCGACGTAAAACATCGTTATTAGTCACAAACTTCTCCAAAAATCCAGCGCGGGGCGCTGGCCAATGTTAGATTAAATCTACGCTCGCGGTTAACACCTCGTAAGCGATTCAATTTTTCGCCATTATACACGCTTTAAATACTGAGATCTTCTGCTGCTTTGTCTATCTATACAGCCGATCGGGCAAAAGTTCGAAGGTGATAAATTTAGCGGTTAAAATTCTAGTAACTCTCATGCTAAGATAGCGCGAAATTACGCTGTTAATGTCGCGCAAAGTGTCAGGCTATCAGCCCCGTTATCTGCAAAATAAAAAGAGCAAATATGAGCAAAAACGTTAGTCTATTCAATCCAGTTTTAGCTAAAAGCCGTGGTAAAAATGCCGATAAAAAAGTCTGGCAAAACCTACCCGGCAGTAGTGCCACTGTCGCTATTTATCACGGTGCGTTATCAAGGCAGCAGCCGATATTATTACTAACACACGACACTCCCTCGGCATTGCGCTTAGAGCAAGAACTCGCCAGTTTAAATCAACAAGCACAACTGCCTATTTGCTTATTTCCTGATTGGGAAACCTTGCCATACGATACCTTTTCACCGCATCAAGATATTATTTCTCAGCGGTTAGCGACCTTGTATCAATTATCGCGCATGGAAAGCGGCATTATTATTGTGCCGATCACCACCTTAATGCAACGTTTGGCGCCCAAACAATACTTAGAAGCTAACAGCCTGATCATCGAAAAAGGTGATAAAAAAGATTTACACCAACTTAGGAAAGCACTAGAGGCTAGCGGTTATCGCTGTGTTGATCAGGTGATGGAACACGGCGAGTTTTCAGCGCGCGGCGCCATTCTTGATTTATTTCCCATGGGCAGTAAAACCCCATACCGATTAGATTTTTTCGATGATGAAATTGACGAAATTCGTTTATTTGATCCAGAAAATCAACGTTCAAGTGATAAAATCTCTGGCATTAATTTATTGCCGGCACACGAGTTTCCCACCGATACTGACGGCACCAACTTGTTTCGTAGCCAATACCGCGAACTATTTACTAGCACTATCGATAAAGAATCGATTTATCATCAAGTCAGTAGCGGCATTATGCCCGCCGGTATTGAATATTATTTACCGTTATTTTTTCAACACACCAATACCTTATGTGACTACCTTAGCGATAATACCTTAGTCATTGTTAGTGGCGATATTGACAAAGCCTTAGCACATTACTGGACCGATATTGAATATCGCTATGAAGATAGGCGCTATGATCCTACGCGTCCGTTATTGCCGCCGACACAGTTATTTCTCAATGGTGAAGAGCTCTACAGCGCCCTAAAACCTTTTGATCGTATCAACTTAAAGCCTGAGCTAAGTGATGAAGACGTTAAAAGCTCACAAGTGCAATTTGATGTTCATTCATTACCGGACTTAACCATAGATCATAAACTCAAGCAGCCATTTGAATTGCTTAACAACTTTGTTGCCAGTAAGGAAACGCCTAATAAATTACTATTTGTTGCTGAAAGCCAAGGTCGACGTGAAAGTGTATTAGAGCTGCTACAACGCAACCAACTAAAACCCAACACCTTTGACAGTATTGAAGATTTTGTTGATAGCAACGAACAAATAGGTATTACGGTCAATGCCTTAAGTGCAGGCTTTATTTTTCAAGCCAAAGGCAGTGCGAAAAAGAATGCCATTGCGCTGATCACCGAAGCAGAATTACTCGGCGATCGCGTCCGTCAAACTCGCCGTCGCAATAAACAACAAGATATTCAAAACGACGCAATATTTAAAAATTTAGCCGAGCTAAGTATCGGTCAGCCTGTGGTACATATCGAGCATGGTATTGGTCGCTATATGGGCTTACAAACCATTGAAAATGGCGGCATTACCACAGAGTTTCTCATGTTGAGTTATGCCAGCGAAGCGAAACTTTATGTCCCGGTTGCCGCACTGCACTTAATTAGTCGCTATAGCGGCGCTGATGCCGATCACGCGCCGTTGCACAAGCTAGGTAACGACACTTGGAGTAAGGCCAAACAAAAAGCGGCGGAAAAAGTCCGTGACGTTGCCGCTGAGTTACTTGATATTTACGCCAAGCGTGCGAGTAATCATGGCTATAGTTTTAAACGAGACAAAGCGGATTACCGCGCCTTTGCCGACAGTTTTGGTTTTGAAGAAACCTTAGATCAAGAGCAAGCCATTAATGCCGTGATCTCTGATATGCTATCGCCACAAGCGATGGACAGATTAGTCTGTGGTGATGTCGGTTTTGGTAAAACCGAAGTCGCGATGCGCGCCGCCTTTGTTGCGGTAAACGACGGCAAACAAGTGGCAATATTAGTGCCCACCACCCTACTCGCTCAGCAGCATTACGAAAACTTCCGAGACCGTTTCGCCAATTGGCCGGTTAGCATTGAAGTATTGTCGCGCTTTAAAACTGCAAAAGAGCAAAATGCGGTGATCAATAAAGTGGAGTCAGGGCAAATAGACATCTTAATTGGTACCCATAAACTATTGCAAAACAGTATTAAATATAAAGATTTAGGTTTATTGATTGTTGATGAAGAACATAGGTTTGGTGTTAAACAAAAAGAAAAAATCAAACAGCTACGCTCCAATGTTGATATTTTAACCCTTACGGCAACACCGATCCCCCGTACCTTAAATATGGCCATGGGCGGCATGCGCGACTTATCCATTATTGCCACACCTCCAGCGAAGCGTTTGGCAGTGAAAACCTTTGTTCGACAACGCGACGATGCCTTAATTCGCGAGTCTATCCTTCGGGAAATATTGCGTGGTGGCCAAGTATATTTCTTACATAACAATGTAGACACTATAGATAAAACCGCCGCTGATATTCAGGCACTCTTACCGGAGGCGAAAATTATTACCGCCCACGGGCAAATGCGTGAACGTGAGCTTGAGCGCATTATGAGTGATTTTTATCATCAACGTTTTAATGTTTTAGTGTGTACCACCATTATTGAAACCGGTATTGATGTACCCAGTGCTAACACGATTATCATGGATCGCGCCGATCACTTAGGCTTAGCGCAATTGCATCAGTTGCGTGGTCGCGTGGGACGCTCGCATCATCAAGCCTACGCTTATTTGCTAACGCCGCATGAAAAACGCATGACCAAAGATGCGAAAAAACGCCTTGAAGCCATCGCCTCATTGGAAGATTTAGGCGCAGGTTTTACGCTGGCGACCCATGATTTAGAAATCCGTGGTGCCGGCGAGTTATTAGGTGAAGATCAAAGCGGGTCGATGAGTCAAGTTGGCTTTAGCTTGTATATGGAAATGCTTGATAGCGCAGTCGCCGCGCTCAAAGAAGGTAAGCAACTATCTCTCGACCAAGTGATAAAAACCCAAACCGAAGTTGATTTACGCGTTGCTGCCCTGTTACCTGATGATTATATTTTTGATGTCAGTTTACGGTTAAGTTTATATAAACGTATTGCCAGCTGCAAAACCAAACAAGCGCTAGACGAGGTGCAAGTAGAGTTGATCGACCGTTTTGGATTATTACCGCAAGCGGCGAAAAATTTAGTGCATATAGCCAAGCTAAAACTTAAAGCTGAAAAAATTGGTATCACCCGTATTGACGCTGGCCCTGCGGGTGGCGCCATTGAATTTAGCGGAGATACTAAAGTTGACCCTATGTTTATCATTGGCTTAATTCAGCAACAGCCCAATATTTATAAAATGGATGGCGCCAATAAATTGAAGTTTAAACAAGTTGCTGAAGATGACAAATCACGTTTTATCATGATCACTACCATGCTCAATGAATTAGCAAAACATTTACGGGCATAATGTAAGTCATGGACAACTTTTGCTACCATAGTGATGAATTTACGCAAGTAATCGCTCGACAACGTAACCCTTAACTGGAAAATGAATGAAATTAACTCAGCTACTTTTATCTACTGCCGCACTTATCATACCCGCATGGGCACAGGCTGCAGCACAAAATAACAACGATAGATGGTTTGAAGTCGAAGTTATTCTTTTTAGTCAATTAGGCGATAAAAATCAGCTAAAAGAACAGTTTCCAGAACAAGTCACATTACCAAAGTACCAAAAAGTGGAAGACTTGCTCAGCAAGTACTTAAACCCAGATATCGCCAGTTTAAAGCAACTGTTGCCAAACTGTGACACAGAACAAGCATCGACAGATCTAGTTACTGAGCATGCCAAACTGCCGACACTTTTTAGTGAAAAATCCTTAGCCGAAATAGCACAACTCGCTCCATCATCATTTTCCGCAACTGATACCAAGGACGAATTTAGCGATAACACAGCGAGCTTTAATAACAAAAATAGCGCTAGCACCTTAACGCCACAACAAGATATTAATGCGACTGTAGATGAAGCTGACTTAGTCAGTGATACGTTAAATGTTTTATCCGCTGCAGAGCAAGCACAGCAACAAGCGCTAGTGCTAGCGGCAGAGCAAGCGTTTACCACATTAACATTTCAATATAACGATAACATTTCAGACAAATCATTCTGCAAAATTGACGAAAAGTACTTTGCGGACGTCAAAGCCAATGATCCTTACTTTAACTACAACGGTTTTGACATAGCGAAAGTGCCATTGCGCATTCATGCCGAAGAAAACCTAAACAATAACAGCACCCATTTACTAGGCAAAGCATCATTAAAATTGGGCGATGTTATTCAAGACTTACGTTATAGCAAAAACTTTCGCCCTATGTTACATATGGGCTGGCGTCAAGTTGCCCGACCTAAAAAGCAATCGGTACCGGTAAGAATGTTTGCCGGTGATAACTTCGCACTCGACTATAAAAAACAACTAACACAGTACCAAAAAACGCAACCCAACGTATCAGTCGAATTAGTTAATAAGTTTGAGGGCGAAATGCATCAACAAATTGTTGGCGAACAAGTTGCTGAAAATCATGTGATTAATAGTGAAACATTGGCCTTAGAGCAATTAAAACAAGCCCGTATAGCCGAGATAGTCGCGCAAATATCGAGCGTCCCCGAAGATGCTGATTTTTTGCTTGAGCGCTTACAACCTGATGATTTAACGCTTAACACAGCTGAGCAAGCAACACCAAGGACTGCAGCCGCACCTGTGCCGCCGCTCCAAGAATGGCTGATTGATGGCATGTTTAATATTCATTTAAAACATTATTTGTTTATTACTGCCGATTTTAGCATTTTGGACAAAAACTTAAGTGAACTGGCGACAGCGAAATTAGCAGCTACCCCGTTACAAGGTAGTGAGCATGTCGATAAAAACACCCTTGCGCCTCAAGCAAAAGCGATTCGTTTTCAGCAAAATCGCCGCGTGATCAGTGGTGAAGTGCATTATTTTGACCACCCGTATATGGGCATGATAGTGCAGATCAGACCTTATAAAAAACCAAAGCCAGAACAAGTTAATCAGTTTTAGGCTATCACCGTTTAGAGGGCATTATGGATAAAGAAATTGAAATTCAAGCGGCGGTATTTCGTCGCTTACTGGCGCATTTAGACAATCGTAAAGATGTGCAAAATATTGAACTTATGAACCTGGCCGGTTTTTGTCGTAACTGTTTTTCTAAATGGACGGTAGCAGAAGCTGAAAAGCTCGGTGTTGACGTGGATATTGACAGCGCTCGCGAGCAAGTTTATGGTATGTCATATAGCGAATGGAAAGCAAAACATCAACTGCCAGCAACCGAAGAACAAATGGCTAAATTCAACGAGTTAAACCCAAAAAAATAACATTTATGCCTACGATAATAAGTACACGACTGTTTACTCTCAAAAGACTTTTTCAGCCGATAATAATACTTGTTCTACTGTTAACGTCCAATTTCAGCTTAGCGAATATGACAACGCTCAAAACCTCTTATTATCGTCAAAACATTGCACCACAACTATTTTTTGATAGCGCAGGTAAGCCAACTCACGGCATTTTATTTGATATCACGCATGCTATTGCAAAAAACTTAAATACATCGCTAGAAATGATAGCGATTCCTCGTAAGCGTATTACACAAGCGTTAATTGACAACACCATTGATATGCATTGTCTCGCTAATCCTTTATGGTACCAGCAAAGCAGCTTACAATGGAGTAAGGTGATTTATAAAAATCCTGATTTTTTAATCAATAATAAAGGGCTAAATTCTTTGCAGGAGCTTGCTTATTATCAGCAGCTAAAAATTGGCACATCGCTCGGTTACGTTTATCCTGAACTGGCACCTTACCTCAAAAACAATAATATACGCCGTGTTGACAGTTTAACCCCTGAACAAAGCTATAAAAAATATCAAAGAAAACAGCTTGCTGGCTTTATCATTCCTAAAGTCGAAGCTTCATTTTTAACCAAATCAACATCGGACTCTGTCGTCATATTAAACAATAATGATATTCACTGCGTGTTTTCGCCGAATGTGAAAAAGGCCACCGTAGACCAGATCAACCAAGCCATCACACAATTAAAAACCTCTGGAAAATTAACGGCGATATTTGCCGAATATAGTCGCGTTCACTAATACGGTAACGTATTTGGCAACATTGCTTTTGCAAACCTAGTTATTAGACCTTTACAAATACATTTGTCGGATTTGCTCGCCGATCTTTTCGATCACGAGACTCTAGCCAACGTCCTCTATTCACTTGCTTCAGGCGACGATCTTCACCTGAGCGGCGCTCAACAAATTCTGGCTTATCAGTGTTTTCTTTGCTTAGTTTATGGGGCTTTGCGGGCTGTTCATCATCCGCTTGTTTTTTATCTTGGGGGTGCCGACGGCTATCTTTTGCTGATGGCTCAGTTTTACCGGTATAGCTTGACGGTAGCAGCTCAGTTAAAACGTCCATTACACCCTCTCTTTCAGTAAAAAATAGTCTCTTATAGCAAGCGCCGTGCGTATATACACAGACAAACACGAAAAAAACTTGCTTTTATTGCTCACTAAATCGGCAGCGGTTAAAAAAAGTTTAGCACTTTTTTTAACCTACTTTCGCTGAGAGTTTTTGTGAAAGGGCTTATAAAAACTCATCGACTTCATTTTGTGTTAGGTAACGCCATTCACCTAGCGCTAAATTCGCTAATTTTATTGCGCCAATTTGTTCGCGGTGCAAGCCGACTACTTTGTTGCCAACCGCGGCAAACATGCGTTTAACTTGATGGTATTTGCCTTCGGTAATGGTGAGCAATACTTCTTTTTCGTTAACTTGCTCTAACTTTGCTGGTCGCGTTAAGCCGTCCTCACCTTGTAATTGTACGCCATGGCTAAATTTCTCGGCGGTATCAGCTTTTAATGGACTACGCAGCCAAACACGATAGACTTTTTCGCATTGTTTTTTTGGCGAAATAATATTGTGCGACCAACGACCGTCGTCCGTGATCAACACTAAACCTGTGGTATCCGCATCTAAACGCCCAGCAATATGCATATCGAACGCCCGATCAACATCCAAAAGGTGTAATAACGACGGGTAGATTTCATCAACATTCGAGCAAATGGTATCTTGTGGTTTGTGCAGCATAATATAACGCGAACTACGCGCGGTAAGCGTTTGCCCCTCAATAGCAATATGATTGTTTTCATGTACCTGTGTTGCGGGATCTTTTATCACGATATCGTTCACCGTGACTGTACCCATTTTCAGCAATTTTTTCGCTTCGGTGCGGGTCAGTTCAGTACTTTTACAAATAAATTTATCGAGGCGCATAATGAGTTCTATCACTAACAACTAATGGCATAAAGGCGAGGCTATTATCGCCATTTAATCGGGATTAGCAAGGCGATATTTTTACTAAGGTGTTGTTCGCCATTATACCACTGACATACCCGCAATTTTATGCCAATAGCCGTTGCACTCTTCAACGCCATCAAGGGCATGCGTTTTCGCTTGTACAAGCTGCTGAGAAAATCGCTCGAGCATAGTAAACGCCTGCTCGCTATCGGCACTAACTCGGGCAATATCCACGCCAATACTGGCCATATCTGGCAGCTCATTAATCAAGTTATATTGATAGCCTGACAGGGTCTGAATGCCGTTTAACATAAACACTCGCTCGCCTTCACGACTATTCATTTTTCGCCCTTGTGGATAGTTAATACAGCAATATTGGCAATCATCTTTCGCTCGATCTTCTGAGCGTGCGGTAAAACACCGTGCCGAGTAAGCCAGTGGCATATAGCCCCACGCAAACACCTCACATTCAAACTGATGGCGTAAGTTATGCTCGTCGGCTTGTTGTAGCAAGGTTTTTAACCAGTCACCCGATAATTCAACCGGCATAACCCAACGACTCATGCCTTGTTTGATCAGCACTTTTAAAGTCGCTAGGTTGTAGCAATTAATGGCAGGGCCGGCAACAAAAGGCAATTTTTGCTCGTGCATCATTTGCACCGCACTTAAATCATTCGCTTCAATGAGTAATTCACCATTCGCACACAGGCGCCGCAAAGTTTGCAGCTCTGCCGGTGACTCTAATAAGGTCATGGTGGAAAGCACAATTTGTTTGTCGCTGTTATTCGCTAGCGCTTTGGCAAGGTTTATCCAGTCTTTTGCGCGTAATTCACGACGCTTTGAACAGACAGTTTCACCTAAATAAATGATATCGGCGCTACTACTTAGTGCTTGTTGATAATAGGCTTCAACTTGGTTTTTCGGCCAAAAAAACAAACTTGGGCCAAGAGATAATTTCATCATTGCTTCCAATAATTATTTTCCACACATCATATAGCTAGTCATATGTGAAAGGATTCATTCAAAATAAACAGGCTGTTTGAGCGCGCTATTGCCATTTGCGATGATACGCCCCTAAGGTGGTTTGGCTACCTTCAGAAAGGTTGGCTAAGGTATTCATCCACGCCTGTTCAACTTTATATTGCTCAGGGTTTTCAGCAAAGCGGTCAAGCGCCATTCGCCAGGTTTTCGTCACTTGTTCAACATAAGCGGGGCTACGTTGTCGGCCTTCAATTTTCACCGAGGCAATCCCCATGCTGGCTAACTCTGGGATCAGCTCTAGCGTATTCAAGCTCGTTGGCTCTTCTAAGGCATGATAAATATTGTTGTCTACTTCAAAACGGCCTTTGCATAAGGTTGGGTAGCCGGCGTTTTCATCACGTTGATAACGGTCAATCAAGACATTATTTAGTCGACTCTCTAAGCCTTGTTCGGTGTCTTGCCAACGGACATATTTTGCCGGCGAACAGGCTCCTGCAGTATTGGGTGACTCGCCGGTCATATAGGATGAAAGATAACAGCGTCCTTCAGACATAATGCAAAGGCTGCCAAAGGCGAATACTTCTAGCTTTACTGGACTGTTTTTGGCTAATTGACGCACTTGCTGCACTGACAACACGCGTGGCAATACCACACGCTCTACAGCAAAATTATCTTTAAAAAATTCGATGGCAGCCAAATTAGTCGTTGATGCTTGCACCGACACATGACGCTCAACATCCGGATATTTATTGGCGGCATAATCCAAAATACCTAAATCGGCAATGATCAAAGCATCACAACCCATCACCACTGCATTATCGACCGCTTTTCGCCAACGGTCTTCCCCGCCAGGGTGAGCAAAAGTATTAATGGCAACATGTAGCTTTTTGCCCTGTTGATGCACATAATCAGCGGCTTTCGCTAACTTGCCATCATTAAAATTAAGGCCGGCAAAGTGACGGGCGTTGGTATCGTCTTTCATGCCAATATAAACCGCGTCCGCGCCGTTATCGATAGCCGTTTTCAGTGCAGGTAAATTGCCTGCAGGACATAAAAGCTCCATAAGTTCCAAACCTAAATATTCACCGTAAATGATATGTGCTTGGCAGTGTACCTAGCTTAGATAAGTGATTATTTGATATAAAATAACTCTATGCGTGAATATTTGGGCAAATGGTTTTTATTTGAAAGTGAGCAGCGCGAAACTTTGATCTAGTTCATCACTGTTTTTTGCCAAGGGTGATACTGTTTTGCCAGACATCGCCTTGGCGGCAATAGCTAACGCTGCCAGCAAACGGGCAATAATAAGAGGGCAATACATTATGTTCAGCGAGCTTACCAGCAGCCTCAACCGCGTTAGCCGCAAGGCCAGCTTAGCGCAATTACCCTTGAGCGTGCGTAGTAGTGCTTTAACATTATTACCCAAAATATTAAAACCTAGCTTGCGCCTTGTGCCCTTTTATCTGCAAAAGTCGCTACTCATATCTTTACTACATTCGATATTTAAAGAAGCTATTGCCGATGACGATTTTGAGTTTTTAACGGGAAAGTGGTTAAAAATATCGATTACCGATATTGATCTTCATTGGTGGTTAAGCTTTGAAAACAATCAGCTGATCATGGCAACCCCTCAACAAGCAATCACTGAAGATGTTAGTTTTAGTGCCTCAGGTGATAATTTATTGTTAATTGCGGGGCGAAAGCAAGATCCCGATACCTTATTCTTTCAACGCCGCTTAAAAATTGAAGGGGATACCGAATTAGGTTTAGCGGTGAAAAATTTAATCGATGCCGTGGAAATAGACCAGCTTCCCAGTGCAGTGCATACCGTTATTAATACCCTTGCTGAGTTAATAGAACAAACGCAACAAGAGCTAAAGCACACTGCTGATAAACAATAAGCGCAGACATCAATTGGACAAATAAAACACAGTACTAAGCCGCTGAGGTTGACTGACGATAAGGGAGCCAAGCCAACACAAAAGACAAGAAAAATATTAAACAAGTGCCCAGAGTTTCTTGTCCATAAACTAGAAAGTTAAAGTGAAATAACAAGTTTTCAATTACGCCTAATGAAACGCCAGACACAAATAACACTTTGTTTGGCAACTGCCCCTTACCCTTAAAAAATTGTGCAACTAAATAACCGGTAACTGGCAATATCGACCAAATAAAAAAGACCACCATAGAGAAAAATATCGCTAAAATGGATATGTTTGATAGCGCTATTTTTTCAATAACTGAATACGATTGGGCAAGTACATATCCTAAATATAAGTAAAACATAAAACCTCCTGCTCACCATGGGCTTAAATCCCAAAGCTGTGATCACCACATGGTGTGAGGTTATCGCATTCAATAAAGGTTTATTTTGATCTAGCGCGTGCTTATCCCATAGTCTCTGGCATTTTTACCGCGATCACTGTGCCTTTGGCGAAAATAACACCGTTGGCAGATACGGTTATTTCGGTCACTATTTTCTTGGCTTTTATTTCAGTAAAAGTGCCAATAAGTTCAAGTTCAACACCCATAGGTGTCGGGGCTAAGTAACTGACGTTTAATGCCGCGGTAACAAAGCGTAAAGCTGGCAAAGATTCCATTTCACGTTGTTCTTGGCGATAGGCCATAGCAGCGGCACTGCCGGTACCATGACAATCGATCAAGGAGGCTAATAAGCCGCCATAAACAAAACCGGGAATAGCGGTATGTCGACGAGACGGCATAAAGTGCGCAACCGTGTGCTCTGCCAACTCTGGCGCAATTTTTCCTTGCTCGGTAAACCAATAACTTTTTAGTTGATGGCCGTCACTGTTATTTTTACCGCAGCCATAGCAATGGCTCAATTCGTCGGGGTAACAATCTTGAAAGGCGATTTGTGTCACAAGGTATTCCTTATTTTTAGCTATTTGGTCTCAATAAATATTCGTTTTTCTTACGGAAGATAATCGACCTTCAGGTTAATTAATCACTCTTTTATCATCAATCACTTTGCCGTCATCCGGCAAGCTGCCAAGCGCCATCAATTCAACGCTACCATTGAGCTTAGTGAATTGTTGCAAACTTTCTTTTAGTGCCGCTAATAAGTGCGCGGTATCAATGTCAGTATCCGTGCCGCTTTTCGCGTCAAATTCACACTGTAAATGCATTTGGTCTTGATGGTTTTTTTGGCTAACCGTTAAGCGTGCTTTGGGTAAGTTTTGATGAGTCAGTCGTACCCGTTCAATTTGCTCTGGGTGAACAAACATACCTTTTATTTTTGTCGTTTGGTCAGCGCGACCAAGCCAGCCTTTAATACGCATATTGCTGCGACCGCACGCACTGACGCCCGATTTTATCGCAGATAAATCACCGGTGGCAAAACGAATTAGCGGGTAGTCATTATTAAAACTGGTTACCACCACTTCGCCAATTTCGCCATCGGCAACCGGCTCAAGGCTGCCTGGTCGCACAATTTCGACAATCAAGTCTTCAGCAATAATTAACCCCTCGTCTGCGATACTTTCATAAGCAATCAAACCAACGTCGGCACTTGCATAGGCTTGTAACACGTCAATCCCTGCATGGGTAAATTCATCACGCAAAGTTTGCGGTAATGCTTCGCCGGTGACAAGCGCCTTGTTAAGGCTACTAACATCACGCCCTTGCTGCTTGGCTTTAGCTAATAATATTTTTAAAAATGACGGTGTGCCACAATAACCTTGTGGTTTTAAATCTTCAATAATATCAAGTTGCTGCTCAGTTTGTCCGGGCCCTGCAGGAATAACGCTGCAACCAACTGCCTGCGCACCAGAGTCGAGCATAAATCCACCTGGGGTTAAATGATAAGACAAACAGTTTTGCACCATATCGCCAGCGACAAAACCGGCAGCAGCAAACGCTTGCCCCATGCGCCACCAGTCATGCTGACAATTTTCAGGGTCGTAAATCGGCCCCGGTGATTGAAAAATTCGGCTTAGCTGAGCATTTTGAGCATTAATCCCCGCAAAAGGTCGCTGCTTTTTTTGCAACTGAATAAGCTCTGATTTTCGGGTGATTGGCAACTGAGCAAGTTTAGCTCGTGTGTTAATACTTTTAGCATCTATATCAGCGAAGCGTGCTTGATAATGAGGGCTGTTTTGTTGCGCTTTAGCAATAAACTCAGGCAGGCGCGCAAACAAAGATTGCTCTCGTTCGTCGCGAGCTTGCTGTTCATTGGGGTGAAAATAGTTAGACATAATGGCTCAATCGTTTTATTGATAAAATGAATAGTACATTGCGCTTTGCGCCAGACAATATGACGCATAGTAACAATAAATAAATTAGGTAATTTACAACCAACGCTTACGACGCTTATACGATTTCAGCCCTTTAAAGCTTTTACGCTCTTCATTGCCGCCACCAAGGTAGAACTCTTTCACGTCTTCATTACTCATTAATTGTTCTTGGGTGCCATCAAGCACTATTTTTCCAGATTCCATAATATAGCCGTAATTGGCTGCTCTTAAAGCATAGTTAGCGTTTTGCTCAACCAATAGCATGGTAATGCCTTGGTCTTGATTAATTTTTTTAATAATGCCAAACACTTCTTTAACTAACAGCGGTGACAAGCCCATTGACGGCTCATCTAGGCAAATCATTTTAGGTCGTGCCATCAAGGCGCGGCCTATTGCTAACATTTGCTGCTCACCACCTGATAAATACCCTGCAAGACCAGTACGCTCTTTTAGCCTCGGAAAATAATGATAAACCATGTCAATATCTTTATTTATTTCTGAGTCTTTACGGGTAAATGCGCCGAGCTTAAGGTTTTCTAGCGAGGTCATATCTTCAACAATTCGACGCCCTTCCATCACTTGAAACAGTCCGCTACGCACAACATCTTCCGCATTTTTACTGTCAATGCGTTCACCCATAAAGCTAATGTCACCTTTGGTTACTTCACCATTTTCCGTTTTTAACAAACCTGAAATCGCTTTAAGCGTGGTGGATTTACCTGCGCCATTGGGGCCTAACAAGGTGACAATTTCACCTTCCGGTACCTCTAAACTAACGCCACGAAGTACCTGTATTACTTCGTCATAAACTACCTCAATATTGTTCACCGTTAATATCGGTGATGCAGGTTGCAATTTTGTCGCTGCTTGTGACATACATACTCCGTATAAATTTTACGTTATTTACTTTAACTCGCTTTTCGCTAGCCTTTTACTTACTTTTTGACGACTTTTCACTGAAAATGACTGAGCAAAGCCTTGCCTGACTCAGTCATGGTTTTATTAACTAATAACCTAACCAATCGTCACGACGATCTAAGGTAACTTGTGACACTTTCTCTACCGCGATATCGCCACCGTTATAGTTACCTTTGTAAATGTTAACTTGGTTAATACCGCGGTGATCGTCATTGCTCCAGTTCGCCGCTAAACAAACACCTTCAAGCCCCTTTGGCACCCAATTTTTTTGGGCATACATGCCTTTTTTGATGTTTTCACCGGTAATACCGCCATTATCTTTTGCCCACTCCATGGCTTCTTTCATAAAGAAGGTAGAACAAACCCCGCGCATATAATGATGTACACGTTCTTTTTTGCCCGATTTATCAGAATGCTTAGATATTTCGCGCACTAGCGCCATACCCGGTACGTTATCCGTCCAAAATGGCGTCATGGTCGGAAAGACATAGTCTTTAATGCCTTCACCGGCAGCACTAAATATCTTCTTGTCGCCGCCCCAAATATTCGACATAAACTGAATATCTGTACCAACGGTATTACACGACTTCACCAGTGATAATACCGAGCCACCTAAATTACCTATGTAGCCATAGTTTGAACCTGAGCTTTTTAAACTTAAACATTGCGCTTTAAAGTCGCCGGGTTTCATAGAAACAACCACCGATGGTTGTACCTCAAAACCTAGCTCGGTGGCGTATTCTGCACACGCCGCTTTTGGTGCATTCGGAAATGGGTGGTTGGCCCCGATATGGGTAAATTTAGGTTTACCTTTTCCACCTTTATTTTTCCAGTCTTGCGCCGCCCATTGTACTAAACCACGACAAGCGTCTGAGTAGGATGCGCCGTAAAAAAAGTTATAAGGGGCTGGTTTTTTGGTATGAGGATTTTTACCCATAGGATCGGTTAAATGCCCCGAATATGACGCTGAAAACACCGGCGTTTTATCTTTGGCCACAAAAGAAATAAGTGCTTCAGTATCGGCAGTACCCCAACCTTGCATAGCGACCATTTTTTTGCGTGAATGCCATTTTTTGTATGAGGCAATGGCTTGTGGCACTTTGTAAGCATAGTCAATGGTTTCGTATTCTAGTGTCGTGCCTTTAATGCCGCCATTAGCATTAATATAAGCCAGTGAGTCGCGCACACCATCGGCATAGTTTTTACCGACAAAAGCGGTGGGTCCTGACATGTCGGCTAAATGGCCAACAAACACTGAATCTTTTGCGATAACCTGAGTGCTCATCCCCATAGCACAGCATACGAATAGAGAACTTAATTTTGCTTTATCTTGCATAACGCTTTCCTTCTACTTTTAATGGCTATATTGCCAATTTTTTGTGTGGTATTACTATTGAGTGTTTTGCTTTTATCTACTTTGCCAACAATGATTTAGGCTCTTAATATGCGGTTAGTATGAAAATGGATAAAATTTCCAATAATTTTTAATTTGCGCCCAGCGATGTGCCATACCTTCAGGCTCAAAAATAAGGAAGAGAATAATCACTAAACCAATAGCCATTTCTTTGATGTAAGCGAGGCCGTCAACCACCATAGGAATATTGCCCCATTCCGTCATTTTCATTAGGCCAACGCCGCCTTCTAACGCTTCCGGTAAAAACACCATAAACACTACCCCCATCAAGGTGCCTTTAATCGAGCCTAGACCGCCAATAATGATCATGGCGAGAAATTGAATTGACATAAATAGCGTGAAACCTTCCGCCGACACATAGCCTAAGTAATGGGCATACAGCGCGCCGCCAATGCCGGCATAAAATGACGAAATACCAAACGATAACAGGCGATATTTATTGAGTTTGATGCCCATAATTTCGGCTGACAGGTAATGATCACGCACGGCAATAAAAGCGCGCCCTTCGCGGCTACGCATTAAGTTACAACCCCAGATATACATAAATACCAAGGCGAATAAGGCGATATAGAAAAAACTCTCATCGGTGTCAAAAGCAAAGCCGAACAGGCTAATAGGATCAGCCGACGAACCCGCAGCGCCACCAGAAAACCATTCTGCACGGGCAAAAAAGTCTTCCAAAATAAACTGCGCCGCCAGTGTGGCTATCGCTAAATACAAACCTTTAATGCGAGAGGCCGGTAAACCAAACACCATACCCACCCCCATGGTGAGAAAACCAGCAAGGGGTATACATAAAAATACCGGAATGCCAAAGGAGATATTCATCCACGCTGAGGCAAACGCGCCAAAGCCAAAGAAGGCGCCATGACCTAAGGATATTTGCCCGGTATAGCCGACCAAAATATTTAAGCCCAGTGCCGCGATACCCAAATAAGATATTTGAATAAATAAGGTCAGGTAATAGGCGTCAACAACGTAGGGTGCTGCGCACAATAACGCGATGGCAATAATGGCCATGGTTTTAATGGTTTTGGTTTCAAAAATGGTGTTATCTTGTTTATAGCTGGTGCGAAAATCTCCGCACGGTCGCATGGTTAAACTCGACATAACTAACTCCTAAAAACTTGATATAACTCGCGATAATCTGCGCTACCATCTTGCTGTGTAGCGCTATCAAAGATGACTATTTGGCGAAATGGTTAAATACGTTCAATATCTTTGGTACCAAAAAGGCCGTAAGGCTTAAACCAAAGAATGATCAGCAAGACATAAAATGGTGCGATGTCGTACATGTTGCCAATCTGCAGGTATTGGCTATCAAAAAACTCAGCAACATTTTCTAATACCCCGATGATCAAGCCGCCAACAATCGCGCCAACTATCGAGTCTAGCCCCCCCAAAATAACGGCAGGGAAAACTTTAATGCCCATCACAGATAATGAGTTAGAAACCCCATTAACCATGCCAATCACTATGCCTGCGGTGGCTGAAACTGTGGCGGCAATGCCCCAACTCATGGAAAATACTTGCTTGACTGAAATACCCAAACTTTGGGCAATTTGTTGATCGAATGCGGTTGCTCGCATCGCTAAGCCATACTTTGAGTGCTTAAAGAACAAGTAGAATGCCACCATAATAATCAGTGCGATCACCGTACTCATTAAATACGCCGCTTCAATATTTAGTCCGAGAATTTGAATACTTTCGGTTTCAAATACTTTCGGAAAGCTTTGTGCTGAGACACCAAATATCCACTTCATCAAGGCTTGGAAAAATATTGATAAACCTATGGTGACCATGATCACGGAAATGATCGGTTCGCCGATCATCGGCCGTAGCACAATCATCTGGATTAAAATACCGAACACCGCCATAAACGCCATGGTCAATAAAAAACCGACCAAAAACGGCAACTCAAGGTAAACCAATGACGCCCAACATACCCAAGCACCAACCAGTAAAAACTCCCCTTGAGCAAAGTTGACAATTTGCGTGGATTTATACACCAAAACAAAACACATGCCGACCACGCCATACAACAAGCCGACAATAAGGCCATTGACGATTAACTGGGTTAACAATTCAAAATTCATGATGCTCTCCGTTCTACATTTTCTTGCTCAATTGCGGCTTGACCTGATTGCTGATTACCAACCAATGACATCACCTTAAGCTGAGTTTGAATGCGCGTTTTAGTGCCATCTTGGAACACAACAACGGTGTCAATATCCACCACATCTTGGTTGTTATATATCGAAGAAATAATGTCGCCATATTTGTCAGCAATAACCCCTCGACGCACTTTGCGCGTGCGGGTTAACTCGCCATCATCGGCATCAAGTTCTTTGTACAACAAAATAAATTTATGAATTTTTTGTGCTTCAGGTAGCGATTCATTAACTCGTGCAATTTCTTCCGCGAGCTTGTCATACACTTCTGGCAAGGTGGACAAATTGGTGTAGTTGGTAAAGGCGTAACCATTTTGCTCAGCCCACTTAGCAACTATGCTAAAGCGAATACAAATAATGGCTGACAAGTATGGTTTCTCTTTACCCAAAATAACCGCTTCACCAATAAAGGACGAAAACTTCAGTTTATTTTCGATATATTGCGGTGAGTACTGCGCGCCACTACTGGTACAAGCAAGATCTTTAATACGGTCAATAACCACTAAATGCCCTGAAGGCTTAAAGTAGCCGGCATCGCCGGTTTGCATCCAACCGTCAATCACATCTTCGTCGTAGGCTTGTTGATTGTTTAAATAACCGGTAAACATGCCGACAGTTTTCGCTATAATTTCACCAACGCCCGCTTTGTCGGTATTGATCACTTTGATTTGCGCACTATCAAACGCAATGCCAACACTGTCGTAGTCAACATCATCTGCTTGATGCACGGTGTAAGCGCCACACATTTCGGTTTGACCGTACAATTGGCGTAATGGTACCCCTATGGTTTGAAAGAACCTAAAGGTATCAGGCCCCATAGCAGCGCCACCGGTGGCGGCCGACTTTAAAAATGAAAAACCTAAGCGATCACGTAAGGCTTTCATTAACAACAGCTCAGCGAGCCAGGACTTTTTACCTTGTGCTTGGCGTTGCTCGGCGAGCTTCATGGCAAAATTAAATAGCTTACGTTTTAGCGGCGTAGAGTCCATCATGCGCGCTTGCACATCGGCTAAAATACCTTCCCAAACACGCGGTGCTAGTAAGACAAAGCTCGGGCCTATTTCACGCAAATCAGACATTAGCGTTTCTTGCTCTTCAACAAAGTTAACTATTTGGCGCGCAATCAAGGCTTGTCCTAAGGCATACACTTGCTCCATAATCCACGGCAGCGGCAAAACAGAAACATAATTATCGCCTGGTGAACGCGGATCAGCTCTAAGGTAAGAGCTACAATGTTTGACAAAATCACCACCATTTAACAAGGCAATTTTCGGCTTAGACGTGGTGCCGGAAGTTGTACAATATATGGCAACGTCTTCTGACGTGGTGGCGGCAATTAATTGCGCGTAGCGCTCAGGATTATTTTTTTCAATTTCTTGCCCGCGTTGATAGACAGCGTTAATATCAACCAGTCTTTCGTCTGAATATTTACGCATACCTCTTGGGTCGCAATAAACAATAAACTTAACTTGTGGAATATCATCACCTAACTCCAGCAGCTTATCGCATTGCTCTTCGTTTTCAGCAATAACCACAGTGGCACCACTGCTATCAAGCAAGTAAACCACTTCGTCATGCATAGAGTCTTGATAAATACCAATGGAATAACAGCGCATCGCATGAGCGGCAACTTCACCCCAAATCCATTCTGGGCGGTTATCACCAAGTAAAGCAATGGCATCACCTGAGTTTACCCCCATATCAAGCAAAGCTAACGACAACCATTTCACTCTGTTGTTGTAGTCAGCCCAAGTAAACTCATGCCAAATACCAAACTCTTTTTCTCGCATGGCAACCGCATTTGGCCAGTTTTCGGCATTGTGCTGTAAAATTTTCGGGAAAGTGTTGAGCTCGCCCATTTCAAAATCATTATTTGTTACCGTTGGCGTAGTCATTAGCTTACCTCCGCTATTTTTACCGATTGCTCAGCCGCATCGTCATCGTCTTCAAGCCCGAGATAAGCACGTTTAACATATGGGTCTGCCATGACTTCATCCGGTAAACCCGAAATTAGCTTCTTACCAAAATCAAGCACCATCACTTCATGGGAAATATCCATAACAACGCCCATATCGTGTTCAATCATGACCACGGTAATGCCAAATTCTTCATTTAAATCGAGAATGTATCTCGCCATATCTTCTTTTTCTTCCAAATTCATCCCTGCCATAGGCTCATCAAGTAAGATAAGTTTCGGATTTAGTGCCATGGCTCGCGCTAATTCAACACGTTTACGTAAGCCGTAAGATAAGGTGCCGGCAATAGATTTACGGATATGAGAGATTTCGAGAAAGTCGATAACTTCTTCAACTTTTCGACGGTGTGCTAATTCTTCTTTTTGCGCACCCGACGCCCAGTACAACGGGCCCGTGAGCCAATTATTTTTTAATAAGTGGTGACGCCCAACCATAATATTGTCGAGCACAGACATATGGCCAAATAAGGCTAAATTTTGAAAGGTACGGCCCATACCAAGATCAGCACGATAATTGGGGCGTAACGAAGTAACATTTTTACCATCAAAGGTAATGTTGCCACTGTTGGGACGATAGCGGCCAGAAATGCAATTAAGCATTGAGGTTTTACCCGCACCATTGGGCCCGATAATGGAAAAAACTGAGCCTGTTTTTACGGAAAAGCTAACATCGGTTAAGGCTTTAACGCCACCAAATGCCAGTGATACTTGCTCAATATTGAGTATTGACTCTGCCATACTCAACCTCCTAAATTCATGTGGGGAATAAATCGTGATTAATGTGTTAAAAAAGAGAGGGGGCGAGCCCCTCCCAACACGTAACTTTGGTTGGAAAAATTACGTAGCCTTCAAACATTAAAAAGGAAACAGAAATTACAACATGTATCTGATAGACGCTTGCACGTAGGTCGAGTCTTTATCTAGTTCGTCCAGTGAAAAGTTACCCACTTCAACCCCTACCGCTAACTCTTTAGTTAAATCTTGAAACAAATTAACGCCCCATTGCGAGCGCTCTCGCTCAGATACGTCACCTTCAATTTTTCCGTACAGCACTGTTGAACGTAACGTCTCATCCCAAAAGTGACGATAAGCCACCAGCACTGAGGTAACATCTTCTACTTCTTCGCCATACAAGTCAGAAACCGCGCCAACCCCGATATAACGGCCTAACTCACCTTTGTGAAATTGAAAGCGAATATCATCTTTACCGACGGTGTTAATACGACCGGCAATCGAGGCACCAAATGCTGATTCAGTATTACCTAAAGTGGTATTAAGTTGGCGAGCAAGCGCACCGACGGAAACGCTACCCCAATCACCTTTAAAGTTATAACGGGCGACAACATCTGGTACGCTGTCATTAGACGTATCACCACCGGCACTTTCTGGATTTTCCAGTGATACTTGAAAGTTTCCGATGTTGTAGCGTACTTGTCCTTGACGAATAAAGACTAAACCGGTTGTCGCCCCCGCAAAGTCGGCAGATTCTGGAATGGCGCTAGTGTTCATAAAGGTTGACCAAGTTTGGCCAACGGTTAAATCTTTGTATTTAACAAAAGCATGACGAATACGAGGATGGGCTGAGTTAGAGACAACTTCATTGCCTTCTCCGCCCCAAAAGTCCATTTCAACAAAACCTGTGACATCACCATGAACATATTTGGTATTAAAACGTGTTTCATTGGCAAAAATTCGAAATTGCGAAGCATCTTCAGCTAATGGGCTGCCTGAGCCAACCCAGAAATCACGATAGGCAACATCTCCGTCAACATAGCGGCCATCAACTTTGATGTAACCGCCAAAAGTTAATTTGTCGTTATCAGTTAAATCAATGGTATAACCGGCAAATGCTGAACTTGTTGCCGCCATAATTGAAGATGCGAGTAATAATTTTTTATAATTTGAGTTAAACATCTAGCTAATTCCCCTGTATTTTTGTTCGATCAATACTAAGTAAGTCGCAAAAATCAACAATTGGAAATAAGGCTTAGCACCTCAAGCTTAGTCCTTTGGTCTAACACTTGGCTATTACCCTTGTGAGAAAAAATCGCAAGCGCTAAGATGAAGAAAAATAATAATTTATTGATAAACGCACCGCGCATTAAGGACATTATGTTTTCTAACTGGTTACTGGTCAGCGTCAGTATTGGCTATATAAGTTTACTGTTTCTTATTGCCTACTTAGGTAGCAAATATCGTCATAAATTGGCGGAGAAGCAACATGCCATTATTTATGCGCTATCGTTAGGCGTTTACTGTACCTCTTGGGGTTTTTTGGGTACCTCAGCACAAGCCGCTAATACCTCTTTTACCTACATTTCGGTGTATTTAGCGCCGATTCTGTTGTTTGTTTTCGCTTGGCCCTTTATTCAACGTATTATAAAAACCAGTTTAAGGTTAAAGATAACCTCTATCGCTGATCTACTGTCTGCGCGCTTTGGCAAGTCGCAAAGTTTAGCGCTTATGGTTACGTTCGTGGCATTAATTGGCACCATGCCCTATATCGCCCTGCAATTAAAAGCCATTGTTTATTCCTATAAAATACTACAGCAAAATCAAGACTTTCCTATTTGGCAGCTAGGGTTAATTGTCAGTGTTATTCTTGCCGGTTTTAGCATTATATTTGGCATTCGCAAAATAGATGTCACCGAACGACACCCTGGGGTAATGATCGCCATTGCCTTTGAGTCTGTGGTTAAATTAATCGCGTTTTTACTGGTGGGAATTTTTGTCTCTTTTGTTATTTATGACTCGCCGGCAGAGATATGGCGTTTGTCAAATGATCAAGTGTCCCTGACGCAACAATTTGACAGCAATAATATTATTGCCATGGTGGGTTTACTGATCATTGTGATGTCAGCATTTCTCTGCCTACCTCGCCAATTTCAAGTGATGTTTGTGGAAATTAAAGAGCAAAAACACAGTAAAATGGCCCGTTGGTTGCTGCCGATATATATTTTAATTTTTGCTTTTTTTGCTGGCCCTATTGGTCTAGCGGGCAGCTTAAATTATGGCCAATCATTAGACCCTGACGCTTATGTTTTATTTTTACCGGCGTATAACGGCCAAGTATGGCTGTCGTTATTTGCTTTTCTCGGCGCGGTTTCTGCCGCTAGTTCTATGGTTATTGTTTCTACAATCGCCTTAAGTACTATGTTAAGTAACGAAATTGTCTTCCCGTTAATGTTCAAATTTTCACCGCAAAAGCAGCATGACTTTTTGCACTTTCAAACTCGCTTACTGCGTATTCGTAAAGCTTTAGTTATTGCGGTGATCACGCTAAGTTATGGCATGTTATTGCTTTCGCCTCCTGATACCCTTGCCTCATTAGGGGAAGTAGCCTTTGGCGCTATCGCTCAAATTGGACCGGCGTTAATCGCGGCGTTTTTTTGGCGACGCGCCACGCAAAAAGGTGTACTTTGGGGACTCGGCAGCGGTTTTGCTATATGGGTGCTATTTAACTTGCTACCACAACTTGGCTTTTATCCGCATCCGCTAGCACACTCTGCGTTACCGGCGACAACGATTGTTACGCTGATTGGCCTGCTGGTAAATGTTGTCGTACTTGTGGTGACGTCGCTGTTGACCAGGCAAAGCATCCGAGAAGAGATGCAAAGTAAATTTTTCTATAAACTAGATGACGATCAGCCGTCTTTTTTACCAAAACAGCCTAAAACTGACATTCAAGAATTGGAATATTTAGTGGCACGCTTTATCGGTCAGGAAAAGTCTACCGAGTGCTTTGCCAAATTTAATCAACAACATCAAAATAAAAAACAAAAAAACTACAATCAAGCGTTAATCTTTCATGCGGAAAATACACTCGCCAGTGTTATGGGCTCAGCGTCAGCAAAATTAGTGATTTCCTTTGCTTTAGGTGGCCGAGAAATCGCCTTCGATCAAGTGGCAAAAATTGTTGAAGACAACTCAACGCAACAACTTGAATTTAGCCGTTCAGTATTACAAGGCGCTATTGAAAATACCAGTGAAGGTATTTCCGTGATTGATAGCAAGCTAAACTTAGTGGCTTGGAATAAACAGTATTTAGATATTTTTAATTACCCACCGAACTTTATTTATATTGGCTGCCCTATTAGTCAACTTATTCATTTTAATCTCAGTAATCAAAAGCGTTTTATCCCCAATATAGAAGCGCAAGTCAAAAAACGTTTGCAATATATTAAGGACGGCAGTAAACACAAGTCAGAGCGTAAACTGGCCAATGGCAAAATTATTACCATAGAGGGTAATCCTATCCCTGGTGGTGGCTTTGTGATGATTTTTTCTGATATTACCGAATACCGGCGCGCGCAAAATAACTTAAAAGAAGAAAACACCGATCTGGAAAGTCGCGTTTTGGCGCGCACCCAAGAATTGGAAAAAGCCAATTTAGAGCTTGAAAAAGCCAATCAAGACTTAGCCAACGCCCAACTTAAGGCAGAACAAGCACATTTGAAAAAAAGTAAATATTTACGCGCTTGTAGCCACGACTTATTGCAACCGCTATCGGCGGCGCGCTTATTTTCTTCCGCCGTTAGCCTAAGCCCTAAAGTTACGGCACACGAACGCGCGCAAATTAAACAAATTGATACCTCACTCGAAATGGCTAACGACTTGCTGTTAGATTTAAATGAAATAGCGCGGATAGAAAGTGGCAATATCAGTCCAGATATTACCAGTTTTTCGGTAGCACAGTTATTTGCTATGCTGGGCTCCGAGTTTTCAGCGTTAACCAAAGACTACCAGATTGATTTTCACGTTAGCACGAGCAAGCTATTTATTCGCAGTGATTTCACCTTGCTGTTACGCATCATTCAGAACTTTCTTAGTAATGCCTTTCGCTACGCGAGTAACGGCAAGGTCTTGCTGGGGTGCCGCCGCCAAGGCCAGCAGCTTTGCATTCAGGTGCTCGATAACGGCCCTGGGATCCCCGAAGATAAACAGCAACAAGTGTTTGAGCAATTTACTCAACTGTCAACTAAACTGGTTGGCCCTAAAGGCCTAGGTTTAGGGTTAAATATTGCGCAAAGTTTAGCAGAAATTTTAGGCCACAATCTCGGGTTAACATCAAAAGCGGGATGCGGCTGTTTATTTAGCGTTACCGTGCCCATTGTTGCAGCACCAAAGATACCCGTTAACTCTCCGCAACGAGCCAGCGCTTCACTACAAGGTGTCGGCGTATTGTGTATTGATAATGAGCCTGACGTGTTAACGGGGATGAAAGAATTATTAACCGCTTGGAAATGCAAGGTTTATAGTGCCATCAGTGCGGAACAAGCCATTGCCGTTTATCGTCAACACGAAGAAGAAATCGATATCTTGTTAGTGGATTATCAGTTAATTACCGAAGACATTGCTAGTAAGCTCAACCCTAGCGCTCGTTTTAGCGCTAACGAGCAACACTGCGATACTAAAGGCTTACATAACTTTAATGGTATTGATCTTATTCAACATTTACGAACGCAAAGTCAATACCCGTTACCGGCCATTTTGATCACAGCCACAACCGATGAAAGCGTATTAGTTCGCGCGCAACATGCGGATATTGGTTACTTAAGAAAGATTGTCAAGCCGATGGCGTTGCGGGCATTAATGAGTGCTTTGCTAACCAAAGAGCTGGAAAGACACTATATTTCTGACAATTTAAAGTAACAGGTGACTTTATTGCTTTGTAGTATTCACTCACTGGCTTATATAACAACGCCATAGGCTTCAGAACGTATCATAGAAAAGCTTAGGTAAATGAAGCGTTAGCTTGTCGACGATCATTCAGTAAGATGACCGCTTGCGTGCGATTTTTCACCCCTAACTTTAAAAAAATGGTACTGGCATGACTTTTAATTGTTGATTCTGATAAATTCAGCTCATAAGCTATTTGCTTATTGAGTAAACCATCTGCAAACATCAATAAAATTTTGTGTTGCTGTGGCGTTAACGTAGCGATTTTATCATCTTGTTCCAGTTGATTTGCGCTTGGGTCAAAATCGCCCTCGGGTGTCCACAACTTGCCTTTAAATACCTCTTCAATCGCTATCATCATTTTCGGTACTGGCGTCGATTTAGGAATAAAACCGGCCGCGCCTAAATTCATGGCTTTTTGTATGGTTTCTGGCTCTTCAAAACCTGAAATAACCACCACGGCAATTTCGGGGTATAGTCGTCGAATAGTAATTAAGGTATTAAAACCTTGCGCACCAGGAATATCGAGATCAAGGAGAATGAGTTCAACATCTGTCGTGCTTTGCAGCGCTTGTTCTAAGTCGGCAATGGTATCCACTTCAAGCAATATCGACTGAACAAAGTTTGACTGCAAGGTCAATGACAAGGCCTGCCTAAACAGCGGATGATCGTCGGCAATAATGATTTTTGTCCTTGATGTCATATGATTTCCTAGCCATTGCGTATGAAAAGTGAAGATAGCACCGATAGCCGTTATGTTATGCGCCTTGGTAACATACCACTATATTTAGAAACGGCAATAACAATCCGCCAATACTAGACTAAAGCACTATAATTTGCTGACATGATTAAATCGACTCAATGACAAGGCGAATAACCTCAACGCGGGTTAATAACCTTACCAGAAAGTGCTAAACCACTGCGATTATGCAAAATACTATGGCATTGCGCTAAAATAGATAATGCAATCGACTCAGGTAACTCCCCTCCCAAATCAAGGCCGACCGGCCCATTAACATGACGCATTAACCAGGCTCGATCGTCAATATCAGCAAGTGCTTCAACATTGCTTCTCCGTTCAAGTGGCCCCAATAAACCAATATATTTTGCCTGTTTGTCTTGATGCAATAAACGCAACCAAGCAGCATCTAGATGTAAATTGTGGGTCATTAATACTGCGCCATCTAGACGTTGAAATTCAACACTGCGGGTAAAATCGTCAGGATGTACTCGAATAATCTCACTTGCGTGCTTAAATACACTTTCGCGGGCGTAACTTGAGCGATGATCAACCACTGTCACTCGCCAGCCCATCTGCACCGCCATAGTCACTAATGGAATGGCATCAGAGCCGCCACCAAAAATCCAGAGATTGATTGGCGCTGATATTTTGTTTACTGAATAGGCTAGTTGCCCCGTCACGATATGTTGATGGCTTTTGTCTTGTTTGATCATCTGCTGCAGCGCATCTGTGCTAGCTAACATTTGCGAATGTTCGGTTGTGGCTAAAAACTGGCCATCATCATCACATAAAGTCAGGGCATTTAAGACCTCAGCTGATGTCGAGTCAGAGACAAACACTTGCTGCAGGTAACTCGCGTGTCCATGCTGCATACGCTGAAAAAGCTTGGCTAACAAGCTTTGATGTGCCGGTGTCATGTATTGCAATAAAACCCCAATTTTACCTTTGCAACCGACGCCCAATTCTGCGGCATAGCCGTCTTCTTCACGCATATCGTATTCGATATAATGGGCTTGTTGGCTATCGAAAACTTTTTTGGCATGCAACACAATATTAGCCTCTAAACAACCGCCGCTCACTAAGCCATGTGATTGCCCTAGGCTATTAACAAGCATAAAAGCGCCCGGTGAACGGTAACTTGAACCGGCTTTATTAACAATAGTGGCAAGTACCCAACCAAGTTTATCTGCGTGATGTAGGTATAATTTTAATAAAGAAAAATGACTATGATGATTAAGCAATGGCAAACCTTAATTTGATCAAGAGTTAAGAGCAAGAGTTAGTAGCGAGCTTGACCAGTATCATAGCAAGTTTGCTGAATGATAAAAACGTCAGTCGAGTTGCCAACAACCTCGCATTAACCGATGTTGCTATGCTGTAAAAGCTGAATATTTGTAAAATGTCCTTTTAGCTGAGCAGTGCTTCGCTATCAAAATCATCAAGTTGTTTAGGGTCTGCATGGATATGAATGTATTTTTCATAAACTTTCGAACGGACAAAAATGGTAAATAAATCAGGATCTAAATGATTATTTTTCACCATATTACTCATAATACTTAAGCATTCACTGACCGGCTTTGCGCTTTTATAAGGCCGGTCGGCAGAGGATAAGGCTTCAAAAATATCGGCCAATGCCATCAGTCTTGATGGCACCGACATTTGCTCTCTCACTAAGCCTCGTGGGTATCCTTTGCCATCCATGGTTTCATGATGCCCTAAGGCATATTCTGCGACATTGGAAAGGTGCTTAGGAAACGGTAAGGCTTCAAGAATATCTAAGGTGACATCCATATGTTTTTTAATCACTTCGCGCTCTTCACTGTTTAAGGTGCCGCGTTTTATCCGTAAATTGGCAATTTCATCGTCAGTCAATAGTGCTTGTTGGTGATTATCAATGGTCAGCTGATATCGCATTGCAATAATAGCGATATTACCTTCTTGCTCGTCGGTTAAGAATTCGCCGCCAACATTGATTTTCTGTAAAAATGCTCGATCTAGTTTTAACTGTTTTTGTGCAACCTCTCTTTCACGCTCTAGCTGCTCAATACGAATGGTGTTATCTGCTTGCAATGCCGTAATGACTTGATCTTTAAACTTAAGATCAATATCTCGACTGACCACTTCCAACTTGGCATTCAGATAGTGAATGCGGTCAAATACGGTTTCTAACTTTTTAGACTTGTCCATAAGCAATATAAGATACATAATTGTCAACGTGTGATTGACAATGATAAAGGCACCGCCTCAACATAGACATGTGCGTATGCAAAAATATCGTAGCTTTGCCAATACAGTAAGTTATTAGCGCAATGCTGGAACAATTCCCAAGATGACAAGAAAAACAAAATCCTGAGCACAAAAAAACCAGTAGCAAAAGCTACTGGTTTTCATTTAATAACCGTCAACATATTCTTAAACGGCACAACTCGTTATTATTTTTCTGCTACTTCTTCTAACGCTTCCGCAGGCTTATTCTTGGTCAACAACAGTTCGCGTAAACGGCCATCAATTTCTTGCGCTATTTCTGGGTTTTCTTTCAAGTATTTTGCGGCATTCGCTTTACCTTGGCCAATTTTGTCACCTTTATAACTGTACCAAGCGCCGGCTTTTTCCACCATGTCGTTTTTAACGCCAAGGTCAACTAATTCGCCTAAACTATTAATGCCTTCACCATATAAAATTTGGAACTCTACTTGTTTAAATGGTGGGGCAATTTTATTTTTAACCACTTTTACGCGCGTTTCATTACCGACAATTTCATCACCGTTTTTCACGGCGCCAATGCGGCGAATATCTAAACGTACTGACGCATAAAACTTTAAGGCATTACCACCCGTCGTTGTTTCTGGGCTGCCAAACATAACACCAATTTTCATACGAATTTGGTTGATGAAAATCATCATGGTATTCGATTGTTTTAAATTACCGGTTAATTTGCGCATAGCTTGCGATAACATACGCGCTTGCAAGCCCATGTGTGAATCACCCATATCGCCTTCAATTTCGGCTTTTGGTGTTAAGGCGGCAACCGAGTCAACAACAATAATATCAATGGCGCCTGAGCGCGTTAGCATGTCACAAATTTCTAGCGCTTGTTCACCCGTATCTGGTTGTGAAACTAATAATTCGTTAATATTAACACCGAGTTTTTCCGCATAAATAGGGTCAAGGGCATGCTCTGCATCAACAAAAGCACAAACTTTGCCATTACGTTGCGCTTCAGCAATCACCTCTAACGTTAATGTTGTTTTACCACTTGATTCTGGACCGTATATTTCAACAACACGCCCCATAGGTAAACCACCAGCACCTAATGCGATATCTAAACCTAATGAACCGGTTGAAACCGTTTCAACATCCATGCTGCGATTATCACCTAATTTCATAATTGAACCTTTACCAAATTGACGTTCGATTTGACTTAAGGCGGCTGATAATGCTTTTTCTTTGTTATCGTTCATTTATTGCTCCACGAGGGTTTCGGTGCGTAATTTATTTTGATAACGCAAAGTATACTGTATGATCGTACAGTATCAAGTTTTTTATCATTTTATTTTTTTATTCTATAAAAATCAAAATGGCAATACTTATTACCCATTGAAAAACATACATTTTTATCGCGCTAGTAACTTTTATAAAAATGAATATAAAAAGTTACTCATTATATTATCACGCGTTATACCGTTTTTTTTTAGTTGATTTATGACGCTAATACGACAATTTTTGACGCGTAGTAATGTTATGATGTTTTCCCGTTTAAATTTATGTAATTAGCCGATGTCAGCATTTCAAAGACGACTTGATATTTTAGATCATATTCCTCGATATCCTAGGAAGGTGTCTACTCGACAAATTATGCTAGCACTTGAAAATCAAGGTCATGAAGACATAACCATGCGTACTGTTCAACGAGATTTGGAGCAGCTTTATTCATTAGGCATGTTTGGGCTAGATGTCGATAAACGCTCTAAACCTCATGGTTGGTCGGTTAATTTAAACTGGAAAAAGCTAAATATTTCTGTGATGGATGCTAACGCTGCACTCGCGTTTTCTACCTTAAAAGATGTCGGCAGTACGTTGTTGCCTGAGTCAACATTGCACGATCTTGGGGATTACTTTGATAAAGCGAAAACAATTCTCAACAGTGACAAATCACCGTTAATTTCACACTGGAAAAAATCAGTTGCATTGGTCAACCCTGTTTCGCCAGTGTCATTACCCGTGCCAGACCCACTTGCATTGTCGGAGATTAAGAAAGCGATTTTTCATAAAAAGCAAATCAACGCTGAATTAAAACGTTATCTAGTTGCTAAAAAAGAGCCTATTTGGAAGCATTATATTCGCATTAATCCACTTGGCTTAATTCAACAAGAGTACACGGTTACTTTGGTTTGTTCGATTGGATCATTTCATCAAAAACTATATAAATTCCCAATAGCATTTATTCGTAATATACAGGTCACTTGCAACGAGATAGTAACGCCCAAGGATTTTAATTTTGAAAGCATAAAAAGTGCTTATTTTAATACTAACCACAAGGCAACGCTTATCAAACTCTCTTTACTGGCACGAAAAGACAGCTACTTTGTTTTAAGTAATGGCAGTTTTGGCCCAGATCAAACGATGGAGGAAACAGATAATTCAGATTTTGTTAAAATTTCTGTAACCGTACACGACACAGAAAAACTTCGAGCATTTTTAAGAGGCTTAGGCCCTACCATTGAAGTATTAACACCTTTAGCCCTACGCACATATTTCAAATTACTCGCCCAGCAGTATTTAGCTAAATATCAATAGCACAGGCTACTCCTTCAGCTTAGTATCTTTCATATTTCGAATAATGGAAGGGATATCAGTATACTCTTCATCTTCTGTGATAAAGGTTAACTCATCGCTAATATAATCGAGCACTTGCTTGGAACCAACCGGTATTGTCGGCTCAACTTTAGGTGTTTGTTCTGACACAGGTTCAATGCCAGAGGCGATCACCAATAATTCAATTTCATTAGCTAATGTGGTATCTAAGGTAACACCTGCAATAATCAAGGTGCTTTTACATTTGACTTGCTGTTGAATTTTATTTAATAAGCCGTTATAGGTTTCTATAGTAGGCTCATTGCGACAACAAATTTGTAATATAACCCCTTTCGCAGATGCAATATTCACGTTATCAACGATGGGATTGTTAATAGCGTTATCTAATGCGGTAAAAGCATTTTCTTCACTTTCGGCAGTGCCAACACCAAGTATCGATTCTCCTTCATAAGAAAGCACACGAGCGAAATCATTAATATCAACATTGATAAAGCCGGTTTGTGTCACCATTTGCACAAGAGCAGTAAGTAAGTTATTTAAAACATCATTGGAATGTTTAAACGCTGAAAATAAACCAACAGACTCACCTAAGCCTTTTAATAACAAGTCATTCGACAAAGTAATAAATGCGTGGGTTGGTGTTTTTATTCTCTCAATTCCCTCTAGCGCATAAGACATGCGCATATGACTTTCAGATTCAAACGGCAAGGTAACAATAGCAATACAGTTAATGGCAAGTTCACGACAAATATTAGCAATATAAGGACTTGCTCCAGTGCCGGTGCCACCACCAAAACCCGCGGTAATAATAACAATATCACTGCCGTCAATTACACTCCGTAGTATTTCATCACTCTCTTCTGCTGCCTTTAACCCAATAGCCGGATCGGCACCCGCACCATAGCCATTGGTTAAGCTTTCGCCAATCAATATTTTAGTATCAACAAGGGCATGGTTTAGCACGGCTAAATCAGTGTTAACCGCAACAAGGTTAACGCTGGTATGAAAGTTGTTCTCGCTAAGCATATTAATAGTGTTACAACCGCAACCACCTACACCAATCACGGTAATTAATAAATTTGCTCGGTCACGAAGCAATTCTTGCATATGAATTTCCTTATCTGAATGATCTCCATCATAACTGGCACATACGACATTTTTTGTCGCACATGCATTAAATGATCAAAATAATTATTAGTCTGAATTTAAGTATTAATCATATTCTAAATATATGGAGCAGAATAAGTTAAATTATTAGGGGGTATGATGTGGTTTAAATTGAGTAAACTAACGCCAAAAGAGAGCTTTTCTAGCTCATTTTTATTTTCGCTTTTATAGACTCTATACCTTTAACAGATAGAGCTTTTATTTCTGATTTGATACTATTTACCGATTGCATAATTTGACTCCTTATCAAGAATCGCTAGGTAAAATTAATGCTAGAGATACCTTCAACATTACAAAAATTGTAACCTATCTATAGTGAACTTAATCGACGATTAAAAAGCTACACTTTAGATGACACTTTTAACTGAGAAGCTATGCTATTTATTGAGACAACCTGATATAGATTGAAATAAAATACACAAAACTAACGCACTGATAAATAACAACTTACAATATAAAAATGAATAAAAGCATAGACAAAAAAATACCGAACTTTGAATCACACACCCCGATGATGCGCCAGTACCTGACCATTAAAGCGGAATTTCCTCATATTTTGATTTTTTATCGTATGGGCGATTTTTATGAATTATTTTTTGATGACGCAAAAAAAGCCTCAGATTTACTCGATATCTCGTTAACCGCTCGTGGTAAAACTGGTGGCAATGCCATTCCAATGGCGGGTGTTCCATATCATGCCGTAGAGGGCTATTTGGCTAAGTTAGTCAAATTAGGTGAATCGGTGGCTATTTGCGAGCAGGTTGGCGATCCCGCCACCAGTAAAGGGCCGGTTGAGCGCAAAGTGGTTCGCGTTGTCACCCCAGGTACCGTGAGTGATGAAGCATTACTTAGCGACCGGCAAGATAATTTGATTGTTGCCTTACATCAAACGCCACAAGGCTTTGGTCTGGCCTACTTAGATATGACCAGCGGGCGTTTTGTTTTAATTGAACCTCGCAGCGAAGAGCAAGTGCAAGCTGAGTTACAGCGTTTATCTCCTGCGGAATTGTTATACCCTGAGTCATTCACGGCCAATAATATTATTGCTGGTCGCAAAGGCTTACGTCGTCGCCCTGATTGGGAGTTTGATTTAGACACCAGTAAAACCATACTCAACCAACAGTTTGGTACCAAGTCACTCTCTGGTTTTGGTGTCGACAATAAACCATTAGGTGTTGCAGCGGCCGGTTGTTTATTTCAATACGTTAAAGATAGCCAGCGTACGGCCTTGCCTCATATTAACGCCTTAATTGCAGAAAGTGCATCGAGCGCGGTTATTCTCGATGCCGCCACACGTCGAAATTTAGAGTTAACTCAAAACCTACAAGGCGGCTTTGAAAACACCTTAGCATCAATTCTAGATAAAGCCGCTACCCCAATGGGCTCTCGGCTATTAAAACGTTGGTTGCATTTTCCACTGCGTGATTTAACGGCGCTAAATAATCGCCAAAACGCTATTGAAGAAATATTACGGCAAGATCTTAGCCTTGAGCTTAATGGAAACTTAAAGCAGTTTGGCGACATTGAACGTATTGTTGCACGTGTTGCTCTGCGCTCAGCCCGTCCTCGAGACTTTGCGCGTCTGCGCAATGCTTTAATGAATTTACCTGATTTGCAAACCTTGATGGTCAATAGCAAGCAAGCACATTTAGCCACGTTAGTTAAGCGATGTCAGCCATTACCGGCAACGCAAGCACTACTAGAAAGTGCTATTGTTGAAAATCCACCAGTATTAATTCGTGACGGCGGTGTTATTGCGCCAGGCTATAATGCAGAACTCGATGTGTTGCGAGATTTAAGCGATGGCGCCACCGAGTTTTTAGCGCAACTTGAAGCGCGCGAAAAAGAACGTACTGGCATTCAAACCCTAAAAGTGGGGTACAACAAAGTTCACGGCTTTTTCATTGAAATGAGTCGTACATCAGCCGCAGATGTTCCAGAGGATTATATTCGCCGACAAACGTTAAAAAATAATGAGCGCTTTATAACCAATGAATTAAAGCAACATGAAGAGAAAGTACTGTCAGCACAAAGTAAATTTCTTGCGCTTGAAAAACGTTTATATGACGAGCTATTCGACAAAGTAATGCCCGAGTTAGAAAAACTACAATTACTGGCGCAATCGCTATCTGAAATTGATGTGTTAACGACTTTTGCAGAGCGCGCTGAAACATTAAATTATGTTAAGCCGAGCTTGCAAGAAGCCAGTGGTATTAATATTGAGGCCGGTCGTCATGCGGTTGTAGAGCAAATGACCGAAGAGCCCTTTATTGCCAACCCTGTGGTGCTGACCGAGAGCCAAAAAATGCTCATTATTACTGGCCCGAATATGGGTGGTAAATCAACCTATATGCGCCAAACCGCGCTGATTGTTTTATTGGCACACATTGGTAGTTATGTCCCTGCCAGTGCAGCAAGTATAGGCATGGTAGATCGTATTTTTACCCGTATCGGCGCGTCTGATGACTTGGCCAGTGGTCGTTCAACCTTTATGGTGGAAATGACCGAAACCGCTAATATTTTGCATAATGCTACCAACAAAAGCTTAGTGCTGTTAGATGAAATTGGCCGTGGTACGAGTACTTACGACGGCTTATCGTTAGCCTGGGCGTGTGCAGAAATGCTGGCTTTAAAGACTCAGGCTTTCACCCTTTTTGCCAGCCATTATTTTGAACTCACCTTACTGGCCGAGCAAATTGACAGTTTAGCGAATGTGCATTTAGATGCCGTCGAGCATGGTGACAGCATAGTCTTTATGCACGCCGTACAAGAAGGCGCCGCCAGTAAAAGTTTTGGCTTGCAGGTAGCACAACTGGCCGGTGTACCAAAACCGGTTATTCAACGGGCCAAGCAACGTTTGTCAGAGCTAGAAACCATGCAAGCGCCGTCAGTGATGAACGCACCACAAGCGTTTGAGCAATTAACCCTAATGGATACTAGCCACCCCGCTGTTGATGAACTTAACGCTATTGATGTTAATGACTTGAGTCCGAAAATGGCCCTAGATTTACTCTATAAATTGAAAGAGCTGGTGTAAAGGTCGGTGAATAACCTTCTTTGACAATAAGGTGTCGTACTAAAAAAACCAGCAACTGCTGGTTTTTTATTATCTTTTTAAGTTATCTCTAATTAATTCAAGCGTGTCATTAGTGCTGAATGACTACACTTGAAATAGCGCTTCAATTGATAAGCCTTGTTGGCTTAGCAAATCACGTAAGCGTTTAAGCGCTTCCACTTGAATTTGGCGAACGCGTTCTCGCGTTAAACCAATTTCAACCCCAACATCTTCTAAGGTTGCCGCTTCATAGCCCATTAAACCAAAACGTCTAGCCAACACTTCTCGTTGCTTGGAGTTAAGCTCGTTTAGCCAATCAACAATATTATGTTTAATGTCATGGGTTTGTAACTTGGTTTCGGGGCCTCCGGCTTTTTCATCTGGAATAACATCAAGTAATACCTTTTCACCTTCACCACCAAACGGTGAATCAACCGAGGCAATACGCTCATTTAAGCGCAACATTTTACTGACGCTTTCTACCGGTACATCAAGTTCAAAGGCAATATCTTCGGCGGTAGGTTCATGGTCAAGTTTTTGTACTAATTCACGCGCGGTACGTAAATAAATATTGAGCTCTTTCACGACATGGATTGGTAAGCGAATGGTGCGCGTTTGATTCATAATCGCGCGTTCAATGGTTTGTCGTATCCACCACGTGGCATAGGTTGAAAAGCGAAAGCCGCGTTCTGGATCGAATTTTTCCACGGCACGAATTAGGCCAAGATTACCTTCTTCAATAAGGTCAAGTAACGGTAAACCGCGGTTATTATAGCGACGGGCAATTTTGACGACTAAACGCAAGTTACTTTCAATCATGCGTTTACGGGAGGCATCATCACCTTTTAGGGCAAGGCGAGAGTAGTAGACTTCTTCTTCAGCGGTTAACAGCGGCGAAAAACCAATTTCGCTTAAATATATTTGCGTTGCATCCAGATTAGAGGGAGCCTCGTCTGGGATCTCCACCTTGTTCGCTTCTGGCTTTTCCTTTACTGCAACATCAGAACACTTTATTTGTTTTTTTATGCTCATGGTATATCTCCTGTAATTAGCTATGGCTAAATTCGCTGATTAAATACTCACTTTGACTCCAATTTATTTTTGATAAATTTTTCTTATTATTTCGGTAAATACTTCATAGGATTTACCGATTTTCCGCGAAAGCGAACTTCAAAATGAAGCATAATTCTTTCCGCATCTGTATCACCCATTTTGGCAATAACTTGGCCGGCTTTTACAATCTGCTGCTCTTTAACAAGAATGCGATCGTTATGGGCATATGCACTGAGATAATCGTCGTTATGTTTCACGATAACTAACTGGCCGTAACCTTGTAACGCATCACCGGCATAAACTACCTTACCGTTTGCAGTTGCTTTTACCGAATCACCGCGTCGTCCCGCAATGTCGATACCTTTATTCCCTTGCTTGGCAGTGGAAAATTTACGTATCACTTTTCCTTGTGCGGGCCAGCGCCATTTTCTAATTTTCTGTGAAAATTCCGCTTTTGGTTTTTGAGCTTTTTTGCTTATTTTTTGCTCAGTTACATTTCTACCATACGCCTGCTTTTTCTTCTGCGCAATAGGTTTTTTTATAACTTTTTGCTTGCTTGAGGTTGTATGTTTGCGCTGAGTATTATTTTTGCTTGGCTGTGACGTTTTTTTAACCAAGAATAATTTTTGTTGCGGGAAAATATTATAGGGTGCTTTGATATTATTAATATTGGCCAAGGTACGAACATCGAGATCGGCACGCCAAGCGATCGAGTATAAGGTTTCACCCTTTTTGACAATATATTCACTGCCAGTAACACTATTTTTAATGCGCTGACTGAGCGGCAACGAGCCTTGAACATCAACAACAGGCGCAGGTGTATGACGACTCGAACAGGCAGATGTCACCAACACCACAACCAGCAGTATTAGCGTATTGATATTACACAAATCCCCCGTTATCGATTTCGCCATAAGCATTAAAACATCCTTTTATCTTGTCGCCATATAAGCAATAACAATAGCCGCCACCACAAGCCAGCCTAAAACGTCTACCCATTGGCGAATTTTTGCTTCCATTGGCGCACCGCCCCAACGAATCACCCCCGCCACTAAAAAAAATCGCATGCCACGACCAATCGCAGATGCTAATAAAAACGGCAAAAATGCCATCTGTAAAAAGCCGGCACTGACGGTAAATAATTTATAAGGAATGGGTGAAAAACCGGCAATAAATACCACCCAAACGCCCCATTCACTAAACCAAGTCATGGCGGTATCAAAGCGAGCTTGATAGCCAAAGTTGGTAATAAGCGGCTGTATCCAAGGCTCAAACATTAAATAGCCTAAACAGTAACCTACAACTCCACCAATAACGGATGCCGCAGTGGTTAAGGTCGCTAAACGCCAAGCTTTCTCACGTTGTGCAAGCACCATAGGAGCGAGTAAAACATCCGGCGGGATCGGGAAAAACACCGACTCGGCAAAGGTTAACAAAGCTAAAATTCTGGGCGCAAACTTATGCTCCGCCCATTTCAATGTCCATTCATATAATGCAGAAAATATTTTCACAACTTATCCTAACGCGCCAGGTACGAGCGGTACAAAACGAACAGCTTCAATTTGCTGCTCTTTGAAATCATCGCCATGGCGGGTGATCAACTTTAAAATTTGGCTGTGTTCGCCAACCGGAATTATCAAGCGACCGCCTTCGGCCAATTGCTCTAATAACGCTGTCGGAACTTCAGTCGGCGCAGCGGTAACAATAATGGCTTTAAATGGCGCTTTGCTATGCCAACCTTGCCAACCATCACCATGTTTCATGGCAACATTATGTAAGTCCATGCTGCGCAATCTACGCTTGGCTTGCCATTGCAACGACTTAATGCGCTCAACTGAAAAAACTTTCGGGCTTAATTGCGCCAAAATTGAGGTTTGGTAACCTGAGCCTGTGCCAATTTCTAAAATACTGTCAGGTACCCCATCGGCCAATAACAACTCTGACATTTTAGCCACGATATAAGGCTGCGAAATGGTTTGCCCTTGTCCGATAGGCAACGCGGTGTTGTCATAAGCTTTATGGGCTAAAATTTCAGGGACAAATATATGGCGAGGAGAACGTGCAATCGCTTGTAATACTTGTTGATTTTGAATGCCCTCTGCCAGTAGTTTTTGCGCCAACAACTCGCCACTTCGACGTGATTTACCACCAATACTGCTGCCTACTCGGGCTTTGATCGTACTTTGTTTCATAATGAAAGTTCGTTAATCCATTCTGTTATTTGTGCCATGCTTTTATAAGCGGTCATATCGATTGTTAACGGGGTAATTGATGCATAACCATTAGCAACGGCGTGAAAATCAGTACCCGCGCCGGCATCAAGTTTTTCCCCTAATGGACCATACCAATAAATATCACGTTGCCAGGGGTCTTGCATCTGTTTCATGGTTTCTGCTTTATGACGATTACCTAATCGTGTCACCTGAATACCTTTTAATTGCGCTAATGGCACATCAGGGACATTAATATTAATAATTTGATCGCTAGGCAAGGGATGCATTTGCAAACGCTCAATAAATTTGGCCGTAACAACCGCGGCAGTTTGAAAGTGTTTAGCATGCTTAGATGCAAGCGACACTGCGATGGCGGGCATACCTAAATGCCGCCCTTCGGTTGCCGCAGCGATAGTGCCAGAATACAGCGTATCATCACCTAGATTTTCACCATGATTAATTCCGGCAACCACTAAATCAGGCGGCGGCTGCATTAACTGTGTCGCACCTAAGTGCACCGCATCGGTTGGTGTACCATTAACACTAATAAAACCATTGTCGAGCGTGTGTGCGCGCAACGGATTCATTAAGGTTAATGAATTACTGGCACCGCTGCAGTTTCTATCTGGTGCGACAAGGGTAACATCAAACATTTTCGCTAATTCGTCAAAAAGTACCTTAATACCCTCAGCATGAACACCGTCATCATTACTCAGTAATATTCTCATTTTTAACCTATACGCTGTGCATTATTTTTTACTGAATTAATTGTGCTACTTGTTTGCCTAGCGCCGCTAACATCAACACGTTCAGTCATATCTTGATAAGCAATTAATTCACGCATAATGGTGGTGGCATAAGCGCCAGGCGGCAAGAAAAATGACAAAGTCACGACATCATTTTCTACCCTGATATCGGCATTTTTTACCTGCAAACGAATACGTCGACGTTCTTGCTTTAAACCAAAACGCGGTAAGCCTTGGCAAAATTTTTCTTGCTGCTCGGCGATAGTTTGCTCAAAGGTATGCGCCTCTGCCGTGGTCATTAATTCACCTGCGCCCCACATTGGCGCCGTAATATCGACGTCATGCTCAGCAAGTCGTGTCGTTAAACTGTCATCGATCGTTTCAGCGAGAAATACCGACTGCGTGCCCGCCAACATCAAAACATCGCCGTGCAGTAGTTGGTCAAAGTATTGCTGTTCAATACGTTGGCTGATCACTTGGTTGAAAATGAATGAACGTGCCGCTGATAAATACATACCACGTTTTTTCTTGTCTTGAACTTTTCGGCCAGCGAATAAGCTCAAGGCTTTTTCGATATTGCCACCATTGATGCCAAAACGTTGCTCACCAAAATAGTTCGGCACGCCAAAATTACTCACTACATGCCAACGTCTCACCAACTCATCAATATCAGTAACATCACGTAAGGTGATCTCAAAACGATTACCCGCTAAGCCACCAATACGCAGTTTTTTGTTATGACGCTTATAAGATAAAACCTCAACCCCTTCGATATTTAAGTCGCTCAAATCATAATTTTGTTTGCCGGGCACATGCACACCAAACCATTGTTCAGTCACCGCAAAACGATCTTTTAAACCGGCGTAGGAAACTAATGATTCTTTCACCGAAAAGTATTGCGCTAATTGCTTGGCAACAAAGGCGGTATTGGCGCCAGTTTTTCGAATATGAATGAAAAGGTGCTCGCCTTCACCGCAGGGCTCAAATGGGATTTCTTCAAAAACTTTAAAATCTGACTTTTCGCTTCGCAATAAGCCTGTTGATGTAGGCTTACCGTATAAATACGCAAATTCAGGCAGTGATGATTGGCTTGGCTTCGGCGTTTTAACTTCTGCTTGATTAACTTCCGCTTGAATAGTCGGCTCAGTTTTGGTGACTAATTTGCCTTTTTCTTCCGAACTAATTACCAGACTTTCAGCTTTCATTAATAGCACCACGGCATGCACCGAAACACCTTCTTTGCGACCGACATAGCCTAATTTTTCTGTGGTGGTGGCTTTTACATTGACTTGCTCGATATCGGCTTGTAAATCTTCTGCCAAACATTCACGCATAGCTAAAAGATGAGGCGCTATTTTTGGTGCTTGTGCGCAAACTGTAATATCAGCATTGCCTAAGCTGTAGCCTTTTTCTTGCATTAGACCAACAACATGGCGCAAAAGAATTCGGCTCGATATATTTTCATATTGACCATCAGTATCGGGAAAATGGTTACCAATATCAGCTAAACATAATGCCCCTAAGATTGCATCGCATAAGGCATGAATAGCAACATCGCCATCGGAATGGGCGATAAAACCAAATTCATAAGGGATAGCAACACCGGCTAACACCACGGGCCCTGCCCCGCCAAATTTATGAACGTCAAAACCGTGACCTATTCGCATATTGCCTCTGATGATAAGTTTTTTGCTTGTTGATGAAGAATAAATTCTGCGAGAGATAAATCTTCTGGCTGGGTAATTTTTATATTGTCACTGCTGCCATGCACTAAACCACTAGCGTAGCCCATAGCTTCTATAGCGGAAGATTCATCGGTAATAGCAATATTGTTGGTTAATGCCGTGGTAATTGCGCGGGTTAATTCTGCGGTTTTATACATTTGCGGCGTTAAGGCGTGCCACATTTGGCTTCGGTCTAAAGTACTCGCCACGCGCTGCTCGGCGTTCGCTTGCTTCATGGTATCGCGTACGGGTGCCGCAAGTAGGCCGCCATGATCGTTTTCAAGACAATATTTTATTAACCGCGTTAAATCTTGATGTTTAACACAAGGTCGGGCGGCGTCATGCACCAACACCCATTGCTCATTTTTGCTATTTAAAAACTTTAAACCTGAGAGTACAGAGTCAACACGCTCTTTGCCGCCAAGCACGCAAGTGACATTGCTATTATTGGCTAGCGTGGTGCTGGGGAAGTATTCATCATTTACGCCTAACGCGATAATAACATGGGCAATGGCATCATGGCTCAGTAAGCGCTGTACGGTATGTTCTAGTACCGTGAGGCCATCAATAGTTAAGTATTGTTTAGGACAAGACGAGCGCATGCGTTTGCCAACACCGGCCGCGGGTACCACGACAGTAAATTGACCTAGTGAAGCACTCATTATCGCAATCGCTCCTTTTTATCGGCGTCATGATCGTTAGGTATTACACGAAAAAAAGTTTCGCCTTGTTTGATCATACCGAGTTCATGACGCGCACGTTCTTCAATGGCTTGTGTGCCCGACTTTAAATCATCGGTATCGGCATAGAGCAATTTATTGCGTTGTTTTAGCTTATTGTTATTCGCCACTTGTCGGGTAACTTCCTCTTCAAGCGCCAAATAATCAGGCACACTGTTTTTACCAAACCAAAGTCGGTATTGTAAAAGTAATAGAAAAAGCAGTAAAACCGCCGTGATCAGCCGCATAAGTTATTTAAAGTCGATATCGAAAGCATACATTATAAATGCGTACCGCTTAGAGTAAACAGCCAGTAAGATTTAAAAATCAATTGTTAGTGATATTTACCCTTGGTTGCTTGAAATTGCGCCAGTTAATGGTGCAAGAAAGTAGCAATTCACGTAACGACGGCATGATCGGTTGTAACTTGCGAGTATCTTGCCAACAATGCCCGGCGCAAGCGGCGGTCATCACTTTTTTGGTGGGCTTAAGTAACTGCGCTTTATGCTCACAGGTTTTGTTGTCCATTAAATTAAACCAGCCATAAACATTGGTGCGAAAGCGCTGCTGCTCATGATCAACTCGGTCAATGCAATCAAGTACAATATGGCTGTTGAGTGCGATAGGCACCACCAAACCGTGCACCAGAGGCTGCTTTTGATACCAAGCTATCACATTTTCATCATAGGCCGATAATTGACTAATTGACGGTAATTTATTGGCTTGTTTTGCTGACCAACTGGCATTTTGCACATCTAGCTCCAGTGGCGTTTCGGCGTTTAATAGCGCAAATGCCGTACGTTTGACGTAATGGGGTAAACTTTTAATTCTCCCTTGTAAGCTCGCTACAGCGGCATAATCAACATTCGCAAGGTTGATAATTTCTCGCTCATACAGGGCATTGCAAAGCTCAGCAAAGTCTGATGATTGCTGTTGTGATTGCCATAATAATGATTGCGTTACCATAAACCTAATAGCTTTAGTCAATGCCGATAATTTAAGCATACTTGATTGTTGTGTAAAGATAAAACCCTTGCTTACTCGCCGGGTAATCGATTTAAAATTTTCCCCGTACAATTTCAGTACATCTGGTTATAGATGTCATATAATGGCAAAAACAAACAGAGTTTTTCATCAAATTATGGAGCAAACGATGAGTGTTATTGAAGTAAAACATCCGCTAATTAAACATAAACTTGGCTTAATGCGTGAAGCCGATATCAGCACTAAACGTTTTCGCGAGCTTGCCGCCGAAGTCGGCTGTTTATTAACCTATGAAGCTTGTAAAAACTTCGAAGTGGAAACCAAAACCATCAATAGCTGGAACGGTGAAATTCAAGTAGAGCAAATTAAAGGTAAAAAAGTCACGGTTGTGCCTATTTTGCGCGCCGGGCTGGGTATGATGGATGGCGTTTTAGAGCTGCTACCTAGCGCGCGTATTTCGGTGGTTGGCATGTACCGCGACGAAGAAACCCTCGAACCAGTTTTTTACTTTGAAAAGTTAGCCGGCAATATTGACCAACGCTTGGCCTTAGTGATTGACCCTATGCTGGCAACGGGCGGCTCTATGGTAGCAACTATTGATTTATTAAAAGCGCGCGGTTGTAAAAATATTACGGCCTTAGTGTTAGTAGCGGCGCCAGAAGGTATTGCCGCACTAGAGAAGGCACACCCCGATGTTGAACTTTATACCGCCTCGGTTGATGATTGCTTAAATGACGCCGGCTATATATTACCGGGTTTGGGTGATGCTGGAGATAAAATTTTCGGCACAAAATAATACCCGCGATTATCATTCACACCTGTGAACATTGCAGAGTGTAGTATTAATTTACTGCCAGCTCGCTGGCAGTTTTATTGAGTAAAATATGAATTCAAATAATACAGCTGACACGCAAATCAACACTGCAGACATACCAACCGCCCAAAATCTCACTCAAGGCAACGCATCATTAATTAAAGAAGTATTAACGGGTACGCAAATGCTTTTTGTCGCCTTCGGCGCTTTGGTATTAATGCCACTACTGACTGGCCTAGATCCCAATGTAGCACTGTGTACTGCCGGCATTGGTACCCTGATGTTCCAATTGGTCACCAAGCGGCAAGTGCCGGTATTTTTAGCCTCTTCATTTGTTTTTATTGCCCCGATTATGTACGGCACACAAACCTGGGGCATACCCGCCACTATGGGCGCACTGGCTGTTGTTGGCGTGGTATATGCGTGTTTTAGCGCGCTCATTAAACTGCGCGGCACCGGTTTTATCAGTAAATATTTACCGCCCATTGTTACTGGCCCCATTATTATGGTGATAGGTTTATCACTTGCGCCCGTTGCTGTACATATGGCTTTGGGTCGTACTGGTGATGGCTCAGCACAATTGATTGAGCAATCACTGGCATTGAGTATTTCATTGCCTGCCTTGTTAACCACACTATTGGTTTCCGCCTTTAGTAAGGGCTTTATGCGCTTATTGCCAATATTATCAGGCATCATGGTCGGTTACTTACTCTCGCTTTATCACGGCATTATTGATTTTACCCCAGTGCAAAACGCACCATGGTTTGCTGTGCCTGCGTTCACTGCGCCAGAATTTAATTGGCAAGCGATACTGTATATGTTGCCGATTGCCATCGCCCCTGCCATTGAGCACATTGGTGATGTCTTGGCGATCAGCTCGGCAACCGGAAAAGACTACCTTAAAAAGCCGGGATTACATCGCACACTATTAGGCGACGGTATTGCCACCACCACAGCGTCAATGTTAGGCGGCCCCCCGAACACCACGTATTCAGAGGTCACCGGCGCGGTGATGTTAACGAAAGCATATAATCCGCGAATTATGACATGGGCGGCTTGCGCGGCAATTATTATGGCCTTTGTTGGCAAACTGGGCGCGCTATTACAAACCATACCAGGGGCCGTTATGGGCGGTATTATGATGCTACTATTTGGTTTAATTGCCAGTGTCGGCTTAGGCAGTTTAGTGAAAGCAAAGGTCGACTTTGATCAACCTCGAAACTTTATTATTTTTGCTGTAGTTTTGGTATTTGGTATTGGCGGCATGGCGTTAAATATAGGCGGCTATAGCATTCAAGGTATTAGCTTGTGCGCACTAGTGGCTATCGGCTTGAACTTACTTTTACCAAAATCAGAGCCAAGAACATAAGCGCTCATTAGTCATAGTCGCAATAAAGTTAAGGCCTGAATATTGACATATTCAGGCCTTTCTACAAGGTAGTAACCTAGTTACCAAGCTTTCATTAAAGAACACTTTTTAGCACTTTTATATCCAACCTTTTAGCAATACGATTTAAATTAGCCCTGTCGATAGATAACCGCCTCGCCGTTGCTGCCCAGTTGCCGTGTTCTTGCCTCAGTATTTGTTTAATAAGTTGGCGCTGAAATTGCTCGGTTTCATCACGTAAATTGCACACGGCAACGGGTAAATGATGCTCTGCAACGTCATTCATTGTTGTGTTTTTATGGCTCAATTGCGCCGCTTGTAAGTTAACTAAAGCGCCACAATCTTGTTGTTCTATCACGATAATAGCTTTGTCTTTTTGCCTTGCGCGCGCTTTTAATGCTGCCCGGCTCACCACATGCTCTAACTCGCGAACATTGCCTGGCCAGTTATATTGTTCAAGGTGACGAATTGCGTCGCTGTTTATCGTTAACTGTACTACACCGAGCTTTCGTTTGGTTTGTTCAACAAAATAACCACTTAATATTTGCACATCACCGGCTCGTTCTTGCAGTTTAGGCACTCGAATAGGGTAGACGCTTAACCTGTGGTACAAGTCAGCACGAAAACGCCCTTGCTCGACTTCTGCTTTTAAATCTCTGTTAGTGGCAGCAATAATTCGAACATCGACTTGTTCAACCTTATCTTGCCCGACCGGCTGAATTTCATTACTTTGCAGCGATCGTAAAATTTTGCTTTGCGCCGCCAGTGGTAATTCGCCAATTTCATCAAGAAACAAGGTACCGCCATGGGCTAATGAAAATTTACCGGCGCGATTTTTATCGGCCCCGGTAAACGCCCCTTTTACATGGCCAAATAATTCACTTTCAATTAAGTTTTCTGGCAGCGCGGCACAATTAACATATACCATAGGGCCATATTGGCGTGGCGATTTATGATGTAAGGTTCGAGCAACTAACTCTTTGCCAACGCCGGTTTCCCCATAAATTAAAATGTTAAAATCTGAGTTGGCAACTATGGTTAACTCTTCTTTAAGTTGTTGCATAACGGGGCTTTGTCCAATCAACTCTCCACCGTCACGCTTCCAAGCTTGTTCAGTTAGCTCAACAACCACGCGCTGTGAATGATCGGCGCGCGACTCTAACTGTTCAATTAAAAAAGCGGTGTTTAACGTTGCAGCCGCCATGGCAGAAATTACCTTTAACGTTCGCTCGGCAATATCTTCAAACTCATGAGGCGTGAGGCTGTCTATGGTCAATAAGCCCAATAATTTATCAGCATAATATAGCGGCAAGCCCATACAGGAATGCACAGGTAAATCGCCATCTCGGTCAATCAGTAAACCGTCATAGGGATCCGGCAGTGGCGAGTTGGCAGCAAAGCGAATCGGTTGCTTTGACTGGCAAAGCAGCTCAAACCTCGGATGTTCTGCAACAATAAAGCGCCTCCCCATGGTATCTCGACTTAAGCCCTGCAATGCGATAGGCGTAAGCATATCACCATCAAACGATAACAAAGCCACCGCGTCACAACTGATGGCTTTTCGCACCGTATCAAGTAAGCGATCAAACCTGTCTTTACTACTCAAGCTACTGGCTAAATCGAGCGCTAGTTCAATAATCGCGCCAGTTGATATTTGGCTCATATTTTACCCCCACCTATTTATGGATACAAAATAGCACGTTAGAGTCATATAGACCACAAAACAAGGTAGTCAATATGACTACCCAACTATGAAATAAATGTGATAAAAGTCACAACACCTTGATTTGTAGTTGTTTTATATATTGGCACTCACTTTGCTATTACCTAATTAGAAACAAATTAAGAAAACAGTAAATAAACAGCGATTAAACGCTTGAGTTAAAACAATGAATTATTGCTACCTAGTACAATAATTTGAGGAGTTTATGATGTACTCACAATTTTCCATCGCCGAGCAATTACCTGATGTTAAACACGCACTCAATTTTCAAAAGTGCTTAATTTTAGGTAACACTATGATGTTGGTCTCTTTCATCATCATCTCCCTGAGCATCAGCGTGACTTTTTTCTTTGATAGCCACTTTGCGATGTCGATACAAATTTTCGCTCATATCGCGACGATTATTTTTGCCGGTGCGTTAAAGCTTGGTTATGTATTGCGCTGTGTTGCCTTACATGGCTTTGGTAACAAGGACTTTTAGTATGGAGCTTAACAGCGAAGATTTTGAACTTATTCTGCTCAAACATCAGCATCAACAATATGCCAGCCAGCTAGGCACAATGAACCATCATAGAGCATTAAATTTGCATTTTATCCGCTGTTTTTTAGCCGCGATAACAGGCTTTGTTTTGCTTTTTCACTGTTGGAGCTTTTTTGAATGTTATTAAACATTCTCCCTAGCCTTGGCCACTGAATACAATATTTATAGCTTAACCAATAGCTAAACAATAATTTAAACAACAACTAACCGCGGATAAGCGTTTAACCATAACCTTATTCGCGACTTTACCTTGCAGTTAATTTAGGAACAACAATGCTAACTGATCAGCACATCGAGATAATTAAAAGTACCATTCCACTATTAGAAAACGCCGGCTCAGCCATGACCTCTCACTTTTATCAACGGATGTTTTCTCACAACCCTGAATTACAAAACATTTTCAATATGTCGAATCAACATACTGGCCGCCAACAAGTCGCATTATTTGAAGCCATTGCCGCCTATGCGAAAAACATTGACAACTTAAGCGCCTTAACCACAGCCGTAGAACGCATCGCACAAAAACATACCAGCTTTAATATTCAAGCCGAACACTACGCTATTGTTGGCCATCATTTAATTGAAACGCTGCGCGAACTAGCAACAAAAGCCTTTACCCTAGAGGTAGAAGAAGCTTGGACAAATGCCTACCAGCTTTTAGCCGGTATTTTTATTAACCGCGAAGCCGAGTTATATCAACAGCGCTCAGCTGAACGTGGTGGTTGGCAAGGCGCTAGAGCATTTAAAGTGATGGAAAAAATTGTTGAATCTGAATTAGTGAAAAGCTTTGTTTTTACACCAATTGATCAACAAGCGGTTATTGGCTTTACACCGGGCCAATACATCGGCTTAGAGGTACACCCAACCGGTAATGATTATAAGGAAATTCGTCAATATTCATTGTCAGATAAAGCCAATGGAAAAAGCTATCGTATTTCAGTAAAGCGTGAACAAGTTGGCGTGCCCGGTAAAGTGTCTAACTATTTGCACGACGCCATTAATGTAGGTGACGAAGTAAAGCTGCATGCACCCGCTGGTGACTTTTTCTTTGTTGATCGTCAAACACCTACCGTGCTTATTTCTGCCGGCGTGGGGATCACGCCAATGCAAGGCATGTTAGAAACCTTGGCCAATAATAACCATAACCAACCCGTGCACTTTTTACATGCCTGTGAAAGTAGTGAGCAACATTCATTTGCACAGCGTACCAGCGAGTTAATCAATAATAATAATAATTGGCAACAAAATATTTGGTATCGCAATGAACAGGCGCAACAAGCTCATATCAACAATGGCATGATGGATTTAGCCGCGGTGGATTTGCCTGTAGATAGAGGTAATTTTTACTTATGTGGGCCGATTGGCTTTATGCAATTTGCTAAACAGCAATTGTTAACACTAGGGGTTGGAGAAGCGAGTATTCACTACGAAGTATTTGGTCCTCACGCGGCGTTATAGTTCAAACGCTTAGTAAGAAATAACAAGCCGATAAGCAGTCGGCTTTTTTTCATTTGGGCAACCGAACCACTGGCGCTACTTTTTTGTTAACGCTTTGCGCTCTTTTTCATATTCTTCAAACGACTTATGCTCAGCATTCAAACAGTCATTATGCTGTTGTGGCGATGCCGCTTTTTGAATACAGTCGCTTTTTTTGTAATCTTGTCCAACTTGATAAAGCGCCTTTTGACTACAAGCGGATAATGCTAGCGCCAAAACGCCAGTTAACAATTTATGATTTATCATCTGACTTATGCTCCTGATCTGATAAGTATCTCGCTATTGTCGTTGTCTAAATGCATGTAATTCAGTCAGTAGCCAGTCCTGACTTTTGATTGGCATTTGGTTTTGACAATGAATTTTATAGGACTTACCTGACATTGTGCTTTTAGTCGCAGATAGCTTAATAAAGTCTTCCGACGATTCAATATCATCAGAATAATAGCGATACTTTTTATTAATGTGTTTAACCGCGTCAGCGCCACTGTGCATGGTGCCATTGCGCTCATATTGACAATCAGTTGCTTCAACATATGCCAACAGATGCTTAATTTCACTCTCCGTAGAGGCAAAGACATGAAACGAAAATATGACGTAAAAGAGCAAAATAAATTTACTAAATTTCAATGGTTAGCTCCATGTGTTTACAGACGAAACGGTTGACTAAGAAAGTGTATATTTTCCACGGTCAAAAATCACCATAATACTGGCATAAAAAAACCACTCTAAAGAGTGGTTTTCATTAGACTAAAATAATCTCATGGCTTTTGCTTATTTAGCAAAATAAGTGATGATTATTGGCCTTTAACTTCCGACAAACCATTAAAAATAGCCTTATCACCTAAGAACTCTTCAATACGTAATAATTGGTTGTACTTAGACACACGGTCACTACGACATAAAGAACCGGTTTTAATTTGGCCAGCCGCTGTACCCACCGCTAAATCGGCAATCGTTGCATCTTCAGTTTCACCAGAGCGATGCGAAATAACGGCAGTAAAACCGGCATCTTTCGCCATTTTAATTGCCGCTAAAGTTTCCGTTAATGAGCCAATTTGGTTAAATTTGATCAAGATAGAGTTACCAATGCCTTGCTCAATACCACGGGCTAAGATTTTGGTGTTAGTCACGAATAAGTCATCACCAACGATTTGTACTTTATCGCCAATTAAATCAGTTTGGTATTTAAAACCATCCCAGTCTGACTCGTCTAAGCCGTCTTCAATTGACACGATTGGATATTGCTGACAAAGGCTTGCTAAGAAGTCAGAAAATTCGTTGGCAGTAAATTGTTTGCCTTCACCCGTTAGGTCGTAAATGCCCTTCCCGTCATTAGCAGCGGCGTTGTAAAATTCAGAGGCTGCACAATCAAGTGCTAGTGTTACGTCTTTACCTAATTCGTAACCAGCAGCGGCGGTTGCTTCTTTAATGACCGCTAGGGCGTCAGCGTTTGATTCTAAGTTTGGCGCAAATCCACCTTCGTCACCCACCGCGGTATTCATGCCCTTGGCTGATAATACTTTTTTCAAGGCGTGGAATATTTCAGCGCCCATACGTAACGCGTCGCTAAAGCTTTTAGCGCCAACAGGCTGAACCATAAACTCTTGAATATCAACGTTGTTATCAGCATGTTCACCACCATTGATGATGTTCATCATCGGCAATGGCAATGAGTATTGGCCCGGTGTGCCATTAAGATCGGCAATGTGTTCAAACAACTGTACTTTCTTTTCCATCGCCGCCGCTTTAGCATTAGCTAAAGACACGGCAAGAATAGCGTTAGCACCAAAAGTTTCTTTGTTTTCTGTACCGTCTAAATCAATCATGATTTGATCGATATTGGCTTGCTCTAAAGCATTTTTGCCTTTAAGGGCATTAGCAATATCATTGTTTACGGCAGCAACGGCTTTTAAAACCCCTTTGCCTAAGTAACGCGCTTTATCGCCGTCACGTAATTCTAGCGCTTCACGAGAGCCGGTTGATGCACCAGAAGGAGCAGCAGCTCGCCCCCAAGCACCAGATTCTAGAAAAACGTCAGCTTCAACGGTTGGGTTGCCACGAGAATCCATGATTTCGCGAGCGATAATTTTACTAATATTCGACATTATGTTCCCTATTCCTTACTAACTGCGCATAGCAGGTATTAACGATAAATTAAAATTTGAATTATTTACAAGTTTTAACACCGATTGATCGTCGATAGATTAAAACAAAACCGCAGTATTAGGCTGCGGTTTTAATAAATTTAGTTAACTTGATTGTTGTTTTTGATGCGCAAATGACGCGGCAACAAAGCCTTCAAACAGTGGGTGGCCATCACGAGGCGTTGAATTAAACTCGGGATGGAACTGCCCAGCAACAAACCATGGATGATTCGGATTTTCAATGACCTCAACTAAGGTTTTGTCGGTTGATAAACCTGAGAACACTAAACCGGCTTGGCTTAATTGTTCGCGGTAATTATTATTGACCTCAAAACGGTGACGGTGTCTTTCATAAATGGTTTCGCTGCCGTATACCTCATGGGCTTTAGTGCCGCTAACTATATGACATAACTGCGAGCCTAAGCGCATTGTACCACCTAAGTCAGAGTCAGCATTACGGTATTCTACTTTACCTTCTTCGTCTAACCACTCGTTGATCAAACCCACCACAGGGTGAGGCGTATCAGGGTTAAACTCAGTACTGTGGGCATCTGTTAACCCCGCAACATTACGGGCATAATCAATCAAGGCCACTTGCATACCTAAACAAATGCCTAAATACGGCACTTTGTTCTCGCGGGCATATTGTGCGGTTAAAATTTTACCTTCAACGCCGCGTTCACCAAAGCCTCCCGGTACTAAAATGGCATCTAAGTCTTTTAATACTTCAACACCTTTTGACTCAACATCTTGTGAATCAACATACTGAATTTTTACTTTCACTTGGTTTTTAATGCCAGCATGCTTTAATGCTTCGTTAACTGATTTATAGGCATCAGGTAATTCAGTGTATTTACCCACCATACCAATAACCACTTCACCGGCAGGGTTCGCTTCTTTATACAGCACTTGTTCCCATTCAGTTAAATCCGCTTCAGGTACCTCTAAACCAAAGCGTTTCACCACTAGCTCATCAGTACCTTGTGATTTAAGTAGCGCCGGTACTTTATAAATTGAGTCAACGTCACGCATTGAAACTACCGCTTTTTCTTCAACATTAGTAAATAGCGAGATTTTAGCACGTTCATTGGCCGGAATAGCTTGCTCACTGCGACACACCAAAATATCAGGGAAAATACCAATTGAGCGTAATTCTTTAACTGAGTGCTGAGTAGGCTTAGTTTTAATTTCGCCGGCAGCAGCTATGTAAGGCACTAAGGTTAAGTGCATAAACATGGCACGCTCGCGACCTAACTCTACGCCCAGTTGACGAATCGCTTCTAAGAAAGGCTGTGATTCAATATCACCTACCGTACCGCCAATCTCAACCATGGCGATATCGTAGCCTTCAGCCCCTTCAATCACCCGGCGTTTAATATCGTTAGTAATATGCGGTATCACTTGAATCGTGGCGCCTAAAAATTCACCTTTACGTTCACGGGCGAGGATATCTTGATATATACGGCCAGTGGTAAAGTTATTACGCTTGGTCATTTTGGTGCGAATAAAGCGTTCGTAATGACCTAAATCGAGATCTGTTTCTGCACCGTCTTCCGTGACAAAAACTTCACCGTGCTGAATTGGGCTCATGGTCCCAGGATCAACATTAATATAAGGGTCAAGTTTTAGCATGGTTACTTTCAAACCACGTGCTTCGAGAATTGCTGCTAATGAAGCTGCAGCAATGCCTTTACCAAGAGACGATACAACGCCGCCTGTCACAAAAATATATCTAGTTGTCATGTGATATCCAGAGTCAGGAAAAACAGAAATTTTGCACTAAATTGATTTGATTTTTGGTAAACAAATGAATTTAGTAGGACGGGAAAGTATTATACTCAAAAGCCGTGTTGACGACAATATGATCAAGGCATCTAGTTGCACAAAATTTCACTAAATTGCCGGAAGTTTCGCGTAAAGGGTTATTGTAACTGCCGAAAAACGGGGTAAACTGGCGTTTTCCTTTTTTGCGAGAATCAACTAAATCATTATGTCTCAACTGCAAAACGTCTTAAACGCCATCGACACCATTAATGCCGAAGATATCAATACCACGGTTGTTGACGGTATTAGCCAACCGAAAGAATTATTGTACGGTCAATACATGTCAACTTGCCTAGCGCAGCACTGGCCAGATGCAAGCGAGCCACTACAAATTGCCGTGCGTGCGCAACATATCAAGCGCTGGCAGCTAAAACGTACTGATTTCCCAACCGGTAAACAAGGCTATTTAACTTGGCGTAAAGAGTTAGGGATTTTCCACGCTGCAACAGCTAAAAAACTAATGCTAGCCCATGGCTACAGTGAAAATGACAGCGAAGCTACGGCAGCAATTATTCGTAAAGAAAAGCTCAAATCTAACCCTGACAGCCAAACCTTAGAAGACGTGGCCTGTTTAGTATTTTTACAGCACTACTTCGATGCCTTTGCCGCTAAACACAAAGAAGAAAAAATTATTCGTATTGTGCAATTAACTTGGCGAAAAATGTCAACAAAAGGCCAACGTATCGCGTTAACTTTATCACTGCCTGAGCACTTAGCGGCATTAGTAAATAAAGCACTGGCGTAATTGACTACCTAGCTGTTAGCGCGCTACTTCAGCTGATTGCCATCAGAAAGTGGCAAGCGCCAGACGAAAATAAATGGCCAGGCTACCAGCACGACCACTAACAGCTTTAACCATATTACCGGTAAGATATAGCAAGACCACAACACCGCAAGCGCCATAGACGTTAAGGCAACAACTTTTGCCCGTTTGGGTATGCTTCGCGATTGCTGCCAATGATAAATTAACGGGCCAAAAACTTTATTGTCCAATAACATTTTATGTAAACGCGGTGATGACTTGGCAAAACAGGCCGCCGCCACTAACAAAAATGGCGTGGTGGGCAACAAAGGTAAAAACGCGCCAATAAACGCTAGCCCGACGAAAAATAGGCCGGTTATTTTCAATAACATTTCTTTATTCCGTTTTTTATTTTTCTAGCCATTGCTGTCTCTCAAGGTCAAATAGCTCATTCGCCTGCTATCAAGGTTTGCTTTTCACCTTCAGGTAAGCCGCGAAAATGCTGACCATTTTCAACAATAAGTAGCTCGCCGTACTGCCCCTTTTTAATACTCGAGTCAATTGCAATAACCCGACCTTGATGCCGCGTTTCTACCTGCGCTTGTGAGGTATGCCCCACCACAATGTGGTCGATATTAAAGTGCGTTAGTAGCATAGTGATCTCTTCGCTACTCGCCCCTAGTGGCTTAAAGTAACCGCGGTACCAAATTGGGCCATCGCCCTTGTGTAAATATTTTCCCCAACCCGTTCTTGGGGCGGCTAACTCGGTTTTGACTAAGTTCGCTTTAAAAACATCATTAATATCGCTTAACGAGCGTTGCTGTTTAGCAAGCTCTGGATGCAAACCACCATGCACAAATAACATATTGTTAATTTTAACTAATACCGGCTTACTTCTTAGCCATTGCCCTAGCAGGGTGTTTTTACCGTAAAGCTGTGCGAAAGGTTTATTCATTAACTCGGCGCTCGCTTGATATTTGTCATGGATATAACGTAGATCATTATTGAGCACCATCACTTCATGATTACCCAGCAGTAGATGTACTTTGCCGCCAACCAGCTCAGCTTGTTGCTCTAGCTGATACAAAAACCATAATATTTCCGTCACTTTATCGCCACGATCAAAAACATCGCCAGTAATAACCAAGTGACCTCGACCAAACGCCCAATCACCCTGTTGATCAATTATGCCATTGTTGCTTAATATTTTTGTCATTAAGGCAAGTTGACCATGAAAATCACTAACTGCGGCGATGTTTTCAGTGGTGGTAAACTCCAACTTTTCTTCAATAAAGCTCACCCTGTCGATATTGGCGGTTAACTGACATTGATTAAAATGAAAGGGCAAATCTGTCCGCGCTATTGACCTGCTTTTATGCTGGTTTTCACATAACCAATCAAAGTGCAATTGCGTTTTATCTATGCTGACATACGGACCATCAGAATAAAGCGTATCACTTGGCTCTGAAGCATTGGTGCGGTTAATAACATTGATAATCAGCAAAGTGACTAACAATGTTAGGAATACGGGAAACTTAACACGTGCTAATTTCATCTATTTTACGTCCAATTTATTGATATGCACATTACCGTGCGATCGAGCACTTAACGCTCGGTATTCCAACTGAAAAGATACGCGCCTAAGGTTAAAAACACAATGCTCATCACCACTAAAATACCGACGTGATGACTGATGTCTGCCAAGGTTGCGCCTTCTGTGATAATTTTACGAGCACCGGCCACTAAATGGGTAAGTGGCAAAAAGTCAGCGAATATTTTTACCGCATTGGGCGCCCCTTCTAAGCTGAACCAAACCCCAGATAGCAACATCATCGGCCACGAACTTAAATTTAATAAACCACCGATAAGCTCTTCACTTTTACTGCGACTGGCCACTAATAAACCTAAGGTGATCAAGCTAAATGCGCCTAAAAGCGCAATCACAAATAAGTCGAGGTAACTGCCCAACATATAAAAATCAAAAAAAACATTACAGCCGATATAGACCACAGATGACATAAACATAACAATAAACAAGCGTGAAACTAACTGCGCTGAGACAAATTCTAATGCGGATAAGGGCGTGGCTTTTAAGCGCTTTAACACCGCATTTTTGCGATAACGAACAATAACATAGCCAACACCGAATAAGCAGCTAAACATCATATTCATGCCTAAAATTCCCGGCAGTACCCAATCAACATAACGAATTTTTTTACCTTGAGTTTCAATGCGCTGGTAGTCATCATGATCATGAAGAAATATTTTTTCCACTAAATAACTGTTCGGCGCACCTTGATTTACCCAGTACTGTTGTTGATTAAAGTCGACTAATAAATCAATACTGTGTTGCTCTAATTTTACTTTCGCTAACGCCACTTCTTGATAGTTAATAAAGCTAATATGCTTAGTAGTCAAAAAGCTTGATTGGCTTTGGGCTAGGTTTATCACCCCGACTTTATAGACTGCGCGACCATCACCGGAAAATACAAACGACAAGCCCACAAGCAGTAAAATTGGGAAAAATAGATTCCAGCCTAATGATGAGCGATCGCGAAAAAACTCAATATTTCGCGCCTTAACTACGGCAAAAAAACGTGCAAAGTTCATAATATTATTCCCGTAATGAGTGGCCAGTAAGTTTTAAAAATAAATCATCTAAATTCGGCGACTTAACATGTAAGCCCCTCAGTGAAATATTTTTAGATAATAGTAAGGCTATGGTGGCTTCTACGTCTGTAGTGGCAATTTCGACTTGTTGCTCTTGCACTTGCCAGTTTGACTGCTGACAAAGCGCATCAGGTACTTGCTCAGCCGGTAAGTAAATATACACTTCTTCAAAATGTGTGCTGAGCAGTTGCCTTGGCGTACCGCGCGCAATCACCTTACCGTGATCCATAATTAATACGTCATCACACAGCTGCTGCGCTTCATCCATATAATGTGTGGTTAGCACTACGGTTTTATTTCGCGCCTTAATGTTTTTGATCAGTTGCCAAAAGTTGCGCCGTGCTTGTGGGTCTAACCCTGTGGTGGGCTCATCAAGAAAAACAATATCAGGGTCGTTAATTAACGCCAAAGCCAATAATAAGCGCTGACGTTGCCCGCCCGACAACAAACGATTATCGCGATCTAAAAATTCACTTAAATCACACAATTTGATTAACTCTGCATGAGGCACAGTATGTTGATAAAAAGAGCTAAATAGATTTAAGGTTTCTTGTACGGTTAAAAAGTCTTGTAAGGCGGTATGTTGAAATTGAATGCCGATTTGTTGTGACATCGACTCATCCACTAACTTATCATAATAAAACACTTGCCCGCTGGTGGCCTTAATAATGCCTTCCATGATCTCAATTGTAGTGGTTTTTCCCGCGCCATTAGGCCCGAGTAAACCAAAACAGTGGCCTTTTTTAATGGCAAAGTTAATGTTGTCAACGGCAACGACATCTTTATAACTTTTGTTTAAGTTTTCAACGCGAATAACTTCTTGCATAACCCACCTCAATAAAAACCATAATGCATTCTAACGGCTGACGGAATATTTTAATACCTAAATGCAACCCCCGAAACAGAAACAATTATCATTTGTATTTACTTTAATTATCACTTATTGTTAGTAAACCTAGTGCACACGAAGGAGTAATTATGGGCTCTAAACAAGCAAATAAAGCTTGCCACGATAAAGCTAAAGTTGAAATATCAGCAAGCTTATTAACACATTTACTTAGCTCTGGCGCAGTCGCAGCGAGTGATCTTATCTGTTTAGATGACAACGCTCGCAAAACACTCTGGCAGTCATTACTACATTTAAGTGCGGCACAATGATCCCCGCAATACGCCACCTTAGTTAATCAGCTAATAGCTGATACACTAAAACGACTGATATAATTAATCATGTGTTGATTTAACGCTTTTTTGCCGCTAAAGCCGAACTGATGGCAAACTTGCTCTATGCTGTGCTTTTGGAAAATGCGCGTAAGCAACGGCAGCACCTCAGGATCATACCCTTGTGTACAGTGCTTTAATAACCATTGATGCAAGGCATAAACACAGCTACTAAATTGCCGCTGACCAGAAATAAAATCATCAACACTTTGTTTGATATCCGCGCTCAAGGAGATGGATTTCAGTTCAGTATTGGCGTGCAGCAACTGCCACACTAACTTCGCTGGCAAAGATTGAAATTCATCCGTTAACCAATAATCAAATTGTTGATAAAACTGCTGGTTGATCCTGCGCTGCACCGGCGCGACGCTTGGCGTTAATGCTTTTGTCACTAGGCAAGAATGTTCGCCACTGGCTTTGTCTTTACTAAAGCCTACTCGGGCGACATTAAAGCCGGCTTGTTGCCAAAAGCTGACTAAGCTTGCGTTGCCACCAAAGCTCGAACCAAGAAAATCGACACCTTGCTCGCTAAACTGTTGCTCTATCTCAGTCAGAAAATACTGCCCCAAACCTTGCCCTTGAAATTGCGGATGAATAGCGATGCGCATAACGCGTTGATAGTTATATTTAAAACTGTCTTTCACGCCACAGTGGGTTAACAAAGATTGTGGTAAAAATTGATCGCGCAAGCGGCGCTGATTACTGCGCACCAACTCAACAAGCTTGTCATCAACTTGCCCTTCTTGCATCAACATCACCACACCTAAAATATTGTCTTGGTGTTTTAATACCAAGAGTGAAATAGCGTGATTGTTCAATAGTAATTGCACATCGCTAGGTGAGGTTTGATAGTGAGCCGTCACTAACACAGCAAAAACTTGCTGCAATAATGCTTCGTTTTGCAGTAATTGTTTGGCAGTTATCGCTTCAACAGTAAGGTTATTTGGCGCAATAACCCTGCTAGCTTGCTCCATATTATTAATAGGTTTTGCCGAGCTATTTTCGTTGAATAAGCTCTCCTTATAACTGGGCAATTTTGCGTTAAGTAAAGCACTAGAGAATACGAATTGTTCAAGAGGATCATCATTTGCCCAACGAATTGCTTCGTTAATATGCAATTCCCGCCACTTAGGCATTAAACGCTGTAAAACTTGTCGAAATTTAATACTAAAACCACGGCCAGCCCCTTCGTAACCATGAATGGTGCTAGAAAAAATTAACCGGTGATAAGCGCCAAGTAATTGCTGGAGCAGATAAACCGGAAATGCCGCCGCTTCATCTATCATGACAATGCTGGCGCTTGGTCGCTCTTTTAATAACACATCTAGCGGGTAAAACACGATAGTGCCATTGGCATGTTTAACACTAGCGCTGTCTATTTCAGCGTTAGGCAATTGATGTGATACTTGTTTAAAAAAGATAGCTAATGCCGCTTTACTGGCGGCAGTAATAATAATGTTCAACGGTTGCTTGGCGTTTTTCAACATTTGACACGCCGCAAGTGCTAAAGCGGAAGACTTACCCCGGCCGCGATCGGCGGTCAGCACTAACGGTCTATCTCTGTGGCCAGATAACACTTTTAACATGGCGTCAACGGCTAATAATTGCTCTGATGTCAAACAGCCGTAGGGTAAGTTTGTTGGCTGTATCGCCTTGTTGTTCTCGGCTAATAACTCTGGTAGTTGAATGTTGTCTGCGCGCTGACCTTGACGGAATAAATAACAGTTATGGCTGGATAATTGTCGCATAAAGCGCTGAAAGAAATAATCTTTTGATTGATTATTATTAAACAATTCAACTTGTGAAGGCGTTAATAACAGTAAAAATACACCGCCCGCCACTAATGTGCCAGAAAGCGCGGCCAAAGCATCGAGGTCAAAATTAATCGCGCTATTATCAGCATTATTTGGCGCTGAAAAAATAATAGTCTCTTGCTCAGTGCCTAAAAACTGTCGGTAGGTTTTACGGTTAACAGCCTGGAGTTTTGCAAGATGGTTTGTATTTGCAAAATCACCATAAATTAAGCCTTGGCGTGGCGTATCAGCTTGATAATTGCCTGAAAATAAAGTGGCTAGCGTTGCATCAAGGTATTGCTGTTTCCAGTGTTCGTCACCGACTAATACAATCAAGCTACGCCAGCGCTTTGCTCGCGTTACTGTTTGTAACTGCAAACTCCAGGCCTGAAAATTTTCTGTCAACATCCATTAACCCTTAAAAATATCGATACCAGTTTTATTAACTAGCTGTTCTACGTTATACGCCGAGAATACAGTCAAATATAAGGCTTTTATTTTAATAACTAGTTTTTCTCGACAATAGGCTCCTGCATTGTCTAATAAGCTGCATCCATGCAGCGATAATTATTAAATAACCCTTAGTTGGCTATTTTAACCAGTAGAAGTTAGCAGATAGTTAGTGAGATTGGTAATAGCGCGCCACGGTTTATCAGTCTATCAGAGCCGTTACTAAAGCTAAACCACCACTTAACTTGAAAACTAATCAAACGATTATTAGCGGCAATTTTTCCTGAATTAGAGCAATAATTAGTTGAAAATTTTCAGGGGTTTGCCTATGTTGCAATTGATGATTGTCGCAATATTCGACTAATAGCAATTGAAATAAAACAGCGTAAACATTTTGGCGATAATAACCACTATTTATTGTAATTACAGCGTCAATGTAAAAGCCATAGGTATAAAAATGAACGACGATTTAACAAACAGCATAGTGCCCATCGACGCAGACGAAGAAAGCTATGACCAAGACATGCCAACAGGGGCAAAAGCAACACACAGCAGTGAAGTGAGAAAGCGTATTGATGACTTATTAGAAAGAAAACGGCTAAAAGCATTACTAGACGATGCCGACGATTGGGATATCTAAACCTATTATTCAGCCCCACAGGCAACAGAAATTTACCCTCAGACATTTCTAACAATAATATTGCCTGCGCTATATTCGTTTAACGCACAAAACTGATATCATTAGCAAAATATTTAACTCCATTATTTAGCCACTTATGACTTTATTTGAAAAACTGCGTTGTTTATTCACTTTTGGCCAAGGCGTTGCTTTGCCGTTACCCGCTATTGATGAAAATGCAGATCCCATGACGCTATTTCAGCTGTGGTTTGATGAAGCCCATAAATCTGGTATTTTACTGCCCGAGGCAATGTCGGTCAGTAGCGTAAGTCAAAGCGGACAGCCTAGCTCGCGTATGGTGCTGTTAAAAGAGTTTGATCAACACGGTTTTGTGTTTTACACCAATTACGCCAGTCGAAAAAGCGATGAATTAAACAATAACGATAAAACTTCTTTGCTATTTCACTGGAATGTCTTACAACGTCAAATTCGCATTGAAGGCATAGTTGAAAAAGTTAACAGTGAGCAATCAGCCAAATATTTTCACAGTCGCGATCGTGGCAGTCAAATTGGCGCTTGGGCGTCTCATCAAAGTCAACAAGTTCAAAGCGACTCTGCACTTGCTGACCGGGTTGCCTACTACACGAAAAAATTTGCCGGAAAAGCTGTGCCTTTACCTGAGTTTTGGGGCGGATGGCGCATAAAGCCTCACTATATTGAATTTTGGCAAGGCCGAGCCAATCGCTTACACGACAGAGTTTGCTTTGAAAAAACAAACTCTGGCTGGAATAACTTTAAATTACAGCCTTAGCTCGTTATTATACAATTGAAATAAATAAAAGTAGTTGCGCGGATATCGCAACTGCCTATTTTTTACTCAGGGAAGATTGTTCGTTTAACGTAACTTTTTTGAGGTGGGTTGTGAATAAGCTAGCGCATTTATATTCTGTTGTTATATGTTGCCTTTTTACTTTCTACAGTCACCAGAGCTACTCACAACAACTTGATGTTGGCGTTGAGCCATTCCCACCATTAATTAATGAAGATGGCAGCGGTTTTGTTGTTGATATGCTCAATTCATTAAGCCGAAATAGCGATCTGCAGTTTAATTTTCACGTGATGACTTATGCCAGAGCGAAAAAAGATTTACAAAGCCAGCGATTAAATCTTATTGGCTTAACACCTTTTCAACTGGAAACGCAAAACTTCTATCAATACGCTAATGAACTAAACTGGGGGATTAATACCCATGTCGATTTTTTTTCCTTACACGAAAAGCATTTTGATATTGAGCAATTATCCGATGGTAGTATTGGCACGCTGACGGGTAATGCCGAATTTTTTGCCGAGATCATTAATGTGCCCGCCGCTAAGTTTATCGAGGTGAGTAGCTTAGCGCAGTTAGTAAGAATGTTATCACTTGGGCGCTTAAAGGTGATTTTATTTGAACGAGCATCGACAATAACGGCCATAGCCGCATTAAAAATCGACAATATATATTATAAAAATATGGGGGTAGTGCCGGCAAGTTTAGCGGTATCAAACTCACCTCAGGGCATAAAACTAAAAGCGCAATTAGATAAGTTGCTTTTGGGCGTAGATAATAAAAAATTTTTTAACGACTTTATTATCTACAACAATATGCCAGAGTCTGGACAGATAATTAATAACCAAAATTAACACAAGGTAAAACACAAAGAAGCGACATTAGCGCTTCTTTTAGCTTAAGAATTAATTTCAAAATTAGCTGAGCTTACCCCACTAACGCCAACAAAATACCGGCTGCAACCGCGGAGCCTAACACTCCAGCTACATTGGGCCCCATAGCATGCATCAACAAGAAGTTATGCTGATTCGCCTCTAAGCCGACTTTATTGGCAACACGTGCCGCCATTGGCACGGCAGAAACACCGGCAGCACCAATGAGTGGATTAACCTGCTCTTTCGATAGTTTATTCATTAGCTTGGCCATTAACACGCCCGCCGCTGTACCGATTGAAAATGCCACTGCGCCTAGTGCTAAAATGCCTAAGGTTTTGGTATTTAAAAATTGTTCGGCGCTTAACTTAGAGCCAACTCCTAACCCTAAGAAAATCGTCACAATATTAATCAGCTCATTTTGTGCGGTAGAGCTTAAACGATCCACCACGCCACATTCACGCATCAAGTTACCTAAGCAAAACATGCCAACGAGTGGTGTTGCCGCCGGTAAAAAGAATATCGTCATTAGTAGTACGCCGAGCGGAAAAATTATTTTCTCAACTTTCGTGACATGGCGTAATTGCGCCATCTCAATTTTACGTTCATCCTCACTTGTAAGCGCCCGCATGATCGGTGGCTGGATAATAGGTACGAGTGCCATATAAGAGTATGCCGCCACCGCTATCGCCCCCAATAAATCAGGCGCAAGTTTTGAGGCTAAAAATATTGCCGTAGGACCATCAGCGCCACCAATAATGGCGATAGCTGAAGCATCTTTCATGGAAAAATCTAAACCGACAAAATTCAAGGCAATGGCGCCAAACAAGGTGGCGAAAATGCCAAATTGGGCGGCAGCACCTAATAGCAATGTTTTTGGGTTAGCAATCAGCGCGCCAAAATCCGTCATCGCGCCAACCCCCATAAAAATCAGCAGTGGAAATATGCCGGTGTCGATACCGGCATAGTATATATAGTGCAGTAAGCCGCCAACCTCTGAAAAACCCGCCAGTGGAATATTCGTTAAAATAGCGCCAAAGCCCATCGGCACTAATAACAAAGGTTCAAAATTACGGGCAATGGCAAGGTAGAGTAAACCACATCCCACTAACATCATGATAACTTGGCCTAACTCAAAATTCGCTAAGCCGGTGGACAGCCACAATACTTTTAATGATTCCATAACCTGCCCTATGCCAAACTTAACAAGCTATCGCCCACGGCAACTGAGTCACCCTCTCGGATATGAATTGCTGCGACTTCACCTGCTTTTGTGGCACGAATTTCAGTTTCCATTTTCATCGCTTCCATAATGATCACAACATCGCCTTGTGCAACTTCATCGCCCTCTTGCACTAATACTTTGAAAATATTACCCGCCAATGGTGCATTTAACGGTTCGCCATCACTAGCACTGATATTCGAACTGCCATTCACAGGGGCATTAGTTGCCATTTGAATATTATCAATTGCCCCACCTGGCGCCACCACTACTTCGTAAACCTTACCGTCAACACTGACCGCATAACTTTCTGGCGCGGTATTTGCTGAACGAGTAACTGTAGCAGGTGCCTGCGTTGCTGATGTTTGCTGAGCCGAGGCTTTTGTAGGAGCGGGTTCAAAGGCGTCTGGATTATTACGATTTTCTAAAAATTTCAAGCCTATTTGCGGAAACAAAGCATAGGTTAAAACGTCATCAATTGTGTCGTTGGCTAGCGTTATTTTTTTCTCATCAGCAATTTGTTGTAGCTCAACTGACAATTTGTCCATTTCTGGGCTGAGTAAATCAGCAGGACGACAGGTGATCGCCTCTTTACCGTCCAGCACTTTGGCTTGAAGCTCAAGGTTTACGGTATCGGCAGTACTACCGTATTCACCTTTGAGTACGCCGGCGGTTTCTTTGGTAATTGATTTATACCGCTCACCCGTTAACACGTTTAGCACCGCTTGTGTGCCAACAATTTGAGAGGTCGGGGTTACTAATGGAATGTAACCGAGATCTTTACGTACTTTTGGAATTTCTGTTAATACTTCATCAAGCTTATCAGCAGCGCCCTGCTCTTTCAGTTGGCTTTCCATATTCGTTAGCATGCCACCAGGCACTTGCGCTAACAATATACGGGCATCTATGCCACGTAAGCTACCTTCAAATTGAGCATACTTTTCCCGAACATCGCGAAAATAGGCGGCAACTTCGGCTAATTTAACCATATCTAAACCCGTATCGCGTTGTGTTCCTTCAACAATCGAGACTATGGTTTCTGTTGGTGAATGGCCATAAGTCATACTCATTGACGATATTGCAGTATCAATAACATCAATATCGGCATCAATGGCTTTCATATGTGTTGCAACACTTAAACCGGTTGTGGCATGGCAATGCAAGGCAATAGGTAAAGCAACCGTTTCTTTTAAACGACTAATAAGCTCAGCAGCATCATAAGGCTTTAATAATCCAGCCATATCTTTTATGCATAAAGAGTGCGCGCCCATATCTTCAAGCTGCTTCGCCATGGTTAGCCAGCCTTCAAGCGTATGGACAGGACTTTCGGTATAACTTAAGGTGCCCTGCGCGTGTGCACCTACTTTTACCGCCGCTTTAATGGCGGTTTGCAAATTACGTACATCGTTCATAGCATCAAAAATTCGAAACACGTCAATACCATTGATATGCGCGCGCTCAACAAACTTTTCGACCACATCATCAGCATAATGACGGTAACCCAAAATATTTTGCCCACGAAATAACATTTGCTGTTTCGTTTTCGGCATGGCTTTTTTCAGCGCGCGAATTCGCTGCCAAGGATCTTCACCTAAATAGCGTATGCACGAATCAAAGGTTGCTCCGCCCCAAGACTCAATTGACCAATAACCTATGTCGTCCATTTTCGCGGCAATGGGCAGCATATCTTCTAACCGCAAACGGGTAGCGAGTAAGGATTGATGGCCGTCGCGTAATACGACTTCTGTGATACCTAAGGGCTTGGTCATGGTCATTTCCTATTTTTGTGCAGAATGTTGTTGACGATATTGCGTTACAGCAGAGGTGATTGCTGCGACAACGGCCGGTGAAACTTGCTTAGCGCCGGTTTTACTATTTCGCTTACTTGACGATCGCGTTTCTACACTGGCGTCAGGGTACTTTTTTGCTAACTTAACCAACACCACATTGATAAAAACGATTAGCAAAGCTAAAAAAGTAAAAACAAAAACCATTCCGGCTAGCATTAATGTGCCAGCTTCAATAAATAATTGCTGAAGATTTTCCATTAGTTACCCTCAACTAAGATGCATATAATTAGAATAATCACTCCAATATACCAAATGAAAAGAGATTTTTAAAATTTTGTTAAAAAATAGTAACAATAAGGGTAAGTAATCGATAAAAATGTAAAATCTCGTGTGATACAACCTTGATTACAACTAAACGGCAGAAAAACTATATTGACGGTATTTTAATAAGAACTGAAATGAATAACGCAAAGACTGCAGACGAAAAAAAACCAGTCATTAGACTGGTTTCTTAAGGTGGCGGACGCGGCAGGAGTCGAACCTGCGACCGCCTGGTTCGTAGCCAGGTACTCTATCCAGCTGAGCTACGCGTCCGCAATAAACTGTTTTTTTATATCTCAAGTTTAGGAGATAGTGATGTTTTACCACCATGTTTCAACGATGCAATATTAAAGCGAAAAAAAACCAGTCGTTAGACTGGTTCTTCAATGTGGCGGACGCGGCAGGAGTCGAACCTGCGACCGCCTGGTTCGTAGCCAG
>JBMZDW010000001.1:0-169753 GCA_049614565.1 Cognaticolwellia sp. | reverse complement strand
AATATCTGTCGTTCGCCTAGTGCTGAGGCTGTGTTTCGCCAGAAAGCCAAAGTACTTTCTTTGAATATAGACTCGGCTGGTACTATTGGCTCACATGCACGAGAAAAACCCGATCATAGAGCACAAAAGGCGGGAGTGGCTCGTGGCTATTCCTTCGATAAGATTAAGGCGCGTCAAGTCACGGAGCAAGACTTTGAAACCTTTGATTTGATCTTAGCAATGGACCAAAAAAACGTTAACGACTTATTGAAAATTTCACCTGGAAATCGACGAAATAAAATACAATTATTTTTAGATTATGCCGAAAATTTTGACGAACAAGAAGTACCCGATCCGTATTACGGTGGTGCTAAAGGCTTTCAGTTTGTCTTAGATCTTGTTGAAGATGCTAGCGATGGTTTAATGAAGCGTTTAACCAGTGCCTGAGTTACTTTTAGCTGAAATTAGGTATCAACTACATATTCTAGATTGATTTACTGTCATAGGTACCGCTAAGGCATAATAATTATCTAGTAGCCATAACTTTGCTGTTATCTTCGAACCAACATACCGTTCATCGACGTACAAGGGCGTACTAATGCCTTGAAAGACAGGAGGTCTGAAAAGGCCTGAACATCGCCGCTCTTTCACATCCAAGTGATCGTGGCATTGCCTACAGGGATGTAGGTACTTAGGTTATGTCTGGAACAGATAACCTGACCGTTCATCCTGAACATAAAAAAGCCAATTGCATAACACAATTGGCTTTCTTTATTTTTTAACACTTCACATATTTAGCTGAAGAGTAGCAGGTCAATTTATACCGCTGTTGGCTTAGTTGGGCCTGCTGAATGTCGACTGGTGACATGAGCAACCATTGCCGATTTACCCGACTTAGCATGTAATGCTCTATCTTCACTGCTAATAAAGTCACGCGGGATCACACCATCACTTACTATGGTTTCTGGTTTTGTCATTGGCGCTGATGCTTTACCTGACTTTTTACCTGCTGCCGCTTTTACTTTACGTTTAATGTTTTTCGCTTTCGCACGTACTTTTTTTGGTTTTTCATCAACAGCTGCTGATACGTCCTCGCTTGCTGCAATAACCGTGTCGGTGTCTTTCGAAGTTTCAACAGCTACCGTTGCAACGACGCTTTCCGCTACTGGCTCTACTTTTGTTTCTTCAACATCAGCAGCTGCTGTTACCGTTTCTGTGTTATCAGCTACAGGAGTTTCTTCAGTTACCGAAGGTGTAGCTACTTCAACGTTGGCGGTATCAGCTGTAACAGTTTCTGCTGCTTGAGGAGTTTTCACATCAGCTTCAACAGTTGTTATTACAGGCTCTTCAAGCGGTAAGTTTTGTTGAACTTCATTGGCTAGATTAGTCGCTTTTTCAACTTGGATATCCGTTTGTTCAACATTCGCCGTAGGTGTTGCTGGCGTGCCTTGCTCAGGGTAACGAGCCGTTACTGGATCTTCAGTAATTTCGCTAACGTTACCTTCGCTTTGCTCGGCATTTTGTCGACGACGTTGGCCGTGGGCACGCATATGACGAGGTGAACGTCGGCTTCTAGGGCGTTGCTCATCTTTTGCCTTATTGCCGTTCTGATCGACAGCTGCATTATCAATATTACTCGCATCGACAGCAGTTAAATTATCAACTTTATTTGTATCACTAGCTTTGGTGTCAGCAAGGTTAGCTTTAACCGTACTCGCTACAACTTTACTATTTTCAACATTCGCGTTATTTGCATCACCACTATTAACACGCACTTTTTTGCGATTATTTCGGCGTTGACGACGTTCAGCTACCTTTTCTTCTTTAGGTTTTTGCACGCGCTCTTTTTGTGGTTTAGGCGTTGTTGTTTTGCTTTGCTTGTTGGCATTAGCACCTTGAGACTTACGCTTGTCATGACGACCTTCGTTACGATTGTCCTTCCGAGAATCGTTACGACCTTCATTACGACCCTCGTTGCGTGTGTCATTACGGTTATTACGACGTTGACCTTGACGATTGCGTTGTTGACGACGATCACCGTTTTTATTGTTGTTTGATTGCGGCTTTTTCGGCGCAGGTTTTACTTCCTCTTCAGCAGCAAACAACGATTTAACCCAAGAGACCATACCCGCAACTAAACCTTTTGATTCAGCTTGCTTTTGTGCCACGGGTGCTGTTTCTTGTTTTTTAGGCGCTTGTTTTGGTGACGACATCCCTTGTAATAACGGCTCATCTCGCTTAGTCGCTTCTTTATCAAACTTCGGCATTACCGCTTCTTCAGGTGCGGCTTGCTTAACGGCAACATCGTAACTAGCTTCTTCAATGCTTTCGTCTTTTCTTACCCGTATTACTTCGTACTGTGGTGTCACCATATTTGGATTAGGGATGATCAGAATATTAACACTGTGATGCTTTTCAATATGAAATACCGAGCGACGCTTCTCATTTAATAAGTAGGTAGCAACCGGCACGGGCACTTGTGCTTGCACTTGTTGCGTGTTGTCTTTAATGGCTTCTTCTTCCATTAAACGCAATACGGATAAGGCTAATGATTCAACACCACGAACATGCCCGGTACCACTACAACGAGGACACACGCTTTGGCTTGTTTCGCCAATAGAAGGGCGTAAGCGTTGGCGAGACATTTCCAATAAACCAAAGCGAGAGATGCGACCTAATTGAATACGGGCTCTGTCTTGTCGTACCGCATCACGCATTCTATTTTCAACTTCGCGTTGATGACGCACTGGGGTCATATCAATAAAGTCAATAACCACTAAACCACCTAAGTCGCGTAAACGTAATTGACGGGCAATTTCTTCAGCGGCTTCTAGGTTGGTATTAAAGGCGGTTTCTTCAATATCACTGCCTTTAGTGGCACGTGCAGAATTAATATCGATAGAGGTCATCGCCTCTGTTGGGTCGATAACGATTGAACCACCAGAAGGTAAGCGAACTTCACGTTGAAAGGCTGATTCAATTTGCGTTTCAATTTGATAATGCGTGAACAAAGGGACGTCATTATTGTAGAGTTTAATTTTACTTAAGAAGTCTGGGCGTACCACTTCAATATGCTTTTTAACGCTTTCGAAGGTTTTAGGGCGATCAATAAGTACTTCACCAATATCACGGCGTAAATAATCACGAATAGCACGTAAAATAACGTTAGTTTCTTGATGAATTAAAAACGGCGCAGGGCGACTAGCGGCCGCTTCAGCGATAGCGTTCCAGTGATGTAATAGAACGTTTAAATCCCATTCAAGTTCTTCATATTCTTTACCAACACCGGCAGTACGTACAATTAAGCCCATGCCTTTTGGTAAGGTTAATTTGCTTAACGACGCTTTTAAATCGGTACGCTCATCACCTTCGATACGGCGTGAAATACCACCAGCACGAGGGTTGTTTGGCATCAGTACTAGGTAACTTCCGGCAAGGCTGATAAAAGTGGTTAACGCGGCACCTTTTTGGCCACGCTCTTCTTTATCAATTTGTACGATAACTTCTTGGCCTTCGTGCAGTACTTCTTTGATATTTGGGCGGCCTTGAAAGCTATAACCTTTAGGGAAGTATTCGCGGGCGATTTCTTTCATCGGCAAGAAACCGTGGCGATCAGCACCGTAATCAACAAATGCCGCTTCTAACGACGGCTCAATACGGGTGATTTTTGCTTTGTAGATATTTGATTTTTTTTGTTCGTGACCAGGGCTTTCAATATCTAAATCATAAAGCTGTTGACCATCAACAAGTGCTACACGCAATTCTTCTGATTGGGTAGCATTAATTAACATACGTTTCATAGTTTGTGTGACTCATTTTAGTCACAACACACCATTGCCTAGAACACAAAGTAATCTATCGCTATGGTAACAGCAACTTGTCAGCCTCACGGGTGTCAATCTTACTACGCCATATTACGCAGCAAGCTGTTAAAAATTCTGATTGTCTAATATAACTGAGGCGCTTAGCACCACAGTAAAATTGATTCTTTATGTGCTCAGCCTGTGTGCTGTGCGCAACAAAAAAATTAGTGCTTGGTTAATTTTAGTTCGATATTGTTATCGTGTTTTCTAATATATTAACGCTTGAAAATAGGACTTATTTTTCTGTTTAATTACATAATCGCTTTATTGCGCCGGACAATATGTTTATGCGCTGTTTTTGACAAGTTACACGCGTCAAACTCACAATAGGCCTTACTTTTAATATCTAGGCAATTACTTGTATTCAATTGACTAATATTAACGTGGCCGCATTTTGCCTCTTACGTTTCGCTTAAAGCATCCTTTTTGCTTGTTACGGCTAAAAATTAGCGGTAACCATCACATTATCACACTTTATTTCTAGATAAGCCAATTAAATCCTCGTTTTAATTGCCAGTAATTGGAAAAAAATATGTTAAACTGCGTGCAATTATGGATGTTTGTAAAACCGATATGACCGATACCCCAAAACCTCAAGTTAGATTTATCACTATCGACAGCGAAGATGCTGGTCAGCGCATTGATAACTTTTTAGTAAAAACCCTTAAAGGTGTGCCAAAAAGCATGCTGTATCGTTTATTACGTAAAGGCGAAATTCGCGTAAATAAAAAGCGCACTAAACCCGAGTACAAATTAGTCGATGAAGATATTATTCGCGTTGCACCAATTCGTGTCTCAGAAAATACCAATACAGTGTCGACACAATTAAATGTTGTCGCCAATTTAGAAAAACAAATATTGTTTGAAGATGAACGCTTAATTGTGATTAATAAACCTTCGGGCATGGCGGTGCACGGCGGTAGTGGTTTAAGCTTTGGTTTAATTGAAGCACTACGCGCACTACGACCTGACGCGCGCATGTTAGAACTCGTTCATCGCCTGGATAGAGATACGTCAGGTTGTTTGGTGGTGGCGAAAAAGCGCTCGGCGCTACGAAATTTGCATGAGCAATTGCGCAATAAAACCGTACAAAAGTTTTACCATGCCTTAGTAAAAGGGCGTTGGTCGACTAAAATGACTCGTGTCACGGAAAGTTTAAAGAAAAACGATTTAAAGTCAGGCGAGCGAGTGGTGGTAGTCGATAATATAAACGGCAAAGAATCAGAAACGCGTTATAAAGTATTGCAACATTATAAAAACGCCACGCTAGTTCGGGCATTTCCTGTTACGGGGCGTACTCATCAAATTCGAGTGCATTGTCAAACTAAGGGGCACTCAATTGCCTGTGATGCTAAATACGGCCACGAAGACTTTGATCAAGAAATGAAAACCTTAGGTTTAAAGCGTTTGTTCTTGCATGCTGCCAGTATTGAGTTTACGCACCCGTTAAGTAATGAACGAATAAAGATAGAAGCGCCGTTAGAGCCGTCGTTAGATAAGTTGCTAAAAAAATTAAGCAAAGCCGATAGCCACTAGCACTTTAAGCGATTTATCAGCGAGTAAGCTTACCACTGGGTTAGCCTATGAATTTGAAAGCAGTACTTTAAGTACTGCTTTTTTATTTATCGCGACGTAAACTGATATATAGGCGATGGTGCTTAACGTCGATTATTGCTGCGCCAGTACATCGACATTGTGTTGTTTTAATAGTTCAACCAGTTTAATTAGCGGTAAGCCAATTAAGGTATTGGGATCATTGCCTTCTAGTTTTTCAAATAAACAAATGCCCAACCCTTCACTTTTAAAACTTCCCGCGCAATTATAAGGTTGTTCTGCGTGCAGATAATTTTCGATGTCAGCGCGAGATAGCTCATTAAAATGTACTAAAAAAGGCTCGACTAACGCGGTGGTGTAATCAAGGCCGCTGTCATAAACACATAAGCCAGTATAGAAAACGACGGTTTTTTTACTAAATTTTTCTAACTGCTTTACGGCATTTTCAAAATTGTGGGGTTTGCCAAGAATTTCACCGTCACACATCGCCACTTGATCTGAGCCGATGATCAAGGCATCGGGGAATTCACCGGCCACCGCTTTCGCTTTTTCTATCGCTAAGCGTTCTACTAGTTCAACCGGAGATTCATTATCTAACGCGCTTTCATCGATATTAGGCTTGGCACAGTCGAAGGGAAGATTAAGCTTAGCTAAAATTTCTTTACGAAAAGGGGAGGTGGAGCCTAAAACAAGTTTCTTCATTAATATCACTCAAAATATAAACAGATTGCTGTTAATATATGGACTATCTTGAGTTTTTAAACAATTTTAGCTATTTTTCTTTTGACAGCAGGCGATTGGGCCTTTATTATGCGCGCCTTATGCAGAATCTTAAACTCCCGATAACGATAGACCCATCCAGAAGCGCACAGCGAAAGCTAGTGTGTGAAGGATACTTTGAAGTATCTGGGATGAATAGATTGCTTGCTGTGTGCCATGCGCATAGTGAGCAAGTACAGGTGAATGTTAATTTTAGTGTGGATGAAGTGGGTTTGGTAGTAATATCAGGCACAGCATCGGCAACGGTTGCATTAACTTGTCAGCGATGTACTGAAGAGTTCGAATTGGCATTAGAAGTAGAGTTTACTTTTAGTCCGGTGAAAAACGCTGAAGCTGCAGCTGAGTTGCCGTCATATTATGACGCAATTGAATTAGATGAAAATGGTGAAGTTAACTTGCGAGAGTTAGTGGAAGATGAGTTGTTACTCGCGATTCCATTAATTCCTAGGCACGCCATCAAAGATTGTCAGGCACCGTCTGATAGTGTTTGGGGAGAGTTGCCGGAAGAGCTAGAAAAACCGAATCCATTTGATGTATTGAAACAACTTAAGTAGTTAATTTTAGCTAATAACCGATTTTAGGAGTAGGCAATGGCAGTTCAAAAGAGCAAAAAGTCTCGTTCAAGACGTGGCATGCGCCGTTCACATGACGCAGTAACGGCAACGCATTTATCAACAGATCCAGTATCTGGTGAAACTCACCGTCGTCACCATGTAACAGCTGATGGCTTTTACAAAGGTGTTAAAGTAATCAATAAGTAATCTGTAAAGATTATCTTGATTAATCTAACCATAGCGTTAGATGTTATGGGGGGCGATAAAGGCCCCCATGTAACACTTCCTGCTGCCATACTCGCAGTAGAAAACTTCCCCAATCTTCATTTACAGTTATGTGGTGACGAATCTGTCATTATTGACGAACTTTCAAAACAAAACTTTTATCCTCATCCGAGAATAACGATATTTCCAACAACCCAAGTGGTTGAAATGGATGACAAGCCTATTGTTGCCTTGCGCCATAAAAAACAGTCCTCAATGCGTAAAGCCCTTGATCTCGTTCATGATGGTCAGGCACAAGCTTGTGTCAGTGCCGGCAATACCGGTGCACTTTTTTCAATGGCACATTTTGTCTTAAAAACCTTACCCGGTGTCGAGCGTCCAGCCCTTATTTCGGCCTTACCAAGCAATAATCCAGAACAGCATGTTTTTATGTTGGACTTAGGCGCCAATGTCTTTTGTGACTCCAGCGTCTTATATCAGTTTGCTATTATGGGCTCAGTGATGGCGAAAGAAGTTGACGGTATTGAAAACCCGAAAGTCGCGTTATTAAATATGGGCGAAGAAGACAATAAAGGTAGCGATCATATTAAACAAACCGCCAGCTATTTACAGGCCAATGACGAGGTAAATTATATCGGCTTTATCGAAGGGAATGATATTTTTACCAATAAAGCCGATGTCATTGTTTGTGATGGCTTTGTCGGCAATGTGGCGTTAAAAACCTGTGAAGGTGTGGCCAGAATGGTTTATAGACAATTACAAGAAATCATTAAAAAACACTTTTTAGCGCAAATAATGGGCAAATTGTTGTCACGACCGTTAAAAAAGTTGTTTAAACCCATGAACCCCGACCAGTATAACGGCGCAAGTTTGATAGGATTGCGCGGTATTGTTGTGAAAAGCCATGGTAATGCGAATATAACGGCGTTTTATACCGCGATTATTGAAGCCGCTACTGAGGTTGAACGACAAGTACCAACAAAAATTAAAGATAAGCTTGAACACGGGTTGTGCCACAAATAATCGTACGTTCCTGATATTAACATGTTATCACGTTAAGCATATCGAGTTACTGGGGAATAGTTCAAACCATGTTTAGCGCTGCCCCCGTTAAAAATTACATAAAATTAGGTCTAATAATGCAAAATAATTTAGCGTTTGTTTTTCCCGGTCAAGGTTCACAATCTCTCGCTATGTTGGCAGACTTTGCTGACAACGAAATAGTACAAAATACGTTTTCACAAGCATCTGCAGCACTGGGTTACGATTTATGGCACTTGGTTCAACAAGGTCCAGTTGAAAAATTAAACCAAACCAATTTTACCCAACCAGCACTATTAACCGCCAGTGTCGCCATTTGGCGTTTATGGCATGCAAACTCAACGGCGACACCAGCTTTACTTGCCGGTCATAGTTTAGGTGAGTATTCAGCGTTGGTCTGTGCAGATGTGCTGTCTCTGAGCGACGCCGTTATATTGGTAGAAAAACGTGGCGAATTTATGCAAGCCTCGGTGCCTGCCGGTGTTGGCGCAATGGCCGCTGTGATCGGTCTTAATGATCAGCTTATTATTGATGCTTGTGCGCAAGCCGCTAATAATGAGGTGGTCTCTGCGGTCAATTTTAATTCCCCAGGCCAAGTAGTAATTGCTGGTCATAAAGCGGCGGTTGAACGTGCAGGCGCGCTATGTAAAGACGCTGGAGCAAAACGGGTATTACCGTTACCGGTAAGTGTACCGTCACATTGCGCTTTAATGAGTGATGCCGCAGACAAGCTAGCGGAAGAGTTTAAGCATATTACCTTTAACACGCCGACAATTCCGGTGGTGAATAATGTTGATGTTTCGATAGAAAACTCCGCTGATGCTATTAAGGCGGCCTTGGTAAAACAATTATATAGTCCAGTACGCTGGACTGAAACTGTGCAATATCTTGCGCAGCACGGTATTGAACAGGTGATAGAAGCCGGACCAGGTAAAGTATTACAAGGTTTGTTAAAACGCATCGATAAAACCATTAGTTGTCAATCTGTTAACAACAGTGCGTCATTAAGCAAAGCACTTACACCAGTAGAGTAAATTATATGTTTTCATTAGAAGGTAAAGTTATTTTAGTCACCGGCGCAAGTCGCGGTATAGGCAAAGCGATAGCGACTCAGTTAAAGTCGCTAGGTGGTATTGTGATTGGCACAGCCACATCGCAGCACGGTGCTGATAATATCAGTGAGTATTTAGGTGCGGGCCAAGGTCTTGTATTAAATGTTACTGATGACGATTCAATCAGTGCTATGTTTGCTTTGATCAAAGAGCAACACGGCGCAGTTGATGTACTGGTTAACAACGCCGGTATCACCCGCGATAACTTAATGATGCGGATGAAAAATGAAGAATGGGACGATATTATTGATACTAACCTTTCTTCTGTCTTTAAAATTAGTAAAGCTGTATTACGTGCTATGATGAAAAAGCGTGACGGTCGTATTATTAATATCGGCTCAGTGGTTGGCACTATGGGTAATGCTGGGCAGGTTAACTATGCGACAGCAAAAGCGGGGCTTATTGGTTTTACTAAATCATTAGCCCGTGAAGTGGCCTCTCGTGGTATTACGGTGAACACAGTTGCGCCGGGCTTTATTGATACCGATATGACTCAAAATTTGACCGACGAACAAAAGGAAGGCATTTTTGCACAAGTGCCGGCAAATCGCTTAGGTAAGCCGGAAGAAATCGCTAATGCAGTGGCGTTTTTGGCGTCAGATTCCGCCGCCTATATTACCGGTGAAACCTTGCATGTAAATGGCGGCATGTACATGGTTTAATAAGCAGTCGCTTTTCGGCGGTTTATTGTTAAATTCGAATAAATTATATACTGTCAACAGGTTAGACCAGCGAGAAATTGAAATTAGAAGCTTGCAAGGTTGCCATTTGACGAATAAACTACAAGCAATTTTGAACAAATTGTATTTTCTAGTAAAGGAAAAAAAATGAGTACTATCGAAGAACGCGTTAAAAAAATTACTATTGAGCAACTTGGTGTAAGCGAAGAAGAAGCAAAAGTTGAAGCTTCATTTGTTGATGACTTAGGTGCTGACTCTTTAGACACTGTTGAACTAGTAATGGCGTTAGAAGAAGAATTTGATACTGAAATTCCAGATGAAGAAGCTGAGAAAATCACCACAGTTCAAGCGGCCATCGATTACGTTACTGCCAACCAGTAATAACTCGTTATAAGTAATCGAGTGTCATAGATTTCAGGCGGTTTAATTACCGCCTGAATTGTTTTTAACGCTCGACAAATATTTAATGCTCAGTATCACATCACCATTAAATAACCTGACATATTCCCGCAAAATTATTCTACTCTATCGGAGGCAGTACATCGTATGAGACGCGTTGTAGTTACCGGTCTTGGCATGCTTAGCCCTTTAGGCAACAGCCCTGAATCAACCTGGCAAAATCTTGTTGTTGGCAAAAGTGGTATTTCTAATATTAGCCATTTTGATACGTCACAGTATCCAGCTCGTTTTGCCGGCTTAGTAAAAGAGTTTGATGCCCAAGATTATATGGCTCGAAAAGATGCCAAAAAAATGGACTTATTTATACAGTATGGCGTTGCCGCCGGTGTGCAAGCCATTAAAGACGCCGGTATCGAAATTACCGAAGCAAACGCACAACGTATCGGTGTTGCGGTTGGCTCGGGTATTGGTGGTTTAGGTCTTATCGAAGATAACCATATAAAATTGCTCAAAGGTGGTCCGCGCAAGTTATCACCATTTTTTGCGCCATCAACCATTATCAATATGATTGCCGGTCATCTTTCCATTATGTTTGGATTGAAAGGGCCCAATATTTCAATTGTTACCGCTTGTACCAGTGGCGTACACAATATTGGTCATGCCGCGCGTATGATTGCCTACGGTGATGCCGATGCTATGGTGGCCGGTGGCGCAGAAAAAGCGTCAACACCTTTAGGTATGGGCGGCTTTGGCGCCGCGCGCGCGTTATCTACCCGTAACGACGCACCTGAGCAAGCTTCTCGCCCTTGGGACAAAGACCGTGATGGTTTTGTTTTAGGTGATGGCGCGGGTGTCATGGTGCTAGAAGAATACGAACACGCTAAAGCACGTGGCGCAAAAATTTATGCTGAATTAGTCGGCTTTGGTATGAGTGGCGATGCCCATCATATGACCTCACCACCTGCGGACGGTGCGGGTGCAGCACTGGCGATGCAAAATGCCATTAATGACGCTAAGGTTGATATCGAAAAAATTGGTTATATTAACGCCCATGGCACCTCAACGCCAGCAGGTGATATTGCTGAAACCAATGCGGTAAAATCAGTATTTGGTAATTTTTCGTCACAGCTAATGGTCGGTTCAACTAAATCTATGACCGGGCATTTATTGGGGGCCGCAGGGGCAGTGGAAGCGATATTTAGTATTCAGGCCTTAATTAATAATGTTGTACCACCAACAATTAATTTAGATAATCCGGGTGAAGGTTGTGATCTCGACTACATTGCTCATACGGCGCGCGATGTAAAGTTAGATCATGTTTTGTGTAACTCGTTTGGTTTTGGCGGTACCAATGGCTCATTAATCTTTAAAAAAGTGTGAACAATCGCCCTGAATAACCCTACTCACGCAATTAACTAACCAATAAGGTTAATAGCGCTTGAATTCAAACGCTTAAGCCTGAATACTGACTAATACTAGAGTATTACGTTAAGCATTCAGGCTTTTTTATGGCATTAACTTTTATAGATGGGCAAGCATCAGATAAGATTGCGGCAGATGATCGCGGCTTAGCTTATGGCGATGGCTGTTTTACCACAGCTTTAGTGATTGATGGTGAAGTGGAGATGTTAACGCCACACCTCAATCGCTTAGCACAGCAAAGTCAGCAATTAGGTTTACCTCATGTTGACATGAATGCGCTCGAAGCCAGTATGCGTAAAATTAGTGCCGACATTGCCCTAGGTATTGTAAAAGTTATTATCAGTAGTGGCAGCGGTGGTCGCGGTTATTCTCGTCTCGGCGCAGATCAGCCTAAGGTTATTATTTCGCTACATGATTATCCAACGCTCTACCCACAATGGCAAAAGCAGGGTATTACTGTCGGTATTAGTGAGCAAAAACTCGGTATCAATCCCATGCTTGCGGGTTTAAAGCACCTCAATCGTTTAGAACAAGTGCTGTTAAGAGCGGAATTAGATAAGCGGCCAGAAGACGATTTACTCGTTACTGATATTAATGGCAGCATTATTGAATGTTGCAGCGCCAATGTGTTTTGGTACAAAGCAGGACAGTGGCATACGCCATGCTTAACCACTGCAGGTGTTGCCGGTTTAATGCGGGAAAAAATACTTCTGCACCATAATGATATTCAACCACGCTGTTATCGGTTAAGCGACGTAGAGAATATAAACGCCATGTTTATTAGTAACGCTATTTTAGGTATAGTGCCGGTGAAAACTTTTAATGGTCAGCGCTTGGATACTTCCTTAGTTGAAAACGTGCGTGTACGCAGCGGAATTTAAAATATAAACATGAAGAAATACCTGCCAAGTTTACCACTATGGTTTCGACGAATATTTGTGATGTTCATGCTGTGTTTGTTATTAGCAATCGCTGCCGTTGTCGGCGTTATGATCACCGCACAAATGAAGGTTGAGCAGCCATTAATGCTTGAAGAATCTCAGTTTCTCACCATTAAGCCCGGCACATCATTTCATGGCTTTTCAAAACAGTTAGTTAATAGTGCTTGGCTGGATAATCGGTTTTGGTTACGTAGCTACGTTAAGTTTAATCCAGCGCAGAGCAAAATAAAGTCGGGCACCTATCAAGTATCTGCGCATATGCGCGTTATCGATTTACTCAATTTAGTCGTTTCAGGTAAAGAGCATCAGTTTTCTATTACTTTTATCGAAGGAACATCAATCAAGCAATGGTTTGAATTGCTGGCTAATACGCAATATATCAAGCATGAATTACCGAGCATTGCCGCCAAAGATCAATTAAATAAGTATGCGGTCTCCTATGTTGATAACAACGAAAAAATGCAAGTATTAAGCAAGATTGCGAAAGAATTTATGGTTGATAATACTAACCCTGAAGGCTATTTTTACCCGGATACTTATGCGTTTTCATTGGGGGATTCTGATATTGATATTCTTCGCAGAGCCCATAAAAAAATGTTGTATGAACTTGATATCCGGTGGCAAGCGCGAGATAAAACCCTACCGTATAAAACCAAGCATGAGGCGTTAACCATGGCGTCTATCATCGAAAAGGAAAGTGGTAGATACGCTGAACATAAAATTATAGCCTCGGTTTTTATTAATCGTATTGACAAAAAAATGCGCCTTCAAACCGACCCAACGGTAATTTATGGTTTAGGAGAAGATTACTACGGTGATATAACCTTTAGGCATTTACGTGGTAAAACCCCATACAATACTCGGTTGATCAAAGCCTTGCCACCAACCCCCATTGCCATGCCAGGAAAAAATGCCTTAGACGCGGCTTTTTCACCGGCAAAGACTGACTACTTGTACTTTGTCAGCAATGGCCATGGAGAACACGTGTTTTCTACTAACCTTGCCGATCATAATCGAGCGGTAAAGCAATATCTACAAAGACAAAAGTAGTCAGAAAGTAATAAGAAATTTTGGAAATAGAGTTATGAACAAAGGTAAATTTATTGTTGTTGAAGGCATAGAAGGTGCCGGTAAGTCGTCAGCAATTAGTGTTATTGAAACTGTGCTAAATAAACACGGTATTGCTTTTATCAAAACACGCGAGCCTGGTGGTACGCCGTTAGCTGAAGCATTGCGTGATATTGTTAAATCTGCCAGTCATGACGAAGTGCTGACTCAAGAAACAGAGTTGCTATTGATGTATGCAAGTCGTAGCCAATTGCTGGCCAACCGAATTTTGCCAGCACTAGCAGAAGGCACATGGGTTATTGGCGACCGCCATGATTTGTCCTCTCGTGCTTATCAAGGAGGTGGGCGTGAATTTGATGATAGCATTATGAATGCGGTTGCTGATGTGACTCTAAAAGGCTTTAGCCCTGATTTAACGCTGTATTTAGATATAGCGCCAGAGCTTGGTTTAGCACGTGCGCAAGCGCGAGGTGAGTTAGATCGCATTGAATTAGAAAAAATTGAATTTTTTCAACGGGTACGAAATAAGTACCTCGAATTGGCCACTGCCTCTGACAGCACTGATATTATTGATGCCAGCCAAAATATGTCGGCGGTACATGCTGCGGTTAGTGATGCGGTTGATGCATTTATTAATCGCCAACAAGGTTAGCAGATGAAATCTTGGTTGTTAGCGACACAAAGACAATTATCGCGGCAGATTTGTGATAATAAGCTGCCACATGCCTTGTTATTTTCTGGCGTGGCGCATGCGGGACACGACGAAATAGCCCATTGGCTAGTGAGCGTATTGCTGTGCCAACATCGAACAAATAATCAAGCGTTAATCGCCGATATAAGCTCAACAAAACCAACCACCGAGCAAACGATATTGCAGCCGTGTGGGCAGTGTAAAACCTGTCAGTTATTTGCTGGGGCAAACTACCCAGACCACTTGAGCATTGTTAGTGAAAAAAATACCCTTGGTGTCGATTTGATCAGAAAGCTCAGCCAGTTTTTCGAAAAAACCGCCCATATTGGCAAGCTAAAAACCGCACTGATCAATGATGCTGACACTATGACCATAGGCGCTGCTAACGCGTTGTTAAAAACCTTAGAAGAGCCGACATCGAATAGTTTTATTATCTTAACTACCGATAATGCTGATCTCTTGCTGCCGACGATTGTCAGTCGTTGTCAAACCATTGGAATTCGTCCGCCTGTGGGTGAAAAACTTTTGGCAGAATATCATCAGCACGGCGGTGATGCCTTTATTAACCTTAGTCATATTAACGAGTTAACAGATCAAAGCGCGGCCATTGCATTTAAATCGTTTCGTGATATGGTCGAACTATATCTTAGTCATGGGCAACATCGCAGTGAGATATTAAGCACATTGGTTGACCATAGTGATGGCTTTCGTTGGTTAGAAAAAGTACTTACCGACTTGATGCGCCAACAATGGAGCTGGCAAAGTACGCAGTCGCAAGACGCGCAAGCCATCGCCACTAGTAAACAGCAACTATGGCAGATATATAATTTCGTGCAAAAGGCAAATCTTAAGCTAAAAACGCTCGTGCAAGTTAATCGACAATTTTTGAGTGAACAACTACTGGCTGATATTCGTTGCGTAATAATAAAAAAGCACGAAAAATAAGGGGATAAAATGGAAAATATTGTACTTGAGTTTTTTTCTGATCGTGACTTATATCAGGCCTATATGCCGTTTATGAAAAGCGGTGGTTTATTTATCCGCACCACTATGCCGTTTGAGTTAGCAGCGGATGTAAACCTTATTATTACCTTGCCTGACTCACTTACCACCTCGGAAGTTAAAGGTAACGTGTCGTGGATCACCCCTGTTGGCGCGCAAAATGGCACACCGGCCGGTATCGGAGTGAGTTTTAGCGAAGATCCTGATAATATACGTCATCAAATAGATAAAGCGATTGGACGTTTTATTAATTCATCTGAGCCAACTTTATCAATGTAACGTGCTGCTCGTATTGTAAAGCCCCAAGTTAATTTTATGCACATTCGTGCGGAGAACCCCAGTGTTTATAGATTCCCATTGTCATTTAGATCGCCTTAAACTCGAAGACTTTGACAATAACTTAGATAATGTCATTAATGCTGCACGCGCTGAACAGGTAAATACCTTGCTGTGTGTTAGCGTTACCTTAGAAGAATTCCCGGCAATGGCCGAAAAAACCGCTAAATACGATCACGTATGGTTAACCTGTGGCGCGCATCCGCTCAATCAAGATGATGAAATTGATCCAGAGCAATTAAACTCTCTGGCAACAGATCCTCGAGTTATCGCTATTGGGGAAACGGGCTTAGATTATTTCTATGCGCCTGAAACTAAGCAGGTACAGTTAGATTCATTTCGAAAACATGTTCGTGTTGCCAACCAATTGAACAAACCTTTGATCATTCACACCCGTGATGCCCAAGAAGATACGCTTGACATTTTACGCGCAGAGCAAGCCGGAAATGTTGGCGGTATCTTGCATTGCTTTACCGAAAGTTGGGAAATGGCAGAGCAAGCAATAGCATTAGGTTTTTACATCTCATTTTCAGGCATAGTCACCTTCAAAAATGCTAGCGCGCTGAGAGAAGTTGCAAAAAAAGTGCCCGCTGACCGATTCTTAATTGAAACTGATGCGCCTTATTTAGCGCCTGTGCCGCACCGAGGTAAACAAAATCAACCGGCATATGTGGTTGAAGTTGCCAAACACCTTGCCAGTATTCGCGGCACTTCAGTGGCGGAAATTGCCCGCCAATCAACAGATAATTTTCACCGTTTGTTTCCGCAAACGCAAACGGGCTAATATTAGCTAACAGACGTCGTATAACAACCGAGCGACACTTTTCACCCTGTCATCCCAAAACATTTTATTTAATAAAGTAACTGCATAAAAAAAGCCCAAAACTATAATAAGTTTTGGGCTCAGGGGGTGGCTCGAAAGGAGGAGAGCCTGCGCTAAAGAAATGTCAAATTTAGCTAAAAATAAGCAAAATATCTAAACAAAGTACTCTCGGTTAAGAGAGCGCGAGCGACAGATAGGTAAATTGCCTGTAGAACTAAGTGTAGTGTAAGCTTTTATAAATGCAAAAATAATTTTTCTAAGCTTACTTTATTGAATTATAACAAGATAATCTATGTGTTTTGTTTGAGATTATTGGGCAAAATAATGTTTATTTGACGTAAAATTATCGCCGTTTACCTGAGGATTTCAGCCTGTCTCGTTAGGTTATATAGCATTTGTGTGTCATGATAATTGCTATTATCCATAGGTGTTATTAATTAAACAGAAGAGTTGAAATTTGTTAAATCGTATCTGGAGCGGGTTTTTCTTTGTTGCCTTTATTTCTTCCCTCGTGCAATGGTTGGCGTTCGATCAAATTTTAATTTTCGAAGAGATCGTTAATGCGATTTTTACCATGTCAAAAGTGACGGTGGAAATTGCTATTGGCCTGATCGGGGTGTTAAGTTTTTGGTTAGGCATGATGAAAATCGCCGAGCATGCTGGCATTATTGATAAACTCGCCCAGCTTATTTCGCCGCTATTTGTTCGTCTGATGCCTGGCGTCCCGAAAGGGCATCCGGCCATAGGTTCAATGACCATGAACCTGTCAGCAAATTTCTTAGGTTTAGATAATGCTGCAACGCCGCTAGGGTTAAAAGCCATGCAAGACTTGCAAGAGCTTAACCCGCAAAGAAATACCGCCAGTAATGCACAAATATTGTTTCTCGTGCTAAATACCTCATCGGTAACACTGTTCCCGGTAACAGTATTTGTTTATCGCGCCCAACAAGGGGCGGCCAATCCGACCGATGTTTTTGTGCCGATTTTATTGGCGACATTTGCCTCAACACTGGCGGGTTTGTTGGCGGTGGCCTTTGTACAAAAAATTAAACTCTATCAACAAGTGATTTTACTGTATTTGGCCACAGGTATTGCGCTTGTTGGTGGCTTAGCGGCTTATTTCACCACCTTAAGTGCCGATTTATTAGCGCAACAGTCGTCTTTAATGGGAAATTTACTGATCTTTACTACCTTGATCAGCTTTATATTTTTCGCTTTAAAGCGGCAAGTGAATGTTTACGACAGCTTTATCGAAGGTGCTAAGCAAGGTTTTGATACCAGTATTAAAATTATTCCCTACTTGTTAGCCATGTTGTGCGCGATTGGTGTTTTTAGAGCCAGTGGCGCGCTCGATATTTTGGTGGATGGCATACGCCAATTGGTGCTGCTTTTTAACGGTGATACTCGATTTGTTGATGCCATGCCAACGGCCTTAATGAACCCGTTAAGCGGCTCAGGTGCCCGTGCTATGATGATAGAAACCATGAATACGCATGGCGCCGACTCGTTTGCCGGTCGCTTAGCCTCTATTGTGCAGGGCTCAACTGAAACCACCTTTTACGTATTAGCGGTTTATTTTGGCTCAGTCGGCATTCGTTATAGTCGTCATGCCTTGGCGTGTGGCTTGATTGCCGATTTTGCTGGCATTACCGCTGCCATTGGCGTTTGTTACTGGTTTTTTGGTTAAAATCTTAAATTGTCGACAGTTATTTGACTTTGCTGTTGACATTATCAAAACAAACTATCGTCAGCAATTTTCACGCTTTTAACTGTTTATCTTCTTAAAAAACAATTATTTAATATGTGATTTTGTCTGGTTGTTTAATGTTTTGCCTTGATGATACGACTAAAGTCTAGTCGGAATTTACGGCCATATGTCGACAATATATTGTTTTTGATATTGACTAATAGCCATATAGCGCTATTATTAGCACATCATTTTTGAATCTGTCGACAATAATGGCTTTAGATAACCCAACTTCCCAAGCTGCGGTAACCACCGCCGATAAAGTATTCGAGCAAATGCTACAAGCTATTGTCAGTGGCACCATCAAAGCCGGCAGCAAAATTAGTGAGCCTGAACTGGCGAAAAACTATCAAATTAGCCGTTCTACCTTACGTGAAGCGTTAAACCGTTTGGAAAAGTGTCATTTAATCGAGCGTAAAGCCAATGTTGGCTCACGCGTGGTTGAATGCTCGATTGCCGGATTATTAGAGATTTACGTGGTGCGCGAAGCTCTTGAGGGGATGGCGTGTCGCCAAGCCGCGAACAATATGAGCGATGAAGAAATTAGCGAGATGAAGGTCATGCTCAATAAGCATGCCAGTGCTAAAGGCTTGCGCGATGGCGTTTCATATTATCAAGAAGAGGGTGATTTAGACTTTCATTATAAAGTCATCTTGGGCAGTCATAATCAGCAATTAATCAATATATTATGTGGTCAACTTTATCACCTTGTGCGTTTGTACCGTTGTCAATTTGGTATGAATAGCCCACGCGCCACGAAAGCTTTTGACGAACATTCTCGCATTATTGAGGCGATTGCCGATCGCGACGGTGAATTAGCGGAAATGCTGATGCGACGCCATATTGCCGCATCGCGTAAAAATATCGAAAACAAAATTACTCAGCAGCAATAGCTGCAATTCTATAATTTTATTCAATTACACTTTATACCTGACTATAAAAGGACAAAAACATGTCTACGCAATTATCACCTGGCGCAAAATTTCGCCAAGCTTTAGCAAACAATAAACCGCTACAAGTGGTAGGCACAATTAATGCCTATTGCGCCATGATGGCAGAGCAACTTGGCCATCAGGCTATTTATCTCTCTGGTGGCGGTGTCGCTAATGCCTCATACGGCTTACCAGATTTAGGCATGACATCACTTAATGATGTGATTGTTGATGTGCAACGCATTACTAGCGCGTCGAGCTTGCCATTGTTGGTGGATATAGACACAGGTTGGGGCGGCGCATTTAATATTGCCAAAACCATTCGAGATATGGAAAAAGCCGGTGCAGCCGCGGTGCATATAGAAGATCAAGTAGCGCAAAAGCGTTGTGGTCACCGTCCGAATAAAGAAATTGTTTCAACTGATGAAATGGTTGATCGTATAAAAGCGGCCGTTGATGCGCGCAGCGATAAAGACTTTTTCATTATGGCCCGTACTGATGCCTTTGCCCAAGAAGGCATTGCAGCGGCGCTAGAGCGTGCAAAAGCTTATGTTGCCGCCGGCGCTGATGGTATTTTTGCCGAAGCGGTAAAAACCGAAGAACATTATCGTGCTTTTACTGAAGCGCTTGATGTACCTGTGCTAGCCAATATTACCGAATTTGGTCAAACCGAATTATGGAATAAAGAGCAATTAGGTGCGTGGGGCTGCGCCATGGTGCTTTACCCATTGTCAGCGTTTCGCGCCATGAATAAAGCGGCGGAGTCGGTTTACAAAACCTTACTGGCTGACGGTGACCAAAAAGCTGAAATCGATAATATGCAAACCCGTATGGATTTGTATGACTACTTGGGTTACCACGATTACGAACAAAAGCTTGATGGATTGTTTTCTGAAGGCAAAAATAAATAATTAACCCATAGAGCTAATGTAGATAAGTACTAAGGTAAAAATTCAATTTTAAGCGTTAGCCGCTAATGATTAACGGTTAACGCACAAGAGGAAATAACGATGACAGATAAAAAATTATCAGGCGCAGGTTTACGTGGTCAAAGTGCGGGCGAAACGGCTTTATGTACGGTTGGAAAATCAGGCTCAGGCTTAACTTATTGCGGTTACGATATTGCTGATTTAGCCGACAACGCCACCTTTGAAGAAGTGGCTTATTTGCTTTTCAATGGGGAGTTACCCAATGCCGAAGCGCTAGCGAGCTATAAAGCAGAATTATTTGCCATGCGCGACTTACCGCAAGCGTTAAAAGCCGTGCTTAAGCTTATTCCAAAAGAAACCCATCCAATGGATGTGATGCGCACCGGTTGTTCATTTTTAGGCAATATTGAACCTGAACATGACTTTTCTGAGCAACAACAAGCGGCAAATCGTTTGTTAGCCGCATTCCCCGCCATTATGTGTTACTGGTATAAATATTCTCATGACGGTGTCGAAATTGACTGTACCTCAGATGAAGCGTCATTAGGCGGACACTTTTTACGCTTACTTAATGGCGAAAGTCCATCAGCGCAGCATGAACGTGTGATGGATGTATCATTAATTTTATATGCCGAGCATGAATTTAATGCCTCTACCTTCTCTGCACGGGTTTGTGCTTCAACGTTGTCTGATATGTTTTCTTGTGTAACAGGGGCTATTGGTACTTTACGTGGGCCACTGCATGGCGGCGCTAATGAAGCGGCAATGGATATGATTGAAAAATTCAGCTCACCAAGCGACGCGAAAGAACAAATGGCCGGTATGTTGGCGCGTAAAGAAAAAATCATGGGCTTTGGCCATGCCATTTACCGCACCTCTGATCCACGCAATGATATTATCAAAGCCTGGTCGGAAAAATTAGCTGCTGAAAACGGTGATACCTCACTTTATGATATTTCTGTCGCCTGTGAAGAGTTTATGTGGGACACGAAAAAGTTATTTTGTAATGCTGATTTCTTCCATGCTTCAACCTATAACTATATGGGCATTCCAACCAAACTGTTTACGCCAATCTTTGTTTGTTCACGTTTAACCGGTTGGGCAGCACATGTTATGGAGCAACGCGCGAATAACCGTATTATTCGTCCTTCAGCGGACTATACCGGTGCAGAGCCCCGTAAAGTGACACCTATCGAACAAAGGTAGGTAAGACTTGTTATTGGCCGCTATTTCATGGTTAGAAAATCATCACATATACTTATATGCTCAGTTTTCAGCCTTGAACTAGTGGTCAATTTCTACGTCTAGTTTGTTGCTTATAAATTCAAGTCAGTATTTGACTCGTTATTTGGAAAAATTATGAATTACAATTACCGTAAACCTTTGCCTGGCTATAAAGTCAACGGCGTAAATATTGATTATTTTGATACCCGCTCAGCCATTGAAGATATCAGCCCTGGAGCTTATGCAAAACTGCCTTACACCTCACGTGTTTTAGCAGAACAATTGGTACGTCGCTGTGATCCTGAAACTTTAACAGACTCATTAAAGCAAATTATTGAAGGTAAGCAAGATTTAGACTTTCCTTGGTATCCGGCGCGTGTGGTTTGTCACGATATTTTAGGACAAACCGCGTTAGTGGATTTAGCGGGTTTGCGTGACGCCATTGCCGAACAAGGGGGCGATCCTGCGAAGGTAAACCCCGTAGTACCAACGCAACTGATTGTTGATCATTCATTAGCAGTAGAAGCGCCGGGCTTTGACAGCGATGCCTTTAATAAAAACCGCGCCATTGAAGATAGACGTAACCAGCATCGTTTCCATTTTATTGAATGGACCAAAACCGCTTTTAAAAATGTTGATGTTATTCCGGCCGGTAACGGCATTATGCACCAAATCAATTTAGAGAAAATGTCGCCGGTTATTCAAGCTCGCGATGGCGTTGCTTTCCCTGATACTTGTGTCGGTACCGACAGCCATACACCGCATATTGATGCCTTAGGGGTTATCGCCATAGGTGTTGGCGGCCTCGAAGCTGAAACTGTCATGCTAGGACGCCCCTCTATGATGCGCCTACCTAACATTATTGGCGTTAAGTTAACCGGTCAACGTCAACCGGGTATAACCGCCACCGATATGGTCTTGGCCATTACTGAATTTTTACGTGCCCAGAAAGTGGTGTCCAGCTATTTAGAATTCTTCGGCGAAGGCACGAAAAGCTTAACCATAGGCGATCGTGCAACAATCTCAAATATGACGCCAGAGTATGGCGCTTCGGCGGGTATGTTCTACATCGATGAACAAACCATTGATTACTTGAAGATGACAGGTCGTGAGCCAGAGCAAGTGGCGTTAGTTGAAACTTATGCCAAGCATACAGGTTTATGGGCTGACGATCTTGACAGTGCCCAATATCAGCGCGTACTAACCTTTGATTTATCAAGTGTTGGTCGTAATATGGCAGGGCCTTCAAACCCACATCGGCGTTTAGCCACAACCGAGTTAACATCAAAAAATATCGCCAAAGACTTAGCCGCGTGTAAAGCCCAAGAAGCGGATGGAAAAATGCCTGATGGCGCAGTAATTATTGCGGCGATTACCAGTTGTACCAATACTTCTAATCCGCGTAACGTTGTGGCGGCAGGGCTTGTTGCCAAACGGGCTAACGAGTTAGGCCTAGTACGTAAGCCTTGGGTGAAAACCTCATTTGCCCCCGGCTCTAAAGTGGCAAAGCTATATTTAGAAGAGGCAGGATTGTTGCCTGAACTAGAAAAATTAGGATTTGGCATCGTCGGTTACGCCTGTACCACTTGTAATGGCATGAGTGGCGCACTTGATCCAAAAATTGAGCAAGAATTGATTGAGCGCGATTTATACTCAACCGCCGTTTTATCAGGCAACCGTAACTTTGATGGTCGTATTCATCCGTTTGCCAAACAAGCATTTTTAGCCTCGCCGCCGTTAGTGGTTGCGTATGCCATTGCCGGTACCATGCGCTTTGATATTGAACAAGATGTTTTAGGTCAAGATCAACACGGTAACGATATTAGGCTAAAAGATATTTGGCCAAGTGATGAAGAAATAGATGCCATTGTTGCCGCTAGCGTTAAACCAGAGCAATTTAAGAAAATCTACACGCCAATGTTTGATTTAGGGGCGTTCGAGCCAGCAGAAAGTCCGTTATATGATTGGGATCTGACCAGTACTTATATTCGTAGGCCGCCGTACTGGAACAAAGAAGGGGAAGGGGCCTTAGCTGGCGTTCGTACCCTAAAAGGTATGGTGCCATTAGCGGTGCTTGGCGATAACATTACTACCGACCATTTATCCCCCTCTAATGCGATTCAATTGAACAGCGCCGCTGGCGCGTATTTGCATAAAATGGGCTTGCCAGAAGCTGATTTTAATTCTTATGCAACGCATCGTGGCGATCACTTAACCGCGCAGCGTGCTACCTTTGCTAACCCCAAATTATTTAACGAAATGTGTCGAGATGACATAGGGGAAGTTAAGCAAGGATCCCTAGCACGCATTGAGCCAGAAGGTATTGAATCACGGATGTGGGAAGCCATTGAAACGTATATGCAGCGCAAACAGCCGTTAATCATCATTGCCGGCGCTGATTATGGCCAAGGCTCTTCACGCGACTGGGCTGCAAAAGGTGTACGTTTAGCCGGTGTTGAAGTCATTGTTTCTGAAGGCTTTGAACGTATTCACCGTACCAATCTCGTGGGTATGGGGGTACTGCCGCTAGAATTTGTTAACGGTGATACCCGCCACACTTACGCCATTGATGGCACGGAAACCTTTGATGTTGAAGGTGGCGGTGTTGAAGGTATTGCCCCAGGTGGTGCTATGACGGTTGTCATGACACGTCGTGGTGTTGAAGGCAAGGCCGGTGAAGTTGTCAGCATTCCAGTGAAGTGTCGTTTAGATACCGCGGAAGAAGTGACTGTTTACGCGGCAGGCGGGGTACTACAGAAATTCGCCAAAGACTTCTTGGAGTCTAATGCCTAAACGTTTATTTTTGATAATAGCTGCGTTGGTAGTGCTCATGTGTAGGCACACATTCCGCGCTACCGCCTTGCTCTTATATAAAAATAATTCGTTTATTCATCAAACTCAGGTTATTTAATTTATTAGCAGTAAATAGTTTTTATTTACTGCTTTTTTATAAAGTATAAATAAAAAAGGCGATCGTCATGTCTCACGTTCCTCAAATACATTTACCCCAAGTAAAAATTCCCGCAACTTATATGCGTGGTGGTACCTCGAAAGGGGTGTTTTTTAACTTAACTGACTTGCCAGCGCGCTGTCAGGTGGCGGGTGAAGCGCGCGATAACATGCTATTGCGTGTTATTGGCAGTCCAGATCCTTATGGCAAGCAAACCGATGGTATGGGCGGTGCCACCTCAAGTACCAGTAAAACCGTGATTCTGGCTAAAAGTGAGCTTGCTGATCACGATGTAGACTACCTATTTGGTCAAGTGGCTATCGATAAAGCGTTTGTCGATTGGAGTGGCAATTGCGGTAATTTAACCGCAGCCGTTGGCTCATTCGCTATTATGTCAGGCTTAGTTGATAGTACGCGTATTCCTGAAAATGGTGTCTGTGTTGTTCGTATTTGGCAAAAAAATATCGCCAAAACCATTATTGCGCGTGTGCCTATTACTGATGGACAAGTGCAAGAAACCGGTGATTTTGAACTTGATGGCGTGACGTTTCCTGCCGCTGAAGTGCCAGTTGAATTTATCGCACCGGTTGATCCAAGCGAAGCAATGTTCCCAACAGGAAACGTAGTTGATGAGCTTGAAGTACCCGGTATTGGTACCTTTAACGCGACCATGATCACCGCAGGTATCCCGACTATTTTCTTAAATGCAGAGGAAATTGGCTATAGCGGTATTGAGTTACAAGATGCTATCAATAATGACGATGCCGCACTAACACGTTTTGAAACTATTCGCGCTTATGGCGCGGTTAAAATGGGCCTAATTAGTGATATTTCACAAGCGGCTGCTCGTCAGCATACCCCGAAAGTTGCTTTTGTTAGCCCAGCTAAAGACTATGTTACCTCAAGTGATAAAGCCGTTACCGCCAGTGAAATTGATTTACATGTTCGGGCGCTGTCGATGGGAAAACTACATCATGCCATGATGGGCACAGCCGCAGTGGCTATTGGCACAGCAGCGGCGATACCGGGTACTCTAGTTAATTTAGCTGCGGGTAGTGGCGAACGCGAGTCTGTGGTATTTGGTCATCCGTCAGGCACATTAAAAGTGGGGGCGCAAGCATCAAACATAGACGATAAGTGGACAGTCAATAAAGCTATTATGAGTCGTAGCGCGCGGGTATTAATGGAAGGTTGGGTACGTATACCGGCTGATTCATTCTAAAAATACCGGCTTTGTTTATTAAACCCTAATGCCTAAGTTTAGGGTATTTCGTTATTGCAAAACGCTGTCTGTTTATGACGGCGTTCTTTGTTTATATATACCATGTTTTTTATGATTGCTTTGGTTTATTTTAACCAGTTAGCAAGCTAGTATTGTCTGAAGGAATAGCAAGACCAATACGATCAAGCTAACAAGGAAAATATCATGTTAAATACGCCATTAAAATTTCTAGTTTTACTGTCTTTAAGCCTTTGCATAACGGCTGAAAGTGCTGAGCTTGTAGTACCCGTGTTACCGAACAGTATCCAAGTGACGGGGTTTGGTGAAAGCTATGTTTCTACTAGTGATTACTCGTTACGCGTAACCATTTCTGAGCGTGGTGTTAGTGCAGAAAAAACACAGCAACTCGTTGAGCATAAAGCGATGTTATTGCGTAGCTTTATTGAAAAAAATGTTGGTAGCGTAACGCTGGTTGAAGCCTATAAACCATCACTGCAAGTGATATATCCCAAGCTCAATGATAATAGTGCTGAAGTTGAGTTTTTAACACGCTTACCGAATAAGAAAATAGCCAAAATAAATAGCCAACAATCAACGGCAATTGCTCGACGATTCGGTCCTAAAATTGCGGTAAGTGCTAGTATGGATGTTGATATATCGCAGCTATCACACTACCAAGCGTTTATCGATCAGTTAGTCAAAATTGGTGTATCTGAAGTTCTCCCTATGACGGTGTCGAAAGCAAATTATCAAAGGGCTTATCAGCAGGCGTTGAAAAACGCTATTAAAGATGGCAAAGATAAAGCAGAAAAAATGCTAGCAATGACCGGGGCGTCGCTTGGTAAAATAATCGCAGTACAAGAAATTAGCCCTCAGCAATTTAACCCGCTGAGCAATACGCAGTTTTCGGCTGAAAAAATGATAAATGCACAAGTGAATTTGATATTTGTCATGAATGGGCAATAAATTCGACAGATAATTGCCAATTGCTGCCAATAGCGCTTTAATTTCACGCGCTATCAGGGTATGTTATGCGTTTTTATTTTAGGTACTAGTATTAATGACTAAAAACACCTTTTACCAAGATTTATATACACAAGTTGAAGCCTTGATCAGTGACGAAGCCGATGTAATTGCCAATATGGCAAATGTTAGTGCTTTGTTGTTTGAACAATTGACTGAGGTAAACTGGGTCGGGTTTTACCGCGTGGTGAACAACGAGCTTGTATTAGGTCCATTTCAAGGTAAAGTGGCGTGTATTCGCATTCCTGTTGGTCGTGGTGTTTGTGGTACAGCGGTAAGTGACAATAAAGTGCAACGCATAGCCGATGTGCATGGCTTTGATGGCCATATTGCGTGTGATGCAACAACCAATGCCGAAATTGTTTTACCGGTAACGTTAAACAATAAGGTGATTGCGGTTCTTGATATCGACAGCAGAGCATTTGATCGTTTTGATAGCGATGACCAAAACGGCCTAGAAAAAATAATAACCTTATTTGAAAATGTCATGATCAAGCATGGCGTGGTAAACTAATGAAAGAATTTATTGTTATTCATGACTATTTAGTATCAGAAGCCGTTGTCGGTGACTGGGATGGTCAGGAAGAAAAAGTCGCTGAACGTATTAACGAAATTTATCATACCGTTTATGACTTAGCAGAAGAAGATATTGCACCCGAGGTATTAGAACAATTGTTGTCTTTGGTGTGGGATACGTGGATAGGGCAAGACGCCTTAGCCGAAATTGAAAGTGAAGATATTTATGATTGGTGCCGACACTTGTTGGAAAATCGTGAACAATATCTCGCAGAGCAAAATTAAAAATTTTTAAAAGTTGTATTTATGGAAAACAAAACAGAAAGTGAAATAAAAGTGGTAGCAGACGCAGCAGTTGACACAACGGCAAACGTTGAAGAGACATCAAGTGTTGAAACTGAAGCTAATGTTGCAACCAAGCGTATTAGCACTAAAGAAATTATCGCCTACTTGGCAGAAAAATTTCCGGCGTGTTTCTCTCTTGAAGGTCAAGCGAAGCCACTGAAAATTGGTATCTTCCAAGATTTAGCTGAAAAGCTAGCCGGTGATGAAACGGTCAGTAAAACCCGTTTGCGTCAAGCGCTTAGACATTATACCAGCAGCTGGCGCTACTTGAAGGTTATTAAAGTTGGCAGCTTCCGCGTTGATATTGACGGCAATGACTCAGCAGAAATCGATCAAGAGCAAGCAGAATATGCCGCTAAAACCTTAAAAGAAAGCCAAGAAAAATTTGGTAACAAAAACAGTAAAGACAAAACGGCGAAAAAATCTTATAAAGGGAATAACAATAACGGAACTAAGTCTGTTAAGAAGGACTCTACTGCTAGTAGTCGTAAAGAAAAATTCAACGCTGTTAAATCTAGTAAACGTGCAGCGCCAAAAGCTGCGGTTAAACTTAAACCTGTTGAAACTAGTAGTGTTATTGTTGGCAAGCAAATCAAAGTGCAGTTAGGGCAATCGTCAATGGATGCTGTTATCACAGAAGTTTCCGGTAAAGATGTTAGCGTTCAACTAAACTCAGGTATGGTTGTTAAAACACAAGTTAAAAATATTTTTACAGAATAATTTGGAGTACGTGCATGCATAAATTTTGTCGCCTAGCTGTTGCAGTATCATTATCACTGGCCAGTATTTCTGTACTGGCTGAAACTGAAGAAGAGATCAAAGATCTTCCGATATTAGTGCCCGAAAGCCAACATGCCAAGTCGTCAAAGCGGATCACCGCGCAGTTTACGCGCGCACACTTTAAACAGATAAAAATTGATGACCTGCTATCAGAGCAAATTTTTGATCGTTACATTAAGCAATTAGATTATGCCCGTAACGTATTTTTAGCCTCTGACGTTGCTGGTTTTGAGCAATACCGTGATGAGTTTGATACTGTGATTTCACGTGGCAAACTCGATATTGCTTATCAAATCTATAATCTGAATTTACAGCGTCGATTAGAGCGTTACCAATATGCTTTAAGCCTACTGAGCAAAGACAAACCATTTAATTTTGACTTAGATGAGTCTTATAATTTTGATCGTGAAGAGGCGAAAAGACCGGTTTCGGTTGATGAACTCAACGCCTTATGGCATAAAAAAGTTAAATATGATGCGCTTAATTTAACCTTGGCTGGTAAAGAATGGCCAAAAGTGCGAGAAGTACTAGGCAAGCGCTATCGTTATGCTATTAAACGTTTAAAGCAAAGTGAAAGCGAAGATGTTTTTCAGTTGGTGATGAACAGCTTTGCCCGCGTTGTTGAACCGCACACCTCTTACTTATCACCGCGAAATGCCGAACGTTTTCAAATGGAAATGAATTTGTCATTGGAGGGTATTGGCGCGGTATTACGTGCTGAAGAAGATTACACTGTTATTCAAAGTGTGGTTTCAGGTGGTCCGGCTGATAAATCTAATGAATTAAAACCTAAAGATCGTATTGTCGGTGTTTCACAAGCAGATAAAGAGTTTGTCGATGTAATTGGCTGGCGTTTAGACGATGTTGTAGAGCTGATCAAAGGCCCTAAAGGTAGTAAAGTTCGATTGCAAGTTTTGGGTGCAGAGGCGGAAGATGATAGTAGCATTAAAGTAGTTTCGATTGTTAGAGACACCATTAAACTTGAAGACCGAGCAGCAAAATCAGATGTTTATCTTGAAAAAACTGACGATGAAAATGCGAAAAAACTCGGTGTTATCACCATTCCGAGTTTTTACAATCACTTATCACGTGATGTAAAACGTGAAATTGCCAAACTTAAAGAACAAAATGTTTCCGGTATTATTGTTGATTTACGCGGTAATGGCGGTGGCTCGTTAACTGAAGCAACGTTATTAACCGGCTTATTTATTGATAAAGGCCCAGTCGTACAAGTGCGAGATGGGGCAAACCGTATACAAGTTAATCGTGATAAAGACGGTATTAGTTTTTATGAAGGGCCGTTAACTGTGATGGTTGATCGTTATAGTGCTTCGGCATCAGAAATTTTTTCAGCCGCCATCCAAGATTATGGTCGTGGCGTGATTGTTGGTGAACATACTTTTGGTAAAGGCACAGTACAACAACATCGCGGGTTAGGGCGAGTGTATGACCTGTACGAAAATCCATTTGGTAGCATTCAATATACCATTGCCAAGTTTTACCGTATTAATGGTGGTAGCACACAACATCGCGGTGTATTACCTGATATTGCTTATCCGTCAGCGATAGATCCTGCTGACTGGGGTGAAAGCAAAGAAGAAAACGCCTTACCGTGGGATCAAATACCAAAAGCGCGTTACAACAAGCTTAACGATATGAGTCAAGACGTCACGTACTTAAGCTCTTTACACCAAGCGCGTATTACGCAAAATCAAGAGTTTAATTATCTACTGGCCGATATAGCAGAATATAAAGCAGAAAAAGATGATAAAACGGTATCGTTAAACTTTGCCAAACGTAAAGAAAAAACCGCAACTCGCAAAGCGAAACAATTAACCCGTGCTAATGAAAGATTAGTTGCTATGGGTAAAGAAATAGTAAGCAGTTTAGATGACTTGCCAGAAGAGTTAGCTGAGTTAGACCCATTTTTAGATGAAACGGCAAAAATTACCTTCGACTTAGTGTCGTTAGGTAAAGTCGCTAAAAAGTAGTTTCGTTTAAAGGTTAATGAAAACCACCTGAGGGTGGTTTTTTAATGCCTGTATTTTCTCTATTTGAGATAAGCAAGCCAGTAGACAAGTAGCAAAAAAACTTGCACACTCTGCTAACAAAATAATTTAACCACCATAATAACTAAAATCTAAGGTATAAATTTATCTATGTCTGATCCTCAATCTTTACGACAACCCTCCATGCTTGACGCGTTAATTCCCATTTTTGTTCTTATTTGTTTATTAGTTGCTGCCGTCACCTTTTTTGGTGACAGTTCGTCATCAGGGCCCAATCAAATCGCCTTGTTGTTGGCAACCGGGGTTGCGGCCGTGATCGGGATAAAAAATGGTTATACCTGGCAATCAATGGAAAAGGCTATTATTCATGGCATCTCAATTTCGTTGGGTGCGGTGTTAATACTCTTAGCGGTTGGTTCATTAATTGGTACTTGGTTGTTATCAGGCACGGTGCCGACCATGGTCTATTATGGTTTAAAAATTATTGACCCAAGTTGGTTTTATGCGGCAACGTGTTTAGTGTGTGGCATTGTTGCCATGAGCATAGGTAGCTCTTGGACTACCGCTGCAACGGTTGGTGTTGCCTTTATTGGTATTGCCGGTGGTTTTGAACTATCGACGTCGGTTACCGCTGGCGCAGTGATATCTGGCGCTTATTTTGGTGATAAACTTTCACCGCTTTCTGAAACTACCAATTTAGCGCCAGCCGTAGCGGGTAGTGAGCTATTTGCCCATATTCGTTATATGTTATGGACCACTATACCGTCAATTAGCATTGCATTGGTGTTATTTTTATTAATTGGCTTTGATCATTCTTCTACTGATATGGGCAATACCGACAGTATTATATCGCTCACCAATACCTTGGAAAACACCTATAACATTTCGGCGTTAAACTTAATTCCATTATTTATTTTATTGCTATTAGCCTATAAAAAAATGCCAGCATTTCCTGCGGTTGCTATTGGCGCAATCATCGGCGCTATTTGGGCATTAATTTTTCAACAAGAATTGATTTCAACCATGGCGCAAGAGGGCATAGAGTCAACAAGAGCCACTATTATGGTGGTATGGACGGCCTTTTTTGATGGTGTTGTGGTAGAAACCGGTAATAGTGAAATTGACCAACTGTTAAGCCGTGGCGGTATGTCGGGTATGTTAAACACCATATGGCTTGTGGTTACCGCATTAAGCTTTGGCGCGATTTTAGAACATTTAGGTATGTTGAAAAAATTCGTTGAGACGATTTTAGCGACCGCAAAATCAACCGGTAGCTTGATCGCCAGTACCGTAGCTACCTGTATAGGTACTAACTTGATCACAGCTGATCAGTATATGGCCATTGTGATGCCAGGCAGAATGTATAAAGAAGAGTATGAAAAAAGAGGGCTAGACCCCGTCGTATTGAGTCGAACGTTAGAAGATTCAGGTACCATCACTTCGCCGTTAATTCCATGGAATACCTGTGGCGCCTTTATGTTCGGCGCCTTGGCACTCACCTCTTACGATTACATATTTTATTGCTTTTTTAACTTAATTAACCCGATTTTGGCGGTTACCTATGCTTATTTGGGCTTTAAGATAAAAAAATTAGCCACTGCGAGCTAAATATTTAATTCAAAAACTTTATTAAAGCCTGTTACCACGGGCTTTTTAATGTCTATTTTAGGCATTAATTCTCTAAAAATGATGCAATAAGGACTCGCATGAGTGATTTTACCCCGCGTTATCTCGCTGACTATAAGCCAGCAAGTTTTGCTATTTCCAGTGCTGAACTAACTTTTGAACTTGACGAACTTAAAACGCGCGTCACCAACCACATGTGTATATCACGCAACGGCGATAATAATGACTCGTTAGTATTAGATGGTGAACATTTAACGCTAATTTCGGTATTGCTCGATAATAAACCATTAGCAAGTGATCGTTATCAAGTAAGCGATACCAGTTTAACACTCGATATTGCTGATAAGAATTTTGAGCTTGAAATAGTCACTGAAATTAATCCACTGGAAAATACCGCCCTTGAAGGCTTGTTTAAATCAGGTGACGCGTATTGTACACAGTGTGAAGCCGAGGGCTTTCGCCGGATAAGTTATTATCTTGACCGTCCAGATGTTATGGCAACTTTCACCACGAAAGTTATTGCCGATAAAAGCCAATTTCCGTATTTGTTATCCAACGGCAATAAAATTGCCGCCGGCGACTTAGCTGGTGGTCAGCACTTTGTGCAATGGCATGATCCCTTTCCAAAACCGAGTTATTTATTCGCTTTAGTGGCGGGTGATTTTGATGTCTTAACCGACAAATATTGCACGAGTTCGGGCCGCGACGTTGCTTTAGAGATTTTTGTTGATAAGGGCAATATTGACAAAGCACACCATGCTATGGCGTCCTTAAAGCATTCAATGGCGTGGGATGAAAAAACTTTTGGCCTTGAATATGATCTCGATATTTACATGATAGTGGCGGTAGATTTTTTCAATATGGGGGCCATGGAAAACAAAGGTTTAAATGTTTTTAACAGTAAATTTGTTTTAGCCGATGAAACCAGTGCGACCGATGTTGACTACTTTAATGTGGAAGCCGTTATTGCCCATGAATATTTTCATAACTGGACTGGCAACCGAGTTACCTGTCGAGATTGGTTTCAACTGAGCCTAAAAGAAGGCTTAACGGTATTTAGGGATCAACAATTTAGCGCCGATATGCATTCAGCGCCGGTAACCCGTATTCAAAATGTTCGGGTATTACGCTCACAGCAATTTGCTGAAGATGCCGGGCCCATGGCGCATCCAATTCGTCCAGAGCAAGTGGTCGAAATGAATAACTTTTATACCTTAACCGTCTATGAAAAGGGCGCGGAAGTTATTCGTATGATCCACACCTTGCTTGGTGTCGATAAGTTTCGGCAAGGTTTAGATTTATATTTTAAACGTTTTGATGGTATGGCAGTTACCTGTGATGATTTTATCAATGCCATGGCCGATGCGTCGAGTATTGATTTAAGCCAGTTCAAACGTTGGTACGAACAAGCGGGCACACCACAACTACAAATTAGTGAACATTTTGATGACCTGACAGGTGAATACCAATTAACCATTACACAAACCAATGGCAAAAATCCGGCATTGCATATTCCGGTTGGCATTGAGTTAATTTCGCCAGCGAATTCGCAAAACCAGTCACAGTTATTGCAGTTAAGCCAGCAAAAACAAAGCTGGACCTTCAAAGGCTACAGTGAAAAACCGGTATTAGCGTTATTAACTGGCTTTACAGCACCAGTTAAAGCCCAGTTTCTACAATCAGATCAAGACCTAGAGCTTATTATGACCCGTGCCAATGATGAGTTTTGTCGTTGGGACGCTGGGCAAAAATTACTAACAACCTATATAAAGCGTGTGATGCAAGAGCCGACATTGTCGCTGCCAGAAAACATTTATCAAGCCTTTAGTAGCGTATTAACAGGTGACACGTCCGCGGCTTTTAAAGCAGAGCAATTAACCTTACCTAGCTTTAATGAATTAGCCGACAGTATTGAAGAAGTTGACCCTATCACATTACTCGATGCCATTGATAGCGTTAAGCGCATGCTCGCGCAAACATTAGCGCCGCTATTTTTACAGCAATATCAGCAAAATATGCAGGCCGATTATGCCAACGATGGTATAGCCATAGGTAAACGGGCATTAAAGAATATTTGCTTATCTTATTTAACGACTTTAAGCGAACAACAAGAACTTCTTAGTCAGCAGTATCAAGCTAGCAATAATATGACGGATACCTTAGCCTCACTAAATTGTGCGGCGCAGTATCAGCATCATGACTTTGATAAAATGATGACGAACTTTGAGCAAAAGTGGACTGAAACACCACTGGTTATGGATAAGTGGTTTTCAATACAGGCGAGCGTAAGCAATGAAAATATTTACGATAATTTAACGCAACTGATTGCACATCCTCTGTTTAGCTTGAAAAACCCAAATCGGGCACGAGCATTGATTGGCGCTTTTAGCAATAATAATCCACGTTATTTTCATTGTGCTAGCGGCCGTGGTTATCAGTTTTTGCTTGAGCAAGTACAACAACTTAATACTATTAATCCACAAGTGGCTTCGCGGTTAATAACACCGTTAATACAGTTTAAATCGCTCGATAAAAAACGCCAGAAAATGATAAAAACTAAGCTCGAAGCTTTTGCCTCGCAGGCTAATCTTGCCAAAGATTTACAAGAAAAACTTGATGCGGCGTTAGGTCAATAAGGACAAAAGGTGAAATATTATTTCAACTTGAATTTAAGCACTGAGGACTATTTACCTTATTACCAAGGACGAGCGAGTACCATAGTTGTGACCACAGTTCGCGGGGTAACGCTTGAATTTCCAGCAATGCATTTACGTCGTTATTTAACGGCAGTGGGTATAAAAGGGCACTTTTGTTTAGAAACACAAAACAATAAGTTTTTATCCCTGAGTCGGGTGTCGTAATTAGAGCTTTTGCTTTAAACAGTGGTCTGACCATGAAAAGACTAATCTACTTGGTTGTTGTAGGAATAGGGCTGCTATTTCTATTCACTATCTACCAATCATAGAGTATTTGCAAAGGCCGTTTTAAACAGGTGTTTTAAACGACCTTTTGCTGTCATCAAAGGATTGGAGTCAAGTCTTTAATATAAAGGGCTTTAACTGAAGTTTTAGCACTTGCCACATGGCTAAAATGATGTAATTATTGTTTCATACCATGTTATGGGCTTATAAAAATAAAATGCAGTATCGCATCTGGGGAGATAAGAAATGAAACAAAACCTTCGTAACGGTTTTTACAAGAAGCCATTGGCTCTTAGTATTGCCGCCGCTATGATGACATTAGCTGGTGCTAATGTGCAGGCCGCTAACTTTCAGCTAGGAAATTTTGATATCAGCTTTGATTCAACGTTTTCAGCAGGAACAAGTTGGCGCGTAGAAAACCGAAATTGGGATAAAAATGTTGGTAAATCTAACAACCCTAACAACGGTTTTAATTTTAACCAATATCATCCAATTTTAAATGTTAACCCAGATGCCGCTACCGTATGGGATGGCGCCGGTAGTTATTCAACGAATGGTGATAACGGTAATTTAAACTATGATCCGAAGGAAAGTTTTTCTGATCTGATTAAAGGCTCGCATGAACTTGACATACGCTATGAAAACTTAGGTTTTTTTGCTCGTGGTATGTACTTTTATGACTTTGAAATGATGGACAGTGACAGAGATTGGAAAAACCCAGCCTCTGGCGTTGAAAGTGATCCATGTCGTGATGAGGAAGCACGCGACCAATTATGTCGTGATGTTCGCTTATTAGATGCCTTCGTTTATGGCGATTTTGATTTAGGTGAAATGCCGTTCTCTGTTCGTATTGGTCAGCAGGTGATCAGTTGGGGTGAAAGTACCTTGATTTCTCACGGTATTAGTGAACTTAACCCGGTTGATATTGCACGTTTAAAAGCACCAGGTTCTGAATTGAAAGAAGCCTTTATTCCTTTTGGTGCGGTTTGGGGATCGCTCGGCGTTACAGAAAACTTTAACGTTGAAATGTTTTACCAATACAGTTGGGAAAAAACGATTTTGCCAGCACCAGGTAGTTATTTTTCGACTAACGATTTTGCCGGTGACGGTGGCCAATTTAACAATGTACAGTTAAATTTTGCTAGTAACCCAGATATGGATCTTGATTCATTAATCAATAATTTAAATGCACTACGTGGTCAAATATTAAACGGTAACGTTGCCATGGCTGATGCCGCAAGTGCATATGTTGGTGGTTTTCCAACTAAGCTTACTTTACGTGAAAAAGACGCGGTCAATAAGCCGGATAATGGCGGCCAATATGGTTTACGCTTGTCTTGGTACTTACCTGAGCTGAATGACACTGAAATTAGCCTTTATCACATGAATTATCATAGTCGTCGTCCAGTATTTTCTGGTATCACAGCTGACTTTAGCGCTGAAGCTTTAGGACATGATGTGGGTATGTTGGCAACAACAGCAATTACTTATGATAACTACACTGATTTACAAGCATTTTCACGCGTTGAACTTGATTACATTGAAGACATTAAACTATACGCGTTAAGCTTTAATACTGCAGTAGGTACTACCTCTGTTGCTGGTGAAATGACCTTCCGTCAAGATGAACCATTGCAAATTGATGATGTGGAATTGTTATTTGCTGCCATGCCTCAGCAGTTAGCCAATGATTTAGGTCGTACTGATTTGGAAGGTGTTTCTCAAATGCCCGTTTTCCAAGGTGGCGAACGTGCTAATGGTTATATCTTGTCAGATACTGTACAAGCACAGATGACCTTGACCCACTTATGGGGTCCTACATTATGGGCTAACCAGTTTACGACATTACTTGAAGTAGGTGGTATTGATATTCTTGATATGCCAGACGAAGACGTTTTACGTCTTAATGGTCCAGGTACGGCTCGAAATGGTGGTGTTGCCGGTAAAGAAGGTTTAGAAATAGCGTTGCAAGACGGTGTTGAAACCAATCCTTTCCCAAGTTCATTTGCTTGGGGCTACCGTTTTGTTGCTAAGTTGGATTATAGCAACGTTTTTGCTGGCGTTAACGTCTCACCTAAAATTGTTTTTTCACATGATGTCAATGGTATTACACCAGATCCTCTATTCTTGTTTGTTGAAGATAGAAAATCAATGTCATTAGGCTTAAGCTTTGATTATCAAAGTCGTTGGTCGGCTGATTTGAACTACAACAGCTTTTTTGATGGTGTAGGCACGACTAATCAAATGGAAGATCGCGATTACGTGTCTTTTAACATTAAATACTCTATTTAAGACAAGTTTAAGGATTGTTGTCATGAGAAATATTTTTAAAAATACCTTTAAAAAAGCAACGCTTGTATCTGTGGCGGTGACGGTAGCATTAGCATCAAGTGCGGCTACAGCAAAAATTAGCACTGAAGACGCGGCTAAATTAGAAAAAGAGTTAACCCCATTTGGTGCGGTACGTGCTGCTAACGCTGACGGCTCTATCCCTGAGTGGACGGGCGGTATTACCTCAGCACCAGCGGGTTACACCGTTGGCGATCACCATATTGACCCGTTTGCGGATGACAAAGCACTTTATACCATTACCTCGAAAAACCTTGAGGAATATAAAGCGCTATTAACACCGGGACAAGTTAAGCTATTTGAAACTTACCCTGATACTTATAAAATGAGTGTTTATCAGTCACGCCGTTCTGCGTCGTATCCTGATTATGTTTATAAAGCGACATTGGAAAATGCAACTAAGTCTGAATTGGTTCAAGAAGGTAATGGTATTGTACAAGCGGCAATCGGTATTCCTTTTCCAATGCCAAAAGATGGTTTAGAAGCAATTTGGAACCATATTTTGCGTTATCGTGGCGAAAAAATTACCCGTGAAGGTGGCCAAGCGGCACCTACAGCTTCAGGTGATTACACTTATATGGGTTTTGACGATCAGTTACTGATCCCATACGGTGTTGAAGGTGTTAAAAGTGAAGAGCTAGAAAGCACCAATATTTTGTTTAAATTTAAACAAAAAGTCACTGAACCAGCGCGTTTAGCAGGTACAGCATTATTAGTCCATGAAACCATGGACCAAGTTAAAACACCTCGCCAAGCTTGGACCTACAATACCGGTCAACGCCGTGTCCGTCGTGCGCCAAATGTTGCTTATGATGCCCCAGGTACAGCGTCTGACGGCCTAAGAACAACCGATGATTTCGATATGTTCAACGGTGCGCCAAACCGCTATACCTGGACTCTTAAAGGTAAGCAGGAATTGTTGATCCCTTATAACGACTATCGTTTACATAGCGACAACGTAAAGTACGATGAAATCTTGCAACCAGGCCATATTAACCCTGATCTAGTGCGTTACGAAAAGCACCGTGTTTGGGTTGTGGAAGCGAACTTAAAGTCTGACACGCGTCATACTTATAAGAAGCGAGTGTTCTATATTGACGAAGATAGCTGGCAAGTAGCAGTGACGGATATTTATGATAACCGTGACGAGCTATATCGCGTAGGTGTTGCTCATGGTATTAACTACTATGAAGTACCAACCCAGTGGTCAACGCTAGAAGTGTTTCATGACTTACAGTCTCGTCGCTACATTGCTATGGGCTTAGATAATGAAGCGAAAATGTATGACTTCTCTGCAAACTTGAAAGATGTTAACTTTACCTCTTCAGCGTTACGCCGCGAAGGTCGAAGATAAAGACAAGCTTTGAACAAACGGCTGGCAAGTGCTAGCCGTTTTTGTATGGGGGTATATATAAAGTGTTTATTGAATTTTTTTGCTCGGCTTTTTATACCCGTTTAAGCGAACTGGCAAAATATTTACCGTATTGTGAGTGTTAGCTTGTATTCCACTCATGGTATATATTACTAAATTTGGGGCATGGTGCCTCTTAAGTGCAAATAAATGGAGCTAATATAGTTAATTATGCGTCTTCTCGTTATTTTACTCAGTTTTTTTACTATCACTATGGTCAACGCGCAACCATTAGACTCTAGACTAGCTCCATTAGCGAGTGAATCGCTATTGCTCGATATTATTGAAATCGATCAATCTAAATTAGTGGCGGTTGGTGAGCGTGGTCATATTTTATATTCAACTGACGGTGAAAACTGGCAGCAGGCACAAGTGCCGGTGCAAGTAACATTAACCGCGGTTTACTTTGTTGACCCTGTGAACGGATGGGCAGTGGGCCATGATGCTACTATTCTCAACTCAAAAGATGGTGGTGTGACCTGGCAGGTACAGCAATACTTACCGCAAGTAGAGAAACCGTTATTAGACGTACTTTTCGATGACGAAAACAATGGTGTTGCCGTTGGCGCCTATGGTTTGTTTTATCGTACGAATGACGGTGGCAAACACTGGAGCATTGAATACCATAACGAATTCCTTTATCCAGAAGATCAAGAATACTTAGCAGAGCTAAAGCTGCAAGATGAAGAAGCTTATTTAGATGAGCAAAGTAGTATTTTACCGCATTTTAATCGCGTGTTTGCCGATGGTAGAACATTATACTTAGGTGGTGAAATTGGCTTACTTGCGAAAAGTAATGATTTTGGTACCAATTGGCAGAAGCTAGATGAAATATACACCGGCTCATTTTACGACGTTAGCCGCACACAAGCAGGCAGTTTATTGGCTGTGGGTTTACGTGGTCATATATTTCGGCAGTTAAAAATTGATACGCCATGGCAAGCCGTTGATAGCCAAGTTACCGCACTATTAAATGCCGTAGTACTAAGCGACGACCAACGGGTATTTATACTCGGTAATAACGGAGTCCTGTTAGAAAGCCGTGATGACGGTCTAACTTTCACTAATAACCCGCAAAAAGATGGTAAGGCACTGGTTGCTGGTGTTTGGTACAAAAATAAAATTATTGCCGTCTCTGATGTTGGCATCAAAACCATTAACGTAACGAAGTAACTCTCATGAAATTTAATTCTATTATTAATGCTGTAGAAGCAGCACTTTTTCGTCGTCGTTTGCTCGTTTTAATCTTTTTTATGCTGACCAGCATTTTTTTGCTGTTTCAAGCAACACAAATTAAGCTCGACTCGGCCTTTACCAAACATATTCCGCTTAATCATAGTTATATGAAAACCTATCTCAAGCATAGGGCGAATTTTGGCGGCGCTAATAACGTGCTTATTTCAGTTTGTGATAGCAGCGGCGATATATTTAACCCTGAATTTTTCACCACCTTAAAAGGTGTGCATGATCAATTGTTTTTTATTCCGGGCGTTGATCGCATTCAAGTAAAATCTTTATTTTCACCAAGTACGCGCTTTGTGGAAATTGTAGAAGACGGTTTTGCCGGTGGCCCAGTTATTCCAGCAAACTTTCAACCCGATGCTGCAGGTTTAGCGATAGTAAAAGGAAACATCGAAAAAGCAGGTATCGTGGGTAGCATAGTGGCTGATGATTATAGCTGTTCTATGGTAAAAACCTCACTAATGGAAATCGATCCCAATACCGGTGAAAAACTTGACAGTATCGTACTGGCTGAACAATTAGAAAATGAAATTCGTGGTAAGTTCGAAAAAGACAATATCTCAGTCCATATTATTGGTTTTACCAAAATGGTGGGCGATGTAGCGCAAGGTGCTAAAGGCGTTGTAACGTTTTTTGCTATCGCCATTGCTATTACCACTTTAATGGTATTCTGGTTCTGTCGCTCAATTTCCTTAACTATTTTACCCATTACCTGTTCTTTAATTGCTGTGGTATGGCAGTTAGGTATGCTGTCAACACTTGGCTTTGGCTTAGATCCTATGTCGATATTGGTGCCATTTTTAGTCTTTGCCATTGGTGTCAGTCATGGCGTACAAATGATTAACTCCATTTCCAAAATGGTTAATAATGGTAAAACCAGTAAAGAAGCGGCACAACTGAGTTTCCGTATTTTATTAGTACCAGGTGGTATTGCCTTGTTGTCAGATACCGTGGGTTTTATGACCTTGTTGTCAATTGATATCGGTATTATTCGCGAACTAGCGATTACGGCATCATTAGGTGTGGCGATGATTATTTTGACTAACTTGGTGTTGCTACCTTTATTAGTCTCTTATCTTCATATTGCTAAAAACAAGCCTGCGCATGTCACCCGAGAAGAAGAACAATACCTTAAAAATAATGCTAAAGCAGAAGACAAGACCGTATGGCACTACATGTCAGCTTTTGCTACACGTAAATTTGCTATCGTTATTCTTATTGCTACGGCAGTATTGTTTGCTGTTGGTTACAAAGAAGCGCAGAACATGAAAATAGGCGAGTTACACGCAGGTGCGCCGTCATTACATGAAACGTCACGCTATAACCAAGATACGTTTTTAATTACCGACAAATACGCCATTAGTGTTGACTATATGTCAGTGATTATTGAAACCACGGCTGACGCCTGTACCTACTATGAACACATGGAGACTATTGATAGATTTCAATGGCGCATGGAAAACATTGAAGGGGTGCAATCTGCGGTAAGCCTTGCCTCAATCGCGAAAATCGTAAACTCAGGTTATAACGAAGGTAATCCGAAATGGCGCGTGTTATCACGCAACCAACAAACCTTAGTACAGTCTATTGCCCGAGTACCATCATCAAGCGGTTTACTCAATAGTGACTGTAGTGTTATGCCGGTGATTTTGTTTTTAGAAGATCACAAAGCCGAAACGATTAATCGTGTGGTTGATGCGACAAAACGTGCTGCTACAGAGTTAGGTAATGACAGTTTGTCGTTTAAGCTTGCTTCTGGCCCCGTTGGCGTAATGGCAGCGACCAATGAAGCGGTAGAAGCGGCGCAAACCCCAATGATGTTATACGTTTACGGTGCAGTGATCATTTTATGTTTATTAAGCTTTAGAAGTTTAAGAGCCACTATTTCTGTTGTTGTGCCACTTTATGTGGTGTCAACGTTAGCGCAATGGCTGATGACTGAGCTGAATATTGGCTTAACCGTATCAACCTTGCCGGTTATCGCGTTAGGTGTCGGTATTGGTGTTGATTATGGTATTTATATCCTCTCTACTATGACCGTGAAACTGCGCGAAGGTGCAACGGTACAAAATGCTTATTTTGAAGCCTTAAAAGAGCGTGGTAGTGCGGTACTTATTACCGGAGTTACCTTAGCTATTGGTGTATCAACATGGTTCTTCTCTGATTTGAAATTCCAAGTAGATATGGGCATATTATTAACCTTTATGTTTTTAGTGAATATGATTGCGGCGGTACTGGTATTACCAGCTATAGCTGCTTTCCTATGGCCACAGCGAAAATAAAACATTAGGTTATTAAAAATAATACTGCATAAATAAACAAGAAAATGACCGAAAGGTCATTTTCTATTTATAACTAATGAATAAACAATTAATTGAAACAGCGCTGGTGATATAAAGCACAGTTTTTAAAGTAATATATCTAAAATATTGCTCGCAATCGCTTAAGTTTATTAATAAAATCGCCCCTGTAGTCTATCCTCATTAAAAGACTAAAAAGATAGCAATTATTTCAAGCGTTTTATCCAAAAAGGAAAAAGGCATGGCGTTAGTAGACGGTTTACCTTCAGTGATACTTTCGAACGTAGCACAGTTAATACAACAAAAAGTTCCAGCAGCAACGGCTCCCTTAGTTAATCAATTTGCTGAGTTGCTTTATAACAATATTTCAACCTTAGATTTAGAGCATAGAAATGACAGTGACATGTATGGTGCGACGCTGAGTCTTTGGAATACGTTAAACGATCATCAAGACAATAAGCCTGTGATTAAAGTGTTTAATCCACAGGTGTCAAAAAATGGCTGGAAATCAAGCCATACCATTATCGAAATTATTGTCCGCGATATGCCATTTTTAATTGATTCGGTGCGTATTGCCTTAAGTCGATTAAACCTTACGCCACACTTAATGTTGAACTCACCGATCAAAATTATTCGTGACAAGAAAAAAAACATTACTCAACTTGGTTCGTCAGTTGACCAGTCGTTTAAAGCAACCTCGGTTGAAACGGTAGTTTTTGTTGAAATTGACCGCCAAAATGACGCCGGCGTATTGGAAAATATCGCAAAAGAGCTTCACTCTGTGGTGAGTGATATCGCCGTCACCGTGAATGACTGGCAACCGATGCAAGCACGCTTACGTAGCGTGATTAATGACGTTAAAAAGGCGAAAGGTTTACCGTGTTCAAAAGCAGAGCACAGTGACAGTGTTAACTTTTTAGAGTGGGTGCTTGCCGATAACTTTACCCTATTAGGCTATCGCTCATATGACGTTAAAACCGTCAAAGGTGATATTTCCCTGTCAGCCAATCTTAAGTCAAGTTTAGGCTTAATGAATCAGTATGACGGCACTAAAGAACGCTTGATGTCGAGCCTAACTGAATCAGCACGAGAAATTGCCTTAGGTGATAACCTACTGATCTTAACAAAAACCAATGCTAAATCACGCGTACATCGTCCTGCACGTCTTGATTATATTGGCGTTAAACGCTTTGATGCTAAAGGTAATGTCGTTGGCGAAGAGCGCTTTGTTGGCTTATTCGGCTCAGCGTATTATACCAATAGTGCCTTAGATTTACCTTTGATCAAATCTAAAGTTATGGGGGTGTGTAACGACTCTGGTTTTGCCAAAGGCAGCCATGCCTATAAAGCGCTAATTAATATTCTTGAAACCTACCCAAGAGATGAAATTTTACAAAGTTCACCGGCTGAGCTTTTGCAAAATGTTATGGGTATTTTTCAAATGCAAGAGCGTGATTATTCCGGTTTGTTTATGCGCCGTGATGCCTTTGACCGCTTTTATTCGTGCATGGTGTATGTACCGCGTGAACGTTATAACACCGCATTGCGCATTAACACGCAAAAACTATTACAAGAAGCCCTTGGCAGTACAGAGGAAGTCGAGTTTACCACTTACTTTTCTGAATCAGCACAAGCGCGTACCCACTATATCGTTAGAGTTAATTCGACCAAAGCAGACATTAATGTGAAAGAAATCGAAAAGAATTTAAATCATGCCGCTCGCAGTTGGGATGATAATTTAGCGGCCTCGTTAAACTCCCATAAAGGTGAAGCAAAAGGTAAAGCCCTAAGCCGTAAATACACCAGCTTTCCACAAGCGTATAAAGACGAAGTATTGCCTGGTACCGCGATTGTTGATATTGAAAAATTTGAAGCGCTGTCGGCAGATAATCAACTCGAAATGTTGTTTTATCAACCACAAGAAGAAGAGGGCAATAGCCGCTTTGTAAAATTAAAGCTGTTTCATTCCGGCGAGCCGCTACATTTATCTGACGTACTGCCGATGCTGGAAAACTTTGGTTTACGTGTTATCGGCGAAAGTCCTTACGCAGTGAGAACTGCAAGCGGTGAAGTGTACTGGATTTTAGACTTTTCAATGCTGTTAACCGGTACTGGCAAGTTTAATTTGGAAGCGGTTCAAAGTTTATTCCAAGACGCTTTTGCTAAAGTATGGTCAGGGCAATTAGAAGATGACGGCTTTAACCGTTTAATTTTAGGTGCTGAGCTTGGTGGGCGTGAAGTTTCTATTATTCGTGCATATGCTAAGTATGAACGCCAAATCGGCGGTACTTTTAGTCAAAACTATATTGAAGATACCTTTGCCCGTTACCCAAGTATTGCCGAGTTATTAATTAAATTATTTAATTTACGCTTCTCGCCGGCGAAAAAGCTAAATGAAAAAGCCATTGAAAAAACCTTGGCTAGCTTAGAAGCCTCGTTAGATAAAGTGGCGAACTTAGATGACGATCGTATTATTCGTCGCTTTGTTGAAATGATCAACGCCACTATTCGTACCAACTACTTTCAGCCGCACCCTGAAACCGGTGAAAAGTCTTATATTTCATTTAAAATTTTGCCAGAGCAAATTACCGACGTACCTTTGCCATTGCCTAAGTATGAAATTTTTGTCTACTCACCACAGGTAGAGGGTGTGCATTTACGCGGCGGTAAAGTCGCTCGTGGTGGTTTACGTTGGTCTGACCGTCGTGAAGATTTCCGCACCGAAGTTTTAGGCTTAGTAAAAGCACAACAAGTGAAAAATACCGTAATTGTGCCCGTAGGTGCAAAAGGGGGCTTTGTTTGTAAACAATTGCCTAATGGTAATCGCAATGAAATTTTTGAAGCAGGTAAGGAATGTTACCGCACCTTTATTCGCGGTTTGTTAGATATTACCGACAACATTGTTGCAGGTGAAATTGTGCCGCCAGAAAACGTGGTACGTCATGATGAAGATGACTCATACCTCGTAGTGGCCGCCGATAAAGGTACCGCAACATTTTCTGATGTTGCCAATGCCATTTCTGAAGAATATAACTTCTGGATGGGTGACGCGTTTGCCTCAGGTGGTAGTGTTGGTTATGACCATAAAGCTATGGGTATTACCGCAAAAGGCGCTTGGGAGTCGGTAAAACGTCATTTCCGTGAAATGGATATTGATTGTCAATCTACTGATTTTACCTGTATTGCTATTGGCGATATGGCGGGGGATGTTTTTGGTAATGGTATGTTGCTATCTAAGCATATTCGCTTACAAGCCGCCTTTAACCATATGCATATTTTTATTGACCCAACGCCAGATGCTGCTACCTCATACCCTGAGCGCGAGCGCTTGTTTAATTTACCCGGCTGCACGTGGGAAGATTACAATAAAGAGCTAATCTCGGAAGGTGGCGCTATTTTTAGTCGTCATGCCAAAGCCATTAAGTTAACGCCACAAATTAAAAAAATGATCGGCACGCAAAAACAAAGCATGGCGCCAAATGACTTGATCCAAGCCTTGCTGAAAATGAAGGTCGATTTGTTATGGAACGGCGGTATCGGCACTTATGTTAAAGGCGCTAAAGAGTCACACTTAGAAGTCGGCGACCGTGCCAACGATGCCTTGCGCATTAATGGTGGCGAGTTACGGGCAAAAGTTGTTGGCGAAGGGGGTAACTTAGGCTTAACACAACTTGGACGTATCGAGTTCGCTGCTAATGGTGGCCGCATTAATACCGACGCCGTTGACAATGCCGGTGGTGTTGATTGCTCAGATAACGAAGTTAATATCAAAATTTTGTTAAACGGCTTGGTTCGCAGCGGTGATTTAACCGTTAAGCAGCGTAATAAAATTCTTTACGATATGACCGATGAAGTCGGCGATATTGTTATTGAAGACTGTTATCGTCAAACTCACTCACTGTCTATTACCGAATTGCGTGGTGGTAGCCAGTTGAAAGAGCAAGCAAGGTTTATTCATGAGTTAGAACGTTCAGGTAAGTTAGACCGAGGGCTTGAATTTATTCCAAGTGATGAAGAAATTGCTGAGCGCTTAGCCTTAGGTAAAGGGCTTACACGCCCAGAGCTGTCGGTATTACTTGCCTACAGTAAAATGGTGTTAAAAGAAGAGTTGGTTTGTGCTGAAATTACTGACAATGACTATCATCAAAGTTTATTGATTGAAGCATTTCCGCAGCAGTTACAAGATAATTACAGCGCAGAAATGCAAGATCACCCACTGCGAGCAGAAATTATTGCCACGAAATTGGCCAATAATATCGGCAATGATATGGGCTTTAATTTTGTTAATCGTATGCGAGAAGAAACCGGCGCAACGACATCAGAAATAGCAAACTGCTATGCAATGTCGAGCGCGGTATTTGAATTGTCAGACATTTCAAAACAAATTAGTGCTTTAGATAATAAAATTTCAACGTCAATTCAAACTGAAATGCTATTCCAGCTACGTAGAACGGTACGTCGCGCTACGCGTTGGTTCCTACGTCACCGTAATAAAGCGTTAAACATTGCTCAGTCGATTGAGTTCTATCATGCGCGATTTGCTCAACTTTCAAGCAATATCACCAGTTATATGGTTGAAGAAGAAGCCGCACAAATTAAACGTGTTGAAAGCGATTTAATTAAAGCCGGTGCGCCTGAGTCATTAGCACTTAGAATTTCATTACTGAGTACTTTATTTTCAGTGATGGATTTAGCGGAAATTTCGAAAACAGATGATTGTACTATTGAGTTAGCCGCTGATCTTTACTTTAAGTTGGGGGCAAAATTAGAGTTACACTGGTTCCTAGATCAAATTACATCGCAACCTGTTTCAAACCATTGGCAAGCTCTAGCCAGAGCGTCATTTAGAGAAGAGCTTGATTGGCAACAACGTTCATTAACCGAAGTTATTTTACGTGGTAATAAAGGCTCTAGTGATGTCGACGCTATGTTAGCAAAGTGGTTTGAAGAAAGTTCGCAACCGCTTGAACGCTGGCAACATATTCTTGCTGACTTTAGAATTGGTCAAACCCACGAGTTTGCCAAGTTCTCGGTGGCATTGCGAGAGCTGATGTTGTTAAGTTTACACTGTGACCCAGTGAAATAAGTGTTAAGATCCCCGCCCAGAGCGGGGATTTTTTTATCATCAAAGTCTATTTGCACAGTAAGAGCATATTACTTACTGGGGCGGAAAAATCATTAAATTTTATTAAAGAGGTATTATGTTTTACTCAGTTATTCGTAACCTGTTGTTTAAATGCGATCCAGAAGCAATTCACGATTTAACGATTAAAGGTTTTAAAGCAACCGGCGATACGCCACTTAATATGCTTTATAAGCAAACAGTACCGAATAAGCCGGTAGAAGTGATGGGGATAAAATTTCCTAATCCTGTTGGCCTCGCGGCAGGTCTTGATAAAAATGGTGAATGTATTAAAGCCTTTGAAGCCTTAGGCTTTGGTTTTGTTGAAGTTGGTACTATTACACCACGACCACAGCCGGGCAACGACAAACCGCGCATTTTTAGATTACCTGAAGCCAACGCCATTATTAACCGTATGGGCTTTAATAACAAAGGTGTTGATTACCTTGTTGAGCAAGTGATAAAAGCGAAATACCGTGGCGTTTTGGGCATTAATATTGGTAAAAATAAAGACACGCCAGATGAAAACGCCAAAGATGATTATATTCATTGTATGCGTAAAGTTTATGATCATGCCAGCTACATTACGGTTAATATTTCTTCACCTAACACTCCAGGCTTACGTTCTTTGCAATATGGCGATGCCTTAAATGAATTATTATCAGCGTTAAAAGCCGAACAAACTGCCTTAGCTGACCAATACGGTAAGTACGTGCCCGTGGCAGTAAAAATTGCGCCAGACTTAACAACAGAAGAAGTTGACTCAATCGCGCAATGTTTAATTGCTAATAACATTGACGGCGTTATTGCCACCAATACCACTTTAGCACGCGACAAAGTAGCGCATTTACCGTTTGGCAATGAGCAGGGCGGTTTAAGTGGCGCACCGGTAAAAGAACAAAGCACCAAAGTTATTCAATTGTTGGCAAAAGCGCTTGATGATAAATTGCCGATTATTGGCGTTGGCGGTATTGCCTCGGGCGCAGATGCGGCAGAAAAAATAGCGGCAGGGGCAACGCTAGTACAAGTTTATACCGGCTTTATTTATCAAGGACCTGAGCTTATTAGAGACATAGTTAAAACACTGAAGTAGGCTTGTTGCTATTCATTAGAGCTAGACAGTAAAATTAAAAAAAAAAGCTAAATAGCCGCGCTACTTAGCAACTGTCAATAGTTGAAAAAGGTCATCCACTGGATGACCTTTTTGTTATTTCTGCGATGTTCGGCTGTTTAGTTAATCCCTGCTTAATGGCTTATAAAAGCCGCTATTTACTACTGTTTTTAGCTTTTTTGCACTTAATTTGATCTTCTGGGTGCCCATGGTTACATTCCCCTTTAATTTCACCTAAAACGATGGCGGCAGCAGCATAAACAGCCGCAGTACTAGGATCGTTTGAGCTATCCGTTGGGTGAGTGAGATAGTAAGCAACCTCTGAGCTTGTACAACCAGATATCATAATAGCTAGTAATGTTAATAATCCTTTATTCATAATCTTACCTATGGGGTTGTATAACGCCTATATCAATAGGCTAAAAATTGTCGGCCAAACTGAGCGAAGTTAAAAATCCCGTAGTTTAACCCTTGTTGAATTACTTATATACCTGATTCAATGTGTTTTTTAAGGCTTGAGAGTAACATATCCCAAACAACATTATCCATGACATTAAACATTTCTTCTGACTTTATATTATTTTGAATTAACGTTAATTGCGTTACCCCATCAATAAATAGCATTGTGTACTTAATGTTTAAGTTATTGCTTAAGGTATTTTCTGTTCCGTGGTTGTCACTCCAGTAGCGATAAGCATAAACTGTCGGGCGCCTCAGTTCGGTAATAACGCCATAATCGGTAAATGTATCGCCATTTACCTCTCCTTTATAATGCACTGGCTCACCAAGTTTCCACGTAGAAATAACGTTATTTAAAGGATAATATTTAATTATTTCGTCTGACGTTGTTAGCGCATCAAATACTACCTCAGGTTTTGCATTTATCGTTATTTCTTTACTAATGCTAAAGTTTTTCAATATCGTAAGCTCCTTTGGCTAAGGCATATAATCCTGATAAAGAACAAAATATAGTTTGTTAAAATGTTAAGGGAGGAAAAGCAAGCAACTGTTTTTGTCCTAGTTGATGAAGGATACGACAATTTACACATATAGGCTGATTAGAACAATACATAAAATGATAACCACAATCCCTGTACAAATAATACGACCTTCATGCTCTTCAACTTGCTTGCCACTCGGGTAACGCCCTAAGGTGACTGCTAATAAAAATAAACGACCAACCCAATAGATAAGAAACTCACAAATAGCCTCTATAAGGATAAAGCGGATAAACCTGAGAATAGTTTTAATTGCTCCTTCGGCTAACTCTTCCACTGAAATCTCCTTGTGAATATAGCCTCACTATGAAGCTTTTATTAATTTGTTAAAATGTGAAGCGAAGCAAACTGTTAACTATACTATGCACCAGTAAGCAAGTTTACGTAAAAACATGACATACAAGCTAGAAGAAAACTAAAAAATGCAATAATAAATGTACGCTCAGGTATCGCATGAAAAGCCAAAGACGGCATTTGTTTTAAGGCGCTTAACGAAGGTATAAAGAAAACCGAATAATGCTCAAATTTTTTGTATTTAACCGAAGCTTTAGCAAAAAATAATTTTAAACCTGAAATATACATAAAAACGAATGTTGACGCTCCAAGCAACTCAACCACAGCCATGAGCTCCATACTCATCATTATCTCTGGTCCTGCAACAAGCACAACAATTATTACAGCCAACGAGTGCCAAATGCCTTTTGACATAGTCTTTTTGACCCAATCTAACACCAAAAATCTCCTTGTTATATACCATTTTCGATTGTTAGATATTTATTTTTACCAAACGAAATGTAATACAAAGGCAAAAATAATGCTTTAAATAAATTGCCAGCAAAAGAGTTTTTAACAGTGATTTGATTTGAACTTAATTCGCTTACATTAAACTCCGCAGAAGAGCACCAATCGATCTTGGCTTGAAGTACATTAGTATCATTTGGCAATGAAATAACTTGACTAACCCCTCGTTTGATTACAGCAACCTCTTCACCATCGGCAAACAATTTATAATCTCTTGCCATATCATTAAATTGTTTCGGTCGGAAAACTTCAATATCCATATTTATTCCTTAGGTATATAACAACATATTATGGAGACGTTTCCGTAACCCGTACGCCATAATCTTTACTAATTTTTATAAATGACAGCTTCTTACAGAGTACTCTCTGTAAGAAGCACACCTAAAACGTAACCTAAAACGTAAGCTAAAACTAGCGTAAACACTGTGCACAGTGGTGTGTATTACTACGGCTGCCCCGACAAGGTCGATTTGATAAACCTTGCTTCAATACGTTCAATACGCTCAAGCATGAGTTGCAAATTAGTATCAAACTCATTGATGCTAGTGGCGGTGATCATCTGCTGCTCTTTAGTGCTTTTTGCATCGGCATTTAAGGTGTTGAGCAGCGAAGTTAATTGTTTCACTTCATCTTTTAAGCTGTTGACGGCCACTATTTGCTCGGCAACGGCGTCAATAGCGAATTCTGTCGCCGTAACTTTATCGCTCAAGTCAGTTGTCGCCGCCGTGTTTTTACTTTGCTGTGCTACAAGCTTTTTACTTTGTGAATTTAGGGCTTTAATTTCACTTTGGTTTTTTCGCCAAGCCGACGCCCAAAGCTTATCCATTTCAGATAACAGTAATTCAGTTTTTTCACTGATCGCTTCCAATTTAACCTTTAGCGCTATGGTCGATTCTCCCATCTCTTCGCCTGTGGCTGAGAGTTGGTTTTCGAGTTGTTGAATGCGCTCAACACTATTTTCCAAAGCGTTATTAGCCAACTCTTGTTGTTGATAAAAATACCAGCCTGCACCAGCAAGTGCAGCGTAAGGCATTAAAAATAACAAAGCACGTAGCATAGGCGATGACTTTCTTTCAGTCGTCGATAATGAACTCTCTGCTGTTTTCGCTTTAGCAGAGTGTTTACGAGTTTGATCTCGGTCGAGGGTAATAGTTGGAATTTCTGGTTCTACACGATTTGACAAAAGAGTGTCCTACTAACAATGGATAGACAAAGTATAATGGCTGTCACTTTATAATATTTAGAAAATTTTGTACAAAAAAACCGACATATTATCCCAATTAAAATAAAGCATTAATTCAACAGGTAATTGTCGGCTTTGTTTCTGAGCCTATAAAATGTCTAATTTAGTGGCGATTAATAGCTATCATTATGAACACTTTGCACCGCACGGCCAGATGGATCGGCCATTTGGCTAAAGCTTTCATCCCACGCTAACGCTTGTGGTGTACTACAAGCAACGGATTTTCCGCCCGGTACACATTCGGCGGCAGAGGCCAGTGGAAAGTGTTCCTCAAACACACAGCGGTAATAGTAGGCTTCTTTGGTTTCTGGGGTATTTACCGGAAATTTAAAAGCTGCGCTGGCTAATTGTTGGTCGCTTACCTTAGCTTCAACATGTTGTTTTAGACCATCTATCCACGAATAACCAACACCATCAGAAAATTGCTCTTTTTGACGCCATAATATTTCTTTAGGTAGGTAACCTTCGAACGAAGCGCGCAAAATAGCTTTTTCCATTTTGCCATTACCACACATTTTATCTGCCGGATTAATCCGCATGGCAACATCCATAAAACCTTTATCTAAAAAGGGCACACGAGCCTCAATGCCCCATGCCGACATTGACTTATTTGCGCGTAGGCAGTCAAACATATGCAGTTTGTCTAACTTGCGTAATAATTCATCATGAAATTCTTCTGCGTTCGGCGCTTTATGAAAATATAAATAACCGCCAAATATTTCGTCAGCACCTTCACCAGAAAGTACCATTTTAATACCCATGGCCTTAATTTTTCGCGCCATTAAATACATAGGTGTTGAGGCGCGAATGGTAGTTACATCATAGGTTTCTAAGTGATAAATTACTTCTTTTAAGGCGTCTATGCCTTCTTGCTCGGTAAATACCACGCTGTGGTGAATGGTGCCTATGCTGTCGGCCACTGTTTGCGCGGCAACTAAATCTGGTGAGCCAGCTAAACCACAGGCGAAAGAGTGCACCTTAGGCCACCAAGCTTCAGATAAGTCGTTTTCTTCAACTCTACGGGCGGCAAACTTTTGCGTAATGGCCGAAATAAGTGACGAGTCTAAACCGCCAGAAAGCAACACGCCGTAGGGTACATCGGTCATCAAATGACGTTTTACGGACTCTTCTAATGCCTCGCGTAATTTTTCTTTACTGGTGTTGTTATCTTTTATGGCGGAATATTTTTGCCAGTTGCGCTGATAATAGCGCTCAAGCTTACCAACACGGCTATCTAAAATATGCCCTGGAGGAAATTCTTGCACCGTTTTACATATGGGCATTAATGCTTTCATTTCTGAGGCAACATAAAAGTTACCGTCAACATCATAACCCGTGTAAAGCGGAATAATACCCATGTGATCACGGGCAATAAGATAACTATTGTCGCGCTCATTGTACAAACAAAACGCGAACATACCTTGCAGCTTATCGACAAAGTCAGTGCCGAATTTCTCATATAAAGGCAAAATAACTTCACAGTCAGAGGCGGTTTGAAAGTCGTAATCCGGCGTGTATTGGCTGGCCAGTGATTTATGATTATAAATTTCGCCATTTACCGCCAGCACTAAGGTTTTGTCGCTACTGTATAGTGGTTGAGCACCATGTTCAGTATCAACAATCGCTAAACGTTCATGCACTAATATGGCTTGGTCATTGGCAAAAATACCTGACCAGTCTGGGCCGCGATGGCGAAGTAAACGAGAATATTCTAACGCTTTTGGACGCAGTGCATCAGCACCGGTTTTAATATCTAATATACAAAATATCGAACACATTGAAGTGCTACCCCTTTATATTTAAAAAAGACAAATTGTTTGATTGTTACACCGAGTATGCGGACTCAGCGTATTAGCACTGTGACAGTATTTGATGAAAAATCAATAGTCTTTTTCTCTCTAAATTTTCAGCACAGAATAAAGAGAGCTTTGTTGTGGTAATTAATGGTCATTATTAATGAGGTTATCTCAACAAGAAATCCAAATAAAAATAACCTTAATATTCACTTTGTGCGCTAAGCAGAAGTTAGCAACTCGTTAATTCAAATGTCCGCTTCAAGCTCTAGCTGTCGTGATACTTCCATTATTTGACGTTCACTTTGTGCCTAAAGACTTTTTAGATAATTATATTAAGTTGGTCGCCTAATTACACCACATAAACAATCATTAACATTCAACATTGCCAGTAAATAATATTTGCTTTAACCACAGAGAGTAACCAAGGATTACCTAGATGAAATGTCTGCAATAGAAATTCTCAAAATGGGTTGGTTTTTGTACATTGACTCCCACCGTTTCTTACAACAGTGAATAATCAATGAGTAATAAATACTGGGGTGAAGGTGCAGGCTAATGTTAAGTAGCATCCAAAACTCATCACTCTGATAATGAGGCCAATAATTTCGACTGATTTTAGCCTGCAGCCACTGGAGTGATTGGCAATAACACCATCGTAGAAAGATTAGTATTAACCTGATTTATTACGAATTTGAGATTTGAATTTTATTAATGTGATCCGCGAGTCTTAGTGTTAAAGCTAGCACAGTTAAGGTAGGATTGGCCCAACTAACGGTTGGAAATACGCTTCCTCCTATAATATAAAGGTTTTCAAGGTCGTGAGCTTTACAACTAGAATCAACAATCCCATCATTAGCTTCTTTTGACATGCGGGTGGTACCAAGCTGATGATTGGAGTACAAAATTTCATTTGATATACCAATATTACCTGTTTGAGTTGCTAGTTTTATGCGTATCAGTTCATGTGCTACTTTCTTTGCGGTGACTTCAAAGGAATGTCGATCTAAATCTGTCAAATTCCAATTAAGATCAACCAACGGTACGTCTAATCTGTCTTTTTTTTCTGTCAACGATATTTGGCTATTAGGGTTTGGGGCTTGTTCAAAAAACAAACCGACTCTTGGAGGCTCATCAGCCGACATTTCAGGTGAATAAAAAAAGTGTGCTCTAGCATTTAAAATTTTGGTTCGTTTTCGTTCGTTAAACGTTATTCCGAGACATCGAGTAAAGTTCTGACCTTTATCTGTCCGACACACATTAGTCCACTCGTCTAATTGCGCGATACCATTAATTTTAATTCCCTCAATGGTGACATGTGGGTGTTCCATAAAAAATTTTCCAACCTTTTGGCTCTTGTTGGCGACCCCATGTTTATTCTGCTGTCTTGAGTTCAGCAGTAATCTCGGAGTTTCAATTCCGCCTGTTGCCAATATAAAGAGTTTGGCCCTGACTTTACCTACACGGCCCTTTATTGTTTTGATGTCTAGGTATTCAACTGAGCTGTTCTGCGCTGCAGTAAGATGAATATTAGTTACGCAAGCATTTAACAAAACATTAAGGTCTCGATTTTTTGTTAAAGTTGTTAGGTTTTCTGCTGCAAAATCCGCTTTCTTCTCTCCGAATCTCCAAACAGATGGTTGAAATATTTCAGAAAACTCAGGTGTTGGATGTACTAAATTGCCATATTTCAATTTTGTTGGCGTAAAACAAGCATCTTCCACATGCAAGATGCTTGCGGCTTCGGGATAATAATTTAATATTTCGTCGGCGCAAATAGGCCAACCACTGTTAGGTATCCATGGACACAGTTCGAAATCTTCATTTTCGAACTGTGCACAGTAACCAGCCCATAAGGATGAGCTACCGCCAAACATTCTTGCTCGAACATCCGCAATAGGATAAGGAATACCACTAATGGTGCCATATAAACTTTCTCTAGCTATTAGACTATTTTTAAGTTCGCCAGCTTCAATTACGAGAACATTAAATCGCTTGGAAAGTTTCTTAGCCAGCGTTATACCAACTGGGCCAGAACCTACTATTGCAATTTCTACTGTGTGCTCCATGGGCGTAGACTCGTCTAGTGCATCAAAAAACATTCTTGACTCCAGTTGGGTAAATATCAATTAAGGACTTATAGTTTTGAATATTAGTTCTATGCTAATTATTATCATTAATAAGAATCAAGTGCCACTTATCAAAAAATTAGATCTGAATATTTGGTTAACAAATTACAAAGATGCCTGATAGATGTGTCTGAAGAATAATGGAATATATTTCTATCAATTGTGTTGCAGTTATTAAATTTGTATCTATTATTAAATTGAGTGAGTTTTAATCAACTTTAGTTTCTCGTGTAATGAAAAACGTTGTTAACTTGAAAGGAAAATCAAATGAAAGCCAATAATAATCTCAATGCACGTCTTAAGAAAATTTCTGCTGAATTACGCAAAAAGAAAAGCGGTGTAGCTAAACTATCAATTAAGACTGGTGATGTGCAAACAAGCTGGGGCCCGGCGATGCGTCGCTAAGCAGTACCCATAGTAACAATAAAGAGGCTGTTAAGTTTTTTCGTTGACCAGCCTTTTTTTGTTCCCAATCCACTGAAAATATCAAATTATGCATTCATTCTCTGGCTTACAATCTGTCGAACAATTGATTTTACAAGGCACACCATTCTGCAATCTTAATTGTACTTATTGTGATTTGAGTGAGGAAAGTAGGCGCACCAAGACAAAAATGCCGCTTGAATTGGTTTATCAGTTACTAGAACAATTGATTAATGAGCAATTATTAGGTCATGAATTAGTAATAATTTGGCATTCAGGAGAGCCACTCGTCCTTCCAACCACTTATTATGTTGAGGCCGTAGAAGGAATCTTGGAGTTTTGCAAACGAAAGGCTCCCCATCTATCTTTAAAATTTGATTTCCAGACTAATGCGACATTAATTAATGATAAATGGTGTGATTTTTTTGAGAAGTATTCGCATATTATAAATTTAGGTGTGAGTTGCGACGGACCTTTAAATGTGCACGACGCGTTTAGAGTCGACTGGAAAGGGCGTGGTACATATGAGCGAACGCGGAATGGAATGTATGCACTTGAGGCTAGAGGGATTCCTTATAATTTGATTGCAGTAGTCAATAAGAAAACGATGACAAATCCAAAAAATTTCTTCGATTATTTCTTACGCCAACGTAAAGTGGTTACAGATTTTCATTTTAATATATTGGCGAGTCCAATAAATACCGCAGAAGAACTTAACTACAGCGCAGAAGACCGTCAATTATATTATTCTTTTTATAGAAAGATGTTTAGCTTTTGGACTGAGAATGAGTCTGCGGGTAAATATTTACCGATTAGAAATTTTACTCAAACTTTACAACGATTAGCCGCATATGAAGACCCTACAAACGACACTGATTTCTTGAAAGAAAGCAGTGCGCCTCTGAAGTCACTTAACATGGATGCAAAAGGAAATATTACAACATTTTACGCAGGGCTAGATATTGGCACAGAAATACATCGTTATGGTGATGGCCAAGGTTTAGGGTTGGGTAATATTCAAACAAAAACTTTGGCGGAAATGTTGAGTTCTGCAAAGTTAGCAAAAATTATGAGTGAATTTAGTGAATGTCACAAAAATTGCGCTTCTGAATGTGATTATTATTCGGTCTGTCCAGGAGGGTTTGAGCTTCTGCAACTATCTCAGAATAAAATAGAAACAACAGAGTGTGTTATTCATGTTAAGACTTTGACTGACGCGGTGATCGACGAATTTAGTGATTGTCTAGAAAAGGGATCATCGCAAGTTAAAGTCTCTGCTCAATTTGATTGAGCAACCATCGCCAATGTATGGAGGAACAAAAGCCTGGCGACGATGCGATGATAAAGCGGTCAACATCAATCTCTTTCCTTTTTAAACTATCAAAGAAATCTGCAATCAATAAGAGCGCATTTTCACGACGTGACTCTATGGTTCCCTCGGGGATAGCCCCAATGTTTCCATTGTAATCATTAATAAAATAATCAAGATCTATGTGCACAATCACCCGCCCAGGTGGGATGTTTTTAAACAAACCGGAGGCCGTTTTGGCTGCGCTATAAGTGCCAAGTTGGTTAGGTGAAAATTGGGTGCCTTTTTCAATTGTTGCAAAATTCGCAAGCGGTAGTAATGGATGCGTTATTGTCTTTGGTTTTACAAATAGTTGGTTTGGACTTTCGTACGCGTGGTTTAGGTGCAAGACATGAAACGATTGCTTTAAGTAATACAAAGCTGTCACAAAACTACCAATCCCTACAGCACCGCCCTCTATGGCATTTATCCAATCTTCGGTGTCTCTTGGGTTGAATATAGCATCGTTACGTGAATCAATGAGTTCATCTTCTTTCGTTAAAAGTAAAGTCGACATCATGTCAGTATGATCATCCAAATGTATGAAGACTATTGATTCATCGTCACTATATTTGCGCATTTGTTTGGCAACAAAGAATCCTGACCAACTATCTTCCATACAGAAATCATAGTTTGGCAATGACAAATGACATTCAGCGTAATTTTCTTTGTCTATTGGAAAAGGCAAAGTATCTTTATTTTCAATTAAGCATGGGTCTGCTTGGTGATGTGTTAAGTCAGAACCACAGAGTAATAATCGTCCTGTTTCTCCGTCAATTTCAATCTTTGTACTTCTCGCAAAGATTTGCAATTGGTTTTGAACTTCTGACTTACTTTGGCCTGTATTTGTCTGATTGAATTTCTCAAAGACACTTCTACTCAATGATAATTTGTGTACATTCGCGTTCAAAATATCCTACTTTATCTTATTAAATTTTTACGTGCCTTTGTTTCGGCGTTTGTAAAGACAGATGGCGTTTTAATCGAATAAATTAAGCAAACTTCTTACCCTTCTAGGGGGCAATTCTACGGCTGTTTTTCTCATTCCAACTCCAGACCTGATTAGGGCGCCAGTAAGCATTTAATTTTTTCTGAGCACCAGCAACGCGATGGTTTCTGATAACACTGCCACTTTACGATTCAACTCTTTTGTAAACTTACTCAGCAATAAAGTGCTATTGAGCCATTTTTGAACTACCGCTTTCATATACACCATAGGAAAAAATTTCATCGATGAGCACTTACTATCACCTCTTTATTTATCTGATTTACAGACGCGGCACCTATTCTGACAGAAGGGGACCACTGTGGAAATTGGCCAGCCCATATATTTCAATATCCTGATAAATATATTCAACTGGCGACACCAGCCTCTGTAATGCGCCCAATATCCGATGAGACAAAATCCCTTATTTTAACCGATGCTTCAAACTGTAATCCATTTGGATCCTGAAAGAAAATTGACTTAATATAATCCAGATTTATGATTTCTGATACATCAACATCAAATTCCTCAAGTCGGTTCATTAAACGTTCTAAAATTTCTAAAGATTCGACATTAAAAGAGTAATGATACATCCCAGTGGGTAAACCTAAAGGCTGGTTGATACTTGTGTCGTAATTTTCAGGAATAGACTCAACATCCTTTGCATCCATAAATACTAAGTACTGCTCTCTTCCTATGTCAATACTAGCTTGTCTAATAGTTCCTCCGCCTTCGATTTTGACTAGCTCATCAGCTTTCAATCGACAACCTAATACGTCACAATAAAAATGTAACGTTGCTTGCATATTGTGCGTCGAAACCCCAATGTGCGAAAAACCAGAAATCATATTTTATTGTCCTATCGTCAAATGAAAGTACTTTTTAGTTTTTTTTACACGGTTAAGTACGAAATATTAGTCCATTCATCCATCTCTTTCCACGGAATCACACCCGTCAACGAGTAAGAGCCACATGAGCTGTTTCAATCTTTTACTGCGCTAAATAAGAGGTTGCTGTTGCCGAATTGAAAAATAACAAGATCGATTTTCAAATTTAATGTCTAGTGCAAATTTAGCAATAGAATAGATTATGAATAACCAAGCCTTGCTTGAAATTCACCGAAACGCTTAGAAATATCTTCAGATACTCGCGGAGGTAATTCACGTTTCCAACGACCTACTTGCCCCTTGTGTAAATGACCGGTCGCCACAATGTTTTGAATAAATCCATCCATGTTGGCAGTAACTTTGCCCATATTTTCAAACGTTAATTCATTAGCTGTTCTAGCAATGTCATCATCACTGATGTCAATTTTCCAAAATGTCATGATCTTTCTCAAAGCGAGTTCCGGGTTGTCACACATATCTTCATATCTAATAAGCGGAAATCCGCGCGATGTGATGAAGTCTAGCCAATTCGTAAGCTGTCCATTTTCAAAACGATCTTCACTGTTTAAAAAGCCGATAAGATGTTCAAAATAAAAGGCCTCGACGGTTGGGTAGCGTGGATTAGTAAAACCCGCCCGTATATCATTGCGTAGGGTTTCATTAAACCAAGACAAGACTACATCCCGAAGATCTCGAACCAGCACGACAACGCCAAAAACCGGTTTCGATGAAACTAATTCGTTTATGTTGCTCACGTGAACCAATTGAGGATTTTTATCGTCGCTAAGGTCAAATAAATGACGGAGCATTGCCATAAACCATACTGACCCAGATTTTGGAAGACTGTTAACGACCATAAGATGATTAATATTTATCTGTGATCCTGCTATTGTTTCTCTAAGATAAAAGCCAAACTTATCCGTTTCTAAATCACTTAATGCAGAAATATCTAGTCCGGATTTTGTTTTATTCATATGAGCCCCACGTTTCTAGGATAGCGCATGAAAGCACCCAGTGATTGCTGTTACACGCTCACCTTGTTTAAGGCGAGGCCTTTCATGCCATACTTCTGAACCTCGGCCCAAGACAATTGTCCCAGGGATACTAGGGATCTGTAGTTTCTGAGAGCTTATGGACGAATGATTGCCACCGTAGACATTTAATAAAAGACCAGTATCCGTCGCAGCAGGGTCTGGGCTTTCTGCGAAAATATATATAATGATTGTTACAGAACATCGTTCGGCTGGTTTATCCAAGTGTGGTCCCAAATGGTCGGAAGTGCTGTAGAAGGTAAGACAACTAATCTCTTCTGATAGCTCAAAAGTCGCGCCAAAGTAGGTTGTTAATAAGTTACTAACACTTTTATGTCTCAGAAAACGGTCTGCGACAGGTCCGAGACCTGTTACGTGAGCGCTATACGCTAGTTGTTCTTGTTGTTCAGCATATACAGCATTTGAAAAAAGTGTTCGTGCTTCCTCCTGCAAAGCCGCAAGCCAGTTTGTTTGAATCGCAGCCTTATATGAGGCAAATGAGCAATACTCTACGAGTGCAGTTATTTCTTCATGAGTAGCAGCATTTAACTCAATTATAGGAGCATGTTCCTCTTCAATCCCATAAACAGAAAAAGTATCTTCATTCTTCATCATAGTTCAGCTATAAAAATGTTGTTATTTGTTTTTTCTTGCAAACCTAGGTGCTATTTTGGACGAGATTTTCCCGTATCGCACCCAATACCGTTTGGATATCAATACTATCCGTTAGTGTAGTATGCACAGTTAATTTTTTCACCTATTAAGAGATGTTATGCGAATAGCATAGCAAGTTTAGGTACCAAGAATAGCTAAAATAGCTACAACAACAACGACGCAAAGGTGTGGTGACTGAATTTACTTGATCAGGTCAGGTATAACTAACATAAAAGAAGCTGAAATATTGAAGCACGACAAAGCAATCATCGTATCCAATTTATTACTGAACGAGTGCTTAATTGATCAGCTAAAACAGTTGATACTGTTAATTGAGTGTTTTGATATTGAGATCAAAGCTATTGATCGAAGCTATCGAGAAAACCCACTGATCGACGCGGAGAGGCGTCGGTGGGATGAATCGATAAGCTAACCTTGTTCTTGGATGTATTTTCGAACTGTTTCAGCAGAGGCATTACCGACTGAACAGACAAAGTATCCGTCAGACCAAAATGTTTTTTCAAGCCAAAATTGCTTCTTAAGCCAACCAAACTTTCCCCATAGACTTTGAGTGGTAGACTGCTTAATTCTGCGAACGTAGCTGGCTGTACAAATAGTTGGCGATATCGTTAGCAAAACATGAATATGATCTTTGTCTACTTCAATTTCCTCCACATCAAACTTTGAGTGTGATGCAATTTCTATAATCTTATTCTTTACAAAATCACCCACTTCACCTTGCAGTAATTGTTTTCGATATTTCACCACAAGAATTAAATGCAGGGCAATTAGATATTTACAATGTGATTTAGTTTGATTTATATTCCACTTGACACTCTCTGCTTATACAGCACTCTATACAGTACATGAAAAAGACGGTCAGATACAACTTTCGCCTAAAGCCGACGACAGAACAGGAAATCAAACTAGTAGAGTTTGGCTCATACGCCCGTGGCGTGTGGAACTTGTTGTTATCTGAAAATATGCGTCGATATCGGTACGATAAATCATTCTTTTTTTACAATGAAATGGGCAGATTGATACGAGATTTGAAGAAGTTCGACGAATTCTCATGGCTCAAAGCTTTCGATTCAGCGGGCTCGAAACAAGTGGCTCGCGATCTTGAAACAGCACTAAAAAATTCATTCACTAAAGGTCGGTTGCAAAAGTTTCCGACATTTAAGGTGAGTTTCAAGCAGAAAAAGCTTCACGATGATAGCTTTAGATGCGTCAATAATTCCAACTGTATTCGCATTAAAAATGGTGCAATTAGCATCCCTAAAATCGGTAAGGTGCCGATTGTATTGCATCGTAAATTAGCCAGCAAAATCAAGACTGCTACAGTGAAAATGCGCAACGGAAAATGGTATATCTCATTGACTCAAGAGGTCGAATGCAAGAGCGAAAAACAAGTGCTATCAACGCTTGTGGGTTATAATATCAACAGTCAACACACGGTTGTAGGCTCAAACGGTTGGTACGTAAAAACCCCAAAAGCCTTTAAAAAGTCATCGGTCAAATTAAAACAAATTCAAGTCCAGCTGAGTCGTCGAAAGAAAGGTTCAAATCGCTGGCAAAAAACCAAAGCACGCTTAAATAAACTTCACGGAAAGATCTCTTGCGAACGCTTAGCGTTCGCTCACGAAGGATCATGCTCGATAGCCAAGACCAGTGATATTATAGTGTTTGAGGATTTAAACGTGAAAGGTATGCAGCAATTTAACGGCCAAATGGTTAATGATAATGTGATGGGTATGATCACAAATCTGACCAAATATAAGGCGGAATTGAATGGTGCTGTGTACCATGAAATAGGTCGATTTGTGAAATCGTCAGGCATTTGTCACGAGTGTCAGCACGAACATAAATTCGATTTACGTGTGCGAGAATTCACCTGTGAAAGTTGTAGAGCAGTGCAGTGCAGAGATCTATCAGCAGCTAAATCAGTGGCAAATACAGGTGAAAAAGATCTAATAGCGACTGGGATAGTTGCTAGGGCATTGCCCAAATCTCAGCAGAAATTACCTAATTTTAAAACGAAAGTCTTTGAGCAATCGAAGTTTGGTGTGGGATCTGAGAAAAAAGATGTGGCCTAGTCGTGAATAACTAGATTGCAGAAGCCCATTGATCGACGCGAAGCGGCGTCGGAGGGTAGTTCACTAAGGTAAATTCACGACTAAATAAGGTCGGCTTTTTGGCATTTGTGAAGATTGAATAAATGTTCCCATCTCATTTGTTGTTCAATAAAATCATTAGTCATGCCTATTCACATAATTATCGCTAGTGTTAAAAAAGTGAATACATTACTATGCACGTACTGATCAGTAGCAAAAAATTCATAATCTGAATTGTATACGCCAAAAGAGTGTTCAATGTTTAAAATAAGAAAGTTAAATGCCTTAGCCGTCGCTTTATCGCTTGGGCTAAGTGGCTTAAGTTATGCGCAAGGGCTTACGCCAACAAAAGTAACGATTGAAGAAGCTCGTATTGAGCAAGCGATTAAAGCTATGCCAGATGCCGCGCTCAGGTTTAGCGCTAGAGTAGAAGAGTTTACTAGCCAATTAGCGAAAGCGACAAGTTATACTATGTTAACGCAGCTGGTTATTCGTCATGGCGAAGGCATATGGAAAGATGCAAAACAATCATTTCGTTTATTGAACGATTATGACGATAGGCCTTTATATTGGTCACGATTACAAATGACGAAAGCGTTGCGCTCTGCAACCGCGTTTGGCAAATTGTATTCGCACCAGCAAGAAAAATTACTTTGGACATTTGAGTTATTATCGCGCGGGAAGTCGGATGTAAAGTTTGACAAAAAGGCCGATAAGAAAATTTTATTGACCGGTTTTGACCCGTTTTTCCTTGACCGCAATATTGATCAAAGTAACCCGTCTGGCGTTACTGCGCTTTCTTTAGATGACATAGTGGTCAGTATTGAAGGCGAAACGGCAGAAATTGAAGTGCTGATAGTGCCAGTACGTTTTCGTGATTTTGATCAGGGCATGATAGAAGAATTACTCGCCCCTTATATTAAACGTAAAGCCGTTGATATGGTGTTAACCGTTAGTATGGGCAGAGCAAATTTTGATTTAGAGCGTTATCCCGCTTTACGACGCAGTGCTAAAGCGCCAGATAATTTGAATATTTTAACTGGCGCCTCAAAAACTAAGCCGTTGATCCCTAGGCTTAACAATGCCATGTTGCAGGGGCCTGAATTTGTTGAATTTAGTTTACCGGTATCGGCAATGAAAAAAGGTAAAGGAAAATATATTGTCAACGATAACCGTCAAGTGTCGACCTTTTCAGGCGGCACCTTTAATGCACTATCTTTAGCGGAGCTTGGCCAACAAACGTCAGTGAATGGTTCGGGCGGTGGTTATCTTTCAAATGAAATATCATATCGTAGCATTTTGTTGCGTAATAAATATGATTTAACGTTAGCGGTAGGGCATATACATACGCCGCGCATTAAAGCCTTTGATCAACAAGCCTTGGTGGATATTGTTAATCAAACCAAAAATATTATTACCCAAGGTGTTGCCGGGCTTTAGTACGCGTTTTGGCAAGCGCTGAGCTTAACGTTTAGCAAAAATTGAAGACAAAAAAAGCGCTGTTCAGCGCTTTTTTTATATCCGTTATCAGCTAGATATTGTTGGTAACATCTACCGATAGTTTTAACATTTGACCAGGTTGTAGATATTTTTCACGCTTCAGTCGGTTCCAGCGTTCAATGTCGTTGATAGTAACATTAAACTTATCGGCGATACGGGCGAACGAATCACCTTTGCGAACTCGATAATTGATATTGCGCATTATCGCTTGTTCACTGGGTGATAAGGTGTTTTTTGCAACCTTGTTATTGCTAGCTTTTTGCCAAATAACCAGTTTTTGCCCGGGCTTAATGGTATCTCGTGGTGCCATACCATTCCACTTGGCAATACTGCGCGTTGACACGCGAAACTTACGACTTAAATCCCATAACGTGTCGCCAGATTTAACAATATGAATGCGTTTTTCACCTGCTAGCACTTTATTTTGTGTTTTTGCTAAGCGTTGATCTTGTGATAACAAGTAACTATCTAATGATGCGGTAGCAACAGGTATTAATAAAAATTTACCGGCGCGAATATGGTTGCCTTTTACTTTGTTGACTTGCTTAATTAAGGCGATTTCGGTGTTAAATTTTTTGGCAATCTTTCCTAAGCTATCACCATTTTTAATTTTATAGCGTTGCCACGCAAGGCGATCTTTTTTTGCTAGTTTAGCTAAACCTTGTTGAAAGTCAGCAACCTTATGTTTAGGCAGCAATAAATAATGCGGCCCGTCAGGATCGGTTGCCCAACGATTAAAACCAGGGTTAAGGCGTTGCAACTCAGTGAGCGATAGTTGTGCGAGTTGAGCCGCTTTAGCTAAATCAAGTTGCGAGCCAATATCAACGCGGCTCAATACTGAGTTGTTGTCAATGGGATGTAACTTAATGTTAAGTTCATCGCTACGCTTTACGATGTCAGCCAAGGCTAATAACTTAGGGACATAAGCGCGGGTTTCTTTTGGCAAGTCTAAAGACCAAAAGTCGGTTGGGCGGTTTTTCTTTTTATTACTTCTAACCGCACGACGCACGCGTCCTTCGCCTGAGTTATAGGCGGCAAGGGCAAGCATCCAATCGCCATCGAAAAATTTATGTAAATATTGTAGGTATTTAATTGCGCCTTGGGTTGAGGCGACAACATCGCGTCTGCCGTCATACCACCAGTTTTGTTTCATACCAAAACGTTTACCCGTGCCCGGTACAAATTGCCACATGCCTGATGCACGGCCGTGAGAATAGGCGAACGGGTCAAACGCACTTTCTACGATTGGTAGTAGTGCAATTTCGAGCGGAATATTATTCGCCTCTAACTCTTCAACAATATAATGTAAAAAAGGCTCTGCGCGCTTTGCGACACGGTTTAGGTAACTTGGATGCTTAACAAACCAATTACGTTGGCTAACCAAGCGTGGGTTTTCGGGGATTGAAAAGGTAAGTTGGCTGCGAATTCTTTGCCAAACATCGTTGTTTACATTGCCATCTTGGGCATTATTACCTAAGTCAACATTACCATCTGCCACGGGATGAATAACATTAACGGCTTCATCTAACACCAAAACTTGGTTGATCTCTGTTGCCGAGGCTATCGCAGTAAGTGCTTGATTTTCTGCGTTAATTTCAAAATCTTTCGATTCATTTTTACTTAATAGTGATTGGCAACCGGACAATAAGAGAACGGCTGCGCAAGATAGCGTTATATACTTCATGCAATGTCTAGATAATTTTAATTGGCGCTAGTGTCACTTATTTAGCTATTTTATTCAACAATTGCGCGATAAAAGCCGGTTAGAAATTGTCCTTCCAGCCACGAATAACGGTAAAGGCAGCTAGTTTTTCGCTGATCTCATCACCACTAAATTCACTGGCACTGGTCATTAAACTCGGCAAGTGGCAACGTAAAAACGGGTTGATTTTCTTTTCCCGCATAATAGATGTTGGAATGGTTGCCATGCCTTGTTCGCGAATATTTAGCACTTGATTATAATAATGCACAACTTCGCTATTGCTAGGTTCGACACTTAGCGCAAAATTTAAATTAGCTTGGGTATACTCATGTGCGCAATATACGTGGGTACGTTCAGGCAAGGCGCTAAGCTTTTCTAACGAGGTTAACATTTGCCTTGGCGTACCTTCAAACAATCGTCCGCAGCCGCCTGAAAATAGCGTGTCACCACAAAATAGATTGTCTTGTGATAGATAAGCAATATGACCACGGGTATGGCCTGGAATATCTAACACCTCAAATGTTAGGTTTAAATCAGCCAAGGTTACGCTATGACTATCGTTCAAACGCACATCGCAAAGGGGAATGTTTTCATTTTCAGGGCCATAAACGGTTAATGGCCATTGTTTATTTTTGCAATAGTCACTCAGTTGTTTAATGCCGCCAACATGATCGGGATGGTGATGGGTGATCAAAATGCTAGATAACTGCAGTTTTTGTTGCTCAATAAACGCAATACAAACGTTTGCGTCACCGGGATCTACCAAGGCCATATGGTTGCTGCTATCAGAGGAAATTGCCCAGATATAATTATCCGAAAACGCTTTTATCATGGAAACTTGCATATTGGTGTTAGTTTGACTTTGCAGCATGTGTGGCTCCTGAGTATACTGAGGTTACGATTATACTGACTTTTTACCACTTTAACATATTGAAGAATATATGAAGCCCGCACTTTCGTTTAGGCACCCTGATCAGCCAAAGTCTTGGCAGCACTTACCCAATGGTGAGCTTATTCTTGCCAATATTAATCAAACCTTAGCTTCGTGGTGGCCGAAATTTTTTGGTTATCATCTGATGAAAATTGGTGCACTAAGTGCTGAAATTGATAGTGACCATAGCCCGATAAAGCATCAGTTAAGCTTATCGCAACAGGGTGAAACCGCTGATGTGATTGCCGACATTGATGACTTACCTTTATTGGAGCACAGTGTCGACGTTTGTGTATTGGCTCACGCTTTAGAATTTGCCTTAGATCCCCATCACGTGGTGCGTGAGGCTAACCGCGTATTAATACCCAACGGTTATTTAGTGATCACAGGCTTTAATCCCTTTAGTTTTGTCGGTTTAAATAAATTTATTCCCTATCGTCGTAAGCAAATGCCTTGGAATGAAAGGCTGTTTTCACCGATGCGGGTGAAAGATTGGCTGCATTTGATGGGCTATGAAATTCAACTCGATCAGCGATTTTTACATTCATCTCTGTCTCGAAAAATTACCCAAGGTGTGATCAGTCAGCAATGGCGTAAAATTGCCGCACGTTATTTCCCAAGTTTTGGCTCGGTGTATGTTATTGTCGCGAAAAAGCGGCTATTACCACTAACACCCATTAAAGCAAAATGGCAATTAAGGCCGGGTTTTGAACCGGTAAAAGTGCCAACGATGAACTCATCAAGAAAAAATTAATACATTAATTGCCCATAGTTATTACTGGGCGATTTATAATTATTCAAATATAACCCGATATTTAAGGTCAAAAATTATTATGCAACGCTCTGAATTTGAAAACTATTTAAACGCTTTACTCCAGCCAGAACAGATCAAAGACTTTTGCCCCAATGGCTTACAAATTCAAGGGCGAGAAAACATTAGCAAAGTGATTACCGGTGTGACAGCAACGCAAGCGCTAATTGAACAAGCGATCGAGGAAAAAGCCGATGCCTTAGTGGTGCACCATGGCTTTTTTTGGAAAAATGAAAGTTATGTGATTCGCGGAATGAAACATAAACGTATTAAAGCCTTACTTGAAAATGACATTAGCCTATTTGCATATCATTTACCGCTAGATATTCACCCGACACTCGGTAACAACGCCCAGTTAGCCCAATTATTTTCTATCAATAATGTTGCACCGTTGGAAATTGGCAATGCCTTAAGTGTCGCAGTACGCGGGGAGTTTGATACACCACTTTCAGCGCAAGCACTGGAACAACGCATCAGTGAGCAACTAAACCGTAATTGTTTACATATAGCTGCTCCTTCGAATAAAACCATTAAAACGGTGGCTTGGTGTAGTGGTGGTGGTCAAGGTTATATTGAATTAGCGGCAGAGCAGGGCATAGACGCGTTTATCAGTGGTGAAGTTTCTGAGCAAACTACTCATATTGCTCGTGAAATGGATATTCATTTTTACTGTGCGGGCCATCATGCCACCGAGCGCTACGGCGCTAAAGCGTTAGCGGCACACTTTAATCAGCACTTAGAGGTAACTGCTAAGTTTATTGATATCGATAATCCGGCATAAGTGCTATTCAGCCATTGAATAAAATGACTAACTTTTTAGCCATTGTACGATTCGGCCCAGCGTTTCGTACCAGGCCATGCTAGTTTGTTGTAGATTACTGGCATGGGGGAGGTAATAGTCCCAAGCGTTATGCACTTGTTGATTTACCCGTGGGCCAGCTGGGGCGGGTATAGCATCAATGCCATTTTGAGAAAAATAGGCCATGGCACGAGGTAAATGATTTCTATTACTTACCAATACCACACGCTTATTGAGTACGCGTGGCGCGATAAGCTCTGCTTCTTCTTCGGTGTCTTTCGGGAAATTTTCGGTTAATATTTTTTCCGCCGGTACACCTAAGGATACCGCCGCTTTTTTTACCGTTTCGGCATTTGAAATTTCATTGCTGTCGGCATACCCAGAGGTGATTATTTGCGCTTCTGGGTGCAGTCGATATATACGAACCGCCTCAACTAACCGTGCTAGCGAACAATATTTGAGATGGCTGGTTGCCGGTAAACTATGATCGGTAGTGTGAGCACAGCCTAAAACAATAATATAATCGACAGGCTGGCTGCTGCGCGTGAAAGCCGGGTAATTATCTTCTAACGGTGCAATGATGGTATCTGAAAACGGCGAAAAGGTGCTAAGAAATAATAAAACGCTCGCCGAAATCAATGCCGAATAACTGAGCTTAGGCTTTATCCGGTAAAATAAAATGGCGATAAACATGAGCATTAACACTATGTTTAGAGGCATTAACATGATGCCAATAAATTTTTTTAATAAAAATAAATCCATTTTATTATCCCGTTCTTTTTTCGTTCTTTTGAGCTAAATATTTAATTCTATTTCGGCCGCTATTTTTTGCGGAAAATAATAGCTCATCGGCTCGTTTAACCATGTCATTTGGCTGATGATCTAATGCCTCAGTATATTGCGATATGCCAAAGCTAGCGGTAAAACGTATGGTTATATCACCGCTTGATATTTGTGTACTGGCAATCTGGGCGTGTGCTGCTTCTGTTAATGCTAAAGCATGATCAAAGGAGGTGTCTGTAATAATGACAGCAAACTCTTCACCACCGATGCGAGCGACAAGATCTTCATCGCGTTTAAAATGTTTAGTCAGAATTTCAGCGGTTTTTTGCAAGCAAATGTCACCCACTAAGTGCCCATAGTTATCGTTTATTTTTTTGAAAAAATCTAAATCTAACAAAATGACAAATAAGCTATGCTCTTTATTTTTAGCGGCGGAAAAAGCTTGCTCCAAAAATGTTCGGTAATGTCGACGATTCGCTAAGCTGGTTAATTCATCGGTAAGTGATAAATCTTTTAGGTTTTGCTGAGCCTCCAACAGGCCAATTTCCGTATTCAACGCCGAAACATATTCTCTGTTACCTCGAACCCCTGTTAGTACTAAATATATACTGTAAATTGAGATAACGTAAACGAGCGTTACTTTGTCGGGACGAAAGGCAAGGATAGTAAATAACGCCGGTAGAAAAAATATAATGCTTGCCAATTTACCATGTATACGCTCAATACAAAATTGATGTGCGGTAGCTGTGCTATAAGCAAATGTGCATACTAGCATGGTTTGCAGGGCGTTATCTAACTCGGGGTGTAGAAACATCCACGATAAACACAAGCCCCATGCCCAACAAGATAAATAGGTTATTGCTAACGTTTGCCGACGCCAAACTATCAAAGACTGTTGATTTTTGGGCGGCATTTCTTGCGAAAAACGTATCAAAGCGATGACCGTAAAAGTAACTAACATCGCAATAACGTGAGGCAAAAAATTTTGGTACATTTGGTTGTTTAATGCAGTGACAAGAATACCTAAAATATAAAAAACTGGCCCAATACGCGCTCTTAAATACAGATCATGTGCGGAACGATCTTTGATATATGTTTGTTTTTCAAGTGTTGATAACGCCATACTTTTGCCTGATAACCCTGTAGTTTACTTATGTGATGTTAAATATAAAATCATACTATTTATGTAAAAAAGCATTAAAGACTTTACAGTAAAAATAAACCGTAAGCTAAGTGTTCTGGATTTTGCGGTTTTTAAATGTTATTTAGGCTTTAAAAGGCGGTTGATATCAACCTTGCTTTGGGGTTTAATAACGCCACTAAAATTAGATTTTTTACTCCACTTTATACGTCATGGATAAAAGCATCAGTAAGTTGATAATTTTTGTATCAGAAGAGGTGCAATTGCCAGGTAGGTAACACGAGGATCCCATCCTTTGACTGTTACTCAGGGGGAAAATTGCCGAGAATGTTGATAGTGGGGCATATCGCATTCGGTCACTAAGGCTGAATCCTTAGGACTGTCACCGCTAAAGCGTAAAATTTTAGCAAAAGGTGGAGAGCTTCTGGCTGAAGTGTACCGCCTGAATAATCTTGTCTTAGCTTATTCACTCTATGCTCAGTCATGCTCTTCCTGTTATTTACTAGCCTGATAATTTCGCGGCATATCGTGCGATTTGCTATAAAAGCACAGGCTTTTAGGAAGACTTTTTATGTTAAACTACGATATTATTCCCCTAAGTTTATATATTAATGCTGTTATGCCTACTATTACTCATTCTAATATCAGTAATAATCTCAAGAATGCTATCACCAATATTTCAGTTAATATTTTCTTTGGAGAACATACATGTCGGTTGTAAATGAGCGTATGGCTGCTAAAAATATTACGGTCGCTAAGTTTGGTGGCACCAGTGTCGCCGATTATCACGCCATGTTGCGCTGTGCTGAAATTATTAAGAATCACAGTGAAAATCGCGTTGTCGTGGTATCTGCTAGCGCGGGTGTTACCAATAACTTAGTGCGCTTAAGCCAAGAAAATGTCGCCGATAAAGAACGCAGTGGTTTGATCGCCGACATTGCCCGTATTCAGTTTTCTATCACTCAACGTTTAGCAAATCCGTCACTTGATCAAGAAATTAATGCGCTTTTAACCGCGTTAAAAGTATGCGCCAAGCGACAAGCAGCTCATTTTAGTTTGCAAAATAGCGATAAAATTTTGAGTTTTGGCGAGCAGTTTAGCTCGCGAATATTTACCTACCTTTTGCAAACTATCGGCGTTAATGGCCATTATTTTGATGTTCGCCAAGTGATGAAAACTGATGCTTTGTACGGTAAAGCGCAAGTTAATATTGAGGCGTTAGCCACACATGCGAAGGCTGAACTTTTGCCTTTGATAAATGAAAAAGTTGTTGTCACGCAAGGCTTTATTGGTAGTGACCTACAGGACAATACCACCACGCTAGGCCGCGGCGGCTCTGATTACAGTGCAGCCTTGTTAGCAGAAGCGATTGGCGCGGATAATTTGAATATTTGGACTGATGTGGTGGGCATTTTCACTACCGATCCGCGCATTACCGAGCAAGCACGCTCAATTAATGAAATTAGTTTTGGTGAAGCGGCTGAAATGGCAACTTTTGGTGCAAAAATTTTGCATCCTGCTACGCTTATTCCTGCCATGCGCCAAGATATTCCGGTATTTGTTGGCTCAAGCAAAGAGCCAAAAGCCGGCGGTACACGCATACAACGACAAGTTAATTCAAATCCAACCTATCGCTCAATCGCTTTACGCCGAGAACAAACTTTAGTGACGGTAAAAAGCCCACAAATGTTACACGCCAGTGGCTTTCTAGCAAAGGTGTTTACTGTGCTGGCCAAGCATCAATTAAGTGTCGATTTAATTACTACCAGTGAGATCAGTGTCGCGCTTACTTTTGATAACCCACATGGCTCAACACAAGCCTTACTAACCAAAGCTGTGGTTGAAGAATTAGAGCAGCTTTGTGAAGTCACCGTCGAGCATGGTTTAAGTTTAATTGCGGTGATCGGCAATAAAATTCATGGCACGAAAGGCGTAGGAAGCAATATTTTTGACAAGGTTAATGACTTTAATATTCGTATGATTTGCCACGGTGCTAGCGATCATAATTTGTGTTTTCTCGTGCCAGAAGACGATGCCAACCAAGTGGTTGAACGTTTACACGATACCTTGTTTACCGAATAGATCTACCGTTTAGATTTACAACGCTTGACCTGTAAAAAGTAGCCAATAAAAAAGGGACATTGTTTTGTCCCTTTTCATATCTGCAAATGCAGAGAGCTTAATAGCGTTATTGTGCTTCGTAGGCGAGTGGATCAGTGGCATTGTTATCGCGAAAAGCTTCTAAGCGCTCTTGGCAAGCACCACATTTACCACAGGCCTTTTCTCGGCCATTGTAGCAGGTCCAGGTATCGGCGTAGTTTAAGCCCATGTTTAAACCGTCGGTTAAAATATCAGTTTTGCTCACCGATAAATACGGGCTGAAGATCTCCACCGCGTCGTAGTTAGCAATTTGGCAAACATCATTCATTTTCATAACAAATTCAGGGCGACAATCAGGGTAAATAGCATGATCACCAGAATGGGCGCCGTAATAAACTTGTGAGGCTTTTACTGACACCGCATAGCCAACCGCCAATGACAGCAAAATCATATTGCGGTTTGGTACCACAGTTGATTTCATAGTCTCGGCTTCATAATGACCTTCAGGAATCTCAATATCATCGGTTAGCGATGAGCCAGCCAGTAATTGATTAATCGCAGAAATATCAATAACTTTATGTGCAACGCCCAGTTGTTGACATATTTTGCTGGCACAGGCGATTTCTTTTACGTGACGTTGGCCGTAATCAAAGGTGAGTGCATAGACTTCTTTTCCGTCTTTTAAAGCACGATTTAGGACAGTGAATGAATCCATGCCACCGGAAAAAATTACTACCACTTTATTACTCATATTTACAGGTCTCTTGGGGTATAATAGAAAACTTGCGCATTCTACTCGAAATTATCTAAGCATTAAAGCAATGACCACACGTTATAAAATAAATGAATTGTTTGAAACTCTACAAGGCGAAGGCTCGTTTACCGGCCAACCGTCAATTTTTCTGCGTTTACAAGGCTGTCCTGTCGCTTGTTCTTGGTGTGATACCAAACACACGTGGGACATTCATCCAGAATTAGAAATTGCCAGTGAGCAATTATTAAGTAAATCTGAAGAAACTGAACAATGGTCAAATTTGTCATTAGAAGATATTTCGGCAATTTTTTCCAAGCAGGGCTTTAACGCCAAACATATTGTTATTACCGGTGGTGAGCCGTGTATGGTGGATTTAACTGAGCTTTGTCAGTATTTTGAAGCGCAAGGGTATACTTGTCAGGTGGAAACCTCAGGCACCTTTGAAATTAGAGTGTCTGAAAAATGTTGGGTAACGGTATCACCCAAAGTGAATATGCGCGGCGGTTATAAAATTCTTGCCAGTGCTATGCAACGGGCTGACGAAATTAAACATCCGGTGGCGACCGAGCAGCATGTTGATGATTTAAAAGCGTTATTGGCAGAGCATAATGTAGCAAACACGCCAATTTATTTACAACCTATTAGCCAAAAACAACGGGCCACTGAGCTGGCGATTGCCACCTGTATTGAAAACAATTGGCGTTTATCGGTGCAAGTCCACAAATATATCGGTATTGAATAACAAGCGTTAACCGTGAGTCGTGATTATCGCTCAAATCCAAACTCGTGTTAAAACTATTTTGTTACTGGCAGGGTGATGGACAAATCGACACCTTGCTGATTTGGTTTATTTTCCGCTTTTATGCTGCCGCTATGAAATTGGCAAATTAAGCGCGCAATATACAAGCCTAAACCTAAGTGTGGTTGTTCGTTGTTATGTTTTTGCCGCACCGACACCATAGAATCAAACAATTGTTCGTTCATTTGCTCAGGTAACAGCTCGCCATTGTTACTAATGGTAAGGCTGACACTTTGGTTATCATTTTGAGTAATAAAACTGACGGCAACTTTTTCATCATTGGAAAATTCCACCGCGTTGGCAATCACTTTATCAAGTAGCTGTGCGATATGCTCTGGCGAGCCCAATAGCTGATATTTCCCCTCGACAATCGCAGTAAAACGAAAGTCTATTTGCGGGTAAATCAAACTATAACCTTGCATACAACCATTGATCACTTGTCCTAAATCGAACTGACATTGCTCGGTATTTTGTAATATTTGCTCGATGCGCGTGGCTTCATTCATATTGGTTAAAATTAGACTTAGCCGTTCAATACCATGCTGTGCTCGTACTAAATAGGGATTGTCAGCGGTTATATCGGTGATGTTTTCTTGTTCTGCATTAGCTTTTTGTTGCATAGCTAAGGTTTCAAGTGAAGTACGCACCACGGCAATGGGTGTACGTAATTCGTGCGACAGTCGAGACGACATATTTTCTAAATAATGGTTATATTGCCCGAGACGGTTTACCGCAGTGGAGAAGCTTCGTGATAAGTCGCCAATCTCGTCGTTGGTGGTTGAAGTATCAACATTGCCGCTAATACGGCCATGTTCATCAATGGCTAACTCGGCTTGATTGCGCAAAGTTCTAATACGGTTGGAAATACGCGAGGCGAACAGGAAAAACGCTAAAGCGCCTAACAACATAATGGCGAGAATAGAGCTAAAGAGTTTTTCAAGCGCTTGGTTTCTTAAGGTGCGAATGCCGTTGGTGGTTTCTTCAACAATAACCGCACCTTTAACATGCTGATCAATAAATATCGGGTAGGCGGCTGACAGCACCACGGCTTGTTGGTCGGTACTCAAGCGCCATTGCGACATTGGCTCACCGGCTAAGGCACTTTCAATATGCTCGCCAGTGAGGTTTTCTGAATCATAGAGTTGGTCAATAAAATTACGCGGTGGCTGGGTCAGTAATTTTTCATATAACGGCTTAAGTAAATTGCTTTCTAAGGCCTGCCATGTTGCGACAATAATATTGTTGTCGTTATTTTCCGTGTTGGCATGTGCGTTGTTAAGGTTAACGCGTTTATTCCACACGCCGCTGGCTTGTTTTATATCGCCGGTCGTGGCGAGTACGCGGTGATGTTGGTCTACTACCCAAATACTGGAATTGGTATAGCTCATACCTTTTACAATGCGCTCTATTTCTGGTGACGGCACTAAAATGGTGCCTAAGGTGTCGGCCGAACTGGGATCAGCAGAGCCTAAAGATGCTTGAATATTCCCTAAAGGGCGATCAACATCATGTACGGCAAAGGCAATATTGTCATTAAACTCGGTTAGTGGCACACGTACTTCAACATTGTAACCTTGACTGGTATCCCGCCAATGACCTTGAATTTGTCGTGCCGGCACAGGAATATCAGCGTCAATTGCATTGATACGATAGGCATCGATCCAACCTGTGGTTTTATTGCTGATAATAAAGCGGCTAAAAACCCCTTGCGGATTAATAAACGCCAGTTCTAAATGGTCATTGTTGATGATACTACGGGCGTTGCTATCACGATAAATAACCTTGTCGTCGATAACGGCAAAATACAAATACAGATATTTACCATAAGTGCCAACCGCGGCAGTGAAGTTTATTGATAATTGCTCAGGTGCTAACTGGCGATACAGTTGATTTTGTTGCTGATAAAAATGGGCTTTGTTGGCAAAGTCAGGCCAATCATTGTTTAAACCATCGAGTTGGATTGGTGCCGATAGGCCATAACTGTATAAGTCTTTGCCTTTTTCAACGCTCGGTAAAAAACTCGCCTGATTATTAAATAAATTCGCCCGTTCGTGCATGGCGGTAGCAAGTGCTCTCGCGGTGCCAATAATGGTTTGCTCTTGGCCATATCTTAAGTACTTTTCCATTTCCCAAACATACTGATAACCAAACCACGGAATGGTAAAGAGAAATCCGGATAATAAAAACAGCTTAGTTCTTAAGCCAAAACGCCACTTCATATTTCGGCGCGCCTAATTTTCTTGCTGCACAGCAACCGGGCTGTTCCAGCGATAACCCATACCATAAACCGTTTCTATACAATTAAAGTCGCGATCAATTTGCAGGAATTTTCTACGTATGCGTTTGATATGCGAAGTAATCGTTGAATCATCAACATAGATGTTGGAATCTTGCATCAGCTGATTGCGGTTTTTTACATGCCCCGGGTGTTTGGCTAATGCATATAGCATCCAAAACTCGGTAATGGTTAGGTCAACGTTGCTTTGTTGCCATTGAATGGTCATACGTTGGCTATCAACCGTTAACGGCCCAACGTTAAGTAGATGATCGGTTTGTTGCGGTTTGCCTAAGGCATCTTGCCGGCGAAACAGTGCCGCAATACGCGCAGCTAAGTGCGGTAAGCTAATATCTTTGGTCAGATAATCATCGGCGCCAATACGTAAGCCCGACACAGTATCCACGTCGCCATCGCGGGCGGTTAAAAATATAATCGGTAAACTTGCCGACATGCTGCGTAGCCATTGGCATAGTTCAAAGCCCGCGTCGTACTCGTGTTCTAAGCCAATATCTAAAATGGCTAAATGGGGTAACCGTAGGTTAAAGGCCTCCATCGCCGCGCGTTTATTACCATAAGTTTGCACTTGATAGCCCTGTAAACGTAGGACATCAGCGTAGTTTTCTCTAATGGCGGCATCATCTTCGACAATAGCGATCCGTTTTGACATGGTTATTGTTGACCCTTTCACTCGATTTTTCATGATAGTAGCGAATAAATACCATCAAAGCTGCAAATTGTTGTAATTGCCATAATCTTGCCACATTTGCTCAGTGAATTGTCAGTTTTGCGGCCTTTAACCGTCGTTTTGTTGCGGTTTAATAACAACATCAAAACCAAGACACACATTTTCAAACACTTTAAAGAGGCGAAAACATGACATCACTAGCGAAAACAAACAGCAAGCTAAGCACTAACAAAAAGTTACCGGCTAAAAATATTATTAGTGCCGCGTTGATTTCAGCGCTCACCATAAGCCCAGCATTTTCAGGCGACTATCAGAAGGTTCAGCAACAAAAGATTGAGCAACAAAATCAAGTACAGGTAAATGAAGAAATAGGCTTAGGCACCGGCATGGTGGTTGGCGCTATTTTCGGTGGCCCAATTGGCGCCTTTATTACGGGTGTTGCTGGTAGCTTGATCGCAAAAAGCATTAATTCGGAGCATGAAATTGAAAATATCTCAACGGCGTACCAACAAGAGAAACACAGCAATAAAGTGGCGCTGGCTCGCTATCAGACAAAAATTGAACAAGTAGAGCAGCGTTATCAAACTGAGTTATTAGCGTTAGAAAAAAACTATCAAACGGCGAGCAACTTACAGGCGCAAAATTTATTAATGAGCCTACAGTTCTCTACCGGTTCAAGTGAAATTAAATCACATTATCACGAACAAATTGCCAGTTTAGCGCGCATTGTTCAGCAAGCGCCGCATTTAACCTTAGATCTTTCGGGTTATACCGATAAACAGGGCAGTGACGAGTTAAACCAAGCTTTGTCATTAGCGCGTATCAATGCCGTAAAGAATGCCCTGATTGATGAAGGGGTGGCAGCAGATAAAATTAGCTTGTTCGCCTTTGGTGAGCAGCAACCAGTGGTGGCATCGGTAGATAAAGAAATTAGCTTTTACGATCGCCGTGTTGTTATCAAATTAAAAAATGAAGCGCTGGTTAGTAAAGCACGCAATGAGCATGAGGGAAGTGCGCAAACCGCTAAGAACTTTTAATTAGAAAAAACTGAAAGTTAACCAAAGATATGTAAATGGAGGAGGTGAGATATAGATAGTCAAAAGTAATAGCTGCAATTTGAATAAAGGTTAACTAACAAGCGCAAGCCAAGGTCTCCCGCCTTGGCTTTTTTTGTGGAAATTAATTAAATACTCAGCTAGTTTTAGCGCTAGGTGTTAATCAATGAAATGTCAGTATTAGAGAGTAAAATCTATGATAAATAGCGATGCTAAAGCCGTTCTCAATTTTTGGTTTAATGATATTTCACCGGAAAAATGGTGGCAAAAAGACCCCGAGTTTGATCAAGAAATTGAACGACGTTTTTTACACTTACATCATGCCGCTAATAGTGGAGAGCTATTTTCGTGGCGCGATACGCCGCAAGGGCGACTAGCAGAAATTATCGTATTAGATCAGTTTTCCCGAAATATTTTTCGAGACTGTCCTCAAGCGTTTGCCTCTGATCCACTGGCACTAGTGCTAGCACAAGAGGCGGTTTCGTTAGGCGTAGATATGAAAGTTGCGGACAATATGCGTAGCTTTTTTTATTTGCCGTTCATGCATAGTGAATCACTGGTTATTCACGAGCAAGCGGTGATCTTATATGAAAAGCTAGGTAATGCCCCCAGTTTAACATTCGAAATAAAACACCAAGATATTATTAAACAATTTGGCCGCTATCCACATCGAAATGCCATTTTAGGACGAGTGTCAACGGCAGAGGAAAATGCCTTTTTACAACAACCGGGTTCCTCGTTTTAAAACACTGAGCGGTGAATAGGCGGGCTATTTTGTATTTAGTACGGCAAATGTGGTCAGTTGTGCTAATAATTAAGAGAATGAAAACAATTCGTTTTTCATGTCATAACAATTAAAAATAGGATATTCGTATGAACAAATTAGTGCATATTATTCTCGCGATATTTCTACCACCGGTGGCTGTTTTCTTAAAATCTGGCGTTGGAATGGATTTACTGATCAATATTATATTGTGTTTATTGTTCTTTATTCCTGGCGTGTTACACGCCATATGGTTAATCACTAAATAGCGTTAACGTTATCGAGGCTTTTCCAGAACGTACAAACAGTCGAACAAGCAGTACGCTCTATTAAGCTTTTATCACTCACAGTGTGGCCTACAAGGAAGTAGGTGTTAGGAAATTCAAATGAAACTAGACTGCTTTTCAATAAGTTTGGCGGTAAAAGACCTCGCAGTATCAAGAGATTTCTACCAAAAACTCGGCTTTAGTGTTTTTGCTGGCGAATTAGATCATCATTATTTAATTATGAAAAATGGCGAGACCAATATTGGTTTGTTCCAAGGCATGTTTGAAGGCAATATTCTGACCTTTAATCCGGGTTGGGATCAAAGTGCCCAAGCGCTTGATGATTTTACTGATGTTCGCGAATTAATGGCGAAGGTAGAACAACAAGGCATTGAAGTTACCCATAAAAACATCGAGGGCGAACAGGGGCCCGCGAGCTTTTCCTTTGTTGACCCCGATGGTAACGCTATTCTTATTGACCAACACCGCTAAATAATTTTCAAGCAAACTAGACTTTTGCTAGTTTGCTTGTGTCATCACGGTTATATAACCATCACTATTCAACAACACGTTTAAACGGTGGTAAAGAGTTTAATAAGTCTTTGCCATAGCGTTTATTAACCACACGCCTGTCCATTAATGTGATCAAACCATAATCTTTTTCATTTCTCAGTAAGCGGCCCGTTGCTTGAATGAGTTTTTTCGAGGTTTCTGGCACCGAAATCGACATAAACGGGTTGCCCCCTTTGGCGGTAATATATTCTGCCTGTGCCTCTTCAACGGGTGATGAAGGCACAGAGAATGGCAATTTAGTAATAATTACATTAGTGAGGTAATCGCCGGGTAAATCTAAACCTTCTGAAAAGCTTTGTGTGCCAAAAATAATACTGTTTTCACCTTTATCACAAAGCGCTTTATGCTGTTGAATAATTTTTTGTCGAGACTGTTCGCCTTGTACCATAATACCCAGTTTAGTGTTTTCACGCAGGGCGCTGACCACTTTGTCCATTTGCCAGTAGGAAGAAAATAATACTAAGGTCGCTTTTCCGCGTTTGATGTATTCAGGTAATTTAGCGATTAGCTCGTCAGTAAACTGATCGGCACTCGGCTCGTATTGCATTTTCGCAACGATTAATTGCGCGTTATTTTGATAATCAAATGGCGAGTCAACTTTTTGATACTGGCTACCGTCATTGGTTTTTAAGCCTGCTTGTCGGCGAAAATGATCAAACGAGTTTAAGGCTAAAATGGTGGCTGAGCACAACACGGCGCCTTCACATTTTGACCACAACATATCTTCTAAGGTAAAACCCACTTCGATGGGGGAGCCGCTTATCAGATAATCGCTACGTTTACCTTCAATTTGTTCTAGCCAACGCGCCATCGGTGCGCCTTTTTCACTGTCGGTTTTCGCGTACATTTGCCAAAGGGCGTTAAAATTTTCTAAACGTTGGATCAAAAAACCAGATTCTGCCAGTAAAGGCTCGGCTAAATACATTTGAGTATCGCCATCTTTTACTGATTCCATCAATAGGTTATAGAGCTTGTTTAAATGCGTTAAACATTTTTTTGAACTCTCGGCTAAACCTTCGGCCCAATTTTTTAATGACTGCGGAATAATGCCATTTTCAAAGCGAAATTGCCGCGGTTGATCTTGGCTATTTCGCTCACTGGTTTGATGGAAATAAACACTGCGATTATTGTCGATTAGCGTCAGTACTTTTTGCATATCGCTTAAAATATCTTGGCAGTCATCGGCTAATTTAATTGACGGTGAAATTGCACTGTTCGATTTTACCAGTTTTGCGATTTTATCACCGGCCTCAGCTACTTTAGCAAGCCAGTCAAGGGCTCCCTTGATGGTTAGGCTGGCGCTTGAATGGTCACGCGTTACCTTTGGTAGGTGATGCGCTTCATCAATAATGTAAAAAGTGTCTTCAGGGGCCGGTAATATTTTACCGCCGCCGAGTTCTAAATCGGCCAACAGCAAACTGTGGTTTACCACTAAGACATCAGCCGCTTCCATAGTCTCTCTTGCCTTGTGAAAAGGGCAATGGCTATGCTCTGACAAATGCTTTAAACAGCTGTGTTTGTCGGCCTGAATTTGTTGCCAAATATGATGATTAATTGGCTCTGGCCAAGCGTCAATATCGCCGGGCCAAGTGCCATCGTTGAGGGCTTTATGCATTTTATTTAAGCTGCGAATATCACTGGCTTGTGGTTTTTCAGCAAAGGTAAAACCAGCCTGAGGGCTGTCGTCATTAGCCACCGCTTGCGCGAGTTTTTGTCGACAAACATAACGTTGTCGACCTTTTGCTAAGGTAAAGTTAAAGTCTAAACCGCTGTGCTTTTTCAAAAAGGGTAAATCTTTATCCACCAATTGCTCTTGTAGCGCTACCGTAGCGGTTGTAATACAAACTTTTTTATCACGACTTAAGGCCAGTGGAATTGCGCCAAGGGAATAAGCTAACGACTTACCTGTGCCTGTACCTGCTTCAATGGTAATAATTTTACGCACTTTATCGTAATCACCGGCCAATGTTTTGGCTATTTCGGCAATCAAAAAGGTTTGCTGCTTACGCGGGTTAAAGTTGCTGAGGTTTTCACCAATAGCTTTATAGGAACTTCGAATAACTTGTTTAATTTTATCGCTTAACATCGCGGCTGTAGTTTCCTATCGACAAGAGATGATTTACACTGCTGTATATATTAACAGTTTGTTATCAACAATTAGAACCATTAATGCAAAATTCTCGACAACAATTAACACCAACTAGAAAATCGTTAGCCGCAACACGAGGTTTTTTGTTAACCCGAAGCGCACGCGATCGCGGTAATGGTATTGAGATCACCTTATGGTTAAAAACGCCGCAAGGACCAGTACAACTGATAGTCCAGAACGAACGTGCGGTTTTTTTTATTGAAATGCATGATGTTGAGCATGCCCGCCAAACACTAAACCAACAAAAAATAAACTGTGAAGAAATAAAGCCGGTGACGCTGAAAGCGTTTAACCAAGTTGGGGTTGCTGCGGTTTACTTTTTAACCTTACGTGAGTTTTACCAAGCGCGCGAAGCACTTAAACAGCGCGGCATTAAATGTTATGAAGATGATATTCGCCCCGATGATCGCTTTTTGATGGAGCGTTTTATTACCGCAGATATTACCTTTGTTGGCGAACAAGTCGCTGCTAATTCTCTATATTCTCACTATCTGCGCTACGAGCACGTACGCTGTAAACCGGTCGACAAATCCGAACAATATGATATCGACTTATTAAGGGTATCGCTTGATATTGAATGCGCTATGTCGGGCGAATTATATTCTATCGGGCTATATAGCGAGCATTGTCAGCAAGTGTTGATGATAGCGAACGAGCAAGAAATTGCCCGTGAACAAAAATTTAAAACTGATATTGATATTGTGTGGCAAGCGAATGAAAAACAATTATTACTGAGCTTAGTGGCTTGGTTTAAGCAGCACGATCCTGATATTGTTATCGGTTGGAATGTGATTAATTTCGACTTTAATTTACTGCAACAACGGTTTGATTTATACGGGCTTAAGTTTGCTATTGGCCGTGATGGCCAAGCGCCGTATTGGCGAAAGAACCAAGCGAGCGAGCAAAAGTTTATTGAAATTAATGGCCGCGTGGTACTTGACGGTATCGACTTACTGAAAACCGCGACTTATAACTTCCCGAGTTTTTCACTTGATAATGTCGCTAATACGCTATTAGGTATAGGGAAAAAGGTTGATGATGTTGATAATCGTATGCAAGAAATTACCGATAACTTTCATAGCAATAAAACCGCGTTGGCGGCCTACAACTTGGAAGATTGTCGCTTAGTATTGTTAATTTTTAAACATACTCAGTTGCTAGAGTTTGCCATGCTTAGGGCGCAACTCACCGGTTTGTCACTTGACCGTTTTGGTGGCTCGGTGGCGGCGTTTACCAACTTATATCTACCCAAGTTGCACCGTGCTGGCTATATTGCCCCTAATATGGGCGACGGTGATCAAGGCTTTGAATCGCCCGGCGGCTTTGTGATGGACTCAACGCCAGGCTTATTTAAAAACGTTTTGGTGTTAGATTTTAAAAGCCTGTATCCGAGTATAATTCGCAGCTTTAATATTGACCCTATGGGGCTGATTGAAGGTTTAAAATCGCCAGATGAGGCCATAGCTGGCTTTGATGGCGCTTATTTTTCTCGGACACAACACTTTTTACCGGATATTATTACTGAGCTTTGGCAAGAGCGCGATAAAGCGAAAGCAGATAAAAATGCCGCCTTGTCACAAGCAATTAAAATAATCATGAACTCGTTTTACGGCATTTTGGGCTCAACCGGTTGTCGGTTTTTCGATCCTCGTTTGTCGGGCTCCATCACGAAACGTAGTCACAGTATTTTAAAAACCACCAAAACGTGGATTGAAACTAAAGGTTATCAAGTGATTTACGGCGATACCGACTCGATATTTGTCCATGTTGGCAATGAGCAAAGCGCAGCAGAAAGTAGGGCGCTAGGCAAAACTTTGCAAGATTATATTAACGATAAATGGCAAGCCTTGTTGCTTGAGCAATTTGCTATTGACAGTGAATTGGAAATTGAATTTGAAACCCATTTTAGTAAATTTTTAATGCCGACTATTCGGGGTCAGGACGTAGGCACAAAAAAACGTTACGCCGGTTTAGTGCAAAAGGGTGACCAGCAACAATTAGTGTTTAAAGGCTTGGAAAGCGTGCGCACCGATTGGACGGAATTGGCAAAACAATTTCAACGTACTTTATACTCAAAAGTATTTAATAATGAGCCGGTTACCGACTATATCAAGCAAATGGTAGCAGACACCTTATCCGGTAAACATGATGACTTGCTTTACTATCGTAAGCGCTTGCGAAGAAAACTTGAGCTTTATGTTAAAAACGTACCGCCACATGTTAGGGCGGCTCGGTTAGCGGATGAGTTATATCGACAACAAGGCAAGCCGCTGAAGTATCAAAATAAAGGCTGGATAGAATATGTTATGACCACAAACGGTCCGCAAGCGCGTGGTTGTCAAAGTGCGGCATTAGATTATCAATTTTATATTGATCGACAACTACAAGCGGTAGCCGATGCCATTTTACCTTTTATTAATACCAGTTTTGACGAAATCACCAATAGCCAAATGAATTTATTTGTATAGCCATGGTTACGTTTAAAAAAGGATATATTTTATTTGAGTTTTATTCATTGTTTGAGATAGAGTTATTTTTTAAAACACTTTGATTAACAAAGGGGTTATAAAAAATAACAAGAGAGATTATCTTGTAATTGAGAGCGTGCTTTGTAAAGCACCTGAACAGTATAAATAGCTACCATGCACTGATTTATTGGGGAGTGAATATGAGACAAAAATTAGTTATAGAATTATCAGAAGAAGCCACAGCGAAGTATCTTTTTTATGCAGGGCGCAAAACCGGTGGAGAGGTAAATGCTGACTGCGAACCTTCTGGTAGTACTATTGCAATTGAAATAGCGCCATCGCCATATGATTGCAGCGTATATATGATGGAAAATAGTATTGCAATCGGTGAAGCGAACGTCGAATTAATCACTGTTAATAAGGAATACACTTGAAGAATTTTATTGTAATTTCTGCTGCATTAATCTGGCTTGTTACGGTTAACTTTCTATTTTTTAGCTATACAGGAATAGCAGCAGAGATTGTTACAGGAGAAGGAATTAGCAAGTTCAAATTTTTATATTTTTTTACCGTTTTATTGCCGCCAATTATGTTAATTGTTTATTGTAAAATCAAAGGTATATTAAGCTTTTAATGCTGGTAAAATCAGGGGAACAGCAAACTTGTATACAGATAATAACAACGAGAAACAGTCAATGGATAAAATGGAAAAAAATAAAGAACCTCAGGATTACGAGCTACAAATTAACGGATTAATTAATGCTGTTATTGAGTTGTTAAAAGTAAAAGTCATCGACTCACATTGTTATCGCAATTTGATTGATAATATTGCGGCATATTACACTGGCAGTGTTAATAAAACTAAAAAGTGGGATACAAAAAAACTTAAAGAGCATTGTTGTTGGACCGACGCCGCTAAAAATACAAAAGTTATGGAAAAAGAGCACGTTATCCCAATGTCACAAATAATAACCATATTACTCGCGCTTGATGACCTAAGCCCTAGTTCGGTAAAAAAATGTATTCAGAAATATGCTGTGTATTGTATGGTAACAAAGGAAGAACACAGCCTTCTTAACACTAAGTATCAAAGTAAAATGCCGGCCGGCTTTTGGACTAAGGGTGATGAGTTATATGATGAGCCTTTCGCGCGTTATATAGCGCTAGATATCAAAGTTGATTATGACTTTAGGTATATAAAAGCTAAATAAAGCTATCTCGGAAAAATGAGCCGAAAAACTGTGCCGAAAAAACGTGCGTGATGTCGGCTTTTGCGTTACAACATTATTGTCGGTGCTGATAACTATTGGCATCAAAGATGTACAACAGAGTAATTTGATATCCGATCATGAAAACTTATATTTTTGTTCAGTTAGCTTAAATGTGCGGCTCAATTAACCGAAAGTGGCGAAGTAATGAAAAAAGAAACCAAAATTGTTAATGCGGGTCGTAAAAATAAGTGGACGCGTGGCGTCGTTAACCCGCCGGTAGAGCGCGCCTCTACTGTGGTATTTGATTCTGTTAAGGCAATGAAACAAGCGGCAACAAAAAAAACAGAGCAAGTATTATTTTATGGCCGTAGAGGCACCTCAACTTCATTTGCATTTAGCGATGCCATGACCGAGCTTGAAGGCGGTGCGGGTTGTGCGCTGTTTCCCTCGGGCACCGCGGCCATTACCAATGCGATATTGGCGTTTGTTAAAACCGGCGATCATATTTTAATGGTGGATAGTGTTTATGAGCCGACACGTGATTTTTGCAATAAAATACTCGCTAAATTAGGCATTGAAACTAGCTATTATGATCCGCTAATTGGTCAAGGGATTGAGTCGTTAATTAAAAGCAATACCACTTTGGTATTTCTTGAATCTCCGGGGTCGATCACTATGGAAGTGCAAGACGTGCCTGCCATTGCTGAAGTGGCGCACCGACATAACTGCATCGTGATGTTAGATAATACGTGGTCGGCGGGGATAAATTTTCAGCCATTTGACTACGGCGTTGATGTTTCAGTACAAGCAGCAACAAAATATATTGTTGGTCATTCTGATGTGATGTTGGGCACAGCAACGGCAACGGCTGAGCATTGGCCACAATTGCGAGAAAGCAGCTATACCATGGGGCAATGTACCTCACCAGATGATTTATATCTTGCTATGCGCGGTATTAGAACCTTAAGCGTGCGCTTACAGCAACATCAAGCCAGTGCCCTTAAAATCGCTCAATGGCTGTCATCACGCAGCGAGGTTGAAACAATATTACACCCAGCACTAGCGTCTTGCCCCGGTCATGAGGTGTTTAAACGTGATTTTACTGGCGCTAACGGTTTATTCTCTTTTGTGTTAAATAAGGGCAGTCAGGGGGCGATAACGGCGTTCTTAGATGGTATGGAACACTTTAAAATGGGTTTTTCATGGGGCGGTTTTGAAAGCCTTATTTTAGCCATCTCCAGTGTTGATAAAATGCGCAGTGCTACGCAATGGCCTTATCAATATCCATTGATCCGTTTACATGTTGGTTTGGAAAATGTTGATGACTTAATTGCTGATTTAGAACGTGGCTTTGAACGTTTTAATCAGGTGCTTGAGCAAGATTGAATTAAAATTTATTGGTCGTAAAATAAAAACGCCGAGTTATATACTCGGCGTTTTGCTGTTTTACTTTAAGTTTCGCTCAGTGCTATTTTACTTATTTTCTAGCGAACTTTTACCTAGCAAAGTAAAGATTTTCTTGGCAATGTCGGTGTTATCTTGAAAACCTTTGAAGTTTTCGCTGCCTTTACCAAAAGCAAATACCGGCACATCAATAGCGGTATGAGTACCTGATGGGCTAATTGATCCCCAACCCGTATTGGTTTTTACATCGATGATGTTTGTCAATACATTAAGCACTGATTGATAAGGGCGAGGTGGGTATTTGCCCTTTTTATCGGTTGCGCTTAATGCGTTATATTGCTCAATAATGTCAAGGTCAACGAGCTTGGCTTGTTGTAAGTTTTTCATGTCAGCTTTGGTAATATCAAATGATAGTAAGTTAGCCACTTGCGCTAATGACAATTCAGTATTGGTCACGTTCTTCGCGATAGCTTCAGGTGACATGGTCATAGTGCGTAAAAATTCTGGCTTCCAAAGGTATTTACTGTTGATATTAGCATCAGAGCGTGCAGTTTTTTTACCTATGCTTAAACCACCGGTACTGTGATCTGCCGTGACCACCACTAAGGTGTCAGGATGTTGCTCAACATAGGTTTCAAGATACTCGATGGTTTTCGCTAAATCGTCCATTTCATGCATGGCAGCGGCGATATCGCGAGCATGTCCGCCGTAATCAATTTGGCTACCTTCAATTAACATAAAGTAACCCTGGCTGTTTTCTAATTGTTTGGTCGCAGCCATAGTCATCATAGACAAGCGGTGTTTGTTGCTGTCATCTAACGCCCAAGGTAAGCCGGTTTTATCAAATAAACCGAGTACTGGCTTGTTAGCAGGAAGGGTGCTCAGGTCACTGTATTTGTCGAGATAATGAAAACCTGATTGTTTAAATTCTTCCACTAAATTGCGATCTTGACGAATAAAATATTTCCAGCCGCCACCTAAATACAGATCGGCTTTAATGCCTTCGTCAATATAGCTATCAGCGATGGCATTGTAGTTGTAGCGATGAACGTTATGCGCTAAATATGATGCTGGCGTGGCATGGTTAATTTGTAAGGTAACCACTACGCCGGTTTTTTTACCGCTTTTTTTAGCATACTCCAACACAGTTTCAACGGGTTGGCGGTTAACATCTAAGCCAATAGCAGCATTGTAGGTTTTAACACCGGTTGATAATGCCGTGGCACTTGCGGCAGAGTCGGTAATATAACCAGACTCTGGCGCCGGGTAGGTGCTACTCGTGCCAATAAAGTGGCGATCAAACACAGTTTGCTCAATGGCCGGTGTTGTCGGGTCATCATGATAATAGCGATAGGCGCTGGTATAGGCTGGCCCCATGCCATCACCCACGATCATAATAATATTTTTCGGGGCACTATCTTCAATAGGTTTTACGCTAGTTTGATTATTCGATTGCAGCTGAGTACAAGAGATAAGCATTAAACTGGCTAGCGCGGTTGGGACGAACTTTTTCATACTAATTTCCATTAAATATAAGGGTAAATATTACTGTCTAATGATTGTTTGCATTATGCAGCTATTTATTAATTGGGCTTTTAAATGCCACGTCAACCCACACAAGACGGTGATCAGAAGAGGCGGCACGGTCTTTAATTAAGCGAAATTCATCTTGGTCTTTTTTCGGCCAAAAAATACCTGAACCAAGCACGTCAAGTTGCGCTTTTGCCGGTAGCACATAATCGGCTCTCATGCCCCAAAACGCGGTATGATTTTTCGCATTTGGGTTATCTTTGCGATGCAATGCGCCGCCTTCACTACTGGGCTTTGGATCCGTCACTCTTGGGTGGTGGGTCAATGCATGAATACCTGATTTTATCGCGTTACCGTCAATGGCATCGGCATTTAAATCCCCCAGTATGACAAAAGCTTTATCTTTCGCTAAACCGCCGTATTGCTTGTTATCATCATAAATATAACTGGCAGCACTTGGCGTTAAGTAATCAGTCCAAAAACGCAGCTCGTCAAAATTTCGCTTACCGTTTCTATCTTCGGGGCCATCAAACACTGGCGGTGTAGGATGACTGGCTAATATGTGTAACTTATTGCCATTTACGCTAACGGGAATGTCCCAATGAGACTTTGAAGACAGGCGAAAGTTATGCCACGCTTGCTCACTATACCAAGGTGTTTTGGTTTCTGGCGTTATTGGCTTTAGCGCATTGGGCATATCTTTCCATTTAAATAATTGAAAGGTGCGAATTTTATCCGTATCAATAGGATATTTAGACAACAACGCCATGGCAAAATGGCCAGAAAAAAGGCCATAGCCGTAGGCATCATTAGGTAATGTGCCAACTTTATTGTCGTTATTTAAGTCATAACTAGTCGCAACACCCGTATTAACAGGCCCTTGATAGAAGTAGGGGTAATGGACAGCCGTGTTGCCGTGTTGACTTTTTGCTAAATATTGCGACAAAAAGCGCTTTAGCGATTGATGACTTTCATCATTGCCGTCAAATTCATTTAATAAAATAATATCAGGATTGACTCGTTGAATAATTTCGGCAATATTTTTAATTTGTTGATGATCTTGTGTTAATGCAAGCGCTAATTCATTACCGTTCACGCTAAGCTTTTTACCTTGTTGTTGAGGCAAGTAATTTAACGCTTCCATACTAACGTTAAAGGTCGCTACACGTAAGCGTTGAGGTGACGTTTTAACGGTTTCTGCCATGCTAATACCTGAGTAGAGCAAGATGCTCGATGCCAATAGACTGGTTAATTTTTTCATAAAATTGTTACTTTAAACCACAGCCACGTAAGATAAAATCAGTTAAAAATTCGGTAACTTGGTTAATATCGTCTTCCTCATAATCGGCGCGGTTCATGATGGTTAATACTTGTTGTTCAAAGTCGGCATAGTGCTGGGTTGACGACCAAATCAAAAAAATGAGTTTCACTGGATCGACGTCTTTCATTTCGCCGTTATCAATCCACACTTGAAATATTTTAGCTTTTTCTCTTACCCATTGACGCAGGTAGGTTCTGGCAAATTCTTTTAAATGCAAGGCACCTTGAATAATTTCCATGGCATAAATCTTTGACGCTTGTGGGTGTTCGAACGACATTTTAACTTTCGCGGCAATAAACTTCTCAATAGCAACTTTAGGACCGTCTTCGCGGACGATATCACCGATCCCTTGATCCCATGTATCTAACGTTAACTGCAATACCGCGTGATAAATATTTTCTTTATTTTTGAAGTAATACAATACGTTTGCTTTTGGTAGTCCTGCGGTATCAGCAATTGACTGTACCGTTGCCCCTTTATAGCCTTGCAGAATAAACTCTTTTTGCGCGGCCGCTAAAATAACCGCTTCGCTGCGTACCCGAATGCTGCCTTGCTTTTCACTGGTGGTGGTGTTCACACGAATAACCTTAATATATTATTTATCTATTGCATTAACGCCATTTTATGATGCTAATGTGACATTTTTTCGATTAATTAACCTAGTGGTACAAACTATGTGATGCTAAATGACATACTTTTTAGCAATTATAGCTATTGAGTAGATATTAAACGCTAACACGTAATTAATAACGTATAAAAAGTGTTAGTTTAATTAATTTTCTTGTTTAAGGCACTGTTTTAATAAGTTTTGTTATATGTTAGCGCTAATTTTTTACTGTTTTCAGTTCCGTTGTTCTTTTAGTCAATTTATGACGTTTAATATAGCCCTTGATAGAGTTAGCTAAAATCATACTTTATTTTATCTTGACCATATGGTTTGTTTTTATTGTTTTTTGTTCTATTAAGGTTTAATTTATTCTTTTTTGTTATAAGTGTTTTTTTCTTTAGTTTGAAAGCTTCTCGCATCTTATTGTAATTATTGGTTTTTATTTGTTGTGGTGCGTTTACTTCTTTCGTTTATCAAAAAAACGAAAACTATTCGAAAGTTAACGGCAAAATTTTGTAATGAAAATGTAAGAAAACTCTGTTCTAATTTGCACCGAAATACACTTATAACAACAATAAATATAAAAAAATTAACTAAGTGAATACCAGAATTTAACATTTACAAAACAAAATTTAACTTCTACCAAGGAAAACTATGATGAAAACTCATCGTCTCTCACAGATTACTGGCGCCGTTGTACTAGCGTTAGGGTTGTCAACAGCAGCTATGGCAAATGATACGTCTTCGGCTATTCGAGGCAGTATTTTAAATCCAGCAGGGCAAAGCTCTGTTAATGCGACTGTTGAAATAGTTCATATGCCATCAGGCACAAAAACTACAACAACAACCAATGACTCAGGATCTTTCTCAAGTAAAGGTTTGCGTGTTGGTGGTCCTTACAAGGTTACAGTTACCGGTAAAGACGGTAAAAACACTTATAACGACGTTTACCTAACACTTGGTGATACTTACAAGTTAAATGTACAACTTGATCCTAAAGTAACCGTAGAAAGAATTTCTGTTACTGGTAGTCAAATTCTTACCGGTAACATAGGCAGCAATAGTTACTTTGGCGCTGAAGATATCACTAACTCACCGAGTTTTGACCGTGATATTAAAGATATTGTACGTAATAACCCATTAGCGGTTTTGTCTTCGAAAGATGGCGAATTAAGTGTAGCCGGTACTAACCCTCGTTTTAACAGTATCAGTGTTGATGGCATTGCACAAAATGATGACTTTGGTTTGAATGCGAACGGTTACCCAACAACGCGTTCACCAATTTCAATGGACGCCATTGACCAGGTCACTATTGATGTATCACCATTCAACGCTAAAGACAGTGGTTTCCAAGGTGCTAAAATCAATGCGGTGACAAAGTCTGGTGGTAATGAGTTATCAGGTTCTTTCTTTTATGAAACACAAAATGATGGCATGGCAGGTACACCACAAGACGGTGACAATGAAATCCCATTAGAGTTCGATGAAACAACTTACGGCGCTACCTTAGGCGGCGCAATTATTGAAGACAAATTGTTCTACTTTGCTTCATATGAATTTTATGATGCTACCTCGCCAATTGAATGGGGCCCTGCAGGTGGTGCTGCGCCAAACGAAACTGACGCTAGCATAGCTGATTACAACGAAGTTCGTCGCATTGCCCAAGAAGTTTATGGTGTTGACGCTGGTGTGTGGGATTTAGCGCCAAAAACTGACGATGAAAAATTCCTATTAAAGTTAGATTGGAATATTAACGACGATCATCGTGCAGCGTTTACCTACCAGTACAACAAAGGTAACCGTACAGCAAACCAAACTTCATACTCAGGTGAGTTACGTTTATCAACACACTGGTATAACCGTATTGAAGAGCTAAATAACTACGCATTCAAATTATACTCAGACTGGAATGATGATTTATCAACACAGTTAAGCGTAACTTATTTAGATAACCCGACTACGCAAGCGTCATTAGGTGACTATGCCGATACAGTTATTCAAGCTGACTCTGGTAATATTGCTATTGGTGCCGATCACTCTCGTCATTCTAATGAATTGCACAAAAAAACCTTTATTGTTGGCCTTGACGGTGACTACTTAATTGGTGATCACAGCCTATCTTTTGGTTATGAATTTAAGCGTTTAGATATTTTTAACTTGTTCTTACAAAATACTAAAGGTGATTACACCTTTGATAGCATCGCTGATTTTGAAAATCGCGTTGCAGAACGTGTAATTTATCAAAATGCTACCTCACTTAACCCAGATGATGCAGCCGCTGAATTTGTTCGTGACCAACATGCACTTTACATTCATGATGAGTGGGCGTTTTCTGATGAATTAACCCTTGATTTTGGCCTTCGTTATGAGCGTTTAGCTTCTGATGATACACCAGAATTTAATGGTCAAGCATACTTACGTACTGGTTATGACAACACAGAAAACTTAGACGGTATTGATATTTTCTTACCACGCTTTGGTTTTAACTGGGATGCTACAGACGACTTAGTTGTTCGCGGTGGTATTGGTCGCTTCTCTGGTGGTCAACCTAATGTTTGGATTTCTAACGCCTACTCTAACCCAGGTGTTGGACGTGCGCGCTTTGATGAGCGCGGTACATTTACTAACGTAGATATTAACGTGCCATATCAACCGTTGGTTGATCAAGTTACTGGTTCATCGGTATTTGCTGGTACTAACTTCACAGATCCTAACTACAAGTTACCGTCAGATTGGCGCTACCAAATTGCTGCTGACTACCGTTTAGACATTCCATTTATTGGTGATGATGTGTTATGGACGACTGAGTTCATGTATAAGAAAGCACAAAACACATCATTTTGGAAAGACGCAAGTTTAATTGGTGATGAAGCGGGTACCACAATGGACGGCGGTCGTATCATTTATGATGACCCAGATGGCAACACGACTGACTTAATGTTAACCAATGCTGGTAAAGAAGGTCGTTCTAAAATCTTTAGTACGGTATTAAGTAAAGCTTGGGATAACGGTGTTAGCGTAACAACATCTTACACTAACCAAGACATTACCAATGCGCACCCTAGCACAAGCTCTACAGCGGGTAGTAACTACGGTTTTAACACGACAATAAACCGTAATGAAGCGGTAGTTGGACGTTCTAGCTTTGAAACTGAACACAGATTTGTTGTTAACTTAGGTTTTAAACATGAGTTCTTTGAAGGTTATAATACAAACGTAAATGTATTCTTTGAACGTCGTTCTGGTAAGCCAATTACTTACTTCTTAGACGGTAATGATGTGGACGGTCGTAACGGCCCAGGCAGAGACCCATACGGTATTCTTAGCCCAGGAACATATTCAGATTCATTCTTACCATATATCCCAACGCCAGGTGATAGCAACGTAAGATTTACCTCGCCAGAAGCTGAAGCAGATTTCTTTGCCGCTGTTGATGCTTTAGGCTTAGCTAAATACGCTGGTGGTTATTTACCAAAAGGCGTAAGTACAACTCCTTGGGTTAGCACACTTGATTTAAGTGTACGTCAAGAAGTTCCTGGCTTTATGAATGATCACAAAGGTGTAGTTTACTTCACAGTAGATAACCTTTTAAATATGATTGATAGCAGTCAAGGTAAAGTACGTGGTAGTGATTTTGGTACCATTGAGTTGGCTGAATTCACCGTTGACCCATCTAACGGACAGTACGTTTACCACAGACCAACATCTAATCTTAGTAACCACGATAAATTCTATACAGAAGATTCTACGTGGCGCGTAAAAGTAGGTGTTAGCTACAAGTTTTAATCTCTAGAAATTAAAACAGCTAAAAAGCCAACAGTGATGTTGGCTTTTTTTTGTCTGAAATATGCGATTAGCGATTAAATAACCAAGCAATATTACGGCTAATTAACGATTATAAATTGCATTTTTCACATTGTTTTATTAAGATACGCATAAGTTGACCATTTGGTCAGTTAAAAGGTTTGAAAATGTTAAATATTGCAGATAATGAAATTTCAATGCTGGTCGATGCAGCGAAAGAAGGTTTTTCTCGCGCGTATGCGCCGTACAGTAATTTTCAGGTTGGTGCTGCGGCATTAACCAGTAACGGAAAGGTGGTTAAAGGCTGTAATGTGGAAAATGCCTCGTACGGTTTAACGGTTTGTGCAGAGCGTAATTGTTTAGCACAGGGCGTTATTACCGGTGAACAGGCGTTTTCAGCGATTGTTATTTATACCAATCAAGAAAAATTAACGCCACCTTGCGGTGCATGTCGGCAAGTGATTGCTGAGTTTTTACCTCAGCAAGGGCTTGTAATGGCGGTGAACCATAATAATGACCAAAAGCAATGGACGGTAAATGAGTTATTACCGGATGCATTTTTGCAAAAAGATTTACTTGAAAAATAAGGATTAAAAATTAATGTTACTACCACAAGAAATCATTCGCACCAAACGTAATGGTGGTTCACTCTCCCAAGAACAAATACAATTTTTTGTTGATGGTTTAGTAACATTAAATTTTAATGATGCCCAAGCGGGCTCAATGGCAATGGCGATTTTTCAACAAGGTATGGCAACGCAAGAAATTATTGACTTGACCATGGCAATGAAAAATTCAGGTGATGTTTTGTCTTGGCCAGAATTAGATGGCCCCATTGTTGATAAGCACTCAACCGGCGGAGTCGGTGATAAAGTTAGCTTTATGTTAGCGGCTATTGTTGCTGCCTGTGGCGCGTACGTACCGATGATTTCAGGCCGTGGTTTAGGCCATACTGGCGGTACATCTGATAAGTTAGAAAGTATTGCCGGTTTTAATGTTCAACCCAGTATTGGCACGTTTAAAAGCATTGTTAAAGATTTGGGCATGGCGATTATTTCGCAAACCGATAATTTAGCCCCCGCCGATAAACGCTTGTATGGCATACGCGATATTACCGCCACGGTTGAATCAATTCCTTTGATCACCGCCTCTATTTTATCGAAAAAGCTCGCCGCCGGTCTTGATTCATTAGTGATGGACGTTAAAGTCGGTAACGGCGCTATGATGTCAAATATTGATGACGCCAAAGCGTTAGCACAAAGTATTGTTAATGTTGCCAACGGTGCCGGTGTGCCGACTCAGGCCATTATTACCGATATGAATCAAGTATTAGGTGCGAGTGCCGGTAATGCTTTAGAAATGGCGGAAACGGTTAAGTATTTAAATGGCTCGTTACGTGAGCCGCGCTTACATGCGGTGGTAGTTTCACTCGCTAAAGCTATGTTGGTCAGTGCTAAAGTTGTGGAAAATGACAAGCAAGCGCTGGAAAAAATCAACCATGCGTTGGCTTCAGGTGCGGCGGCAGAAATTTTTGGCAAAATGATCCACGCCTTAGGTGGTCCAAGTGACTTTATGGAAGATCCATGGAGGGCAATGGAGCGTGGCGCTGTGATTAAAGATGTTATCGCGCCAGATCATGGCTATATTGTTGGCATGCAAACCCGTGATATTGGCATGGCGGTAGTTGGCTTAAAAGGCGGTAGAACCGCTAATGGTCAACAAATTGATCACAGCGTAGGCTTTGATCGCATATTACCCATTGGTACCCGCGTTAATCGCGGCGACGTGGTAGCACGTGTGCATGCGCGCGATGAAAATTCTGCCTCACAAGCCAGTGCGCAATATCTAACAGCTTTAGTGATTAATGAACAACAAGCTGAGCAACAACCGGTAATTTATCAAACTATTTCTTAATGCTTAGCGCATGGGCGAACAGTGCTGATATCGCTAACTTCGCGAAAAACCCAATAATGAAAAAAGGATGACAGTTGTCATCCTTTTTTGCTTTAACGTCTTCCAATCAGCTCAGTAGCTAGAATTTACTTTACCTTAGCTACTCCACACTTGTGCTTTAAAGTGCTTACGACACAGTGATTCGTAGCGTTCATTGCCGCCAACTTCTATCTGCGCTCCGCCTTTGACGGCGTTGCCGTTTTCGTCACAACGGATAACAAAGTTGGCTTTTTTACCACAATGACAAATGGTTTTTAATTCCACTAGCTTATCGGCCCACGCGAGTAGGGCAGCACTTCCGCCAAAGGTTTCACCTAAGAAATCCGTGCGAATACCGTAAGCCAATACCGGGATATTAAGTTCATCAACAATATCGGTTAACTGCTGTACTTGTGCCTTTGTTAAAAACTGCGCTTCATCGATTAATACACAGGCAATTTTATTGTTTTGGCGTTTTACTTCATCAAAAATTTGCGTACTGTCATCAAATAGCAGCGCGTCGGCGTGAATCCCGAGTCGTGATGATACTTTGCCTTTCGCGAATCTATCGTCAATTTTCGCGGTAAACAATAGCGTGTCTAAGCCACGCTCACGGTAGTTATAAGAAGACTGTAATAAGTGGGTAGACTTACCGGCATTCATGGTTGAATAATAAAAATATAATTGTGCCATGGCTTGGTGAATATCCTCAGTAGGGGCTTAGTACAGCTTAATAGCTCGAAGGGTCGGCGATGTTATCACTGGCACCTAAGGTATTAAGTAAGTTGGTTAATAGGCTACTGGCGCCAAAGCGAAAGTTAGCTTTACTGGCCCAGTCAGCCCCTAAAATATTACTGGCTAAATCAAGATAAACCGCAGCATCTTCCGCGTTTTTAACGCCACCGGCCGGTTTAAAACCGACTCGGCTATTTTTGGCTTTGATCACTTCTAACATTAGTTTAGCTGCATGAGGCGTGGCATTAACGGCAACTTTTCCGGTTGAGGTTTTTATAAAGTCAGCGCCGGCAGCAATCGCGATTTCGCTCGCTTGTCTGATAAGCTGATCGGTTTTTAGCTCACCGGTTTCTATAATCACTTTCAGCTGTACGGCATCACCACACGCTTGTTTACAGGCTTTTACGAGTTCAAAACCAATATTTACATCACCATTTATTAGTGCATTGTAGGGAAATACCACATCCACTTCATCGGCGCCATAGGCTACGGCCGCACTCGTTTCAGCCACGGCAATAGCAATATCATCACTGCCGTGAGGGAAGTTCGTCACTGTCGCTATTTTGATATCAGGCGCACCTTGCGCTGCTAAGGTTTTTTTCGCCAATGGAATAAAGCGCGGAAAGATGCAAATGGCGGCGGTATTTCCACAGGCAGATTTGGCATTTTGGCACAATTGGATAATGTCGTTGGGGCTTTCACTGTCGGTTAAACTGGTTAAGTCCATCATTTCGAGTGCGCGTTGGGCGTAGTTTTCTATGGTATTCATGAGGATCTCGTATTGTAAAAGGGGTTAAACATAGCCTAGCGCTGATGGCTAGGCTGTTATTATTTTTTATTAGTTTGTGCGAGAGATTAAATTATAAGGTAACGAAGACACCAGCGATCGCCGCGCTCATTAAATTCGCCATCGTAGCGGCAAGCATAGCCTTCATCCCTAAGCGAGCAATATCATGACGACGATTTGGCGCCATAGAGCCGATACCACCTAATAAAATAGCGATGGATGATAAGTTGGCAAAACCACAAAGGGCAAAGGTCACTATCGCTTGTGTTGTCGGTGACAGGGTATCTTTTATTTCAACAAAATTTACATAGGCAAAAAATTCATTGACCACGATTTTCTGCCCGATAAAGCTACCCGCTTGTAACATTTCTTCAAATGGTACACCAATCAGGAAGGCAAAAGGGGCAAAAATATAACCGAGTATCCACTCAATGGTGATACCGTCAAAGCCCAATAAATTGCCGAGGCCAGATACCATAGAGTTTAGTAGCGCGATAATGGCAATAAAGGCTAACAGCATGGCGCCAACGTTAACGGCAAGCTTTAAGCCAGAAGCTGCGCCACTAGCCGCAGCGTCAATAACGTTAGCAGGCTGATCCCCTTGTTCCATTTCGATATCAGCGTAATCATTTTTGAGCTCTTCAGTTTCCGGCAATAACAGTTTTGCCATCAATAAACCGCCCGGTGCCGCCATAAACGACGCGGCAATTAAGTATTCAAGTTTTACCCCTAAACCAGCATAACCAGCCAGTATTGACCCTGCTACCGAGGCTAAACCACCGACCATAATGGCAAAAAGCTCTGATTGACTCATTTTGGCAATATAAGGGCGAATAACTAATGGCGCTTCAGTTTGGCCAACGAAGATATTTGCGGTTGCAGACAAGGACTCGGGTTTTGATGTTTTCAGTAGTTTTTGTAAGCCACCACCAATTATTTTTACCACCCATTGCATAATGTTCAGGTAGTACAGCACAGCAATAAGTGATGAGAAGAAAATAATCACCGGCAGTACGCGAACGGCAAACACAAAGCCGACACCATTACCAAACATAGCATCAGTGCCTAAACCACCAAATAAAAAGTTAATACCGGCCTTAGCGCTATCAATCACTTGTTGAACGCCGTTGGTTATTGAACCTAATACATCTTTACCAAATGGCACGTAAAGCACGAACGCGCCGAGTAAAATTTGCAATGAAAATGCAAAGCCTACCGTGCGCCAGTTTATGGCTTTACGATCTTTCGATAAAAAAACCGCCACGGCTAATAGGGCGACTATGCCAACCACACCTCGAAGTGCACCTAATTCCATATTTACCTCATCAATCACTTTGTTATCGTTATTATAAGTACTTTATTTTTAACTGGGTTTATAGCGTTATGCGTTTATGCATAAGTTGACGAATTTTAGCTTTAAGCATTTCAATCGCCATTCTGTTTTTACCACCGCGTGTAACGACCACGTCAGCAAAGGGTTTATTAGGTTCAATATATTGATGATACATAGGGCGAACCGTGGTTAGGTATTGCTGGGTAATTGACTCAACGCTACGGGAACGCTCAATCGTATCACGGCTAATGCGACGCACTAAACAAATGTCGAGTGGGGTATCAATGTAAATCTTAATGTCGAATTTATCGCGTAGCTCAGTATTGGAAAAAAGCAAAATACCTTCGACCAGAATAATCGGGGTGGGTGCTAAATGTTGTGTTTGCGCCAAACGGGTATGGGTTTTGTAGCAATAGCTTGGAATATCCACTTCATCACCTGCGCTAAGCTCGGTTAAATGCTGTGATAATAAACTGTGTTCAAAGGCACTAGGGTGATCGTAATTAGTTTTAACACGTTCTGCCATCGAGAGATGTGATTGACTTTTATAATATGAATCTTCTTTGATGATGGAGATACCGCTGGCACCCAGCTCAGGTAATAATTCATCGTAAATAGTTTGCGCAAAAAGTGATTTACCCGATGCCGAAGCACCGGTTACCGCAATAATCGTCGGTTTAGTGGTTTGCAAAACAGAGAGCCTTAAAAAGTATGATTAACAAAAAGATTAAATAACAACCTATCGCGATATTATCGCGGCCATATTATGGACTAATCTAGCTGAATTTCAGCATTAATTAGCTTAAATAACGTGATCTGAACGAAATATTTACCAAATATGGGTTGTCTATAGTAAATTGCTTGGTAAAGTACCACATGCTGACCATTTGGTCATGAAATTTATCATTATTAAGCAGGATAAATTGAAAATTTTTGTTAAAATGCACCAAGATAATTACAGGAAATCACCATGGCACGAGCAATAGTTTTAGTAATCGACGGTTTTGGCATAGGTCACGCACCCGATGCTGCCGATTTTGGCGATGTTAGTGCCAATACGTTTGCTAACTTAGCGCAAGCTTTTTATCAACAAGAAAAGCGCGAAATTAAATTACCTAATTTGGCTAAAATGGGCTTAGTACAAGCCGCCTTTGAAGCGGGTAATAAAAACTTTCCAATTGTCGAACAAGCACCAGTGCAAGGCGCTTATGGCTATGCCGCTGAAATTAGCACAGGTAAAGACACCCCTAGCGGCCATTGGGAAATGATGGGAGTGCCAGTTTTGTTTGATTGGGGTTACTTCCCCAAAGACGGCAATGCCTTTCCGAGTGAGTTAGTTGAGAGCATTAATAAAGCCACTGGCATTGACGGTATGTTAGGCGATTGTCATGCATCAGGTACTGATATTATCAATAAGCTTGGTCAACAGCATATCGCAACAGGTTTACCTATTTGCTACACCTCGGCAGACAGTGTTTTTCAGGTGGCGGCCCATGAAGAACACTTTGGCTTAGATAACCTCTATAAATATTGTGAAAAGGTTAGAGAACTACTTGGCGATCTCAATATTGGTCGTGTTATTGCCCGACCTTTTGTTGGTGACAGCCCAGAAAACTTTGCCCGTACTGGTAATCGTCGCGATTACTCAATTTTACCACCGGCACCAACAGTATTAGACACCTTTACACAAGCCGGTGGGCATGTGATCAGTGTCGGTAAAATTGCCGACATATACGCCCATCAAGGGATCAGCGAAAAAACTAAAGCCACCGGCATTGATGCCTTAGTAGATGCCACCATTTCACATATCAATACCGCGCAAGACAATAGCTTGATATTTACTAACTTAGTAAATTTTGATCAAGACTATGGCCATCGTCGTGACCCGGTTGGTTTTGCCTTAGCGCTTGAGAATTTTGACCAGCGCTTATCTGAGGTTGTTGCCGCGATGAATGACAAGGATGTGCTGTTTTTAACTGCTGATCATGGTTGTGACCCAACATGGCAAGGTAATGATCATACAAGAGAATATGTGCCAGTTGTCGCTTTTCATCAACAGGTACCATCTGTTAATATTGGCGAACGAAATACCTTTGCCGATATAGGTCAAACCATCGCCGAATTATTTAAATTAGCGCCGCTGCCATATGGCACGAGCTTTTTAGCTGAACTTGATCTATAAACGAGATAGCTAAATAAGATGGGTGTTAATGTCTGAAAAATCTATTTGTACAAGTTAAACATTATTAAACACAAAACATAAACAGTTCTTGGGAGAGTACTTAAATGAATGTTTTTAACAAAACGTCGCTGGCACTTTGTGTCAATGCGGCTATTTTTGCATCTGGCGCTAGCGTGTCGACGTTAGCTGTTGCAGAAGAAGCGAAGAAAAACGCACTAGAAGTTATTGAAGTTACTGCGCGTAAGCGAGTAGAAAACGCGCAAGAAGTGCCGGTTTCTGTGTCGGCATTACAAGGTGAAAACCTTGATGCCTACAGCGCAGCAGGTATGGATATTCGCTTTATGAGCGCTAGAATACCAAGTTTAGCGGTTGAGTCTTCTTTTGGTCGTAGTTTTCCACGTTTTTACATTCGCGGTTTAGGTAATACAGACTTTGATTTAAATGCTTCGCAACCGGTTTCATATGTGGTTGATGATATTGTGCAAGAAAACCCTATTTTAAAAGGTTTTCCGGTATTTGACGTTGAACGCGTTGAGGTTTTACGTGGTCCACAAGGTACACTGTTTGGCCGTAACACACCTGCGGGTTTGGTAAAGTTTGATTCTGCTAAACCTTCACAAACCTTTGATGCCTACGTTGCTGCTTCTTATGGTAGTAATGGCACTATTGATACCGAAGGCGCTGTTGGCGGTGGTTTAACCGATAACTTATCATTCCGTTTTTCTGGTTTACACCAAGAAAAAGATGACTACATTGATAACCGCAATCTTGATTACGCGAAAAAAGATCAATTAGGTGGTTACAGCGAAAATGCCATGCGTTTGCAGTTTCTTTACGAAGCGGATGACTTTAATGCCTTGTTTAATTACCACTACCGTGATTTAGATGGTAAGCCGATTATCTTCCATCCGAATATTGCTAAAAAGGGTAGCAATAAAATACGCGCTGATTGGCGTGACGATGTGGTGTTTCAAGACGCTGGGCAATTTGCGACTCAACAAGTAACCACCCAAGGCATGAGTTTAAAACTTGACTGGCAGTTAAGCGATGAGTACACGTTAACCTCAATCAGTGGTTGGGAGTCAGCAGAAATTTTCTCGCGTGGCGATATTGACGGCGGCTATATTGGTTTTCCACCGGCAGGTGACGCAAATGCCGTATGGTGGGGCGCACAAACCGCTGATGAAATTCCTGAGCATGATCAATATACACAAGAGTTGCGCTTAGCATCAAACTTTGACGGTCAATTAAATTACCAAGTAGGTTTCTTCTATTTTAATGAAGATCTGATCATCAATACGTATGATTACTATACGCAAGATCCAAATATTGCAGATGATGATGCCCGTCACGGCATGCAAAACGGTTTGTCTACGCAAAATCAAGAAACCACTGCCTGGGCGGTATTTGGCTCAGTTGACTATGACCTTACTGAGCAACTACAAGTCACCTTAGGTTTACGTTATTCTGATGATGATAAAGACTTTGTTGCAGAGTTACTTGATCACCCATTTATTCCTGGCGATGATGGTGGCAACTTTGTACAGGCGGCTAACCCATCTGACAATCACTTAAGCTGGGACTTAAGCGCAAGCTACAAACTGAACGATGATGTTAACTTGTTTGCTCGCCTTGCTAACAGTTTCCGTGCGCCAAGTATTCAAGGGCGAGTTTTATACGATCAAAGCGTCAGTGTTGCCGATTCAGAAACCACCAATTCACTTGAGTTCGGTGTTAAATCAGACGTGTTAGACGGTTTAGGCCGTATAAATGCCAGCGTATACTACTTTGAAATGGAAGATCAGCAACTGACTGCAGTTGGTGGTAATTCAAACGCTAATACTTTGCTTAATGCCGACAAAACAACGGGCTATGGTTTTGAAGTTGACTCTGAATGGGTAGTAACTGATGATTTAATCGCCTCATTTAATGTCAGCTATAACAATACGGAAATTGACCATAACGGATTATCTGTAGCGGTTTGTGGCTCAGGTACTTGTTCTGTTACCGACCCATCGTTTGACGATAATGGCACTATTAAAGCCTATATTGACGGTAACTCATTACCGAATGCCCCTGAGTGGATTTCTAACTTGACCTTAAGCTACACCAAAGAGCTAGGTGATGGTGAATTCTTCGCCTTTACTGATTGGTCTTACCGCAGCAAGGTACACTTTTTCTTGTACGAAGCGACAGAGTTTGAAGGTGAAGCATTATTTGAAGGCGGCGTACGCAGTGGCTATAACTGGGTATCAGGCGATAACGAATATCAAGTATCGGCATTCGTTCGTAATATTACCGATGAGCGCGTGATCATTGGGGGTGTCGACTTTAATAATGATGCTGGTATGGTAAACGAAGGCCGCTTTGTTGGCGCTGAGTTTAAAGTATCATTTTTCTAAATAGTCATGGTTAGAACGAGAAAAGGCTAACAGATGTTAGCCTTTTTTTATGCCTGAAGTTATCAACTTTTTCAGCTAATTATCGAAAAACTTATCGAGCACTTTTCGACAGTAGCATTAACTTATGGTCTGGTTTTAATCGCATTGGCCAACACAGACAATATTTCTTCACTGGTGTCTAAATCAACACAAGCATCGGTAATGCTTTGGCCATAAACTAAGGGCTCTCCCGTGACGACTTTTTGATTGCCGGCCACTAAAAAGCTTTCGATCATCACGCCAAATATTGACTGATCGCCTTGCGCTATTTGCGCGGCTAGTGAGCGGGCAACATCAATTTGCTTGTTATGATCTTTATAGCTATTACCGTGGCTACAATCGATCATCACTTTGTTTGCTAAATTCGCCTTAGTTAAGGTTGCACAGGTATTGTCTATATCATCTTTATGGTAGTTTGGCGCTTTACCGCCACGTAAAATAACGTGGGCATTGGGGTTGCCATGGGTTTGATATATACACATTTGACCGCTTTTATCTGGCGAATAAAGCACATGCGGAACACTGGAGGCTTTAATAGCGTCAACGGCGATTTGAATATTGCCGTCAGTACCGTTTTTAAAACCAACAGGGCAAGACAGAGCCGAAGCAAGTTCACGATGCACTTGGCTTTCGGTAGTTCGCGCGCCGATAGCTCCCCAACTGATCAAATCCGAAATATATTGCCCAGTCACCATATCTAAAAACTCGGTGCCGGCGGGTAGTCCTAGTTTATTAATTTCCATCAATAAGTTACGTGCTAAGTCTAAGCCTTTAGCAACATGAAATGATTTATCCAAATCAGGGTCGCTGATCAAGCCTTTCCAACCGACTGTGGTACGCGGTTTTTCAAAATAAACCCGCATCACTATCAACAATTCGTTGGCATATTTATCGTGTAAGGTTTTTAATTTTTTCGCGTAATCAATCGCGGCGTCAGTGTCATGAATCGAACAGGGGCCAATAATCACTAATAAACGTTTATCATCGCCGTTTATTATCGCTTCAATATCGTTACGACTATCAATAATAAAGTTGGCGGTGTTATCGTCAAGGGGGATTTGTTCAGCAAGCTCGGCAGGAGAAACTAAATTTTCAATTAACGTGGTTCTAAATTCATCTGTTTTTATGGTCATGTGCTTTCAAATGCTTGTTTGCCTGCCTATTCACAATGCAGCGCAATAAATAATATCGCGCTAACATAGCGAAAATAGCGGATTAAGTGAACCGCTTTCTGAGTTTTTCTACAACTTATTTGCGCTAAGTGCGACTTTAACTAATATTTATAACGTTGCAGCCCAGTTTGCGACAATATTTTTGCCGTGATCTCTTCAACGGAAAGCTTAGTGGTGTTGAGGAATGGTATTTTTTCTTTTTTGTACAATTTTTCTACTTCCCTTACTTCCATACGGCATTGACGCGCTGAGGAATACTTAGTGTTCGCCATACGTCCATCACGAATATCGACTAAACGCTCGGCATCTATGGTCAGGCCAAATATCTTCTTTTTATGCATTTTTAAGAAGCTCGGCAATTTAAGCTCGTCCATATCGTCGTCAGTAAAGGGGTAATTTGCCGCTTTGATACCATATTGCAGTGCCAAGTAAAGCGAGGTAGGGGTTTTGCCAGAGCGAGACACCCCGACTAATATGACATCGGCATGCTCATAGTTAGTAACATTGGAGCCATCGTCATTGGCTAATGAATAATTAACTGCGTCAATACGATAATCATAGCTATTCTCATGAATGCTATGGGTTCTATGCGCTTTCGGTTTTGCTTTTATACCTAAGGTTTGCTCAAGTGGGGCAACAAAATGCTCGAGGAAGTTATAAATAATACCATCGCAGCCGTCGATAATGGCACGAATTTCAGGGTTAACAAAGGTGTGAAATACCAGCGGCGGTTCACCGGTGCGTTTGGCGGCTTTATTGATACGCGCGCAGGCCTCAAGGGCTTTTTCTTTGCTTTCAACAAATGAAATAGTGTCATGTTCAAACTCAACCGGAAAAAGTGATAACAAGGCATGACCAAACACTTCAGAGGTGATGGCGGTGCCGTCAGAAATATAAAAAGCTGCTCGCATAGTAAAACCTATTATTTTATTTGTTGGCTAAGGGTAAAATTTTTAAATAGTGCTGTAGTTTCAAGGTTAGCAGTGTAAAATGTCTGTAACATTAATTACACTATTTATTCTGATAAAGTATTAACAAAGTTATTTTGAAGTTGCTTTCGCTTTTGCTGTTGTCTAACAGATAGCTTTGTTAAATTTTATTATTTCCAGTGGAGAAGTTGTCGTGCAAGAATACGTACTTTGGTATGAAGATTTAGGAATGAACGATGTTGACCGTGTTGGTGGCAAAAACGCCTCATTAGGTGAAATGATTTCTAATCTTTCAAATGTTGGTGTGCAAGTCCCTGGTGGCTTTGCAACTACCTCTCATGCCTTTAATGAATTTCTAGAACAAAGTGGCCTTAACGATAAAATTTACCTTTTGCTAGATAACTTAGATGTCAGCGATGTTAATGCTTTGGCAGAATGTGGTAGCAAAATTCGTCAATGGGTTATCGACACGCCATTTTTACCGCAAATGCAGCAAGATATCGAACAAGCTTACGCAAAACTTGCCGGTGGTTTTGCTGACGATGCTTCATTTGCTGTACGTTCATCAGCCACAGCAGAAGATATGCCCGACGCCTCTTTTGCCGGTCAGCAAGAAACTTTCCTTAACGTACGTGGTTTAGATGCGGTGATGATCGCCATCAAGCATGTATTTGCTTCACTCTTTAATGACCGCGCTATTTCGTACCGTGTTCATCAAGGTTACGACCATCGTGGCGTAGCACTTTCTGCTGGCATTCAACGCATGGTGCGCAGTGATATTTCTTCAAGTGGCGTCATGTTTTCAATTGATACTGAGTCAGGTTTTGAAGATGTAGTATTTATTACCTCAAGCTACGGCTTAGGTGAAATGGTGGTGCAGGGTGCCGTTAACCCAGATGAATTTTATGTGCATAAACCGACCTTAGCTAAAGGTAAGCCGGCGGTTGTGCGTCGCAATATTGGCAGTAAAGCCATTAAAATGATTTACGCCGACACCCAAGAGCACGGTAAACAAGTTGAAATTGTTGATATAGAGCAAGCGCAATCAGACACTTTCTCACTGACCGATAGCGAAGTAGAAGAACTAGCGAAACAAGCGGTAGTGATTGAAAAACATTACGGTCGTGCCATGGATATTGAGTGGGCAAAAGACGGTTTAGATGGCAAGCTTTACATAGTGCAAGCGCGTCCAGAAACCGTTAAAAGCCGCGAAAACGCCAATGTAATGGAGCAATTTCAGTTACAAGCGACAGCCGACATTATCTGTGAAGGTCGCTCAATTGGTCATAAAATTGGTAGCGGTGAAGCTAAGGTTTTATCATCATTAGCGGAAATGGATAAAATTCTCCCAGGTGATGTTTTAGTAACTGACATGACCGACCCTGACTGGGAGCCGATCATGAAACGCGCCTCAGCCATTGTCACAAATCGTGGCGGTCGTACTTGTCATGCGGCAATTATTGCCCGTGAAATGGGTATTCCGGCCGTGGTTGGTTGTGGTGATGCAACGAGTAAAATTGCCACCGGAGATGAAGTTACCGTTTCTTGTGCAGAAGGCGATACCGGTTTTATTTATCAAGGCCAGTTAGACTTTACCGTAACCACCTCAGAGGTGGATTCAATGCCAGATTTGCCTTTAAAAGTGATGATGAATGTGGGTAACCCCGATCGCGCATTTGCTTTTGCGCGTTTACCGCATGCGGGCATTGGCTTGGCGCGTTTAGAGTTTATTATTAATAAAATGATCGGTGTACACCCGAAAGCTTTATTAAATTTTGATGAACAACCAGCTGATCTTCAAGATGAAATTCGCGATATCATCGCGGGATACGAAAGCCCAGTAGAGTTTTATATTGCAAAATTAACCGAAGGTATTTCTACGTTAGCGGCAGCCTATGCACCTGAAAAAGTGATTGTTCGTATGTCTGATTTTAAGTCAAACGAATATGCCAATTTAGTCGGTGGCGAGCATTTTGAGCCGGAAGAAGAAAACCCGATGATAGGTTATCGTGGTGCTTCGCGTTATATTTCTAAAGACTTTAGAGATTGTTTTGCGCTGGAATGTGAAGCGATAAAACGTGTTCGTAACAATATGGATATGACCCATGTCGAAATTATGATCCCGTTTGTGCGCACCCTCGAAGAAGCGTCTGCGGTCATTGATATTCTTGCCGAGCATGGTTTAAAACGTGGTGAAAACGGTCTACGCATTATTATGATGTGTGAATTGCCGTCAAATGCGTTATTAGCCGACCAATTTTTAGATTATTTTGATGGTTTCTCAATTGGCTCAAATGACTTAACGCAATTAACCTTAGGCTTAGATCGCGATTCAGGGTTAGTTGCTCATCTATTTGATGAGCGCGACCCTGCGATTAAAGCGTTATTAGAAATGGCCATTAAAGCCTGTAAAGCGCGCGGCAAGTATGTCGGTATTTGTGGTCAAGGGCCGTCAGATCACGCAGACTTTGCTGCTTGGTTGGTTGAGCGCGGTATTGATAGTGTATCGCTAAACCCAGATACGGTATTGCCTACTTGGTTATATTTAGCTGAGCAACACGGCAAGTAGATTAACACTAAGCTCTAACTTATGGCTTAGCGTGATGTTAAGTCTTAAGTTAGACAGCTATTAAAAAGCTTAACAACTATTATCCGTAGATAAAAAGTTGTTAGGCTTTTTTTGTTTACCAAGCCAGCAAATTTAGCATTTGCCATGATATAATCTTCAGCACTTTATATCGTTAATAGAACTTTCAGCCATGTTACCTCGCATCAGCCCCCAAGAGTTAGTTTCTCCTTTATATCAAGAGTTTGCCAAAACATTGGCAACGAAAAACTTTTCTGGCGATATTAACTTTCAATATAGTGCGCGCTTAGCTCATGCAACAGACAACAGCATTTATCAGCAACTGCCCCAATTAGTATTGCATCCGCGTAGCAAGCAAGATATCCAAACCATCACTTTACTCGGCAGTGAGGAAAAATTTAACGACATTAAATTTAGCGCCCGTGGTGGCGGTACCGGCACTAACGGCCAAAGTTTAACGCCAGGTATCGTGGTTGATCTATCAAAATATATGAACCGTATTTTGGAAATTAATGTTGAAGAAAACTGGGTGCGTGTTGAGGCCGGCGTAGTCAAAGATCAATTAAATGATTACCTAAAACCATTTGGTTTTTTCTTTTCGCCAGATTTATCCACCAGTAACCGCGCCACGATAGGCGGCATGATCAATACCGATGCTTCGGGCCAAGGCTCGTTAGTGTACGGAAAAACCTCTGATCACGTGCTCGGTCTTGAAAGCGTATTGGCAAATGGTGAGTTACTGGTAACCGAGCCAATGTCGATGGAAGCGGCACAACGCCTCGCCAAGCAAGAGGGCACAACAGCTAAACTGATGCAGCAAGTGCTGAAATCTTGTACTGATAATAGGGCATTAGTGTTAGAAAAATTTCCGCGCTTAAATCGCTTTTTAACCGGTTATGATCTAGAAAATGTTTTTAATCGTGATTTATCTATGGTGGATTTAAGTCGCATTATTACCGGCTCTGAAGGCTCGTTGGCCTTTGTTTGTCAGGCTAAGTTAAATCTAACCCCAATCGCCAAAGCTAAAACATTAATTAACATTAAATACGACAGTTTTGATTCTGCGCTGCGTCATTCGCCAAGTTTAGTGCAAGCAAAGGCCACTTCAGTAGAAACCATTGACAGCAAAGTGTTGAATTTGGCGAAACAAGATATTGTTTGGCAACTCGTCAGTGATATGTTGCAAGACGTTGATGGCGCCGTAATGGACGGCATCAATATGGTGGAATACAACGGCGAGAGTGAGCAAAGCGTTGCCGCACAAGTTGCTGCGCTCTGCAAAGAGCTTGATAAAGATATCGCCAATAGCACCGGCGTTATTGGTTATCAAGTGACCTCAGACTTAAGCAGTATCGCCAAGCTATATACCATGCGAAAAAAAGCCGTTGGTTTATTAGGCAATACCAAAGGCAGCCAAAAACCGCTCGCCTTTGCTGAAGACACGGCGGTGCCACCGGAGAATTTAGCCGATTTTATTGCCGAATTTAGGCAATTGCTTGATGGCCATGGCTTGCATTATGGTATGTTTGGCCATGTTGATGCTGGGGTTTTGCATGTTCGTCCGGCTTTGGATATGTGCGACCCACAGCAAGAAGTATTGTTAAGAAAAATTTCCGATCAGGTGGTGGCATTAACTGCAAAATATGGCGGTTTAATGTGGGGGGAGCATGGCAAAGGCTATCGTAGCGAATATGGCCCTGAATTTTTTGGTGAGACATTATTCACAGAATTAAGAAAAATTAAGGCCGCTTTTGACCCATTAAATAAAATGAATCCCGGTAAAATTTGTACGCCGTATCAAAGCAGTGAAAAGTTGGTGTCTGTTGATGATAAAAAGCGCGGATTTTATGACCGACAAATCCCTGTCACGGTAAAAGAGTCGTTTAGTTCGGCGCTAGATTGTAACGGTAATGGTTTGTGTTTTAATTATGACCTAGATAGCCCGATGTGCCCATCAAGCAAGGTTACGCGTGACCGACGTCATTCGCCGAAAGGTAGAGCAGGCCTGATGCGCGAGTGGTTACGTTTAGTTGAGGCAAAAGGCGTAGATATTCTAGCGTTAGAGAAAAATATTGCTAATTGGTCAGTAAAACGCTTATTAGATAAAGTAAAAAATCGCTTTAATGGCAAGTTTAGTGGCCAATTTAATGCTCAAGAAAATGATGATTTTTCCCATGAAGTGATGGACGCTATGCAGGGTTGTTTGGCCTGTAAAGCTTGCGCTAGTCAGTGTCCAATTAAAGTGGATGTACCAGACTTTAGAGCCCGCTTTATTAACTTATATCACACGCGCTATTTTCGGCCGTTAAAAGATCACTTAGTGGCAAATGTTGAAACTATGACGCCGTTAATGGCGAAAGCGCCAAAAATTGTTAACAGCGTATTAGCGTCAAACATTTACGATAAATTATCTCAGGTAAGCATTGGTTATGTTGATACGCCATTATTGTCGACACCAACACTAGCGCAACGCGTGCGCAAACATAAATTTACGCCGTTTGATTTACCCTCGCTTAGCAATATGGCAGCTGAGCAGCGCGCTAAGGCAGTGTTAATAGTACAAGACCCGTTTACCTCGTTTTATGATGCACAAGTTGTTGAAGACTTTATGCTGTTAGTAAAAAAATTAGGTTTCCAACCGATATTATTGCCATTTAAGCCCAATGGTAAGCCACAACACGTGAAAGGATTTTTAGCGAAGTTTGCCAAAACCGCAAAATCTACTGCCGAGTTTTTAAATCAAGTTCATCAATTGCAGATACCTATGGTGGGTTTAGATGCCTCGCTAGCTTTATGTTACCGAGATGAGTATCAGCAAACGCTGGGTAACGCTCGTGGTGATTTTGAAGTTAAGTTAGCCCATGAATGGCTGATTTCGATTACCGATCAGCAAAACAATTTTTTGAGTGATAGCTCAGCTAAAAATGAAAATCAGATTGCTTATAAGCTGTTTGCCCATTGTACTGAAAAAACCGCTTTAGCCGGTAGTGAAGGGCAGTGGCGTGATATATTCCAACACTTTGGCTTGTCGTTAACCAGTGTTGCTGTTGGTTGTTGTGGTATGGCGGGTACGTATGGCCATGAAAAAGTGAACTTAGATAATTCTAAAGCGCTGTATCAAATGAGTTGGCAGGATAAAGTAGCGGAATTAGAAAGCGAGCAAATATTGGTGACTGGTTATTCTTGTCGCAGTCAAATCAAGCGTTTAGATAACAAGGTTACTCTGCATCCAGTTCAAGCCTTGCTTAATGTGCTAAGTTAAAATGACTACAGTAACTTAGCGAGTAGCGCCAAAGTGTAAGCTAGCGCATTTTCGGTATAAAAAAAGCACCTTTTGGTGCTTTTTTACTGAGTGAACACTGAAAGCTACTTAGCGCCGTTTGCAATTATCTCTCGTGCCATTTCATCGGCAACTATACCCGTGGGCATATTTTTCGATGCCGCTGTGGTGAAAATATCCATTAAAGTATGGTAAATATTTTCCACCAACTTAGTGGCGCTGTCAGCGCAGTAAGGTTCTGGATAAATCTCTAAGGCAACGTTAATAATACCGCCAGCGTTAATAACGTAATCTGGCGCATACAAAATGCCTTTGTCTAATAACAATTGATCGTGGCGGGCTTCGGCCAATTGATTATTAGCACAACCTGCGATGATCACCGCTTTCATTTGCGCTATGCTGTTGTCGTCAATTGAAGCGCCAAGTGCACAAGGTGAAAATACATCGACATTTTGACGGTAGATTTCATCTAAACCCACCACAGTAGCATTGAGCTCAGTTGCTGCTTTATCAAGTGCAAGCTGATTAATATCGGTTACAATTAACTCAGCACCAGCAGCATGTAATTTTTCACAAAGAGAATAGCCAACACTGCCTAAGCCTTGCACGGCTACTTTAATGCCCGTGAGATCATCTTTACCAAGCTTAAATTTAACCGCGGCTTTAATACCTAAAAACGTACCTAAAGCGGTAAACGGGCCAGGGTTGCCACTTTTACCTTCAAGACCAGATACAAAATCAGTACTTTGGTTAACAATAGCCATGTCACCTGTGGTGATATTAACGTCTTCAGCGGTATAGTAACGGCCGCCTAAGTTGTTAACTGCTTTACCAAAGGCTTGAAACAGCTCTGTTGATTTTAGCTTTTTGGGATCGCCAATAATCACACCTTTACCGCCACCGAGTTTTAAACCCGCCATGGCATTTTTATAGGTCATACCTTTGGATAAACGTAAAACATCTTTTAGCGCAGCTTCGTCGCTTGCATAATCCCAAAAGCGGCAACCACCAGCAGCGGGGCCCAACGCGGTACTATGTACAGCTATAATCGCTTTTAGGCCAGATGTATCGTCACTGCAATACACAACTTGTTCGTGGTTATCAAAATCTACTAAATCAAAAACGGCCACTATTGTCATCTCCATTGATGCTAAAGCTAGTTCAAATGTAATTTTTTATTGAACTAAGGTTGTAATAATTTGCTGCGCACAATACCATTTAGGCAAGTGCTTCGCTAGTGAAGCAATCAATAAATTTGAGTTTTACTGTGAATTAATTCATACACACTTTCCATAGTTAACATCTCATTAAAATCATTAACCAAAAGACCTTAAATATGACTGAAAAATTACAAATGACCCAAGAGCAACAACAAGCATGGATCCGAGAGCAGTATTTAAAATCAACAAAGTACCTTGCTGATAAGGGCCTAGTAACAGACAGTGTTTCTGAAACAGATAGTCGTTATTTGGTTCCTGTAGTTGCCTTGTGGAAAATCAAATTACTGGATAAGACAACGGTGTGGGTTATCGCGGGTGATTTACCGACCGATCATGTGGTGTTAGAGGAAGGCTCTGCGCGTGATATTGTGCGCCACTTTTCATTAAAATGGCAACTACAAGCAGAAAATTTATTGGCCTCTGATAACCAAGACCAACACCAGTTCGCACAACTTTTGATCGGCCGCGCAGACGGTTTGTATCAGTTATATGAAAACACAGAACTTTGGCAACAAGCATAACGGTTATAGCGAATAGTAACCGGTAACTTGGAAGCGGCGAGGCTAGTGACTTAGGTAATAATTTGCGATGCTCGCCTTGCTTAGCGGACAAATCATTTTTTGTTTCGGCATGCCGGCTTCCATAAATACCGCGCCAGAGGTTGTAAAATTGAATTTGCGAAAATACTCGGTGGCTTCAAGTGGGCTATAGATGAAAATTTCTTTGAGGTGAAGTTCTTGGGCAATATCGAATAACGCTTGTAGGATAATTTTATCAACATGGTCTTTTCGGCAAGATTTTATCACGGCAATACGGCCAATTTCTCCGCAAGATAAGATGCGCCCAGTGCCAACCGGCTGTTGGTTTTTATCGTCACAGGCTAAAACATGAAAGGCAAAGTGGTCTTTTTGATCAAACTCAACGCTTTTGGGGATGCGCCATTCACAAACAAAAACCTGCTCTCTAACGGTTTTGAGTTGGGGAGCGGCGTGCTCCCATTGTACTCGATTGACTGTGTATGACATTATTTTTTATTCAATATACCAATAACCCTTATTTAAAATACTAGTTAACAATTGAGTGTTTTTCAAACAACTGTTGAAACTTTTCACTTCATCTGTGGTCAAAGGTGATTGCTTTGCCAATTGCTCAGCAAGAGCAAGTGTCTGACTTTCAATTGGAAAACTATCGCCATTGATAAAAAGCGTTATTTGCTTGTCATTAATTATTGCTGCCTTTAAACCTGATACTGGCATAAAATAAATGTCAGGCTCAGATAAAATATCTGCTAATTTAGCTTCATCAATGTCATTAACCGGTACAAGTATTTCAAGGGCATGATGGCTTTGGGTCAGGTATTGGCCGATAAACTGCTCGTATAGCGCCTCATCTTCTAACTGCGCCAGCATAAAGGCTTTTAATTGCTGTTTGTCTTGCGGCGTTATTGTCGTGCTATCAGCGCATATTTTGCGCTCTGGATCGCTAAAACGTTGTTCACCGATATTTTTATCAATCAGTTTATCGGCGAAACTTGACCAGAGCTCTTGGCTGGAAGGTGCTTGAAAACCGACTGAGAAGTTTACCGAGTTCTCAATAGATATACCGTTATGGGGATGGTTTGGTGGTATATAAAGTAAATCACCGGCTTCGGTTATTTCATCAATAATTGGCTCAAAGTCTGACACTTGCTTAAGATCCGGGTTCGGCAGTAAACTTGCTAAGCTGCTATCAGGTGCGCCCACTCGCCAACGGCGTTTGCCACTGCCTTGGACAATAAATACGTCATATTGATCTAAATGAGCGCCAACGCCACCATTAGGGGTGGAAAAACTCACCATTACATCATCAATACGCCAGTTTGGAATAAAAGCAAACGGAGCTAGTAGATTATGCGTAGGGCGCGACCAGTTGTTCACCGCTTGTACTAATAAGGTCCAATTGTCTTCACCGTATTGAGAAAAATCTTCAAAAGGGCCGTGATCAACTTGCCAGTCACCATTACTTTTATTGCTAACAATGCGAGACTCAATTTCAGCTTCCATTGCTAAACCGGCTAATTCATCAGCGGGTATAGTGTCTTGAAAGTTGCTAAAGGCTTGTTTGATCAATAAGGGTTTTTTTTGCCAATATTCTGCAAGAAATTGTTCAGGGGTTAAATCTCCCCAATTTAGCGAGTCGATATTCATAGCGGGACCTGTTCTGTCTATATTGATGTTATTGGGGAGCTAAATTAAAAAAGGGAGCCATAACGGATCCCTTTTTACAGTCACTTGATGGTGATGTAACTAGTCTAGTTCATTAATAAATGAAACGGCACGACCAATGTAAGAGGCTGGCGTCATTTCACAAAGTTGCGCTTTTGCAGCTTCTGGTAACTCTAAAGTCATAATAAAGGTACGCATAGAATCACCGTCTACACGCTTGCCACGGGTAAGCTCTTTTAATTTTTCATACGGTTTTTCGATTCCGTAACGGCGCATTACGGTTTGCACTGGCTCGGCGAGTACCTCCCAGTTTGCATCTAGCTCGGTAAGTAAACTTTCTTCATTAACTTGTAACTTGCTGATACCTTTACGAGTTGCCTGATAAGCAATGAGTGCGTGAGCAAAACCGACACCTAAATTACGTAAAACCGTTGAGTCAGTTAAGTCACGCTGCCAGCGAGAAATCGGTAATTTTTGTGCTAAGTGGGTAAATAAAGCGTTTGCGATGCCTAAATTACCTTCTGAGTTTTCAAAGTCAATCGGGTTAACTTTATGCGGCATAGTTGACGAGCCAATTTCACCGGCGATGGTTTTTTGTTTGAAGTGACCCATGGCGATATAGCCCCAAATATCACGGTCAAAATCAATTAAAATGGTGTTAAAGCGGGCAATGGCATCGAATAGCTCTGCGATGTAATCATGTGGCTCTATTTGTGTAGTAAATGGGTTAAAGCTTAGGCCTAATGAGTTAACAAATTCGTTAGCAAATTCATGCCAATTTACTTCAGGGTAGGCAGATAAGTGGGCGTTGTAGTTACCCACCGCGCCGTTGATTTTACCCAACATTTCTACTTGCGCAATTTGCTGACGTTGACGCTTTAAACGTACGTAAACATTAGCCATTTCTTTGCCTAGCGTACTCGGTGATGCTGGCTGACCATGAGTACGACACATCATAGGGATCGTTTTATATTCAACAGCTAAGGCTTTAATGTCAGCCAAAATGTCATCGATCATTGGTAATAATACCTGCTCTCGACAATCAGCAAGCATTAAACCATGTGATAGGTTGTTAATGTCTTCTGAGGTACAAGCAAAATGAATAAATTCAGTAATGGCATTTAATTCCGCATTGTCAGCAATTTGCTCTTTTAGAAAATATTCAACCGCTTTAACATCGTGGTTAGTGGTGGCTTCAATGTCTTTAATACGCTGGGCGTCAGTTTCTGAAAAACTGCTGACAATTGCATCTAATACCGCATTAGCTTGGGCTGAAAATGCAGGAACTTCGTTAATTTCAGCAGTCGCGGCTAATTTTTGTAACCAACGTACTTCAACCGTAACACGGTATTTAATTAGGCCAAACTCACTGAAAATAGGGCGTAATGATTTTACTTTACTGCCATAACGACCGTCTACCGGTGATATCGCACTTAATGCTGAAAGTTCCATAGTAATGTCCTGAAGTTAGTTTTAAATTTGTTTAAGTAGTTGTTGAGCGCACGCTACTATTTTTGTGCGCCCAAATAAAATATTTCTACGCTTGCCGCCCACCTGGCGCCACAATACACTTGAGCGCACACCGGCCAATAATAACGCGCGAATTTTGTGTTGATTACTTGTTTGTTTAAGTAAGCTCGGCTCACCCGCGACTTGAATAGGGGTACCTAACGGACTGAGTAAGTCGCTATATATACTGGCTAAACTGGCAATTAATGTATCACTACTGATATCAAAATGTGCAAGTTGACGTTGGCTTTGCTCTATACGCTCACCCAACTGCGAAAGTTGGTTTTTCTTACTGGCTAAACGTCGCTCTAAGCCTAATAAACTAACAACATAGCGAGTCAATTCTGGATCTTTTTCTTTTGTTTCATTGCCCAATTGCTCTATCAAGGTTTTTAAGCCGGATGCTAAGTTTGCCACATCATTGCTGTAAACTTCTAAAATATTGCTTGGCGACGTGATCATTATGCTGTTTAGTAGCATCGCCAGCTCAGACTCTGCTACCGAGCCGGTGCGGGCAATTTTTTGTACTAATGATGACGCTTGGCATATGGCTGCCATGGTAAGGGTTTGTTTTTCTAAACTGTTCATAAATGTCTTATTTAACGGATCAGAGAATTAATAATACCGCCGCCTAGGCAGACATTATCTTGATAAAATACTACAGATTGCCCCGGTGTTACTGAGCTTTGTGGCTCAGTAAACATCACTAAATATTCACCATTTGCCATCGGTGATAAGTTACAGGCGACATCTTCTTGTCGGTAGCGGGTTTTTACCGTGCAGCTAATAGGTGCTGTTAACTCTGCTCTATCGACTAAGTGCAGCTGGTTAGCGATTAATCCTTTGGAAAAAAGGCGAGGGTGATTATGGCCTTGGCCAACAATGAGTACGTTACGCTTAAGATCTTTATCGACCACATACCATGGTGCTTCACCGGCATTGGCTAAACCGCCGATACGCAAGCCTTTGCGTTGACCTAGGGTGTGATACATTAAACCATCGTGTTCGCCAATGGCTTCGCCTTCTGGTGTTTCAATAACGCCCGGTTGTGCGGGTAAATATTTACCAAGAAAATCTTTAAATTTACGCTCACCGATAAAACAAATGCCGGTACTGTCTTTTTTATTATGGGTAATTAAATCCGCTTTTTCTGCGATTGCACGTACTTCGGGTTTTTCAATATCGCCAACAGGGAATAGCGTTTTGCCGACCTGTTCGTGACTTAGAGTATAGAGAAAGTAGCTTTGATCTTTATTACTGTCTAAGCCGCGGTGCATTTGCCATTTACCGTCGTTAAATTTACGTTTCACATAATGGCCAGTGGCAATGTGATCTGCGCCTAGGTCTTCACAGGCAAATTCTAGAAATGCTTTAAATTTGATTTCTTTATTACACATAATATCAGGATTAGGTGTTCTGCCGGCTTTATATTCTGCTAAAAAATATTCGAATACATTGTCCCAATACTCAGTCGCAAAGTTGATGGTGTGCAGTTTAATGCCGAGTTTTTCACAAACATTTTGCGCATCGGCTAAATCCTCTGCCGCCGCGCAGTACTCGTCGTTATCATCTTCTTCCCAGTTCTTCATGAACAAGCCTTCAACTTGATAACCTTGTTCTAATAACAAATAGGCTGAAACTGAAGAATCAACACCACCCGACATACCGACAATCACTTTCGTATCTTGTGGTAATTTTTCGTTTGGCGCTACCGAGCTTAAATTTAGATGTTCGTTCGAGGTCATTACAACTACATTACAATAGAAAAAGGCGCGAAATTATAACATGCTCGTTTGGCGTGAGATAGTTTAAAGATTAGATTTTAGCTGACTTAAAGGAATTTTTTTGCCGCTGAGGTAGTCTGCAATACATTCTAACACTAGCGGACTACGCAATTGCGCAGACTTGGCGTTAATTTCAGCTAACGTAAGCCAGTGACAGGCAATAATTTCGTGGTCTTGAGGTTGGCATGGCATATGGTTTTCAAGCTCGATAACAAAACAAAAGCGTAAGTAATAAAGATTTATCACATCGCTATAATAATAGTAAATACCACAAAGGTAGTCGGGCGATAGCACTAAGCCGGTTTCTTCTTGTAGTTCTCTTTTTGCCGCTGATATTAAGCTTTCACCGGCTTCTAGGTGTCCAGCCGGTTGATTGTATACCGTTTTACCCAGATCTAGTTCTTCAACGATTAAAAACTTATCTTGATAAGTTACCACGACCGCTACTGTGGTGTTGGGTTTAAACTGCTCGCTACCATGGCTATTTTTTTCTTCAATCGCATCATTTGTCTCAGCACTAGTTGTTATCAACGCCTTGCCATTACAACGTAAATTAGACATGGGTTAACCTTTTGTATTCACCATTGTTGATGCCATCAATGGTCCATTTACCGATACGATAGCGAATGAGTCGCAGGGTAGGGAAGCCAATATGGGCGGTCATTCTTCTTACTTGCCGGTTTCTCCCTTCTTGTATGGTGATTTCTAACCAGGTTGTGGGAATAGCGGCGCGTTCACGAATTGGCGGTATGCGTGGCCAAATATTCGGCTCAGCGATAATGTTGACTTTCGCTGGCTTTGTCAGCCCGTCTTTTAATGTTACCCCTGCACGCAAGGCGTTAAGGTCTTGCTCGCTCGGCGCACCCTCAACTTGTGCCCAATAGGTTTTATCGGTTTTTTGACTTGGGTTGGCAAGTTTGTGTTGCAGTTTGCCATCATTGGTGAGTAATAATAAACCTTCGCTGTCTCTATCAAGACGACCAGCGGCATAAACATCTTTAATACCGATAAAGTCTTTCAGTGTTTTTCTATTTTGATCATCAGTAAATTGGCTCAATACATCGAAGGGCTTATTAAAAAGCACAACTTCCGCTTTAAAATCAACTGGTCTTACCTTTATGTTTCTTTGCCTGTAGCTGCGCGTAACATGTTGTTTTTTAGTGTTTATCACTGGCTTTTACCTTGTTAAATTTATACTGGCAATAATTCATCTATTTTAATGCGCTTTGAATTCCGATATTATGCGCGCGAAAAATATTTTTTTATCGATAAAATGAATATTTATTTAGTGAAAAATGATGATTCATTTTATCGATTAATGGCAGATCAGCAAAGGATTTTAAATGACCACAGATACATCAAAAATAATTTATACTATTACCGATGAAGCGCCAGCTTTGGCAACGCATTCTTTTTTACCTATCGTCAAAGCATTTACCGCGTCATCAGCGATTGATGTAGAAACACGTGATATTTCATTAGCAGGTCGTATTATTGCTAACTTTCCAAAATATTTGACCGCTGAGCAACGTATGGATGATGCGTTAGCTGAGTTGGGTGAATTAGCAAAAACACCTGAAGCAAACATTATTAAGTTACCTAATATTTCTGCCTCTATTCCACAATTGCAAGCCGCAATTAAAGAGTTACAAGCTAAAGGTTACAACTTACCTGATTTCCCAGAAGAGCCACAAAATGAAGCGGAAGAGTCAATTAAACTGACTTACGCGAAAGTATTAGGCTCAGCAGTAAACCCAGTGTTACGTGAAGGTAACTCTGACCGTCGCGCACCGGGTTCAGTTAAGCAATACGCTCGCAACAACCCTCATTCAATGGGGGCATGGTCTCCTACCACTAAATCACACGTTGCCCATATGCAGTCAGGTGATTTTTACGGCAGTGAAAAATCAACCACTATTAACGGCGCAACTCAGGTCAAAATAGAATTTGTTGCTGAAAACGGCGACATAACCTTATTAAAAGAACACTTACCTTTATTAGATAAAGAAGTTATTGATGCCTCCGTGATGAGCAAAAATGCTTTGGTTGAGTTTTTTGCAAGCGAAACTGAAAAAGCAAAATCTGAAGATGTGTTACTTTCGTTGCATTTAAAAGCCACCATGATGAAAGTGTCAGACCCTATTATGTTTGGTCATGCGGTAAAAGTATTTTATAAAGATGTGTTTGCTAAGCATGGTGCAACGTTTGAGCAATTAGGTGTTGATGCGAATAACGGTATTGGCGATGTTTACGCGAAAATTGACCGTTTACCTGCTGAAAAGAAGGCAGAAATTGAAGCGGATATTAACGCGGTTTACGCTACGCGTCCTGAACTTGCGATGGTTGATTCAGATAAAGGTATCACGAACCTTCACGTACCAAGTGACGTTATTATTGATGCCTCTATGCCGGCAGCACTTCGTGCCTCAGGCATGATGTGGGGAGCAGACGGAACACAAAAAGAGACGAAGTTTATGATCCCTGATCGTAACTACGCGGGTGTATTCTCAGCGGTTGTTGATTTTTGTCGTGAAAACGGCGCCTTTAATCCAACCACTATGGGTACAGTACCAAACGTTGGCTTAATGGCGCAAAAAGCAGAAGAATATGGCTCGCATGATAAAACGTTTACTATCTCAGGTGCTGGTCAAGTTCGTGTTGTTGACGACAATGGCACTACCTTATTAGCGCATGACGTTAATGAAGGTGATATTTGGAGAATGTGTCAAGCCAAAGATGCACCGATTCAAGACTGGGTTAAATTAGCGGTAACTCGTGCTAAAGCGACTAATGTTCCGGCAATTTTCTGGCTAGACGAAAACCGTGGTCACGATGCAGAAATGATCAAGAAAGTGAATACTTATCTTGCTGATCACGATACAAGCGGCTTAGATATTCAAATTATGGCGCCTGTTAAAGCTTGTGAATTTACATTGGCACGTGTAGCAAAAGGCGAAGACACTATTTCAGTTACCGGTAATGTCTTACGTGACTATTTAACGGACTTGTTCCCAATTCTAGAATTAGGTACCAGTGCTAAAATGTTATCAATTGTTCCATTAATGAATGGCGGTGGCTTATTTGAAACTGGCGCGGGTGGTTCAGCACCTAAGCATGTACAACAGTTTGAAAAAGAAAATCACTTACGTTGGGACTCATTAGGTGAATTCTTAGCATTAGCGGCTTCACTCGAACATTTAAGTGTTCGTACTGGTAACAGCAAAGCCCAAGTTTTGGCTGATACCTTAGACGAAGCGACTGCGAAGTTTTTACAAGAGAACAAATCGCCTTCACGTCGTGTAAACGAATTGGACAACCGTGGCTCTCACTTCTACTTGGCTATGTATTGGGCACAAGCATTAGCAGAGCAAACCGCTGATGAAAGCTTAAAATCAAGCTTTGTTGCCGTTGCTCAAGCATTGACTAAGCAAGAAGCGAAAATTGTTGAAGAATTAAATGCTGCTCAAGGGCCGAGCATGAATATTGATGGTTACTATTTTGCCGATAGTGCATTAGCTGAAACCGCTATGCGCCCAAGTGCAACGCTGAACACTATTTTGTCGAGCTTATTGTAAGCTGGTAATCTAAATATCGATTAGAGAAGCTAGGCAATTGCCTAGCTTTTTTTTGCCTGTAATTTAATCATTAGCTAATGATTATTGAGACATTTTGCCTAAATTTTAATAAATAGTTTGCAATTAATTTAAACAAGCATTTTAATTATTCATAGTGGTGATGTTGATTATCACAACTTCTGTAGTAGTGCCGTTGCGCTTTTTCTATTATTTTAGGTATTAAGAAACTAGCAAACGGCTATTTTCATTAGTAAATGTGGGAGAGTTTATATGTCGAACCAGGTAAATATTCCGAGTGCGGGCGCAAAAATCACCTCAGAGCAGGGGGTGTTAACGGTACCAAACAACCCCATTATTCCGTTTATTGAAGGTGATGGTATAGGCGTTGATGTTACCCCCCCGATGATGAAAGTAGTCGACGCAGCGGTTAATAAAGTTTATGGCGGTGAGAGAAAAATTCATTGGATGGAAGTATACGCCGGTGAAAAAGCTACCCAAGTGTATGACTCTGAAACCTGGCTACCCGACGAAACGCTTGATATGTTTAAAGAATTTAAAGTCGGTATTAAAGGGCCATTAACCACTCCCGTTGGCGGCGGCATGCGCTCGTTAAATGTTGCGTTACGACAAATTCTCGATTTATATGTTTGTCAGCGCCCTGTGCAATGGTTTACCGGTGTACCTAGCCCTGTTAAAAAACCCAGTGAAGTTGATATGGTGATTTTTCGCGAAAACTCTGAAGATATATACGCGGGTATTGAGTATCAAGCGGGCAGTGAAGAAGCGCAAAAAATGATCAATTTCTTGACACAAGAAATGGGCGCAACAAAAATTCGTTTCCAAGAAAATTGTGGTATCGGTATCAAGCCTGTTTCGAAAGAGGGCACGCAACGACTTGTTCGACAAGCCATACAATATGCCATTGATAACGACAGAGAGTCGGTTACTTTAGTGCATAAAGGCAATATCATGAAGTTTACCGAAGGGGCGTTCAAAGATTGGGGTTATCAATTAGCGCGCGAAGAGTTTGGCGCTGATTTACTAAGCGGCGGTCCTTGGTGCACACTGAAAAACCCCAAAACCGGTAAAGAGATCATTATTAAAGATGTGATAGCCGATGCCATGCTACAGCAAATATTATTACGTCCGGCAGAATATAGTGTTATTGCAACCTTAAATCTAAACGGTGATTACTTATCTGATGCCTTAGCCGCGCAAGTGGGTGGTATTGGTATTGCGCCAGGTGCAAACTTAAATGATGAAGTCGCCATTTTTGAAGCTACTCATGGCACGGCGCCAAAATACGCTGGGTTGAATAAAGTAAACCCTGGCTCGGTAATTTTATCCGCCGAAATGATGCTGCGTCATATGGGTTGGACTGAAGCGGCGGATTTGCTATTAAAAGGCATGTCAGGTGCGATTAACGCAAAAACGGTCACTTATGATTTTGAGCGCTTAATGGATAACGCCACCTTAGTGACTTGTTCAGAATTTGGTGATTGTATCATTGACCACATGTGATGTAACAACAGGTAAATACGCATTGAGTTCAATAATACGCAATGCGTAGACCATAAAAAAACACAGCGACTAAGCTGTGTTTTTTATTTTATGCTAATAGGAGCTTCTACATTAATCGTCGGATTCTAATTCTGACGGTGTAATACTTGCCGCATGATGGCCTTTAGGCCCCGCGTTTAATTCATAGTTTACATCCTGACCCGCTTTTAACGTACGATACCCTTCCATTTGAATCGTTGAATAATGAGCAAAAATATCTTCACCACCATCCTCTGGACGAATAAACCCAAACCCTTTTGCATTATTAAACCACTTAACAGTACCATGAGCCATACATCAACATCCTTCTAAAATCATCGCCAATTAGGTATGCTTTCTATAAAGCACAATATCTCAATTTTAGGTGGCTAAAAACCAACCACCCAAGTAAATCGTAGATAATAAATAGAAATAGTCAAGTATAATATGCGCGATACAGGCGTTTTTAATTATTATTGTTAAATCTTAAAGCAAAAATTAAACTGACAGACTAATATAGAATTATGAGTAAATGGAAAGAGTTAATAGACGATCAAGCAGTTCTTGATGATGAGGTTATAGAGCAATTTCAAAAGCCTCCCATGTATAATGTAGTGCTTTTAAATGATGACTATACCCCTATGGATTTTGTGATTGATGTTTTATGCAAATTTTTTAATATGAACGCAGAACAAGCGACAGACATTATGCTAGCGATTCATTATAAAGGGAAGGGGCGTTGTGGCACCTTTACCGCGGAAGTAGCAGAAACGAAAGTTGATCAAGTGTTGAATTACGCAACCAGTAACGAACATCCACTAAAATGCACGATGGAAAAAGCGTAAAAACGCAAGCGTCAAATTGGAGTAACCTATGCTAAATAAAGACTTAGAAGTTTCGCTGAATATGGCTTTTCGTCAGGCGAAAGAGTCTCGTCATGAGTTTATGACGGTTGAACATTTATTATTGGCGTTGTTAGACAACCCATCATCAATTGAAGCACTAAATGCATGTGGTGCTGATATGGTGAAGTTAAGAAAAGAATTGTTGGCATTTATTGCCGATACGACACCGGTGATTCCCAACGGTGAGGAAGAAAAAGAGACTCAACCAACATTGGGCTTTCAGCGCGTATTACAACGGGCGGTTTTTCATGTGCAATCATCGGGAAAGAGTGAAGTTAATGGCGCAAATGTTCTCGTGGCCATTTTTAGTGAGCAAGAATCACAAGCGGCTTATTTTTTGAAAAAATCTGAGATCAGCCGCTTAGATATTGTTAACTATATTTCGCATGGTATTGCGAAAATAGATCAAGATCAAAATCCAAACGAAACCCAAATACCCGCTAGTGAAGAAGAGCCTCGCACCATAGAGAACTTTTCCACTAACCTTAACGAAGAAGCGCTTAAAGGTAATATTGACCCGCTGATCGGCCGCGATAGTGAATTAGAACGCACGTTACAAGTATTGAGTCGACGCCGCAAAAACAATCCTTTATATGTTGGTGAAGCCGGGGTCGGTAAAACCGCCATTGCCGAAGGTTTAGCCAATTTGGTGATATCTGAAGAAGCGCCTGAATTTTTAGCAGACGCCACCATCTATTCACTGGATATGGGCGCACTTTTGGCAGGGACAAAATATCGTGGTGATTTTGAAAAACGTTTTAAGGCCCTGTTAAAAGAGCTAGAACAAGACGGCAATGCCATATTATTTATTGATGAAATTCACACCATAATTGGTGCCGGAGCAGCATCGGGTGGCATGTTAGATGCCTCGAATTTAATTAAACCGCTATTGTCATCAGGTAAGTTACGGTGTATTGGCTCAACCACTTATCAAGAATATCAAAGTATTTTCGAAAAAGATCGCGCGTTAGCGCGTCGGTTCCAAAAAATTGATGTCGTTGAACCGAGTGTCGATGACACGACAAAAATTTTACATGGCTTAAAAGAAAAATACGAATCGCATCACGGTATTCGTTATTCTAATAAAGCCTTGAGAGCCGCAGCGCAACTTTCAGCTAAATATATTAATGAGCGCTTTTTACCAGATAAAGCTATTGATGTCATTGACGAAGCAGGCGCGCGTCAACAACTCGTTACCGCAGCAAAGCGCAAAAAAGTTATCAGTAATACCGATATTGAAAACATAGTGGCAAAAATGGCCCGTATCCCAGAAAAATCGGTATCATCAACCGAAGTGGATAGCTTAAAAACACTGGATCGTAATCTAAAATTAGTAGTTTTCGGCCAAGACCATGCCATTGACGAGTTATCTTCTGTTATTCGTTTATCACGTGCCGGTTTAGGTAGTGAAAACAAGCCGGTGGGATCATTTATTTTTGCTGGACCTACAGGGGTTGGTAAAACCGAAGTTACTCAACAGTTGGCGAAAGTGTTAGGTGTCGAGTTACTGCGCTATGATATGTCGGAATACATGGAAAAGCACGCGGTCAGCCGCCTGATTGGCGCACCTCCAGGCTATGTCGGCTACGAGCAAGGCGGCTTATTAACGGATGCTGTCATTAAAAACCCCCATGCCGTAGTGTTATTAGATGAAATTGAAAAAGCTCATGAAGATGTCTACAACATTTTACTACAAGTGATGGATCACGGCACATTAACCGATAACAATGGTCGTAAGGCTGACTTTAGAAATATTATTTTGGTGTTAACCACTAACGCTGGTGTTGCCCATACGGTTAAGCAGTCAATTGGCTTTAAACAACAAGATAACAGTCTTGATGCTATGGAAGAAATCAATAAAGTGTTTTCACCTGAATTTCGTAATCGCTTAGACAACATCGTTTGGTTTAATCACTTAGGCGATGACATTATTCAACAAGTGGTAGATAAATTTATCGTTGAGTTGCAAGTGCAACTTGATGAAAAGGGTGTGTCATTAGAGATCAGTAAAGATGCTAAAAAATGGATGGCAAACAAAGGCTACGATAAAGCTATGGGCGCAAGGCCAATGGCAAGATTAATACAAGAGCAATTGAAAAAACCATTAGCTAATGAATTACTGTTTGGTGAGCTCACTCAAGGTGGGGTTGCGAAAGTTGTTGTTAAAAAAGATAAGTTAGTGATTAATTGCGAGTCGAAAAAGGAACTCGTTGAACAAGAATAGTACCGAATGTTAAAACGCACAAAAAATCGAGTGTAAGCTCGGTTTTTTACTTTACGAAACAAGCTTATTTCAATTTGCAGTCTGTAATTTAAGACATAAAAAAACGCTTTAGTAATTAAATTACTAAAGCGTTTTTTAAAATGAACTAATTTTTATCTCGCACGGAAGATAATACGACCTTTAGATAAGTCATATGGTGTTAATTCAACCGTGACTTTATCGCCAGTTAAAATACGAATGTAGTTTTTGCGCATTTTTCCAGAAATATGAGCGGTAACCACATGACCATTTTCTAGTTCTACACGGAACATAGTATTTGGCAAAGTATCTAAAACTGTACCTTGCATTTCAATATTTTCTTCTTTCGCCATTGGGCGCCAAACCTCTAAATTAGTGCGTAAATAAAAAGCTGCGCAGATAATGCCGAATTGCAGCGCCAATGTAAAGCTATAGTATTATTTTTTTACCGTTTGCCATTGATTTGCGACTAATATTTGATGAGGCTTGTAACGGTTTTTATAATCCATTTTTTTACAGTCATCAATTTGATAGCCAAGATAAAGAAATTGTCGCTTACGTTGGGCGGCGAGCTCAATTTGTTGCAAAATGGAATAAACGCCAAGCCCATATTTTCGATACTCGGGGTGATAAAAGGTATAAACCGCTGACAGTGCGTCTGGAATATCATCGGTAACGGCGACACTGATCAGCTGCTGGTTATACCAAACTTCAAGGTAAAGCTGCGACGTAATATCGTTAGCGGTAAAACTTTCAAATTGTGCGGGTGTTGCCGGAAACATACTGCCATCACAGTGAATGGTATTAATATACTGCTCATATAAACCATAATAACTCGGTTTAATGGTATCACTAACGATAATCTTAAAGGCCTGATTACGCTTTAATAAACGCCTTTGGCTTTTCGACGGCATAAATTCGTTTACCAGTACCCGTAACGACTGACATGCTTGACAGCCAATGCAATGGGGCCGATAAATATCATTGCCACTGCGCCTAAACCCTTGTTGCATTAACCAAGCATAATGTTCACTGTCATGCAGACTGGTATCCACCGCCACCAATAAGCGCTCTTCCTGTGCTGGTAAATAGTTACAGGGGAAGGATTTAGTAATGCCTAGCTTATAGTTTAAACTCATCATTAGTGACCTGAATAGTCGATTAGATAACTATAGCAATATTGTGATTAATAAGCGCTAAGTTATTGTTAAAACGTTATAAGATTTACGCTTGTTTTAACGATTTAGTTAATTAGGCTAAATGTAACTCTCGGGCTTGCCAAAACGCTTGCGGAGGTATTATCGCTTTTGCGATTTGTTGTTGCTTAATAAATTGTTGACGGGGCACTTCAATACAGCCCATTGATGCTAAAAATGGGTTGAGCATCTGACAATCGATCAACTCAACACCAATTGAATCAAGCAAGTTCGCTAAGTAGACCAAGGCGACTTTAGATGCATTACTTTCGCGGTAAAACATCGACTCACCGGAAAAATAACCGTTAACGGCAACCCCGTATAAGCCACCGACTAATTGTTCATTTTGCCATACTTCAATAGAGTGCGCCTTACCTTGGCGATGTAGCTCTATATAAGCCATTAGCATGGCATCAACAATCCACGTTTCTTCAGTGCGAAAGGGGGCATCTGCACAAAGTGCGATCACTTGCTGAAAGTTTTGGTTTAGCGTGACGGTAAAGTGCTCACGTTTGAGGACTTTTTTTAAAGTTTTATTAATTTTTAGTGTCGGTATATTGATGACTGCGCGCGGGTTAGGGCTCCACCACATCACAGGCTCACCTTGGCTAAACCAGGGAAAAATACCTTGTTGATATGCTTGCATTATGCGCTCGGGTGATAAGTCATCACCAAAGGCTAGCAAACCGTTGGGTTCGGTCAATGCGCTCGATAAAGCGGGGAAAGTCGAGCTATCCGATGATAACCAAGGAATAGCTCGAGTCATTGCCTAGTGACTGCCTTTGGCGTCAAGGTAGCGTTCAGCATCTAATGCCGCCATACAACCGGCACCGGCAGACGTGATCGCTTGACGGTAGATATGATCCGCGACATCGCCCGCGGCATAAATACCTTCAACACTGGTTTGTGTTGCGTTACCTTGAGTACCACTTTCAATGGTTAAATAGCCATCTTTCATATCAAGTTGACCTTTGAAAATATCGGTATTGGGTTTATGACCAATGGCGATAAATACTCCCATCACGTCAAATTCTTCCGTTGCGTCTGAGTTGGTGTCTTTAACGCGAACACCGGTTACACCCATATTGTCGCCGAGCACTTCATCTAAGGTGCGATCAAGGTGCAATACAATATTGCCGTTGGCCACTTTGTCCATTAAACGCTTGGTTAAAATCTTTTCTGAGCGGAAGCTATCACGACGATGAATCAAGTGTACTTCAGAGGCAATATTTGATAAATACAAGGCTTCTTCAACCGCAGTATTACCACCGCCCACAACGGCGACTTTTTGATTTTTATAGAAAAATCCATCACAAGTAGCACACGCCGAAACACCTTTACCCATAAAGGCTTGTTCAGAAGGTAAGCCAAGGTATTGCGCTGAAGCGCCAGTACAAATGATTAATGCGTCACAGGTATAAGCGCCAGAGTCACCTTTTAATTTGTAAGGTTTTTCACTAAAGTCGACTTCGTTGATATGATCGAAAATAATTTCCGTGTCAAACTTCTCAGCATGCTTTTGCATACGATCCATTAATGCGGGACCGGTTAAGTCATCAGCATCCCCTGGCCAGTTTTCTACTTCCGTGGTGGTGGTTAATTGGCCACCTTGTTGTAAGCCTGTGATCATCACAGGTTTTAAATTTGCGCGTGCGGCATAAACAGCGGCAGTGTAACCCGCAGGGCCTGAACCTAAAATGAGTAACGGGCAATGTCTTGCTTCGCTCATGAACTACTCCAAAATAATAAAATGCGTTAATGTTTTTTATGGTTGGGATTCTAAGGGAATATCTCAAGAGAGCAACAAAGAAATAATTATAAATAATAACCTTATTGTTAAAACTGCAAGCTTAATGTTACAAATACTTAAATGATGGAGAAAAACAGTGTCAATATTTAGCGTGATATAAGGTCATTATCACGCGCTAAAGTTAAATTGATGACAATAAAAAAGCCGCTATAATTAGCGGCTTTGGTATTTGTTATTACTGTCGAGACTTATAACGTCGCAATAGCGTCTTCTGGTGCAAGGTAGTCATAACCTAATACATCAGCAACCGGTTTGTAGGTGATCTTGCCACCTAACACATTTAAACCCGCCATTAAGTGTGCATCATCAAGCATTGCTTGCTTAGCACCTTTATTGGCTAACTTTACAGTAAATGGCATAGTGGCATTGGTCAATGCCATGGTTGATGTTCTGGCAACACCACCGGGCATATTCGCTACACAGTAGTGAACTACGCCGTCTACCATATAGGTAGGCTCTTGGTGTGTGGTTGCTTTAGAGGTTTCAAAACAACCGCCTTGGTCAATTGCCACGTCAACAATAACCGCGCCTTTTTTCATCATTTTAATATGCTGTGCCGTTACCAATTTCGGCGCCGCAGCACCTGGGATTAATACCGCGCCGATCACTAAATCAGCTTCGATAATTAATTGGTCCATAGCATCAGCGGTTGAATAAACGGTTTTTAAACGGCCATCAAACTCAGTATCTAGTTGGCGAAGACGTGGTAATGAACGATCTAAAATCGTGACATCAGCACCCATACCAACCGCCATACGTGCGGCTTGAGTACCAACAACGCCGCCACCAATAATTAACACTTTAGCAGGCGCAACACCCGGCACACCACCTAGCAGTGCACCTAAACCGCCTTGCGCTTTTTCTAAGGCATGGGCACCGGCTTGGATTGACATACGACCAGCAACTTCAGACATAGGCGCTAACAAAGGTAAGCCACCGCCATTTTGTGTGACGGTTTCGTACGCAATACAGGTAGCGCCTGAAGCAACGAGCAATTCAGTTTGTTGTGGATCTGGGGCTAAATGTAGGTAGGTAAAAAGTACTTGCCCAGGACGAAGCATTTTACATTCGATAGGTTGTGGCTCTTTTACTTTGATGATCATATCAGCGCTAGCAAAAATTTCTGCTGCTGAATCAATAATTGTTGCACCGGCTGTAATGTATTGCTCATTATCAAAACCGATTGCTGCACCACCATTATTTTCAACGATAACCTCGTGGCCGTTTACCACTAGCTCTTTAGCGCCGGCAGGGGTTAGGCCAATACGGTATTCGTGGTTTTTTATTTCTTTAGGTACACCAATAATCATAGTTCAAACTCTCCTCAAAAATATGAAACTAGTATAAAGCGTTTTTACTGGACTAATCTGTCGTTATATCAGTAAAATTAGGTTATAATTCTGTTAAATAACATTTAACCAGTGAATCATATATGCCAACGATAACGACAAAAAAAATTGATCGTATTGATAGAAACATTTTGGTTGAGTTACAAAAAAATGGCCGTTTATCGAATATTGAACTGTCAAAAAGGGTCGGCTTAAGCGCGACACCTTGTTTAGAGCGGGTAAAACGTTTAGAGAATGACGGCTATATTTTGGGTTATCAAGCCATGCTAAATCCGCAAAAATTGGAAGCGGCATTATTAGTGATAGTTGAAATTACCTTAACCAAAACCAGCCCCGATGTTTTTGATGATTTTTCTAAGGCGGTTCACGACTTAGAGGTTATTCAAGAGTGCCACTTAGTTTCCGGGGATTTTGATTTTCTGTTAAAAACTCGCGTGGCTGATATGGCAGCCTATCGTGAATTGTTAGGTGATACCTTATTAAGATTGCCGGCGGTGAGTGAAAGTAGAACCTATGTGGTGATGGAAGAGGTGAAATCGTCAAATCTGTTACCAATAAAGCGCTAATAACGTTTTATTCAGCGCTAATGTTTGGTATTTTAACCCTATTATATTGATAATTTTCCCGAGAGTGTGCATTTGTCCTCATCATCTCCCAAGTTAAATGGCGTTCAACGTCTGCTCGAAGCAGGGCTGTTAGTGTCTTGTGTCTTTGCCATGTTTATCATGCTAGCGCTGTTTAGCTTTGATCCTGCAGACCCCGGTTGGTCGCAAACAGGCTACCAAAACTCAGTGCGCAACTTAGGCGGCGCCGTTGGTGCCTATTTGTCTGATTTATTGCTTAATTTATTCGGTTTAGTAGCGTATAGCTTACCGTTTGTAATCGCCATTACTGGTTGGCTGCTGTTTCAAAAATATCATCAATTGATCCGCCTTGATTATCTTACCTTAGGGTTAAAGTTTATTGGTTTTATTTTGTTTTATATTGGCATTACCTCAATTGCCAGTATGAATTTTGATGATGTGTTTTACTTTTCTGCCGGTGGTATTTTGGGCGATGTCTTAAGTAATACCTTATTGCCGTATTTTTCCTTCGTGGGCAGTACATTATTGTTTGTCACCTTTTGTGGCTCAGGTTTTGTGTTATTAACTGGTTTTTCGTTACTAAAAGCCATTGATAAAGTCGGCGAGTATGCCATTAGCGCGGTTGAATACGCACTAACCCTTCCAGCGTTGATCAAACATCATTTAGGTACCAGTACTGAGAACACGGCGGAAGAAAAAACCATAAATGAGCTTAAGACCAAAGCTAATAATGCTGAGCTAGCCCATAAATCCGTTGATAATGACACGGCCACCGAACATTATATTGCTTTTGAAGAAGAGCCTGAACAAGTAAAACAGGCGCTAGAGAATATCAGCGATGTTGAGCCCAATGATGTTTTTGCTAAAAGCGCCGATGACAGTGCCTATAACCAGCATCATGATGAGCCTTTTGTTGGTATCGACGAGCTTATGGGTGAGCCATTAGCCATGAATGTGCAAGCTCATGTCAGTGATGATGAAATTGCCGCCGCATTTGAGCCGGTTGAAAAAATTGTGGTTGAAGAGCCGGTTACCCTGCACGAAAAAATATATCAACAAATAGAAAATGATAAACCCACAGAGCCAAACTATGACGAAATGCCATCGCTAGATTTACTCGACCGTGCTGATAAAGTGAAAAACCCGATTGATCAAGAACAACTCGATCGTGTGTCGCGCTTAGTCGAAGCAAAATTGTTGGAATTTGGTATTAAGGCTGATGTTGTTGGTGTTTTCCCTGGGCCGGTTATCACCCGTTTTGAGTTAAACTTAGCACCTGGTGTTAAGGCCAGTAAAATTACTAATTTGTCGAAAGATTTGGCCCGTTCACTCTCTGCTAAAAGCGTTCGAGTGGTTGAAGTTATTGAAGGTAAATCGGTCATTGGTATTGAGTTACCAAACAAGCATCGCGAAACAGTATTCTTTTCTAATGTAATTTCTTGCGATAAATTTGCCCAGTCAAAATCAAATTTAGCCATGGCAATTGGTAGTGATATCTCAGGCGAACCGGTTATCGCTGATTTAGCAAAAATGCCACACTTACTCGTCGCCGGTACCACAGGCTCAGGTAAGTCGGTTGCGGTCAATACCATGATTGTTAGTATTTTATATAAGTCGTCGCCGGAAGATGTTCGCATGATCATGATAGATCCGAAACAAGTAGAATTATCAGTTTATGATGGCATTCCTCATTTACTTTCTGAAGTCGTTACCGATATGAAAGAAGCGGCCAATGCGCTGCGTTGGTGTGTCGGTGAAATGGAAAGGCGCTACCAACTAATGTCAAAATTAGGGGTTCGTAACCTTAAAGGCTACAACGACAAAGTCACTAAAGCCATTGCCGACGGTGAACCAATGATTGACCCGTTATGGCAGCCTAGCGATGCCTTTACTCAAACACCACCCACCTTAGAAAAGCTGCCTTCTATTGTGATTATTGTCGATGAATTTGCCGATATGATGATGATTGTTGGTAAAAAAGTTGAAGAGCTCATTGCCCGTATCGCGCAAAAAGCACGCGCCGCGGGTATCCATTTAGTCTTGGCCACTCAACGCCCGTCAGCGGATGTTATTACCGGTCTTATAAAAGCCAATATACCAACCCGTATGGCGCTGAGAGTGCAATCGCGTATTGAATCTCGCATTATTTTAGACCAACAGGGCGCCGATCAGTTATTAGGCATGGGTGATATGTTTTATTTACCACCGGGTGAAGCGGTACCGATCCGAGTCCATGGTGCCTTTGTTGACGACCATGAAGTACATGCTGTTGTTAGTGATTGGAAATCGCGCGCTGAGCCTAACTATATTGAAGAAATTCTATCTGGCGATAGCGAGCAAGAAATACTGTTACCGGGTGAGCAAGCAGAAGGCAGTGCTGAGGAAGAGCTCGATGCGTTATATGATGAAGCACTTGAATTTGTTACGAGTTCACGTCGGGTCTCTATATCCAGTATTCAACGTAAATTTAGAATTGGTTACAATCGCTCTGCACGTATTGTCGAGCAAATGGAACTACAAGGCGTGGTGAGCACGCCAGGCAATAACGGTGCTCGAGAAGTATTAGCGCCACCGCCAATGAAGGAACAATAAAATGAAACGAACAAAAAACGCTGTGCTTATTGCCGCATTATTTAATAGCCTATTATCAACGGCTAGCCTAGCAACAAGCCTAGAAGTTGTGTCGACAAAGGTTGTAGAAAATAAAAGTTTGCAACAGGCTCAGGCAAACAAAATCGAACTGATGGCAAAGCTCGAAAAAATTGAATTTTTTAGTGCTAATTTCACCCAAAAAATATTTGATGATGCCGGCAATGAGCTACAACAGGGCAGCGGCGTATTATCAGTAAGTAAACCAAATTTAGTGCATTGGCAAACCACAACCCCTGATGAATCATTAATTGTTTCTGATGGCAGTAATTTGTGGTTTTATGATCCCTTTGTCGAGCAAGTCAGTGTCTACACCTTAGATAACGCGATAGCGAATACTCCGATCTTGCTTATCACTAGCAATGACGAAAAATTATGGCAAGATTATACTGTTAATAAAGTAACGGATAACCGTTATTTGATCAGCGCCAACAGCGAAAACTCACGGGTTAAAAGCCTAGAGTTAAGTTTTGCCGAGACTGTCAATAACGTTGTACTTTCAGGCTTTAATATTCTTGATGCCACTGGGCAACTTAGTGTTATTTCTTTGGCGCCGCACCATCAAGAAGCGACGAGTGATTTGTTTACCTTTTCCGTACCTGAAGGTGTTTATTTAGATGACCAACGCTAATGGCTCCCTTGATTTAGCCTTTACAGAAGACGAGCGCTTTAAACCGTTAGCGGCAAAACTACGACCTAAATCGCTGGCTGAGTATGAAGGGCAGGAGCATATTTTAGCCCAAGGTATGCCATTACCACTGGCCATTGAGCAAGGTAAAGTGCATTCCATTATCTTTTGGGGCCCGCCAGGTACAGGTAAAACCACCATTGCCGAAATTATTGCCAATCACGCCAATGCGGATATTGAGCGGGTTTCTGCAGTAACGTCAGGTATTAAAGATATTCGCCAAGCGATTGAAAATGCCAAAAGTCGCGCCACCCATCAACAACGCCGAACCGTATTGTTTGTTGATGAAGTACACCGTTTTAACAAAAGTCAGCAAGATGCTTTTTTACCGCACATTGAAGACGGTACGATTATATTTATTGGTGCCACCACGGAAAATCCCGCGTTTGAGCTTAATCAAGCGATATTATCGCGGGCCCGCGTTTATACCTTAAAAAAACTCAGCAAGGAAAACCTCAGTAATGTCTTAGCGCGGGCGCTAACTTATCAAACCAATAACTCGCCACACGAGATTATTATTGATGATGAAGCCAAAAAACAACTGATTGCCTTAGCCAACGGTGATGCCCGACGGCTACTGAACTTATTTGAAAACTGCCTTGAAATTGCCAAGGTTGAAAACAACCAACAAGTGCTGAATAAAGCGCAATTAATTCAAGTGGCGGGCAATAAAATAGCGCTTTACGATAAAGGTGGCGATGCCTTTTATGACTTGATCAGCGCTTTTCACAAATCTGTTCGAGGCTCAGACCCTGACGCTGCGCTATATTGGTATGCCCGTATTTTAACCGGTGGCGGTGACGCACTTTATGTTGCCCGTCGGCTACTAGCCATTGCCAGTGAAGACATAGGTAATGCCGACCCTAGAGCAATGCAATTAGCCATTAATGCCTGGGACACCTTTCAACGGGTTGGCCCGAGCGAAGGTGAACGCGCGATAGCGCAAGCCGCGGTTTATATGGCGTTAGCGCCAAAAAGCAATGCGGTTTATATGGCGTTTAGCCAAGCTAAGGCGTTGGCAAAAACCACCAGCGAACTTGATGTGCCACTGCATTTAAAAAACTCCACCAGCGCCATCACCAAAGAGCTAGGTCACGGTGATGAGTATCGATATGCTCACAACGAAGTAGGGGGCTTTGCTGCTGGTGAAAATTATTTTCCTGAAGAAATTGCCCATACTACCTTGTATCAACCCACCGACCGCGGGCTTGAGAAACAACTGCGCGATAAACTGAATTATTTAATCCAGTTAAACCAACAAAGTGACCAACGCCGATATGACTAACACCATCAACAGCTTCTCGCTTTATCTAATAATTGCCTTAGGCGGCGCGTTCGGTGCTAGCTTTCGATTTTATATTTCGCAATTAATTTTAAATTGGCTCGGAAAAGGATTCCCTTTTGCGACGTTGGCGGTTAATATTTCCGGATCCCTGATCATGGGAGCACTTTATGGGTTAATTGAACAAGGCGTAATTGAGGTTAGTGTTTATAGAACACTAATAGGTATCGGCTTTTTAGGCGCATTTACCACCTTTTCAACCTTCTCATTAGACACCTTGTTATTAATACAACAGGGTGAAGTAGTTAAAGCGACAATAAACATTTTACTGAACGTGAGCTTATGCATTTTTGCAGCAGCGTTGGGCATGTTTATTGTATCTATTTTTAATAAATAACAAAGAAAACACGTGACATATCATGCTTGATGCAAAATTACTTAGAACAGATATCGAAAACACGGCAACTGAGCTTGCCAAACGTGGATACACGTTAGACACCGCGCAATTAATTGCCTTGGAAGAACAACGTAAAGCTATCCAAATGAAAACGCAAGATTTGCAAAATCAGCGTAACACTCGTTCTAAGTCGATAGGACAAGCGAAAGCCCGTGGTGAAGACATTCAGCCATTATTGGCAGAAGTTAGTAAGCTTGGTGACGAACTAGAAGCCGCTAAAGAAGAACAAACACAAGTGTTAGCTCAAATTGATCTTATCGCGTCGTCTATTCCAAACTTAATTCATGACTCAGTACCCGCTGGAGATAGTGAAGATGACAACGTTGAAATTAAACGTTGGGGCACACCGCGTGAATTTGATTTTGAAGTAAAAGATCATGTTGATGTCGCTACCGCGCTTGATAAAGGTTTAGACTTTGAAAGTGGCGCAAAACTTGCCGGTACACGTTTTGCTGTTATGCGTGGTCAAATTGCCAAGTTACACCGCGCACTTGCACAGTTTATGTTAGATGTGCACAGTGAAGAGCATGGCTATCAAGAAATGTACGTGCCTTATTTAGTTAACCATGGTTCCTTATACGGTACCGGACAATTACCAAAATTTGGTGAAGATTTATTTCATACCGAACTTAACAATAAAAAATTATCTTTGATCCCAACCGCAGAAGTGCCACTAACGAACTTAGTGCGCGATGAAATTGTTGATGAACAAGATCTGCCCATTAAAATGTGTGCTCACACGCCATGTTTTCGCAGTGAAGCCGGTTCATACGGTCGTGACATTCGCGGTTTGATCCGTCAGCATCAGTTCGACAAAGTTGAAATGGTACAAATTGTTAAACCAGAAGACTCTTTTGCCGCCTTAGAAGAGCTAACCGGTCATGCAGAAACCATCCTAGAAAAATTAGAATTACCTTACCGTACCGTAGTGTTATGTACTGGCGATATTGGCTTTAGTGCCACGAAAACTTTTGATATTGAAGTGTGGTTGCCGGCACAAAACACCTACCGTGAAATTTCATCTTGTTCAAATATGGGCGACTTCCAAGCGCGTAGAATGCAGGCAAGATATCGTAATAGCGAAAGCAATAAACCAGAGCTTGTGCACACACTCAACGGCTCAGGTCTTGCGGTTGGTCGTACACTAGTTGCCGTGTTAGAAAACTACCAACAAGCAGACGGCAGCATTAACGTGCCAACAGTTCTACAACCGTATATGAAAGGTTGTACTAACATTAGCTAAGTTGAAGCTACTAACTGTAAATAAGAATCCAATACCTAGGTATTGGATTTTTTTTATCGTTAAAATGCAGAGCATGTGTTTTAAGTCAAGTTAATGATTTGAAATTTAATAGCTTTTGGGTAATGATAATATCAATCAGGTGAGATTCAATGAGAGACCAAAGGGCTTACCTCTGTTCTAAGCATAAGGAATTTATGATGCCGACAAATAAACACAAGCGAAAAGCTTCCACTCATGCTAAATCTAAAACGCTAAAAACCACCAAACCTGGACTTATCAGCACACACCCGAAACTATTTATTTATCTCGGCATGTTTTTTATTGCTTTGGGCGCCTATCTGTTGGCATTCGAGTCGCAACGCAGTGCCATGTTTGGCCTCGCTATGCTGTGTCTTATTGTCGGTGTCGCGACGACTATTTTTGCCAATTTTGCTCTGCCTAAGAACAACTAGTTTGCGATAGCTAAAACGTAGCAGTCGAATGTGAATTAATGGCTAGTTGTTTTCACCTTAGAAATTTTATCATATTTCTCGCTAGTTATTGAGCGCTCCCTCGTTAGCGTCTACAATAGCGCACTTTTATTTTATCTCAGGTTTTTAATATGAACGACAATACTTCACTTCCCGCTTTACCCGATCGTCTTTCTGGTAATCCTCGCAGCCCACACCATAATGCCGAAATTTTCGAACACAGTATCGGTATTTTGCTCAACGGCAAAGAGCGTACAGATGTTGAAGAATATTGTATCAGTGAAGCTTGGGTAAAAATTCCTTCACCTAAAGCCTTAGATCGTCGTGGCCAGCCACTTTTGATCAAATTAAAAGGCACAGTTGAAGCCTTTTATAAGTAATAGCCGTTTATTTTCGGGGATTTAACCTATTTCGTTAGTCCCCGGTTAAACCGCTCAGTTCTCCCCGTCAGCATATTTTCATTTTTAAGCGAACAATAAAATCGCTGGGCAGGTCTTAGTATTTAGTCAGTTAAATATTTAAGGTGTTGTTATTTTGCTACGTAGTCTTTTCATTCAAACCATCGTTTTTGTGCTTATTTTTAATGCCGTTGCCATGCTGCGTGAAACTAGCATGCTATCAAGCAATGGTGAGATCAGCCCTAAGCCACATCAGTTAAAAACACTGACCGACCAAAACATTACATTAACGGCCAATGGTGAAAAAACCATCGTGTATTTTTTTGCCCCTTGGTGTCAGGTATGTAATTTCAGTATCGATAATTTGCAAAGCATTTATCAAAAAAATCCTGAATTGAATGTTATTGCTGTCGCGTTGGATTTTGTTGATGTTGACGAAGTGAAAAAATTTACTATGCATCATCAGCTTACCTTTCCCGTTGCCTTAGGAAATGCCTCAGTAAAAGCAGAATATAAAGTGCAGGGTTATCCCAGTTATTATGTTTTAGATGAACAAAATACCATAGTGGCACGTTCGCTTGGTTATTCTTCTGAAATAGGCCTGTATTTAAGGAGTTTTTAGTCTTCTGATCTTTTGCTCCTTTGTGTACACTAAGGCAATTAAAACAATAATGAGCAGAACGCCTTATGCAAATTTCAGCAAACTTCGATTCAGGTAATATCGATGTTATCTCAGCGAACGACCCAAGTAATATTCAACTCGCCATTAAAAAAGATCATCAATCTGAGTTCTACCAATGGTTTCACTTTAAATTACACAACACTGAGCATACCGAACATGTTATGCACTTAACGAATGCGGGGAAGTCAGCTTACGTAGAAGGATGGGAGAACTATCAAGCCGTTGCCTCGTATGACCGTCAACATTGGTTCCGTGTACCAACAGAGTTTGACGGACAAAAGCTGTCAATCACCTTTACCCCAGAGCACGATGCCACCTACTTTGCCTACTTTGCCCCATACAGCTACGAACGTCATCAAGACTTAATTCACGGCGCTCAACTCGACATTGATTGTCAGTTACAAGTGTTAGGGCAAACCCTTGATGGTCGTGATATGTCAGTATTAAAAGTGGGTGAAGAAGGTGAAGGCAAGAAGGTTATTTGGCTCACTGCGCGTCAACATCCGGGGGAGTCGATGGCCGAGTGGTTTATGGAAGGCTTTATCGATCGTTTATTAGATGAAGATGACGGTGTTGCACGTTCACTGCTTAATAGTGCGGTATTTTATTTAGTGCCGAATATGAATCCAGACGGCTCAGTGCGTGGTCACCTTCGTACCAATGCCAAAGGCGTTAACTTAAACCGTGAATGGCAAACACCATCAATGGAAAATAGCCCTGAAGTGTTCCTTGTACGTGAAAAAATGCTCGCCACCGGTGTTGATATGCACCTAGATATTCACGGTGATGAAGCCTTACCTTTTAACTTTGTTGCCGGTTGTGAAGGTATTCCTTCGTATGATGAGCGTTTGCAAGGTCTGGAAGAAAAGTTTAAAAATGTGCTGTTGGCTATTACGCCAGAATTTCAAGACGATAAAGGTTACGACAAAGACGAAGCCGGCCAAGCAAACTTAACAGTAGCCTCTAATTGGGTTGGCGAACAGTTTAAATGCTTAGCTTACACGGTTGAAATGCCATTTAAAGATAACGACTTATTGCCTGATTATAGTGTCGGTTGGTCTGACGAACGCAGTAGCTTATTTGGTCGTGATTTTTTAACCGCCATTTATCACGTAGTGGATGACTTACGTTAATCACAGTGACGGTTTTAGAGCCATTTACAACGCTAAACTAACTTTAAAAAAATAATAATTATTAGGAGTCTATAGTGCAAGAAATTGTAAATACACTAAACGGAATAATCTGGAGCCCAGCATTGATTTATCTTTGCTTAGGCACTGGGTTATTTTTCTCGGTGATCACACGCTTTGTGCAGATCCGCCACTTTCGTGAAATGTGGCGCCTGTTACTGTCAGGAAAAAGCTCACAGCAAGGTATTTCATCATTCCAAGCACTCGCGGTTTCTCTGTCTGGGCGTGTCGGTACCGGTAATATTGCTGGTGTTGCTGCTGCCATAGGCTTTGGTGGTCCGGGCGCAGTTTTTTGGATGTGGGTAGTGGCATTTTTTGGCGCGGCAACCGCGTACATCGAATCAACCAACGCGCAAATATACAAAGAAGAGCAAGACGGCTTATACCGTGGTGGTCCCGCGTATTACATCGAAAAAGCCATGGGGCAAAAATGGTATGCGTGGATATTTGCCTTAGCAACAATTATTGCCTGTGGTGCCTTACTACCAACCGTACAGTCAAACAGTATTGGTGAAGCCGTTACTATGGTGTTTGGTACCGGTGATATGCTTGATACTGCACTGGGCCCAATCGCCATGACTAAGCTATATACTGCGGTATTTATTGTGCTTATTTTAGGCTTTATTATCTTTGGTGGTGTTAAGCGAATTGCGAGCTTTACTCAAGTGGTAGTGCCGTTTATGGCATTAGCCTACATTATCATCGCTTGTGTGATGATTTTCTTACATATTGACCGTTTACCTGACGTATTTATGCTGATAGTAACCGATGCTTTCACACCAATGGCAGGTGTGGGTGCAGCAATAGGTTGGGGCGTAAAGCGTGGTGTTTACTCTAATGAAGCGGGTCAAGGTACAGGTCCACATGCTGCCGCGGCGGCCGAAGTTGCACATCCTGCGCAACAAGGCTTAGTGCAAGCATTTTCTGTTTACATTGACACCTTATTTGTTTGTACCGCTACCGCCTTTATGATTTTGATCACCCAATCATATAACGTGCAGTTAGAAGGGGAAGCTAGCTTTATTGTACAAAATATTGCCGGTGATATTGCCGCTAATAGCCCAGCCTATACGCAAATTGCCGTTGAAAGCATGCTAACAGGATTTGGTAAACCTTTTATTGCTATTGCCTTGTTTTTCTTTGCTTTTACTACGATATTGGCCTATTACTTTATCGCTGAAAACAATGTTTCATACATTAAACGTACTTTTAATATTCCAGCATTAACTTTTATGCTAAAAATGTTAATTATGATCGCTACCTTCTACGGCACAGTGAAAGCCGCTGACGTAGCCTGGGGTATGGGTGATGTAGGTGTTGGTATGATGGCGTGGTTAAACATTATTGGCATCATCATCATCTTCTTTATGGCCAAGCCTGCGGTTAAAGCGTTAAGAGATTATGAAAGACAACAAAAAGCGGGTGTTGCAAAATACACTTTCGACCCCAAAGCACTAGAAATTGAAAATGCGGATTTCTGGGAAAAGCGCATAGAACAACAAAATAACAAATAAATGTTATTTACACTAAAAAAACGCCCGCAAGGGCGTTTTTTTTAGGTAAAATACCCCGTCGCATCAGAGGTGAAAATATGGCCGTTATAAATTGTCCAAGTTGTAAGAAAAAAATTTCCGATAAAGCCAAGTCATGTCAACATTGCCAGCTTGATTTAACCACCATGAACGAAGAAAAAATGGCGCATTTAAAACAGGTCAGTGCTGTGGAAAAATCACAGCAATTGATGAATCATTCTTTTATCGCCATGCTGCTATTTTGTGGCGGCTTCCTATTTTTATACTGGCAAGATGCTCAACCGGGCACTTGGCAGTATATTGTCGCTATCGCCAGCACTGTTTTAGGTTTTATACTTTATATCATCACCCGAGTGAGACTTATTTTAGCCAAGCGTAGCCGTAACTAATAAACAATTTTAAAGAGATTTTCATGGATATCATTCAGCTAGTCGACAATATGTCAGAAGAAATGTATTTACGTTTAAAGTGTGCCGCAGAAACGGGCAAATGGCCAGAAGGCACAGCGGTTGATAAAGAACAGCAAATGAGCGCGCTACAAATTACCATGGCGTATCAGTCTAAGCATTTAAACTCAGATCAAACACTGTCGATCAGCCCTAAAGGCGAGATGATCATTAAAACCAAGCGTGAACTACGTGCTGACTTTCCAACCGCTTTAGATAGCAATGATATTGCTAGGTTTTCTGATCTATGATTTTTTCTAATTTTTTTAAAAAGAAATGGCAACATCAAGACAGCACGGTACGTGTTGAAGCGATTAATAGCGAACTTTCAATCGATGATGCTGAGCACCGTGAGATTATTGCAGAGCTGGCAAAAAATGATGACAACGAAAACGTTCGCCGCGCCGCGCTGATAAAACTCGCCAGTTTTGATACTTGGTTACAACATAGCCTTGAAAACTCAATGGCGAAAGTTAAACAATATGCCGGTAAAAAAGTCGCCAGCATTTTAACCGATCAAGACCTAATTATCGTAACAGAGCAAGAGAAACTCGCTTATATTGCTGCGCACAATCATTACAGCCTGTATGAAAATTGGTTAAAAATTACTGATAATGCCAACTTGATTATTGCCTTATTTGAAAAGCTCGCCAATAAAACTAACGGTAATGCTCAAAACACCAAAGCGCCACTAAAACCGCAGTTATTGTTAAATCTATTCGCGCAAAAGCAAAATGCACAAGTACAGCAATATATTATCGAGAAAGTTAACGAACTCGATATGTTAGAAAAAATGCAGAAAAAGTCTACGCTGGCTGAGATCACCGAACAATTAACGAAAAAAATTGCCCAACTGCAGTTTGCTATTGAGCAGCCGGTTGTTTTAGGTAAAAAAATTAACTTAGTGTTAGCCAAGTTACAAGCGCTAAAGGATCAATACGACTACAGTATTTATCTAGAAAAACGTCAGCAACTTAATAACGAATGGCAGAATTTAGCGGCAGAATTTAGCTGTTTTTCAAGCGATGAAGTCACGCGCTTTAAAGATAAGCAAAGCGCCATTTTAGCGCAACTCGACAAACTCTTTGTTGCTAAAGCTGAACAACATGCGCAAGCAGAAATTGTTCGTAAGCTTGAAGAGCAAAAACAACAAGCACGTGTACACTTTGATAAATCTTTGGCCATTATCGATCAGACACTAAGCACCAGTATTTTCGAAAATGAAGAAATAGACGAGCAACAATATCAAACACTGTTTGATAAATTAACCAGCGAAATTATTGCCTCAGCGTTAAATAAAGATGAACAAAACCACTTTATTGCAAAGATTTGTCAACAACAGCAAAAATTACAACAACTGCCGGCAATAGCAGAATCGGTCAGTGATGCCACGCATTTGATTTCAAAAATTTCACAACTGGCCTTACCAACAACCGTTGTTGAATTGAACGAGCGTTTGCCGATTTATCATGACTGGTTGGCTAACTGGAAAAATGCTGAGCAGCAAGCGGCGGGGAGTTTGCCTGAGTCTATCAAAAATGCTGCAAAAGAAATTCAAGTGAACTGGCGTCAGGCCTTAAAGCCCTTACAACAAGAGCAAAAGCAAGAGTTTTCCGCTACGCAGAAGAAACTTCATGATGTTAAACGTTTAATAGCCGCGGGAAAATATAACGCCGCCTTTGGTGTTTTCAAAAAAGCTAAGCAGTTATTTAATGCCCTTACTGACTCGCAACAACAGCGTATTCAAAAAGACTATGATGCCATTGAAGAAAAAATTGCTGAACTAGCTGATTGGGAACATTACATTGCCACGCCGCGTAAACAACAACTGCTAAGCGACATTAAAGCGATTGTCGACACGCCATTAGATAACCCCAATGAACAAGCGGAAAAAGTTAAACAATACCGTAAAATTTGGAACAGTTTAGGCCACGCCGATGATAACGCCGAGCAAAGCTTAAATACCGAGTTCAATCAATTGTGTGAAGCCGCATTTGCCCCTTGTCGCTTATTTTTTGCTGAACAAGAAAAGCTACGCGAGCAACATTTAACAACACGCAACTCGTATATCGCACAAGCTAAATTACTTGCTGAGCAGTTAACCAGCGCGGAGCTTGACTATAAAGCCTTAGAAACAGAGCTAAACCAACTGACTAAACAATGGCAAAGTGCCGGACAGGTTGATCGCGGTGTTTATCAGGAAATTAATCAGCAATTTAACCTCGCATTACAGCCGGTTAAAACCGCGATAAAAACCTTCCATTTTGACAACAAAGCGTCGAAACAAGCGTTAATAACACGCGCTGAAACCTTATTGAACGAAGAAGATATATACAGCGCGGTGACGCAAGTGAAAACATTGCAAAACCAATGGCGTAACATCGGCTTTGCCGGTGCTAAAGTTGAAAATAAACTTTGGCAAAGTTTTAGAAAAATTAATGATGAAATTTTTGCCAAACGTGAACAGCAAAACGCTTTGCAAAAATCTGCTACCAGCGCCAAGGTTGCAGAATTTGAACTTGCGTTAACCGCATTAGAAGAAAAATTTTCGACCTTAACGCAATTAAAAGATTTGCAACAGTATCAACAAGCGCTGCAAGGGTTACATCAAGAGCTAGCACAGCAAAAACCAAAATTGCTGGGTTTGGAAAAACAAATTGTTAGCAAAGAAAAATCCCTCATGAAAAAAATTGCTGATTTAAAGCTCGCTAATGAAAAACAGCAGTGGCTTTATTTATTTTCTACGCTTGAGCAAGCGGTCGCGAACGAACAAAACTTTAGTGAGCAGGGTGACTACCCCGAGTTAAGTACTTCTTGGCAGAAAAAACTTAAAGAGCTTGCCAATAATACTAACGATGTAAATCGTGAAGAAGCAACAATCGAGTTAGAAATTTTAGCTGGCATACCATCGCCGAGTGAATTACAACAACAACAACGTATGGCAGTGCAAGTGAGTTTGATGCAAACACAAATGTCATCGGGTGCAACGATTGATTTACCGGCCAAGTTTAGCCAATGGTTAATGTTAGGGCGTTTTGGTCAGCAAGATGTTGAGTTATTACAACGTATTAAGGTTATCTTTGTCTAGCTATAAGGGTTAACCAAGGGTTATATGGGTTAGTCGCTCAGCATTCGGCTAAGTAAAGCGCCCGTTCGTGAAACGAAAACTGGCGCTTTTTTTATTCGTTTTCGTTAAAAGCGCTGTGGTATTCAACACGACCAATTACCATGTCGCCAGTGAAGCTCAAGGATTGAAAGTATTCTGGCGGTACACCTGCTAACGTTAGTCCATCATACGCCTTAAAACCGAGTTTACTATAAAAGTCAGGCTCACCAAGTACGACGCAACCGTGGGCATTTAACTTGCGAATAGCGTCCAAACCTGAAAATATTAAACGAGAGCCAATGCCTAGTCGCTGATATCCCGCTTTTACTGAAACAGGGGCTAAACCGTACCAGTGCACAAATTCATTGTTTATTTTTACTTTCGAAAAGGCAACATGACCTACAATCTTGTTATTAACCTGTGCGACTAAAGAAACACTTAGCGCATCATCAGCGCGCAACCTTGCGATTATCTTGTGCTCTGTTTGATTGCTGTACGCTTGATTTGTAAACGCACTAATAGCGACGTTTTCGATATCATCAATGTCGTGATGGTTTTCGGGTCGAATATTGATAAATTGTTTCATGACTAGATCTACTAAATTGTCAGTTTTTAATTTCGGTTAATATTAGCTCAATTCACCCCGTAAATTTGTCTCCAGTAATTGGCAAATTTTCTCCTGGCTATAACCCTTACTGAGTAGGTAATGTAGCTTAGTTAAGGTGGCTTCTAAGGTCATATCATGACCACTGATCACGCCAATTTTGCTCAGAGCATTACCGGTGGCGTAACCTTTCATATTGACCGTGCCTTTAATACATTGGCTGCAATTTACCACGACAATACCGTTTTCGTTTGCTTGTCTAAGGCAGTCCAACAAGCCTTGATCTTGCGGAGCATTACCAACACCGTAGCTGCGAATAATTAATGCTTTGACCGGTTGCTTAATTATGTTTTTTATTAGCTCTACCGATATACCTGGGTACAAATGCACGACCCCAATGGGCTGCGGGGTAATATTCGCTAAGGTGAGCTGCTGAGCTACAGGCTGAGAAATTTTTCCTTCAATCAACTTAATGTTGATCCCGGCTTCAAGTAACGGCGGTAAGTTTGGCGAGTCAAAGGCATTAAAACCATCGGCATAGGCTTTAATGCTGCGGTTACCGCGAAACAGTTTGTTATTAAAATATAAACCCACTTCATTAATCGGGTAGTTCGCCGCTATGTATAGTGAGTTTAATAAATTTTCTTGCCCGTCTGAGCGTAATTGACTTAACGGGATTTGTGAGCCCGTAACAATGACAGGTTTGCTTAAGTTTTCTAACATAAATGACAAAGCTGAGCTGGTATACGCCATGGTATCTGTGCCATGTAATACCACAAACCCATCAAAGTCATCATAATGTTGTTTAATATCATCAGCGATACGTTGCCAATCGGCCGGTGACATATTTGATGAGTCGATTAATGGCTGATATTCATTAATGATAAACTCTGGCATTTCTTGACGGTGAAAATCAGGCATGGCCATTATCGCATCGGTTAAATGTTGCTTTTGTGGAATGTAACCATTTTCACTTGGTTTCATGCCTATGGTGCCACCGGTATAGGCGATATATATACGTTTTCTCATAACTTAAGTCTTTATAAAGAAATTGGCATAACAAAAGCTGCCAATAACGTGAGGAAATTATTGAAGATTATAACAGTCTAATCAATAAAGAGTGATAAAAAAGCCTCGATAGTTCGAGGCTTGATTTTATCCTAGGCAAAGTTAGCTGTGGGTTATGTCAGTATGGCGAGTTACTCCACTTCACAGGCTAAACAAAATGAGTAAATACCTTGCGGATCATTTAATTGTGCAAATTGGTTAAGCTCAGTCGCAAGTTTATTAACAATACTGCTAAGGGCATTTTCACCGTAAGCAACATCGCTAGGTTGAGCTAACAAGCTCGAGGCTTGGCCGAATAAACTTTGTATAAATAATGCCCGCGGGCTTTTCTCTTTTTCAATCAGCAGGGTGTCGTATTGGTTTAGCTTAGCCAGCTCGGCAGCGGCAGCAACCGCGCTATCTAGACCGCCCAAGGCGTCAACTAAGCCTAACTCTAATGCTTTTACCCCAGACCAAACACGACCTTGCGCAATAGCATCAACTTGTTCGGTGCTCATATTACGACTTTGTGCCACCAGTTCAATAAAGTCGCGGTAACCGCGTTCAATATTTAATTGCACTATGCTGGCCATGCCTGAGGTTAACTCACGTGTTACGCCAAAGCCGGCAATATCGGTAGTTCCAACACCATCGGTATGAATGCCCAATTTGCTTAAGGTATTTTCAAAAGTCATAAAAAAGCCAAAGATGCCGATGGAGCCGGTAATCGTAGTAGGGGCAGCGTAAATTTTATCGGCTGGTGCTGAAATCCAATAACCACCCGATGCTGCATAAGTGCCCATCGAGGCGACCACAGGTTTACCGGCCGCTTTTAATAATTCCACTTCTTGACGAATAATTTCTGAGGCATATGCGCTACCGCCCGGGCTGTCGACCCTAAGCACAACAGCTTTAACGTTTTTATTCTTACGTGCTTCACGTAATAACGCCGCAGTACTGGTGCCACCAATTTTTCCCGGCTTTTGCTTACCGTCTAAAATAGTGCCTTTGGCGACAATAACCGCTACTTTATCAGCAGGTGAACTTTCGACGCCAAGTGGTGAGTTCATTGCGCTTAAGTAATCATCAAAGGCAATGTGTTTAAAGCTGTCATGACCATTGTTGCCAACGGCCTTGATCAAGTCTTGTTTGATCTGCTGACGGGTTTTTAAAACATCCACCCAGTTATTGGCTAATGCGTATTCGGCGACACTACCATTGGCGGCTTTTAGTTTAGTGACTAAAACATCAACGTTTTCGTCAAAATTATCAATGCCAAAACCACGTTGTTCGGCAACATCGCTTTTATATTGTTGCCAAAGGTCAGTTAACCATAATTGGTTGGCTTCTTTTGCGGCGTCAGACATATTGTCGCGAATATAAGGTTCAACCGCCGATTTATAGGTACCAACCCGAAACACATGTTGGCTAATCGAAAGTTTTTCTAAGGCCGATTTATAATACATTTGGTAGCGACCATAGCCGTCTAATAGCATCCAACCTTTAGGATTAAGCCAAATTTCATCGGCATAACTGGCAAGGTAATATTGGTTTTGGCTATATTGCTCGCCGATGGCAATGATTTTTTTGCCACTGGCTTTAAACGCTTTTAACGCTTTAGCGATATCACGTAGCTTAGTAATGCCAGAGCCTTGCATATTTTTTAAATCCAGCACCATCATGGAAATGCGATCGTCGCTTTGTGCATGTTTTATTACTGATAGCACATCCGCTAACAATACCTCAGGGGCTTGCTCGGGTTGCTCAAGCGCTTCACTGATAAAGGCATCCATGGGATCAATATCATGTTTTTGTTCGACAATATCACCGCGTAAATTTAATAGCAGGGCAGAATCGTGCGGCACTTTGATATTTTCTTCATCACTGTTAATAGCAATAAAGAAAAGCAACAGTACGGTAAAAAACACGAGATTAATAATAATTTTGCGTGCGGTGTTAACTAAACTAAATATCCCAGCGGTAATTCTGGCAAATGTACTTCTATTTTCATTCATAAAAAGCTGTCTATCGGTTGTTTTAGCAATATATAGTTACATGCTACTTAAAATTACGCTGTTTAAGTAGTCGTAAATGTAAATATTTTTGTCATGTTATGATCTGAAATAAATGACTAATAAATATGTTCTTATATTTAAGCAGCGATTCGATCTTTCTAGACACATTGTTGATAGCTGAGAAAACGTATTAAGTTGTGAAATGTTAATGACAAATTACCGCTAATCTATATCATAGCCAGCAGATAGTAACCGTTAACTCGGTATGATTGCATTATTGCTTGCTCGTTGTTGCCGAGCGCGGCGTTTGCACAATATATTAAAGGAAATTACAGTGTTATGAATGTATTGGAGTTTTTACATACTCGTCAATCAAACCCTCATTTACAAGGTGAAGCACCGAATGAGCAAACCATCAATAATATTTTGCTTGCAGGCATGCGTGTGCCGGATCATGCATGCTTAACGCCGTGGCGATTTACCGTGATCAAAGAGCAAGGCTTAAGCAAACTTAGCCAAACCTTTAAATCAGCGGCGATCAGCGACGGTGCTGATGAAGCAAAAATCGCAAAAGCAGAAAAAATGCCGTTTCGCGCGCCGTTAATTATTGTTATTAGCACTAAGTTTCATCAACATGTAAAAGTGCCTAAACAAGAGCAATTAATCGCCGCCGGTTGTGCCGCCCATGCGATGCAAATGGCAGCGAGTAGCCTTGGACTAGGCGCCATGTGGCGCACCGGCGAAATGAGTTGTCACCCGTTAGTGAAAGAGCGTTTGCATATTGAACTGCATGAAGAGATTGTCGGTTTTCTCTATATCGGTGAAAAGGCAAAAGAGTTACCATTAAAAAGCACGAAATCGCTTGATGATTATGTGCATTATTTTTAAACCGATGCGACATTGTTAATGGTCAGATAATAAAAAACCCTCAGATGAGGGTTTTTTAATGATCATTGTTTAGCTATTTTGCTTAGAATGCCGCGTTATTGGGCGTTCTTGGGAAGGGAATTACATCACGTACGTTCTGCATGCCTGTCGCATAGGCAACTAAGCGTTCAAAACCTAAACCAAAACCAGAATGTGGCACAGTACCGTAACGGCGTAAGTCTCTGTACCAACTATAATCGGCTGGATCTAAGTTCATTTCCGCTAAGCGCTTATCTAGCACATCTAAACGTTCTTCACGCTGGCTACCACCAATAATTTCACCAATACCTGGCGCTAAAATATCCATCGCGGCAACGGTTTTCTCGTCATCGTTTAAGCGCATGTAGAATGACTTAATATCTTTCGGGTAATTTTGTAAAACGACCGGACCATTAAAATGCTCTTCTGCTAAATAACGTTCGTGCTCTGAGTTTAAATCGACGCCCCAAGCCACTTTGTTTTCAAACTTCTTACCACAGTTTTCTAAAATGGTGATGGCGTCAGTGTAATCTAAACGCACAAAGTCGTTGTTGATCACTGAGTTCAAACGATCGACCACGGTTTTATCAACACGTTGTTGGAAGAAGGCCATATCGTCAGCACGTTCATCAAGCACGGCTTGGAAAACATACTTTAACATTTCTTCGGCAAGGTCAGCGGCATCAGCAAGATCAGCAAAAGCAATTTCTGGCTCTATCATCCAAAATTCCGCTAAGTGACGGGTGGTGTTTGAATTTTCAGCACGGAATGTTGGGCCAAAAGTATATACCTTAGACAGGGCGCAACAGTAGGTTTCAACATTTAATTGACCAGATACCGTTAAAAAGGTTTCTTTACCGAAAAAGTCTTGTCCGTAGTCGACATTGCCTTGGTCATTTTTGGGTAAGTTTTCCATATCTAAGGTACTTACGCGGAACATTTCACCCGCGCCTTCACAGTCACTACCGGTAATTAGCGGCGTGCTGATCCAAAAGTAACCTTTGCTATGTAAAAAGCGATGTACCGCTTGCGCCAACGTATTACGAACACGCGTAACGGCACCACCGATATTAGTACGTGGACGTAAGTGTGCTTGTTCACGTAAAAATTCAATACTGTGACGTTTTGCCGCCATGGGGTAGGTATCAGGGTCTTCAACTAAGCCTAACACTTCAACTTGTTCAGCTTGTAGCTCAAATGACTGACCTTTACCTGGTGATTCAACCAAAATTCCGCTAACTTTTACCGCCGCGCCAGTGGTCAATTTTAATATATCAGTCTGATAATTATCCAAATTATTCGGAGCAATGGCTTGAATAGCGTCAAAACATGAACCATCATGTATAGCTAAGAATGAAATACCTGCTTTTGAATCACGACGGGTGCGGATCCAACCATGGATAGTAATTGATTCATTAACAGGATATTTCCCTGCTAAGATATCGGTAATTGCAATGACTGACATTTACAAACCTCTTTTCTGTCAAAATGTACGCTAATTTTAAGGAGTGATATGTTACCTTGCTGATTGGGTTTAACAAGTAAAAGTTGTTAAATCTCGACGTTATAAAAATAAAATTCGCAAATTATCTTAAAAAGGTGTTCAGAAGTATGAATGTGACGCAACAAGAGCGAAGAAATGCTGCAGATATATGGACGTATATAGTTAGGGTGTTGGCCATTGTTGGCTGGGGGTTATTTGTTTTTGCTTTGATTGTTTCGTATTACGCGGCGCCAGATGCTGATTACGGTATATTACGTTTTCATGATATCGAAGTTAGAAAGTTTTGGCTGACACCGTTAACTGGCTACCTTTATATAGTGTTATGGCTCAGTGCGTTAAGTAGTTACTTTTGTATCATACTCGACAAATATCGCAGCAGACGCAAAGGCGATGCAAAACATTTTAATATGATATTACTGCTTATTATCACCATTGCTTGGGTGAGCTTTATTTTAGTGCAAATATCCGAAGCAAATGTTGGCTAAATTAAACAAAACTAATAGACAAGGCAGCAAAAAGCGTTAATCGCTTTGAAAGCAGTTATCTTCATCGAGTACAGTGCTAATGGCATTGACCAGCAATGCCAAATGTTCATTGGTACTGATAAACGGCGGCATAATATAAATAAGCTTACCAAAAGGGCGAATCCACACGCCTAATTGCACAAAACGCTGCTGAATTGTCGCCATATCAACATCCTGCTTAACTTCAACTACACCGATGGCCCCTAATACTCTGACATCATTAACTCGCGCGTGACTTTTCAGCGGCGTTAGTTTTCGTTTGAAAAAGCTTTCAATCGCTGAAACTTGCTGCGGCCACTGCTTACGTTTTAAAATCTTCAAGCTGGCATTGGCCACAGCACAGGCTAACGGGTTGCCCATAAAAGTAGGGCCATGCATAAAACAGCCCGCCTCACCATCACTGATGGTGTTGGCTATTTCATCGCTGCACAAGGTGGCGGCTAACGTCATGTAGCCGCCGGTTAAGGTTTTACCTAAACATATAATATCAGGGCTAATATTGGCCCATTCACAGGCAAATAGCTTACCGGTTCGTCCTAAACCGGTGGCAATTTCATCGACAATCATCAGCACTTGGTATCGATCACAAAGTTCACGACAGGCTTTTAAGTAGTTAGGATGATAGAACCGCATGCCCCCCGCGCCTTGCACGATAGGCTCGATAATAAATGCAGCAATTTCATTATGGTGTTTGGCAAACATGGTCGAAAGCGCGTCAATGTCGGTTGCATCCCAATCCTCACCGAATGAGGTTGTTGGCGCTGGCGCAAATAAATTTTTCATCAGCACAGGTTCAAACAACTGATGCATACCGTTAACCGGGTCGCAAACTGACATGGCAGCAAACGTATCACCGTGATAGCCATTTTTTATCGTTAATATTTTATGCTTATTGGCTTGGTTTTTACTGTGCCAATACTGGATTGCCATTTTAAGCGCTACTTCTACCGCCACTGAGCCGCTGTCACTTAAAAATACCTTATTTAAACCACTCGGGGTAAGTTCGACCAAGGTTTTTGCGAGTTTAACCGCAGGTTCATGGGTTAAGCCGCCAAACATAACATGAGAAAATTTTTCGCTTTGCGCCACTAAAGCCTGATTCAACTCGGGATGATTGTAACCATGCAGCACTGACCACCATGACGACATACCATCAACAACTTTTTCACCGCTAGTCTTTTCACTACTGGCTAAGGTGATATAAACGCCATCAGCAGATTCAACCAAATATGAAGGTAAGGGCTGTGACATAGAGGTATAAGGATGCCAAACGTGGTTTTTATCAAATGCGAGAAGTTTTGTTTGTTTATTGTTCATATGTAAAGATTGGCTTGGTAAATTAGTTGACATCTTGGTGTTGGCGCATAGACTACGCGTTAATAATGTCAGATGCAATTTTCAAAACGAGTAAATAACTATGTCACAGCAAACATCAACGTTAAGCGAGCCACTGCTTAATAACGCCGCTAATAATAGCCAACAAACAAATAGTGAAATTCGTCACAATTGGCAAGCGCATGAAGTTAAAGCGCTGTTTGATATGCCATTTAATGATTTGATGTTTAAAGCGCAAGTTATCCACCGTGAAAATTTTAACCCGAATGAAGTGCAAGTGAGTACCTTATTATCGATCAAAACCGGTGCCTGCCCAGAAGATTGTAAGTACTGTTCGCAAAGCTCACGCTATAAAACCGACATTGATAAAGAACGTTTAATGGAAGTTGAAAAAGTACTTGAAGCGGCAAAAGTTGCCAAAGAGCAAGGTTCAACCCGTTTTTGTATGGGCGCTGGCTGGCGTAATCCCAAGGCAAGAGATATGCCTTTAGTGGTAGAAATGGTTAAGGGCGTTAAAGCGCTTGGTCTTGAAACTTGTATGACTTTAGGCATGTTATCGGCTGAGCAAGCCGATGAATTACAAGGTGCAGGGCTAGACTATTACAACCATAACTTAGATACCTCGCCAGAGCATTACAATCAAATTATCACCACGCGTACTTATCAAGACCGCTTAGACACCCTAAGCAATGTGCGAAGTTCAGGCATGAAGGTGTGTAGTGGCGGCATCGTAGGTTTGGGTGAAGAAAGCAAAGACCGCGCGTCATTATTAGCCCAGTTAGCTAACCTTTCACCACAACCTGAAAGTGTGCCGATCAACATGTTGGTAAAAATTGAAGGTACGCCGTTATCTGATGTTGACGATTTAGATCATTTTGAATTTATTCGCTGTATTGCGGTGGCGCGTATTATGATGCCAAAAAGTCATGTGCGTTTATCAGCAGGGCGTGACGCCATGAACGAGCAAATGCAAGCCATGTGCTTTTTAGCCGGTGCTAATTCGATTTTCTATGGTTGCAAACTGCTGACCACAGGTAACCCTGAAGCGAATAAAGATATGATGTTATTTGACCGTTTAGGTATTAACACCGAAACCATTGCCAGTTCAGAGGTTGATGAAGCAAAACTTAACACTGCGGTTATTGATCAGCAAAACAGCGATCTTTTTTATAACGCGGTAAATTAAGCTTTATGGCGTTTGAGTTTTTAACCGCAGATATTGCCCAGCAAAAAGCGCGCGCGCGTTATCGTGCGCGTCAATGCGTTGCTGAGCAAAATGGCCGTTATGTTAAAATCGGTGATAAAAGTTACTTAAACTTTTCTTCAAATGACTACCTTGGTTTAAATCATCACCCCAAGATAAATCAAGCCTTAGTTGAGGGCGCAGAACGTTTCGGTACCTGTGCCAGTGGTTCAAGTTTAATTACCGGCTATTCATACGCACATCAAGCGTTAGAAGATGATATTTGCAGCTGGTTAAATAAACCTAAATGTTTACTATTTTCCAGTGGTTTTGCTGCCAATAGCGCGCTAATACACGCTTTGGGGCATAAAAGTTGTGAGCTTTATTTAGATAAACTCAGCCATGCCTCGTTAATTGATGGCGCACTAAGCAGTGACGCAAAAGTTAAACGCTTTTTACATAACGATACCGAACAACTTCAGCGCTTTTTAACACAAAACCAAGCTAAAGCTCACCAAGATGAGAATGCCATCAACAAGGTTATCGTCTCAGAAGGTGTGTTTAGCATGGACGGCGATCAGGCTGATGTTGCGACTTTGGCAAAAATAGCGCAACAACAGCAAGCACTATTATATTTGGATGACGCCCACAGTATTGGCGTGGTTGGCGAGTATGGCCAAGGCAGTAGCAGTATTGCCGAGGTGGATGTTGTTATGGCGACTTTCGGTAAAAGCATTGCCACCAGTGGAGCATTTGTTGCTTGTGACGAGTCCTTAGCAGATTACTTAATTAACTTTTCTCGACACTATATTTATTCCACCGCGATATCGCCGGCATTAGCTTGGGCGACGAAAAAGAGTATTGAAATTATTCAAACCCAGCATTGGCGGCGCGAAAAAATTACCGAATTGAGTCAATTATTGGCAGCTAAATTATCTAGCAAAGTTAAATTAATTAAAAATGCGTCATCAATTCACGCCATTGTTATTGGTGATGAAACGGCAACGCTTAAAGTTTGCCAGCAGTTGCGCGATATGGGCATTTGGCTGACCGCCATCCGCCCCCCAACCGTTCCTAACAACAGCTCAAGGTTACGTGTTACCGTAACATCGAGTCATGAAAGTAAAGATATCAATTACTTAGCTAATTGTATCAATGAGGTTATAGATTAATGTCCGACGAGAAAAGCCGCTCTAAAATAGCACGCTCTTTTGGCTCTGCCAGTGCGTCTTATGATATTTCGGCACGTTTACAGCGCTACTGTGGCAAACATTTAATGCCATGGTTGCCAAACCGCAATGACTTAACCGTTTTAGATTTAGGCTCAGGCACTGGATTTTTTACCGAGCTGTTAGCCAGTCGTTATCAACAGGTGCTGGGATTAGATATTTCGAAAAATATGCTGCAATTTGCCGCAGAAAATCGTAGCAATACCATACATTGGCTTGAAGCGGATGCCTATAAAATTCCTTTACAAGATAATAGTGTCGATTTTATTTATTCAAATTTGATGATCCAATGGTGTGAGCCATTAGACACTGTGCTCGATGAAGTCATGCGGGTATTAAAACCCGGTGGACTTTTTGCCTTTAGCACCTTAGTTGAGGGCACCTTATTTGAATTAAAATCGTCGTGGGCGCAAGTTGACAATGATCAGCATGTTATTGAGTTTAAACCTGAAAGAGACATTAAAGCCTTACTCGATGGTGTAGATCGCAAATTATTGAACGCCAAGCAACAAGATATTATTTTAGAGTATGAGAACGTTTTACATTTGGCGCACGAGCTAAAAGGGCTTGGAGCAAATCATGTGCCGAAAAAGCAAGCTAAAGGGTTGGCAGGAAAAGATAAATGGCAAAAAATGACCAAAAGCTACCAAGACTTTTTAGAGCCAAATGGCATATATCCCGCCACTTACAAAGTGCTGTCTGGATTAGTGGTAAAGCTGAGCTAAGCTTACGCTGAAAAATTTTTAATGTTAAAACATGACGTTACCGAGCCAAAAACAATGTTGAAACTATTTATTACCGCCACCGACACCGACGCGGGTAAAACCTACGCCGCGCAAGCACTAGTACATGCGCTTGTCGCTAACAATCACAAAGTCGCGGTGTACAAACCCATATCGGCTGGCTGCGAGCGCATTGACGATAAGCTAGTGAATGAAGATGCGTTGTTGTTGCTTAAGCAATCGAACTGTCAGCAAGACATTTCACAGGTAAATCCAATAGCTTTTGAGCCACCAATTGCGCCGCATATTGCCGCGGCACAGTCTCAACAAGTTATTGATTTGGCTGATATTGAATTAGGCTATAACAGTATCGTCTCCTTAGCACCAGATGTGCTGATTTGTGAAGGTGCAGGGGGCTGGCGTTTACCCTTGGGCCATGGCAAGTTTTTATCTGAATTTGTCCAAGCAAGCCAACAACAAGTTGTGCTGGTGGTAAATATGAAGTTAGGCTGTTTAAATCATGCCGTATTAAGCTATCAAGCCATTATCGCCGACGGCTTAAATTGTTTAGCTTGGATAGCCAATTGTCCGGATGATATGCCTTATTTAGCAGAAAACATCGCTGAGCTAACCACTTTGTTGCCCATACCCAAGTTGGCGGAACTACCTTTTGATGGTGATATCAGCAAAGCCGCACAAAAAATAGATATTTCACTATTAACCGCACAGCTTTAATACACACTAGTGTAACGAATTGTTATTTATAATAAATAATTTAAATTATCATCTGTGTTAATCACACTTTTTTCGCCGGCTTTGAACAAAAAGCCTGATGCGTTACTACTCGCGTCTAATCCAGAGGCTAATGTTAGCGTATTGTTTTTCACATCTAACGCCGTACCTTCAACAATCGCGACAATCGGTGTTTCGCTATTGAGTACCATAAACTCTGCTAAACGTTGGGCACGGGTTTCACCGTTATGACCTGGCGGATTATGATCGGTGTAATGCGGATTAAGCTGAAAATCAACAAGTTGTAAGGCGTTAAAGCTTTCTGGCTCAATGATCGGCATATCGTTTGTTGTGCGAATAGAAAGTCCGGCAACATTCGAGCCAGCACTCCAACCAATGTAAGGCATGCCTGTCGCAACTTTCGCTTGGATAGCGTTAATTAAGCCGTTTTGATAAAGCTGGTGCAATAAATGAAAGGTATTGCCGCCGCCAATAGCAATCGCTTGTGCATTGTTAATAGCAGCAACGGGATCGCTATGCTGGTGTATACCAGTAACTTTAATGCCAATTTCAGCCAAGGCACTTTGTACCATTGCGGTGTAATCATCATAATTTACCGTCACGCCAGCATACGGCACGAATAATAATTCCGTTACGCCATTGAGCTTGGCTTTTATCATGGCTAAGGCATGTTGCAAATAGTTGGTGTTTCCCACCCGAGAGCTACTAAGTAATAGTAGGTTTGCATTTTTAATGGTCAATGTTTAAGCCTTATTTCAATTTGTTATGTGATTTTATTTTACCTGAATTCTCTGATCAGGTTAATAAATTATTGTGCTTTTAAGATCTGAAAAACGTCAGCTAAAGCAATAGGTGTTAGTAAGGCATTTAGTTTTTTAACGCTGCCAAACACGAGGTGGCAATAAAACCAGAACGGGTTTTGTGCTGTGAAGATTTAGCCACCCGATCATCAATTTGTTTTATCAATAACTCAGGTAAGGTGACATTGATTTTATGGCTTTTTCCCATGTAGGGCACAATATCAAAATCAAGCACGGCCCAAATTGGCGCACTCGCGGTCGTAGCTAACATATGCTGTTCAATGGTTTTTGCCTGTGGCACTTGTTCGCCATATTCAACCAATATTTTTAAGTGCGCTGCCATTGCTTCGTTAAGCAATAAAAAGCCTTCATCCATAGTGTCAGCCTTTACCTGACAACCGGGTAAATCAACCACCGAAAACTGGTAATTATTTTCTTCGTTATTTCGTAAAACCATCACTGGATATTTCATCACTTTACCTTCTGTTTTAGTACCTAGCAAACTGTAACCCTAACAACCCCTAAAGTAAATAGGCGCATAACTCTCAGAGTTATTTTAAGGATTATTCGTACAACCCTAGTAACCCCGAAAAATACAGCAAAGGTAACCCCGACAACCCCAGTTAGGCGTGAAGTGACTATTCACTTACCTTAAGGTTGTTTAATATTGATGAATGCAAGTTACTATGATGTAGCCGTTGAAATATATTCAAACAACATGATGAAAATAGCCGCTGGAATATTTTGGAGTTATTGGATAGGCCCATGGTAAAACCAATGCCTGAATTTACGATGAAATGACTTTTGCTAAATGCTATATTTTGAGCTTATTAAGCAGTATTTATGGTAGGTTTTCTCCGAAAAAATCACAGGAAGAATGAGTAATATAGCTAATAAAAAATTGTTGAAATGGTGGCAATATGAGCGCGAATTTTCTATCTAAAATTGGCTGCTACGTGGAATTAAATCGGGTTGTTATTATACGATTTTGCCGATGACTTATTGGAAGTGGCGTACCAGAACTCGACGATTTCTAGCCTGAAAAACGCGTTAGATAACCCAAATAAAATCTAAAATTTGTATGACCAAATGCAAACTACCAGTAATTTTCGAAACTAAAGTGTCCTGACTCTCGGCGTAAGTGTTTTTTAAAGCCGAGTGTAAGTAGCACGTCGCGCGTATCATGCACCATAGCAGGATTGCCACATAAATAAAAAAAACTGTCTTGTTTGTTCGCACTTAAGTTAACGGCTTTCATTAAGCTACCATCTGCTAATCGTTGAGGAATTCTACCATCGAGTATATCTTGATGACTTTCACGAGAAACGATCGGCAGATAACTGAGTTTACCTGCGTATTCGGATAATAGCTGTGCGATTAACTCTTGATAAACAAGTTCTTGTTTTGTGCGCACAGCATGTACTAAAACAATGTTTTCGAAACGTTTTTTGGTTTTATCGGTTGATAGTATTGATAAAAAAGGCCCGATGGCGGTACCGGTAGAGAGTAGCCATAAGTCTTTTGCTGTTGCAGGGATTTCATCTAAGGTCATAAAGCCACTGGGCTTCTCACCAACGTAGATTTCATCACCAGGATGTAAAGTGGCAAGTTTTGGGCTTAGATCACCACTTGGTACATCGATAATTAAAAACTCCATAGGGTGTTTTAAGCGATGATCCGGCGCATTTACAAAGGAGTACGCGCGTCTGAGCCAATTGCCTTGCTCATCTTTTAACGCCAACTTAGTAAATTGCCCTGCAATATAAGGACCAATATCGGCATTTACGGTGATCGAGAACTCATTTTCGGTCCATTGCCTTACCGTTTGCACTTCTCCTTTTGCAAAACCTTTGAGTTCTGTCATGTTAGTAATCTCCAATAAGTGACAATTAACTGTAGGATTAACTATAGAACTAAGGCGTTATTTTATGTAGAAATATTGCAGATAAATGAAGGGGAGTCGGCGTGGCGTGGTGATGAAAATGTTAGGAAACCATCCTTAGCGGTACAAACGTTTTGCTCGAGAACAGCAGTTAAAGCTTATGTTTTTCAACCTCGTTTAGGTTGATCATATAGGCATTTCTGCCAATACCATGAAATTCTTCATCGGTAAAAACGATTTGATCTTCATCATAAAAGGTTATTGCTTCTTTTTGAGTGACCATACCTAAGTCAATGCGATAGCTATCGCCAGAAAAAAAATCATCTCCTTGCCAGTTTTCAAATAGCCAAATACGTTGTGAGTCCAGCAATGCAAGTCTTTTTCTACTTGGGCTTAATGCCGCTGATGTGATCCAACAGAGTTTTTCCAAAATGGTACAGGTTTTAAACGTACTAAGCTTCTCGGCGTCATAATTGGCTGCATGATCGCCGATTTTATATAAGGTGGTTATGCCGTTAAACGGTACGGTGCGGTTTTTGGTAAATAAATAAAGATGTCTTTTATAAAAAACAAAGGCTTCAACATCAAACTCCATTTCTTCGGCTTTCGGCGGAAAACTGGTGTGCTCAGGGTATTTGAACTTGATAATCTCAGCTTGAGTTGTTGTACCTTTAATATCAATAGGGTTTTCAATTTTATAAATGGTTAACCATTTACGTAAATTGTCATTATTACCAAAGTCACCTAAAAAGAAATGGCCAAAATCATCTTGGGTCATATCCTCCCAATCAATATTTTTTGCGTTGGTCACCGTGATGGTTTTCTCTATACCACCGGTTTTGTTGATTTGATATAGCTTTGCATGATCGCCGCCGTCATTAATCGCCCACAGCTTCATGCGCTTATCAAACTCGATGCCAGAGATTTCCTTTAATTGCGCATCTATGGTGGCATATTTATTTTTGTAGAGCTGATAAGTTGCAGCAGCAGTGATTATGCTTAGAGCGATGGCACTTCCAGTAAAAAAACCGGCCAGTGTTTTTTTCATAAATTCAACAACCAATAAACTTTAACGAATAAACTAGCGCGCAGCATAGCAAGTAAACGCAAAAGTTTCTCTATTCAATTGCAATAGATGAAGCTAAGTCATCAATTTCCTTAGCTAAAAAATTGTAATTGTTTATTAATATATTGCTATTGTCTCGGCTAATGTTGGCATTCAAGCTTATGATTAATACAGGGCTAAATTGGTTGGTTTTGGAGTCAATATGAAAAGCGTAACTAAATTGATACTTGTATCGGCATTATTTGTATTTTTATCTGCTTGCCAGTCTACAGATAGATTGCGAGTAAATGCTGGTCAAAATGCAAAGCCTGGCGTTTTTCTAGATAGTCAATTTAACGGTTATAAAAACGTTAAAGTAGAAACAGCGGCCAACATCTTTGCCTTAAGTGACGAAATGAAACTCATGGCTCAGCGTATTGGCTCTGAACGTAACACACGAACAAAAGCTAAAAAGTTGTTGCAACATTTTTTTAGCCCGGAGCATATTAATTTGGCGTATAAGTCGGGTGCTAATGTTATTGCCGCTCAAGCGTATAAAAATAAAGAAGCTAACTGTTTATCGTTAACCATTATGGCGTACGCTATAGCCCAAGAAGCCGATCTAAATGTTGCCTTTCAAAGTGTTGATGTACCTGAATATTGGGTGCGCAACGGCAGGGTTAATATGCTTACTGGTCATATCAATTTGGCGGTTTTACAGCCAAAAACACCGCAAAAAGTGCTGTTTTGGCAACGCAATGACATGGAAATTGATTTTGATCCCTATGTACTTAAAAAATCATTTCCAAAGCATAGAATAGACAAAAACACTGTGCTGGCGATGTTTTACAATAATAAAGGTGCAAATGCTATGGTTGATGGTGACTATGTTATTGCTTATGCCTATTTGAGAGCAGCGACAAAAATTGCTCCTTTATTTTCTCCGGCATGGGGTAACTTAGGCATTTTGTATCGCTTTAAAGGCTATGAAAAAAGTGCAATAGCCACATACCAACATGCGATATCCTTAGATCGCAATAACCTAACTGCGATGTCTAATTTAAGTATGCTATTGCATATTAATGGTGAATATGAAAAAGCCAAGCAACTCGATAATCATATCATGCGTAAACGCGCTAACAACCCTTATTACTACGCGTTACTTGGCGATGAACGTTTCTATCAAGGCGCGTATAAAGAGGCAATAAATCACTATAAAAAAGCGATAAAACTCAATGATAGCATTCACGAACTCTATTTTGGTTTAGCGAAAGTTTATTATATGTTAGACGAAGTCGAAAAAGCGAAAAGCTATATGAAAAAAGCCATGGCAAAAAATCGCATAGCTCGGTTAGATAAACAATATTTGGCCAAATTAAACTTTTTAAGACAAACACATGTTAGCAAGCTACCTTGAACCTTAATAATATCTACTACATCCTGATTTTACTGTGTTTTATTTCAGGGTGTAGTACACAAAATTTTTATCCAAATAGCACCGCTAAGCTGTCAAATGACGCCATGTTGCAACACCTACAATACTTATCGTCTGATGCGTTGCGAGGTCGTCGCACAGGCACTGTCGGCAATCAATTGGCACAACATTATATTGCTAAGCAACTCAAAAAAAACAACATTATCTCTCTAGGCGATAGTTATTTATTACCTTTTTCAATTAATAGCCTGTTTAACCGTCGTCAAGGTAACAATGTTGTTGGTGTGATTGAAGGCACTGAATTCGCGGATAGATTTATTGTGCTTTCTGCCCATTTTGATCATATCGGCAGTAAAGGTAATAAAATATATAATGGTGCAGATGATAATGCCTCAGGTACAGCGGCGCTGATACACTACGCTAAGCTTATTCAAGCATCGCCGTTGCGTCATAGCGTAATTTTGCTCTTTAGTGATGGCGAGGAAATAAATTTACTCGGTGCGAAAGCATTTATTCAACAAAATCCAAAGCTAATCGCAAAAACTTTACTTAATATTAATATAGATATGATAGCGGGCAGTGTGAAAACTAAACGGCTACATTATATCAGTAGAGGTTTAAGCAAAATATTAAGCACAGCTGATATATCAAGCTTGCAGCAACAAAGTTACACCATTAATCTTAAAAAAGGTTTTCGACAACAAAACCGCGATATTTCCCGAAAAACAAGTTGGCACAGGGCGAGTGATCACGCGGCTTTTCACCGACAAAATATTCCCTTTATCTATTATGGTGTCGGCCACCATAAAAACTACCATCAAATCAGCGACACGTTTGAGAATATCAATCACGCATTTTTTAAACAGGCGGTCGATGTTATTTATCAGCAAATTTCTTTTATTGATCAAAAGCTATAAATTACATCTCTGAGCTACTCAGCGCGGTAAAAAAAGCGTTATAATGTCTGCCATAGTCAAAATTTATTAAATAAGGTTCACCTATCCATGGAAAAGCGATATATAACCGCACAAGAATTGCTTGAAGATTCATTTCGCGTGGCAGCAAAAGTATTTGAAGACGGTTTTAGACCCCAATTTATTGTCGGCATTTGGCGTGGTGGTGCACCTATAGGCATTGCGGTGCAAGAATATTTTGATTTTAAAAAGGTAGAAACCGATCATATTGCCGTACGTACTTCCTCTTACTATGGTATTAACCAGCAAAGCAAAGAAATTAAAGTGCATGGTTTGCACTACATTATTGAAAATGCCAATGCCGACGATGGTTTACTTATCGTCGATGACGTCTTTGACTCTGGGCGTAGTATTGATGCCTTAATTACGCAGATGAAAAAACTCACCCGTAATAATATGCCAAAAGACGTTAGAATTGCTTGCCCTTGGTATAAACCACAAAACTCAAAGGTGGATATAGTGCCGGATTATTACATTCACGAATCAGCAGAATGGTTAGTTTTTCCTCATGAATTATCTGGTTTAACGTCAGATGAAATAGCGCACGGTAAAAAAGACTTAAGCAATATTTTAGATCTATTTTAATACGCCATCATCACGCATAATAATTAGCGCACCCTATAACTGTGCGTTAATTATTGTTATGGCGCAGTGGCGAAGTAAACTGACCATGCTAGCCATTTCATTGCTAACTTGTCGAGTCATTAGCGACGCATTATCTTACAGAATATTGAATATAACTAAGTGAGTTGTACGGGTGAAACTAAAAACCATTTTATTGTTAGGCTGTCTTTCTCCCTTGGTTAGTTGGGCACAAACGCCGTTAGTGCTGTTATCAATTGACGGCTTTGCTCAGCATTATATTGAACAATATCAGCCTAAAGCATTAATGTCGCTTATCGAGCAGGGCACCAGCGCAAAAGCGTTATTGCCTGTTTATCCAAGTAAAACCTTTCCAAATCACTTAAGCATTATTACCGGTTGTTACCCCAGTAATCATGGCATAATACACAATGATTTTTTTCATCGTGAAATTGGCAATGCATACCAACTCGGTGATGGCAAAAATGATACTAGATGGTTAACCGCTAAACCCCTTTGGCATATTAATGAGATGCAAGGGCATAAATCTGCCATTTACTTTTGGCCAGAATCTGAAACCCCAGTAGACAACAAAATGGCGAGTTATTATTATCCGTATCAACATTTTACGCCAAATAAAGACCGACTTGATCAAATACTCGCTTGGTTGCGATTACCAGAGTCGCAGCGTCCCAACTTTATTGCCGGCTATTTTGCTAGTGTTGATGATGCAGGGCACGACTATGGCGGAAATTCCCCGCAACTTATTGACGCTATAGCTAAACTTGATGCTTTACTTGCTGATTTTGTCGAAAGCCTTAAGCGTGAATTTAACTCAAAGGTTAACTTAGTTATCGTTTCTGATCATGGAATGACTAGAATTAATCCACAACATGTAATCGAGTGGGAGCAATATATTGTTGATGATATCAAAGCCATTAACGGCTCTACGCAGCTGTATTTATACAGTGATAACAAAGCTGCGTTGCAGCAAAGTATTGATTTATTCAACAATGCAGAAAATACAGGACGGGCCAATTATCGTATCTACCAATATCCAAACTACCCTGAGCATTGGCATTTAAACCAAACTGGCCCCGCCATTCCTGACGTTATTATCGAGGCATTGCCATCCAGTATATTTAGTAACGGTGCAAGGCATATCGATCCTGAAACTCATGGCTACGATCCCAAAGCACAAGCAGATTTGCAGGCCATTTTTATTGCCACAGGACCGGCATTTGATAAAAACAGACAAATAGACGCATTTGAAAATATTCATATCTTACCCATTTTAACCCGCGCGTTAGGATTAAAAGATGTCAACGACATTGACGGAAACTACAATATAGCGGAAAAAATAGTGAATTAACCTACACTTGCCCTTATGACAAAATATCAATTTACGCTAGTAAAAGGGCACCAAGTAGCCTCTGGTTTGGCGAATGATCCACGTTTTCCACACGGTACAATTGCGGCGCAACAACCGTATTTTCTTGCTTTAGGCTTAAATCTTGACGGTTTTTATCCGGCAACCTTAAACGCCCAGTTTAACTGTACTTCAGTGAACATAACGTGCCACGATTATTATTTTCAGCAAGTGCAGTGGCACCCGAAAATGCCGCCTGAAGATTTTAAGTTTACCCGATGTTATATCATTGCTAACCAACAACGCTATGGCGCACTGGTTTATCAACCCCTGTTAGCCACCAAAACCGAGCACTTTCAGGCGAGAAATCAACTGGAATTATTGGCGCCATACATTAATAATATTAGCTACGGCGATCACTTAGCTATAGAGGTTACTAGCAAGACGTTAATAATGGTGAAACGCTAGATAAGACTCAAACGAGAGATAAACTATTCGTAATCGATTCAATTGATATAATATTTACTTAACCAAGTTGCCGATAACAGGCATAATGCGTTATGTTTTAGCTATTATTGGTTTTTTAAATAATCCGCCTATGCAAATAAGTTACGTTGCCCGTCAAGCTATTCTCGATAGAAATAATCACACCGTAGGTTATGAACTATTATTTCGTGATAGCCCAAAAAACCAATTTCCTGAAATAGATCAGGATATTGCTAGCTCTCAACTGATCATACAAAACCACTTTCAAGGCGATATTCAAGCAGTTTGTTTGGGAAAAGTGGCATATATAAATTTTACCGAGACGTGTTTAATTAACAAGTATCCGCTGATGTTCGATAAAGCCTCAATCGTTATTGAATTAGTGGGGCATCAAAGTGTCACTGAGCGCTTGTTAAAAATTGTGCAGTTTTATCATAAAAAGGGCTATAACGTTGCATTAACGGAATATGATTTAGACTCAAAATGGGACGTGTTCTTTCCTTATATCGCGATGATAAAAGTTGATATCGAAACTATTAACCCTAAGAGATTACGACCGGTAGTACAGCGCATTAAGCCCTTTGATATTAAATTAGTTGCTGAAAAAGTAGAAACCAATTTTCAATTACAATCACTGGCGGAAGTGGGCTTTCATTATTATCAAGGCTTTTTCTATCATGAGCCTGAAATTCTCGAAGGACAAACCTTAGCGCCGATCAAAGCACAAATGCTACACCTGATTAGCGAAACCTTTAATAAACCGCTGGATTTCGTTCATATTGCAGAGATTATTGGTCGCGACGTTAACTTAACCTTGGGGTTACTCAAAATGGTTAACAATGTTGCAACCGGTACACGAGTTGAAATTACCTCATTAAAACAAGCGGCAGCCTATTTGGGGGAAGACAAGCTTAAACAATTTGTCACCATTTTAGCGCTATCAAAACTAGCATCGAGTAAAACCGATGAAGTATCAAAACAGTCCTTGATCACCGCAAAACTCATGGCAGCGCTAGCAGCTGAAAGTGCCTTTGTTGAAATTAGCGACTTTGCCTTTATTACCGGCTTACTCAGTGGTATAGAAGTGATTTTAAGCATGCCAATAAGTGAAATTTTAAAAACAATGCCGCTGGCTAAACCCATTGAAGAAGCCCTGGTTGATCACAGCGGTTTGTTAGGGAAATTGCTCGAATTAACCACTCATTACATTACCGGACAGGGAGAAAACATTCAGCAATTAACCGAATTATATGGCCTTGACGCAAACTTTATTCACAAAGAGTTTGTTCAAGCGAGCAACTGGTGTAAATCCTTAGGTATTTAATATTCAAGCGCTTTTGGTTTACAAGCTTTAGATAAGCGCGCGTAATTAAACACGCTCTTGATACTTACTTTTCTAGCTTGTCTTGAGTGCGCGTGGCAAAGTCCCTCGTGTCATGGCGTTCATGCAGTTGAGTTGATAATTCTCCCCACGCTTTATTAACCATAACGCCGCGTTTAACCGCCGGACGCTGGTCTATCTCTTTCGCCCAGCGCATCACATTTTGATAAGCGGGTAAATCTAAAAACTCTGCCGCATCATATAAACGATTTAATGCCAGCGCGCCGTACCAAGGCCAAATCGCGATATCGGCGATTGTGTATTTGTCTCCGCATATGTAACGATTATTCGCTAGCTGCTTGTCGAGCACGTCAAGTTGACGCTTTACCTCCATTGAAAACCTGTCGATGCAATAGGCGATCTTTTCTGGTGCGTAAGCATAAAAGTGGCCAAAACCACCGCCGAGATAAGGTGCGCTGCCCATTTGCCAAAATAACCACGACATACACTCGGCGCGTTTTTCTTCTTCCGGCATAAAGGCATCAAACTTCTCAGCTAAGTAAAATAAAATGGCGCCCGATTCAAAGATCCGTTTCGGCTTTTCGCCGCTGTGATCGACCAAGGCAGGAATTTTAGAGTTAGGATTAACCTCAACAAAACCACTTGAAAACTGATCTCCTTCGCTAATATCAATTAAATAGGCGTCGTATTCCGCGGCGGTGATCCCAAGCGCCAATAACTCTTCAAACATAATGGTAACTTTTACGCCGTTCGGGGTTGCCAAAGAATATAACTGAAAAGGGTGCTCACCTGTGTTTAAGGTTTTTTCATGTGTTGCGCCCGAAACTGGCCGGTTAATTTTCGCCCAGTTTCCGCCGTTATCCTGATGCCATTGCCAAACTTTAGGCGGAATATAGCCCTTGCTTTCACTCATATTATCTCCAATATTTTGATCGGTATTGTGGTTATTACGTTATGCTTGAATAAGATAAAAAGCTAGCGCTTTTACGCGATGCCGTCGTTTATTTGCGAACAGATCGGAGCCGATAAAAAGGGCCCATCACAATGTTAAATCGTTACAAACTTAACCTATACACCTAAGCATGAAATTGTGATCGGTAATCAAAATAACGTAACTGCCAGTATCATATATTCTGTTAATCTACTTTTCGGCGCTTGCCGCTTTCAGCGCGCTTTTTATTTTCACTTTGGACATATACGGTATCGGTTGTTGCCATACTCGCATGACCAAGATCTTCAGAAATATCTTTAAGAGGGCGTCCACGTTCAATTTCCATACTGGCACCGGTATGCCTTAACCAATGAGACGACGCCTCTTTGAGTTTTAACGCCTTATTACCACCTTCAGATTGCTTCATATTTTCATATGCTTGATCAAAAACACTTTGCACTAAGCGCCGCAAGTGACGAGATGTCATACCGCCTTGGCCACGTATTTTCTCCACCAATATTGAGTTTTCATTACTGGCGGGCAAACCCAACAGCCCCCGCGAAGTACGATAACGCTCTAAAAAGGGCAAGAAATCAATTGGCACGGTAATATCACGCAATTTTCGACTTTTACCAAACACCTTTAGCCACCAGTTTTCATCTTCGTCTTGCCAAAAATGACTCATAGTCGGCGACCAATTGGGCCGCTCAGAGAGCTCTGAGATTCTTAAAAATAAGGTTTTCAACGCGGCAATCACAAATAAATTACGCTCAAAAATAGGGTTTTCGTCAGCCATTTCAACCGCAGTGTCTAAAACAAACTGCCACTGGCTGCTCGTTAAACGTTTAATTTCTTTAACTTGCGAATCAATAATAAAATGTCGACAATCTTTTTTGGCAATTTGTGCTGGGTTACCGATACAAAAATCTTCTGACATTAAGTAATTATAAAACGCAATAATGGCAGTAAACATTGATGTTAGCGTTTGTTGTGACGGACGGTATTTTTTCTTATCAATAACCTGATTAGCTTTTTGACTTTTAGGCGCTTGAATTTTAAATGGAAACCAATGCTCATTTGCCGACGAATAACCGTTGGTTATTTTGAAACGCTCTTGATTAGACGTGCCAATCCAAGTTACCGGCGGCTGCCAGCAAAAGTCAGCGTATTCAAGAAAGTCTGATTTTCGTAGTTGATCGATAGGTTTTTTCTTTTCGATAAACGACCACAGCAGAAAGCGTTCAACATCGTTTCTAAACCTATCGTAGGTATGCTCAGATTTATTTCTGCCAATATAAACTAGGAAAATTTTTCCCCAGTTAAATTGCTCGAGCCACCAAGATTCATTTGCACTAAACAATTTATCTAACTCGGGATAATCTTCTAAGTCGAAATCACATAAGTCTAAGTATGGAGGAAACAAAGGCACAGGTTTATTTAATAACATTTTATTTTTATTTCTGGCTATCAATTTAAGTATGAAATGAGTTTAAGGCATCATACATACTATGTCCAATACTGAAGAGTATCGGACATAGTAGGGTGTATTCGTGGGGAGAGTACTTACCTTGTCATCAT